>DYGG01000001.1:0-178773 GCA_020724775.1 Ignavibacterium sp. | reverse complement strand
TTCTGAGAAATCGCTTTGCTATCCGCAGGAAACCGTATCTTGGAACTCAACCGGTTGTCTTCTACTTAGTGTGAGGTACTTATGCTCGAAAAAGCGTTAGTTGGAGATAAAAAATACTGGACCTGGGTGCTCTTCCTTATGGCCATCATTACCACCGGATTCCTTTTCTATCTCAGGCAACTTGGATATGGATTGGGAATCACCGGCTTGAGCCGGGATGTTACCTGGGGATTCTACATCGCCCAGTTTACCTTTCTTGTCGGCGTTGCCGCCTCAGCCGTGATGGTGGTGCTCCCCTACTATCTTCACAATTATAAGATGTTCGGCAAGATGACTATTCTGGGAGAATTTCTCGCCATCTCCGCGGTAACTATGTGCATTCTATTCGTTACTGTCGATATGGGACAGCCAATGAGAGTATTTAACATGTTCCTGCATCCTTCCCCCAGTTCCGTTCTCTTCTGGGATACTATCGTACTGAGTGGTTATTTGCTGCTCAACGTAATAATTAGCCGGGTTACACTGGAATCTGAGAGGAAAGGAATCAAGCCCCCCACCTGGATTAAGCCGATTATCATTCTTTCTATTCCGTGGGCAATCAGCATTCATACCGTAACGGCATTTATATACAGCGGGCTCGGCGGACGCCCTTTCTGGTTCACCGCTATTCTCACTCCCCGTTTTCTCGCTTCTGCTTTCGCTTCCGGTCCGGCGTTTCTCCTGCTGGTCGTTTTTATCGTCAGGAAATTTACCCGGTTTGACCCCGGCCGCGAGCCGATTCAGAAATTGGCGCAAATTATCACCTATGCCATGCTCCTCAACCTCTTTTTCATCCTCCTTGAAGTCTTTACCGCCTTCTACAGCCGAATCCCTGACCATATGACCAGTTTTCAGTATCTCTTTTCCGGTCTCGATGGCCATAGCAAACTGGTCCCCTGGATGTGGACCTCGGTTACGCTCGGAATCCTGGCAGCGGTGCTTCTGGTTAATCCCAGAACACGTCAGAATGAAAAGTGGCTTATCTTTGCCTGCGTCGCCGTATTCGTCTCTATCTGGATTGACAAAGGAATTGGCATGGTGGTCGCCGGTTTTGTCCCTTCACCGCTGGGCGCCATAACGGAATACTGGCCCACTTTCCCGGAAACCATGATTACCCTCGGAGTCTATGCTCTCGGTTTCCTGCTGATTACTGTTTTTTATAAGATTGCGCTCTCCGTGCGCGGAGAGATTTCGGCCTGACCTATGTATGAATACGAAACAGATTGGGGGTTGTCACGGCAACCCCTTAATTATTTATGAGACCTGATAAAACCTACTCTGATTTTGTCATTGTCGGCGGTGTGGCTGCCGGTCCCAAGACTGCCGCAGTCCTTGCCCGTCGACTGCCGAATGCCTCCATCACCCTCTTTCAAAAGGGAGAGCGACTTTCCTATGCCACTTGCGGTCTTCCTTATTTCGCCTCGGGCGACATCGACAGCATCGATTCTCTGATGCGGACATCATACGGCGTTCTGCGCGACCGGCACTTCTTTCGCGATACCAAAGGCTTTTCTGTTTTCACCGGCGCTGAAATCATAAGGATTGACCGCAAGAAAAAGACTGTAACAGTAAAGGATATCGAAGCCGGAGAGGCCTATAATCATGGCTACGGCAAATTGGTCCTGGCTACCGGCGCAAGACCGAATCATCCTCCCTTCCCTGTACCCGATTCCCCGCTGGTCAGACACTTTACCACTCCTGACGATGCCCTGCAATTTCGCTCTCTGGCAGAAAAGGGGAAAATCGGAAAGGCATCAATAGTTGGAGGAGGATTTATTGGATGTGAGGTTGCCGAGGCATCGGGCGGTATCTGGGGTATTGAGACCACTCTTTTCGAAAAAGAGGACAATATTCTTCCGTATATCTTTGACCCGGAAATTGCCGCGATTGTTGAAAGAGAATTGTCTCGCAAAGGTGTCGTCGTAAAGACGGCCACCGAAATGATAAAGGTCACGCCCGGTGTCGATTCCCCTCTGGAACTGCATCTATCAGATGGCGCAACGGTGCCGACCGACTATCTGTTTCTTTGCCTTGGCGTCAGACCGGAAAGCGGCCTGGCCAAAGAAGCCGGGCTGGAAATAGGAAATAGCGGCGGTATCAAAATTAACCGCTACCTTCAGACCAGTGACCCCGACATCTACGCCGGTGGTGACTGCATTGAATCGGCTCATCGGCTCACCGGCGCGCCAATTTTCCTTCCGATGGGTTCTCTTGCCAACCGGCACGGCTGGGTGATTGCGGAGAACCTCGCCGGACATCCGACTGAGTTTGAAGGTGTCCTGGGGGCATTTCTGGTCAAAGTTTTCGACCTGAATCTCGGCGCCGTCGGACTGTCGGAGACATCAGCGCTCAAAAGCGGACTTGAAGTCGACTCCGTTATCGGAAGTTTTTCCGACAAACCGGACTTCTACCCCGAAAGCAAGACAGTTACGGCAAAGATGGTTCTTGAAAAGCCTGGTGGGCGGTTGCTGGGACTTCAGGTTGTCGGAGCCGGAGATATCTGCCGTCGCATTGATGTTTTCTCCTCATTTCTTTCTACGGGTGCCGTAGTTGACGACCTTCTTTCGTTCGAACATGGCTATGCCCCACCTTATTCCGAGTCTCTCGACCCGCTGCATCATTTGGCGTCGCTGGCGCTGGCGCAAAAGCGGGGGATGAAGATACTTAGTCCTTTTGACGGCAGTTGCGGAAATTCACTTTGCCTTGATGTCCGCGAAGAATCGGAATTTATGATGGATAATGTCGAACGCGGGGTTGATTTGGCACCCGAAGTCCTCAATATTCCGCTGGGGTCGCTCCGTGCCCGGCTGGATGAACTGCCGCGCGACCGAAAAATAATTGTTGTCTGTAAACGCGGTCCCCGCTCTTATCAGGCGGCGCTGATTTTGACTGCTGCCGGGTTCAAAGACGTCGCCATACTCGGCGGCGGGGTGCAGGGATTACTCTGATAATTATGAATAACTGGCATCTATATCTCTGCGGCATCAGTCACAAGAATTCATCGCAATCGCTCCGGGAACCGTTGCAGATTCAACCCGACCAGTTAGCTCGCGCTAATACTTGTTTCAGTCAGATTCATGGCGTCAGGGAATCGCTTATCCTGTCCACCTGCAATCGGATTGAGTTTTACTTCACCGCCGGAAGTCGTCATGACCCCCTTGCCATTGTTGCCAAATTCTATGAGTCATTTTGTCAGCTCGGTATCGATTCCGTCCTGCCGCAATTTTATCTCAAGAAGGATAAGCATACCGCCGACCATCTCTTCCGGGTCGCCGCCGGGCTCGATTCGATGGTCATCGGCGAGAATCAAATAGTCAGTCAACTGAAAGATGCTTACAGCTCCGCCTGCGCTGTCAAGACCGCCGGCAAGGTAATCCACCGACTTTTTCACCAGGCTTTCCGAACCGGTAAACAGGTTCGTACCGATACCGATATGGGCAAAGGCGCCTGCTCGGTCAGTTCCGCCGCGGTGGAATTGATAAGAGAGAGATTGGGAGAACTCGACGGCGTTAAAGTTCTTATGATTGGTGTAAATCAGATGATCGCCCTCGCCGCAGAGGGGCTGAGCGCCGCCGGTTGCAACAATTTTGTTTTTGCCAACCGCACACCGGGAAAAGCCGCCCTCCTTGCTGCCAGATTCGGCGGCGAGGTCTGCTCTCTTGATACCCTTACGGAGGCTCTGTCCAGGGTGGACCTGGTTTTTACCTGCACAGCCTCACCCGAACCTCTCCTGACTGATGCCGTTATGGACAAGGTCCGGGAAAAAATCTCTTCCACGCGCCTTACCATCGTCGATATCGCTCTCCCGCGCGACACTGCCATCACCCTGGAAAAATTCCCCGGTCTTGAAATATTTGACCTCGACGCCGTCAAACATTTCGTAGAAACTGAGCAGGTCAAACGGGAGTTGGCGATTCCTCAGGCGGAAGAGATTATCGGGCGTAAGCTGGAGCAGTTTACTTACTGGTTTACTCACATCCGCCAGGAGCCTATATATAACGGGCTGGAGGATACCTTTGAATTAATTCGCAGAGAAGAATCGGAGTCGCTGCTGGAGCGTCTGCCGGATAATCTTCGCGAGGAATTTGACGCCGCCTTTCGACGTCTTACCGCGCGCCTTTTGCAGATGCATATTCGCGCCTCACAACCATCACAGAAAACGGAGTGAATCTGATGACATACAAATATCTTCCTGTCAGCCTTTCTCTTGAAGGAAAGCGCTGCCTGGTTGTCGGGGGCGGCAATGTGGCGCTGCGCAAAATAGAGACTCTTCTGGAATACAATGCCGCTCTCACCGTCGTTGCCATTGAGCCGGTGGAAAAACTTAACTACTACGCTGAAAAGGGGAAGTTGAAGCTGGAAAAGCGTGAGTATCAGTCCCCGGAGGCATCGCGCTATGACATCGTTATTGCCGCATCAGATTCGTTGGAGTCCAATCAGGTTGTCGCCCGCGACTGCCGCGAGGCGCATGTTCCCATTAATGCCGTCGATAACCCCGACCTGTGCGATTTTATCTTTCCGGCGATTCTGCGGCGCGACTGCCTTACCGTGGCGGTCTCTACCGACGGCAAAGCACCTTTCCTGTCCGGACATTTGCGGCTGATTCTCGATTCGGTCTTCCCGGAGCGTTGGGCAAAAATCGCGCACTATGCCGCGCAGTTCCGCAATATGGTCTTCTCGCGCTGGAAAGACAACCGCACTATGAAATTGAAAGCCTACGGGCGGTTCCTTGACGCCGACTGGAAACAGATGACTAACGACCTTGATGACAGTCAGATTGAAATCGCCCTTGAAAAAATGCTGGAGGAGTGACCGCTTGTATGAATAACGGCAAGACTGGCGCCGTTTTCTTAATCGGCGCCGGACCGGGTGACCCCGACCTTATCACCGTCAAGGGGAAACTTCTTCTGGAAACCTGCGACGTGGTTGTTTACGACAATCTTGTCCCTGATGAACTGGTTGTATCTCTGCCGTACGGAAGGGAAAAATATTATGTCGGCAAACGCGCCGGCAAACACTGTTACTCCCAGGAGGATATCAATCATCTTCTCCTGAAATTAGCCCTGGAGGGAAAAAATGTCGCCCGTCTCAAGGGAAGCGACCCGCTGGTCTTTGGCCGCGGCGGCGAAGAAGCCAAATTCCTCAAGAAAAATGGAATCAAGTTTGAAATCGTCCCCGGCTTGACTTCCGGTATCGCCGGTCCAGAATATGCCGGTATCCCCCCAACCGACCGGGAACTTAGCTCTTTTGTGCTTCTGGTGACCGGTCATAAGGCTCGTGAAAAAGAGGCTTCCAATGTCCCCTGGGACTGGGTCGCCCGGGCAAAAGGAGGAACCATTGCTGTCTATATGGGGGTCACTGAAATCAACCGGATAGTTTCGACCCTGCTGGAGTCGGGTATGAACCCCGAGACTCCCGCGGCAGTAATTGAGAGAGCCACTTATCCCTCTCAGCGAATCCTCACCGCTTCTCTGAAAACACTCCCTTCCGTCGTGATTGAAAACAAAATCAAACCACCGGCGCTGTTTGTATTCGGTGAGACCATCAGATTGCAGCCGGTGGTGGAATGGCTCTCCCATAAACCGCTGCTCGGACTCCGGGTCATGATTACCCGCGCCGCGGACCAGTCGCAGGATATGTATCGCAATTTCCGCTGGTTGGGAGCGGAGGTTATGACCTATCCTACTATAGCCACTGTCCCGTTCCACGACCGCGCTGCATGGCAGTCGCTCAGAGAAATCCGTTCCGGCACAAAGTGGCTGGCATTCACCAGCAGTTCCGGGGTCCGTAATTTCATCGACCAATTCACTGAAAACTTCGGCGATATTCGCCGTCTTGCCGAATACCGGATTGCCGCCCTCGGTTCCGGAACCGCCCGTATCCTTAGTCGGTATCATCTCCAGCCCGATTTTATTCCGAGCCGCTCTGTTGTTTCAGAATTTGCCGCACAACTCTGCGACAAGGTTGGTGGCGCCGATTCTACGGTGCTCCGGGTGCGCGGAGAACTCTCCGATAAGACTTTTGAAAGAATTCTGTCTGAAAGAAAATTGCCGGTTTTGCCTCTGACGGTCTATCGTACCCTTTTCACCGAATGGCCCGATGACTTCAAAGACAAACTCTTCGAGTTTCCACCATCGGTGATAATTTTTACAAGCGCGACTACCGTGGACGGCATTCTCAAGAATATGTCGATAGATGAATTCAGGCAACTGGCACAACAGGCGACCGTAATTTCAATGGGGCAGGCGACCGCCGCCAGGTTACGACAAATGGGAATTAAGATAGCCCTTGAGCCCAGAGGGCAGAGTATTCAGAGCCTGATTGATGAACTCTCCCGTCATCTAAAATCAGAGCGGTAGACGAGCTCAGGCGCTTATATCGACTTTGGTGACTCCCTCAACCTTAGAAACGACATCTTTGATATCGTTGCGCCAGATTTCGCTTCCATAAACCGGCGCCATTCCCCGCACCGTTACCAGACCCGTCGCCGAATCGCACTCTACCCTGAGATCCATCCCCCGTGTGCGCGGTGAGCGCACCAGGTGGGCAAATATCACCGCCCGCAGACGGGCATCGCGTATCTGCTTCAAGGATGTCTCGTCCAGTTTGAATTCCGGCCTTTCTGTGGCGCAGCCTATTATGCCGGCAATCGTATCGATGCTCATTCTGTCCAGGTTCAGAATCAGGTCAAAATTCATATTGCTGTTGAAATCTACGCCGTACAGAAATTTCGCCCAGCTGACTCTCTTATTGTCGATTTCCCTGATATGCTGCTCCGCCTGTACTTCTGTCATCCCCGATTCTTTCATCAGATTATTGATGCGGAACTGCACCGAGGCATTGGCGCGGACACGCAGCAGTTTCGGGACATCACTCAATAGAAACTGCCCGAGATGCCCGTGATACACGGCGCAACCTTCGACAATTTTATCCATCAGCGCCGCTTTGAATATGGTCAGGTAATAACGTCGCTGCGGAGCATGACGATCCCAGAAATGCGGCGGCTCTTTCTCCATAATTCCGACCGTCCCCAATCCGGTTTCTTCGATACCGTATTTGGATGCGTACTTAAGGACATCTTCCCGCGAAACCACCTTGCACCCGATTGTGTCCGACAGCTTCTGGGCAAGTTTAAATGTGGCGCTCAACGAACCGCGAGTGATAGTGATAATCGGCATACCTGCCTCCCCATAGTCTTATTGACAAAAAACAAGATATTTTCAGGCTCGGAGTAATATATAAATGTCAGACCGAATTTCAATAATCAATGATTGTTATTTTCCTTTCTGAGACCTAAAAGCAGTCTGACAAAAATCAAAATAGTCATACTTCCTGCTGAACCCATTACAAAATATGCCGCAAGCGTTTTCATAACGGCAATATCGAGAACTTCCTGCGCCTGTTTAAGAGCAACCGATATCCCGGCAAAAATTATCATCACGGCAAATAGCAGCCGGATGCCGTATCCTTTGATATATTTGGTTGCCATTACGCCGATCTGCGCGCCCACCGCCGCTCCAATCAGCATAAGCATGGCCGCGGTCAATTCCGTTCGGCCCGACAAAGAATAGGTAAAACAGCCATACCCCGACATGAAACAGACGCTCAGAAGCGAGGTCCCTACCGCTACGGTCGTCGGACATCCCACCATATAAATCAGCGCCGGAAGCAAAATGAACCCCCCGCCTACACCCATAAATCCGGAAAGGAAACCGGTCAGTAGAAATATCAAGAAAACCACCCAGAACGATATCTGAGTAATACCCGACGCCGGCAACGCTATCATCGGGGGAATAGTAATTCGTCTCAAACGGACCGCCATTGGAGCGGTTACCTCTACCGGCTGACGGTCTCCACCCTCTTCCCGGTCAAGTTTCTTCTGAATCCGCATGGCGCTAATGTAATCATAAACCATGTAGAGACCGAGACCAAAGAGAAAGACCATATAGACCCAGCGCACCACCGTCCCCACGTCACCGGTTCGCTCCAGCATCAAGACAAACCTTTTCCCCGCTTCGATACCGGCAATGGAGCCGACTATGGAGAACAAACCGAGGCGCCAGTCAACGTTACCAAGCCGGCTATGCTTTTTTGTAGCGATAATCGATTTTCCGAAAATATGGGCAAGGTCGGTGCCAATGGCGAACGGCATGTTGAATCCGAAAATATTCAGAGCGGGGGTAACAATCCAGGCTCCGCCGACTCCAAAAAAGCCGCCCAGTGTTCCGACACAGAAACCGATTGCAACCAGAATCAGAATATTAAATTCTATACCGGCTATCGGCAGATATATATTAAATACTTCCATATTTACCCGGTACTCTCACAGGCTCTTCCTGACTTTGCGAAAACCAATCAGCCGCAGGAGATAGTCGGTTATCAGAGCCACCAGAATACCCAGAAGCGCCATGGTGCCGGTGACTATCAGGGCGTACAGAAGCCGATGCTCATTATATAGATTAGCCAGAAAAAGACTAACTCCGCTCAGACTGTCGGTCGGAACGACATATTCCAGGTCGCCCCCTTCCTCATGGTCATCGCCGGCAGACAGAATGACTGGGAAGAAAAATATTAAGGTCGCAATCAGAACTATTAGCGCCGCCGGTTTCCGGAGAAACCTGGTTCTAATAAACATTTCCGAGCAACCTCCCGGTAAATAAGGTTCCGACTAACTGCGGGGCTCGCGTTTAATCATTCGGGCATGCGTCAGCGCCAGTGAGCGATAAAACATATGCGCAAACTTCGAATACGGTGCATACCACAACAGGAAGAATACTATCACCAGGTGGATATAGTAAACGGAGTAGGCGATATAAGCCGTATCCGCCAGTCTCAAGAACTGTGTCAGAAGTCCGGTAATGAATACCAGGTAAAGCATGACCAGGAACAACCAGTCAGGATAACCGTTAGCGCCGACTTTGTCCTTCCCGGTAATTCTTCTGAACACAAGTATGGTAAGTCCCACAAAACCGGCTAAACCGCTGATATTCCCCAACCATTTAATCGGATGCGTCAGCGGGATTGGCGGGTCAAGGTCTATCAGCACCAGCGCCATTACCGCCAGACCGGCGGTAATCATAGCACCGATAAAACCAAAGAGGACCAGGGCATGCGCCAGAAAGCGGGCGTTGTTTGCCTCACAGCGACTAAAGCGCATATGTGAAATGATATCCTTAACGGTAATAATCAAAGCCGGTATGAAACCGACCGAAGAACTCCCCGGCTCGGAAGGCTGAATACCTTTCCAGAATTTCCATAGCCCCACGAAGGCAAAAAGAAAAATAAGAATATTGCCCGAGATAAACATCATCTCAATCCAGCCATGCGGCAGGAATTTGGAATAGACAATCTCCGTCTCCATGAATGCAACATTGCCTCCGGTGAAACTGTACATCATAGCAAATATCGCAATCATCGGAACTAACAGAAGTATCGGAAGCGCCCAGGGATTGGCCAGGGCTTTCCCCATAAAGGAAGGAAAAGAATAGTATTTGTATATATATGCTCTTATCGCCGCCAGAACATCACCGGGTCTTGCCCCGCGCGGACAATAAGTCGTACAATCGTTGCACTGGTAACAGAGCCAGAGGTCAGGATCTCGTGACAGCCGCTCCACCTGCCCCCACTGAGCCATAATCATCTCCTTGCGGGGAAAGGGATTTTCAGCGGGGGATAATTTGCAGACCACCGTGCAGGTGGCGCACTGGTAACACTTTTTAAGCGTTTCCCCCCCGGCCCGTTTGACTTCTTTGATTAAATTGATATCCGGGTCAGCCGACCGAATCTGAGTCATTTAGTCTCTCCCAAAAGGACGTCATTTCTCGTCGGTTAAGATGTCAAGTACCATTCTGTCTTACCGGAATAATAGAATTCTGACCGAATAGTGTCAAGCACTTTTGTTACTTTTTTCACAATGATTATTATATATTATCGGCATCTTGGGTCGCTTCATAAACCGCGCACTCCTCGGCAGCGACTGAAAGACTTTCCAAATAATCCCTATATCTTTGTATTCATTATGAGAGCGCTTTTTTGGCCATTACCTCATGTTCGGCTAATCTGTTATTTCTAATCGTCTTACCTTCGTCGACGTCTCGTCGCAGGAAGCCGAAGACATTTCGCGACAAATCGGATATTTTCCCTCTTATTTTCTCTGATTTCAAGAAAAGATTAATTGGCGCTACTTCCCTGCCCTTTGTAAAAGCGAGATATTTTTTGTCGATATTATACTAATATATCGATTATACCTAATATTTCTCTTGACAGGGCTTGTGAAAAAAGTTACATTCTTAGCACAATGCGAGATAGACGGGAAAATAACCAAATCAAACTATAGATACGAAAAGGATTGTGAAATATATCACATTCTATTTATAATATCTCGAGGAAAAATAGATCACTTTTTGTCTCTAAACTTTAGCGCAGGAATCCACGATGGCAAAATCACAACTGATTTCCCCTCACGGAAGCGATTCTCTCAAGATTCTTCTCCTCGACGGTAAAGCGCGCGAGGAAGAACTCAAAAGAGCCGAAAAACTTCCCAAGGTGGTAATGAGCTCGCGCGAAACCGGCGACCTCATCATGCTCGGTATTGGCGGTTTCACGCCGCTGGAGGGGTTCATGGGTCAGGCGGACTGGAAAGGCGTCTGCCAGGATATGAAGATGTCCAACGGACTCTTCTGGCCCATCCCGATCACCCTTTCACATGAGAACAAAATCAACCCGGGAACCGAAATCTGCCTAATCTCCGGCGAGACCAATGAAATCATGGGGACGATGAAGGTCACTGAGTCTTACAAAATTGACAAGGAATTCGAGTGCAAGAATGTCTTCATGACCAACGACCCGGAGCATCCTGGAGTCAAGATGGTGATGGAGCAAAAGGAATGGAATATTGCCGGTCCCGTCAAAGTCCTTTCCGAAAGTTATTTCCCCACCGAGTTCAAGGGTATCTACCAGCGTCCCGCGGAAAGCCGCAAGATTTTCGAAGAAAAGGGCTGGAAGACCATCGCTGCTCTCCAGTTGCGGAATCCGATGCACCGCTCTCACGAATATCTGGCAAAAATCGCAATTGAAGTCAGTGACGGCATCTACATTCATCAACTGGTAGGTAACCTGAAATCGGGCGACATCCCGGCTGATGTGCGGGTGAAATGTATCGACACCCTGGTGGAGCACTACTTTGTTAAGGACCGTGTTGTTTGCGGAGGCTATCCTTTGGATATGCGTTACGCCGGTCCCCGTGAAGGCTTGCTGCATGCCGTATTCCGCCAGAACTTCGGCTGCACCCACATGATTATCGGCCGTGACCATGCCGGAGTAGGCAACTACTATGGTCCTTTCGACGCCCAGGAAATCTTCTTTAAACTCTGGGATGGCGCTTTGGAGTGCAAAATGCTTCCTATCGACTGGACTTTCTGGTGCTTTAAGTGCGGCGGGATGGCTTCCATGAAGACCTGCCCCCACGGCAAAGAGGACCGTCTCTTCCTCAGCGGCACGGCTCTGCGCAAGGGTCTGTCGGAGGGTGGCGATATTCCGGCTGAATTCAGTCGTAAGGAAGTTCTGGACATCCTTCGGGAGTACTATGCCAGCCTGACCGAGAAAGTGGAAATCAAGATGCACGGTCATGCCACCGGCGATGCTGAAATAAAAAAGAAATAAGTAACAGTAACCGTTAACAGTAACGAACCAAACAACTCAAGAGGAACAAATGCCAAGCTATGTGAACCCTGAAAAGTGTGACGGGTGCAAAGCGCTGGACAAAACCGCTTGCCAGTACGTCTGTCCGAACGATCTGATGGTTCTTGATAAAGGCAAAATGAAAGCCTTCAATCAGGAGCCGGAGATGTGCTGGGAATGCTACAGTTGCGTAAAAATCTGCCCGGTTCAGGCAGTGGAAGTGCGCGGCTACGCCGATTTTGTCCCGATGGGCGCCAATGTCACCCCCATGAGGAGCTCTGACTCCATTATGTGGACCGTCAAGTTCCGCAATGGAATGATGAAACGTTTCAAATTCCCCATTCGCACTACTCCCGAAGGACAGGCGAAGCCCAATGGCGGATACGCTACCGCTCATAACGACCTGAACAGCCAGACTCTGGCTCAGGAACCGGAAGCGTTGAGAATGAACGAAGTTTATACCATCAAGTAAGAGAAGGAAGGATGATTTAATATGGCACAGAATTTCGAAACTGTGAATGTAACGACCGACCTTCTTATCCTTGGTGGAGGTATGGCCGCTTGCGGGGCAGCGGTTGAAGCCTCATACTGGGCAAAGAAACATGGATTGAAGGTCACCCTCGTTGACAAGGCTGCCATGGACCGTTCCGGCGCCGTGGCAATGGGCCTCTCGGCTCTTAACCAGTACGTCGGTCTCACCGAAGGCAAAAACACTGTGAAGGACTATGTCGATTATGTTCGGATGGACCTGATGGGGATAATTCGCGAGGACCTCGTTGCTAATATCGCCCGCCACGTCGATTCCACTGTCCACCTCTTCGAGAAATGGGGACTTCCCATTTGGAAAGATGAAAAAGGCGGATATGTTCACGAAGGTCGCTGGCAGTTGATGATTAATGGTGAGTCATACAAAGTCGTTATCGCGGAAGCGACGAAAAACGCTTTGACGGAAGCCGGTGGCGAATATTTCGAGCGCGTTTTCATTACGGAGCCTTTGATGGACGGCGACCGCGTCGCCGGCGCTATCGGCTTCAGTGTCCGCGAAAACAAGTTTTATATCTTTAATGCCAAAGCCACTATCGTCGCCATGGGCGGCGCTGTGCATGTCTTCAAACCGCGAAGCACCGGTGAAGGTCTCGGTCGCGCCTGGTATCCGCCGTGGAATTCCGGCTCCAGCGCCTATTTCACTCTTCGCGCCGGCGCTGAAATGACCAGCCAGGAAATCCGTTTCATCCCGGTTCGCTTCAAGGATGCCTACGGTCCGGTCGGCGCCTGGTTCCTGCTCTTCAAATCGCAGGCAACCAACGCCATGGGTGGAAACTACATGGTCGAGCGCGTCAGCGAACTCGAAAAATGGAAACCGTACGGCCTGGTGAAGCCGATTCCGGCCAACCTCCGCAACTGGCTGGGCATGATGGATATTATGGAAGGCAAGGGTCCTATCTACATGCGCACCGAAGAAGCGATTAACAAAATCGCCTCGGCTGCCGGGGATGAGAAAGAAGCCAAAAAGAAACTCAAAGAACTCGAGGCCGAAGCCTGGGAAGACTTCCTCGATATGACTATCTCGCAGGCTATTCTCTGGGCCGCCACCAATGTGGAGCCGGAGAAGAAATCTTCCGAAATCGCCGCCGCCGAGCCGTACTTCATCGGCTCCCACTCCGGCGCTTCCGGCGCCTGGGTCAGCGGTCCCGAAGACCTACAGACATCCGAAACCAAGAAGGAATACTTCTGGGGTTACAGCCATATGGCCACAGTCAAAGGGATGTTCTGCGCTGGCGACGCTTCCGGTGCTTCCTCCCATAAGTTCTCTTCCGGCTCCCATGCCGAGGGCAGAATTGTCGGGAAAGCGGCCGTCAAGTATATCGTCGAGAACAACTCGCTTCCGAAGATTGACAACGCTAAAGTCGAAGAACTGAAGAAGCGGGCGATGAAACCGCTGGAAACCTTTGAGCAGTTCAAGAACGTTTCTACCGACCCGGATATCAACCCCAATTATATTCGTCCCAAGATGTTCATGTTCCGTCTGCAGAAAATCATGGACGAATATGTCGGCGGCGTCTCCGCCCAATTCTCCACCAACAAACCGAGCCTAAACCGCGCTCTGGAACTTCTCGGCTATCTTAAAGAAGACAGCGAGAATCTGGCGGCTAAGGACCTCCATGAGTTGATGCGTTGCTGGGAAAATGTCCAGCGTCTCTGGCAGGCTGAAGCCCATGCTCGTACCATTCTCTTCCGCGAGGAAACCAGATGGCCCGGCTATTATCGCCGCGCTGACTTCCCCACGATGGACGAGAAGAACTGGCATTGCTTCGCCAACTGCCGCTGGAACCCCGACAAGAACGAATGGGAAATGATCAAGCGTCCCATGCTCCACGTCTATCCTAAGGCGCAGGAACATGAACTGCTTGGTGGCTGATAACTGAACATGAAACAGGGCTTCTGCCCTGTTTCACCAATATATGCCGTAATTTTTGATGGCGAGTCCTCCGGGCGTGACCGGCGCCTGGGGGACTTATTTTTTTGGGTCAATCGTTGCCGACATTTGCGGTTGCCCTCGCCAGGAAGATGATTTATCTTACTGAGAAAGACAGGAAAAACGACATGACTGCCGAATCCAATATCGCATGCCCCCACTGCGGAAAGACAATGTCTCGGTGGGTACCCCCGCCGGAATCATCCTGGGGACCCCAGCCGCAACTGGTTTGCTTCAACGACGATTGCCCTTATTATGTTCGCGGCTGGGAATGGATGCGCACCCAGTTCAATCAGAACTGTTCCTACCGTCATCGTTACAACCCGCAGACAGGCGAATCGGGTCCATTGCCGGTCTGGTCACCCGACGCCCTCAAAACCGGCATCATAGATTAAAGGTCATCCGTTATGCAAGAAATTGAACGTTTCAAAGAAGCCATTCTGAAAGAGTATCCCCGAATGTCGTTGGAGGATCGCTTCTCTTTCCGCTGCCACAAAAATGTCCCTTGCTTCAATCATTGTTGCGCCGATGTCAACATTTTCCTGACTCCTTACGATATCATTCGCCTGCGCCGCAATCTCAATCTTTCTTCCGATGAATTCCTGAGCCGTTATACGCTGGCGCCCTTTGACAAAAATCTGAAATTTCCCGTGCTCATGCTCAAAATGAATGAAGATGAATTAAAAGCCTGCCCCTTTGTGACCGCCGGCGGCTGCGGTGTCTATGACGACCGCCCCTGGGCTTGCCGCATGTATCCGGTCGGCATGGCCTCTCCAAAAGAGAGCGACTCACGTGGCGACCAGGATTTCTACTTCATACTTCGTGAAGATGTCTGCCAGGGCCACCTGGAAAAGCAGGATTGGTCTATCCGGGAATGGATTACCGACCAGGGGATAGATGAATACAACGAGATGGGGAAATATTTTAAGGAATTGACCCTGCATGATTTCTTTCTCAATGGCGGTACCCTCGATCTGCAGAAGATGGAAATGTTTTTCATGGCTTGCTACCATCTGGACCGCTTCCGCAAGTTCCTCTTCGAGAGTACTTTTTTCGAACGATTTGATATAGATGAAGAGGAAAAGGCCCGCATAAAAGTTGATAACGTTGAATTGATGAAGTTCGGAACCAAATGGATTCGCTTTGCCCTGTTCGGTGAGCGGACCATTAACATGAAACCGGACCGGACGAAACTGAAGTCATAATCTGTATTTCTCCTTTTGGAAAAGAGAAACCCTCTCAACTACAGTCCGGCGCTGAGGAAATTATAACTGGCGTTCCCCTTGCTATCGTCCCCGTGGCAAAATTATAATATTCAATTTCGGATTCCCTGATGTTCCGAGGCACGTCGCTCCAGCCGCTGATTAGTCCGGCTCTCATCATCGCCACCGCCGCCCAACCTGATTCTTTGATATCCGCCGCTCCCAGCGATATAAGCAACTCCCCGGCAAAAGGCCTTACGGTCCCCGGAAACCGTCCTGATATACGCGCCATCGCCCGGCAGATTCCTGCCCCAAACGGCTCCGTTTCGAGATTCGAAATCAATATCGGAAGATATTCCCCCTGCAAAGTCGGGAGATTATAGAGAATTTCCCCTATCGCTTCCGGCACATACCAGCCGATACTCCCCGATTCATCATTCATACTCCAAAGCATTTGCCGTATCAGCCGTCGCAGCGGCTCTAAGCCTCTTTCCCCTATCCTGACGCTCACCCGGCCCAATCCCTCTATCGTCCGCCGGACTACCAGAGGGTCGCTGTCATAAAGAAGAGAACTGAGTGTCCTCAGTATATTCTTGTCTTGTGAAGAATACTCTACGAGCCCTGTGAAATCGCGCTTCAGGAGTATTTCCCTGACCGCTTCCTTTCTTCTTTTAGTTCTCGACGACGCCAGTGACAGGCTTGATTTGGTCATTACCTTACTCCCTCGCCCTTGTTCCCTATCCCAGAGCCACGTCTAACGCCATCATCACCGCGAAACCCAGCATAACTCCCGCGGTTGCTTCGTGCGAATGCTCTCGCTGCGATTCCGGCACCAGTTCTTCGACTACAACGAAAATCATTGCTCCTGCGGCAAACGCCAGGGCGTAAGGCAGAATCGGCTCCGCCAGTATCACGGCTAACGCCCCCAGAACACCTGCAATCGGCTCCACTACCGCCGAAAGTTGCCCATACCAGAAACTCTTGAAGCGACCTACCCCTTCCCTTCTAAGTGGCATCGAGACCGCCGTTCCTTCCGGAAAATTCTGTATCCCAATACCGAGCGCCAGTGTCACAGCCCCGGCAAGCGATGCTGATGGCAGGTCCGCTGCTAATGCCCCAAAGGCGACTCCAACCGCTAGCCCCTCCGGGAAATTATGCAGAGTAATCGCTAAAACCAGAAGCGTCGTCCGGCGCCATTTGGTTCTTATTCCTTCCGCCGCTTCGGTTGGTAGAAAGAGATGCAGATGCGGTAGTGTGCGGTCAATCAGTCTCAAGAATATCCCGCCGGCAAGAAATCCCGCTACTGCTGGAAGCCAGCCCGGGATTCCTTTCTCCTCCGACATTTCAATAGCCGGCGCCAGAAGCGACCAATAACTTGCCGCTACCATTACTCCGGCCGCAAAACCAAGCATCCCATCCAGCACCCGACGGCTCAACTCTTTTGCGAAGAAGACCGCCGATGCCCCCAGCGCTGTCATAAACCACGTAAAGCAGGTAGCGAGAAACGCCTGCATTATCGGATTTAGTTCCTTAAAGTATTCAACCATAAGTTTCCTTTACCGCTGTAATATATTGAATTAATTATATCAATACGAACTGATTTGACCGAATTGTCACCCTTTTTTGTTGCCGTGCTTTCCCTTATCCTCTTTCGTAAGGGCAAATGTTTACAGACTTGTAGATTATTTCTGTCCGGGAAGTCTCCTTAATTGCAGATAAATTAGTACAGAATTAGCCTGCATTCCGTCAGAATTATGGTATTGCGGATACAGTTTTCGGCGATTTTTCTTGACAAACCACGTCAATCGCAATATTATAATTTAGTTTTGCGTTGTCTAAAGCGAAACAAGAGCACTTTTGTCAGAATTCACGCTCTTTGCCTATTTGTCAGGTTCGTTAAACAGATACTCTGTTCGCCATCGCGATGTGGACTCAGAACCTTAATATGAAAATACCCGCTAACCCTAAACCTATAACCTCTAACCGCTGATTTGAGGAGGTCTGGTTAATGATCTATCTCATCGACCCGGCTGAGACAATCAAAGGGGCATGCCCCAAAAAGTGCGCGACTCTCTGCAGCATTCTCTGCGCAGTGAAGCCGCTTTATGGCGTTCCTATTTGACGTCTCTCTCGTTTTTCGCAACCTTTTCTGAGGAGGAAAAGAAATGTTCTATCTTGTTGACCCGTCGGTATCCAGGGATGCCTGCACTCTCAAATGCTCGACTTATTGCGGCATTAAACCCTGTTACGGTGTTCCGCCGGGACCGATTGAACTGTAACAGTTATTGTCAACCTGATTTCTTCTTTGTTTGACCTGATTAATGTGGAAGGTTGAGAGTTTGTGTAAGGCGGCGTCATACCAAATTGTCTTTAACATGACGCCGCCTGTTTATTAATAACTTACTTCAATTCTTAAGGAGGTGAAGGAATGATTTATCTCATCGACCCCACTGCCGCTTCAAAGGACGTCTGCCTCAGACTCTGTGGCACCTACTGTGGGATTAAGCCCTGCTACGGTGTCCCGCCGGAGGAAATCTAAATTCAAATGCGGAGGAGATGAGAATGGTTTATCTCATTGACCCAAATGCGGCGGTGAAATCGGTTTGCACTTTTCTCTGCAAACTGTATAGACCGCCGACACCGTTGTACGGCTTACCGCCGGATTGATGTGTGAGGCGTTATTGCCAAACGGAGTTTGAATGATTTCATCGATGGAGAGAGGCAACTCTCTCCATCAAAATACGAAAAGACCGATTATTATGCACAAACTGTCAAAGTACAACCAGTTTCAGCCCTGGTTTGACGGCTATTACATAGCCTATAATGCCCGTTCCGGCGCCGTGGCATTAATGACCACTGACAATTACTCTCTTTTGTCCGGTATCGCCCGCAAACTCCAAAGCGGCGATGCCAATTTCGACACCGAAGAGCAAAAACTCCTGACCCAACTCAAATATGGCTCCTTTATTGTTGATGACGAATTCGATGAATTCGAAACCCTCAAATTCACCCATCAACTGGGCCGTTTCGATTCTACATCGCTGGGACTGACCATTGCCCCCACTATGGCATGTAACATGGCTTGCCATTACTGCTTCGAAGAAAACAAAAAAGGTAAAATGTCCTCGGCGGTAATCGAAGCCATAATCTCTTTCATCGAGAAGCAGGCTCGCCAGCTTAAGAAACTCGAAATCGGCTGGTACGGCGGAGAACCGCTACTCGCCATGGATGTCATCGAAGACCTCATGCTCTCGGTCAACGACCTCGCTCAGGAATACAAATTGGAATGCGGCTCTTCCATGATAACCAACGGTTATCTTCTCAACCGCGAGAATGTTGACCGTCTGCGCGAACTTAAGATATCCAACGCTCAGGTCACCCTTGACGGTCCCGCCCGTCTTCATGACCGGAAGCGTCCCTTGAAAAACGGCAGAGGAAGTTTTCAGACCATCCTTGAGAACCTCAAATATGCATCGGCCAAAATCGGCATTGGCATCCGGGTCAATGTCGATAAGTCATTCACCAAAGAGACCATTCAGGAGCTTCTGGGAGAACTTGCTGAAGCCGGTCTGCGTGAACGGGTCGGCGTTTATTTCGGACAACTGGAGCCGGCGACCACCGCCTGCGCCAATATCTCCGAAAGTTGCTATGATACCGCCGGATTCTCCCAGGTTGAAATTGAATATTACCGCCTTCTCCTGGAGAACGGCTTTAGAATAGATAAACTTCCCGCGCCGGCAGTCACTTTCTGCATGGCGCAGAACATCAACGCCTTTCTTATCGACCCAGAGGGTGAGTTGTACCGTTGCTTCAATTACGCCGGCGACAAGAAAATGTCTATGGGTAATATCCGCAACGAAATCAACTATCAGCATAAGAACTTCATACATCTTTTCCGCTTCGACCCTTATGCCGATGCGGCATGCCGGGAATGCAACCTTCTGCCGGTTTGCGTTGGAGGGTGCCCCTCTCGCCGTGCCGACCGCGATATCCCCCGGGAACTGCTCTGCGATAATTGGAAACATAATCTGGCGCCGATGCTTGAGATAATTGCTCTTTCTCGTCAACAAGCGGCCGCCGCCAAAAAGGAGTAAATATGCTCGAATATAACGGCTTCAAAATCTATCCCCAGTCTGTCATCTGGGAAATCACTTTCGCCTGCAATATGCGCTGCCTTCATTGCGGGACCTCCGCCGGTAAAAAGCGCCCCGATGAACTGACTACCGACGAAGCGCTGAAACTTATTGATGAACTGGCCGCCAACGGCGCCGAAGGCATAACTCTTTCCGGCGGCGAGCCGCTGATGCGCGAAGACTGGCGACTTCTTGCCAAGCGGATCAAGAAAAACGGCGTCCAAGCATATCTTATCACCAACGGCCTGGCGGTCACCCCGCAAATCGTGGATGACTTCGAAAGTCTCAAGTTTGGCGACATCGGCGTCAGTTTTGACGGCACCGAGAAGACCCACAACTACATCCGCCAGCGCGACGACAGTTGGAGCACTGCCTATGGCTCCCTGCAGATGATGGCGAAGAAAGGAACTTTCAAGTTTTGCGCCGTGACCCAGGTCTCCAATATGAATCTCGGCGAACTGCGCCAGATAAAACAACTCCTTGTCGACGCCGGCTGCAAACTCTGGCGCATCCAGATGACTACTTCCACCGGCAGAATGAAAAATCTCAAAGACTTGATTCTCGGCATAGAAAACTACCCCAAGATGGTCGACCTGATTCTGGAATTCCAGAAGGAAGGTGATATTAACATCGACGTCGGCGAGAATATCGGGTATTTCGGCTGTAAAGGAAGCGAACTGCTTCAGGGAATGCCGTACTTCGGCTGTTACGCCGGTACCCGCGTGGTCGGCATTGAATCCAACGGCAATATTAAAGGCTGTCTTTCCATGCCGGAGGAATTTGTCGAAGGAAACATCCGCGATTCAACTTTCACCGAACTCTGGCATCGTCCCGGCGCCTTCGCTTACAATCGTCAGTTTACCAAGGAAACCGCCAGCGGTGAATGCCGGGAGTGCCGCTACCTGCCGCTCTGTCGTGGGGGATGCACCACCACCTCCGTTTCCGCAACCGGACAGCGTGCCGACAACCCCTATTGCATGTATCGCATCGAGAAAAAACAGGGCGTTGTCTGCAAGGATAACGAAATTATAACCAACCTATTGGACCAGATTAACGCCGGCGCAGAGAGCAAGACTACATAATGGAGTCTAAAACTCCATCTATATACCTCATTTACCCGTCCTGCTTCTATTATCCGGACTGGATGGAGAAGGTGGAGATGAAAACATCTCAACTGCTCCTGGCTTCGTTCCTCACCCGATATTATCCGGTGGAGTATGCTGACTTCGAATACGCCATAGGCCGGCCGAACAGCGTCATCCAGATTAAGCGCTTTGAACGAAAAGTGCACGACCTGTTCGCAGACTGCCGCCACAAAATCCTGGCGATTTCATGCTGGACCAGTCTCTCCTATCAGGCTACCCTGACTATTTCCCGCATCTGGCGAGAGATGTACCCGGAGAGATTGATTGTTGTCGGGGGATACCATGCCTCTGCCCGGCCCGATGAGTTTCTCACCGAGAATAATCTCATCGATTATGTCATCTGCGGCGAAGGGGAACTTGCCCTCAAAGATATCGCCGCCGGATTTGCTGCGAGCGGCCGTCCGGCAGGAACGACCGTCATCAAGTCACCCCCTGTCCGCGAGGATAATTTTGTCGGTTACAATTGGGATATAGTAGACCGCTTTATGAGCGAGTACTTTCCCAATGGACCGGGCAATATCTATCTCTATCTTTCACGCGGTTGTCCTTTTGGCTGTTCTTTTTGCATGGAACCGCTCAAAGATAGAAAGTGGCGCGCCTACACTCCCGACTCTGCCTTTCAGGAACTGGACACCGCAATTGCCCGCTTTAAGCCGTACGGCGTCGCCTTTGCCGACGCCTGCTTCGGAATGAGGCCGGGATGGCGCAAGGAGTTCCTCCGTCTGCTTGCCGCTTCCAATCCCCGCGCCTGGATTGTCATTGAAACTCGCCCTGAATATATTGATGACGAAGATATCGAACTATTCGCGCAGTTCAAAACGGAGATTCAATTCGGCGTGGAAAGTTGCTCTCCCGATATGTTGCTCCTGATGAAGAAAACCAGGCAGCCGGATAAATTTCTGGAACGGTTCCGCAATGTCAGTCATAAATTGTCGGCGCGCGGAGTGCTCCATCGGGCAAATCTTATCTTCAACCATCCCGGTGAAACCCGGAAGACTCTTGATGAAACATTTGGTTTCATCGACCGCGAACTGGAAAACAAGAGTTCTTACCTGATGTGGGCTGCCCACAGCTATATGCATTTTCCCGGTTGTGAACTCGACTCCAATAAAGCATATTATGAGAAGACTTTCGGAAGCCGCTTCCTTCGACCCGAATGGTGGAAGGAGAATGACGACCAGTACTATGCCAGTATGCAGTTCATTCCTTCGGCTGACCTCGGGGAGGAAAATCGCGGGCTGTGGGAAACAATGATGGCGCAAAGAAAAGAGAATCTGAAATCGGCGCTTGCCCCGCGAGCCTTCCGCTTTGCCGCCAATAAATATTTCCTCGATTGGAAAATCGACCCACGCTATGAAGAAGTTTAACCGGCTCTGGGGATATCTTAAACCATACTGGCATCTGGAACTGCTCGCCTTTCTGGTGATGGCTCTTCTCGCCGGATTAGCCCTGGTTCTCCCCGGTTCTGTCCAATATCTGATCGATGACCTTATCCCCTCTTTGACTGAAAAGCCCGACGCCTCCGACAATTTTCGCAAAGTGGTCTACTTCGGCTTATTTCTGGTCGGCATCTATCTGGCTAATGTCCTCTTCTCCTGGCTCCGAGACTATCTGGCCGCCTATATCGGCGCCAATATAATCGCCGATATGCGCTCTCAATTATTTCGTCGCCTCGAGAATCTCTCTATGAAATTCTTTCAATCTCACCAGGTCGGCGAAATCATGTCCCGCTTCCTCTCTGATATTAACCAAATCCAGGGATTGTTGACCTCTACGCTGCTTGTTTTCCTGACCAATATCCTGATGCTTTTCGCCATCGTGATTTATCTGCTAACAATAAATCCCCTACTGACTCTCATCGCTATTGTGCCGGTTCCTCTGACTATAGTCTTCTCCCATATTTTCGGCAAGAAACTTCATTTCATAGTCAAGTCGCTTCAAGAAACGGTGGCGAAACTCTCGGCCCGTCTGCAGGAATCTCTGCTATCGATAAAAACTATCAAAGCCTTTGGACAGGAAGAGGCCGAAAAGAAAAAAATTGATTCTATCCTAAAGAAACTGACCGGTCTCTATGTCAAGACCAGCACCACCTCCTCGCTGTCGGTCAATCTCGTTCATTTCATAAATATGCTCGGCCCGATAATCGTTCTCTCCTGGGGGACTTATCTAATTGCCGGCGGCTCGATGAAACTCGGCGCGCTTATGGCGTTCTACATGCTCCTGACATATTTTTATTCCCCCATTCAGGACCTGGCATCAGTCAATATTCAGGTGCAGACGGCAATGGCTTCCGTCAATCGCATCTTCGAATATCTGGACTATCCGCCGGCCGTGGTCGAATCAGCCGTCCCGGTAAAGTTGGAACGCGCCCGCGGCATAATAGAATTTCGGGATGTCTCCTTTCAATATGAGAAAAACGGCTTCAAACTGGAACGGTTCAATCTGAAAATCGGCGCCAAAGAAAAACTCGCCATTGTCGGACCCTCCGGCTCCGGCAAAACCACTTTAATCAATCTCGTGATGCGCTTCTATGACCCCGACACCGGAGAAATCATCCTTGACGGCATTAATCTGAAAGATCTCGCTCTTTCGTCATTGAGAAGTAACATTGCTTTGGTTGACCAGGACCCGCTTCTTTTCCGCGCCTCCATCTTCGATAACATCACCTATGCCAAATCTGACGCCACCATGGATGAAGTGACGGCGGCGGCAAAGATTGCCAATATTAATGATTTCATAGCGGCATTGCCCGAAGGGTATCAAAGCCAGGTCGGAGAACGGGGGGTAACCCTCTCCGGCGGCGAAAAGCAACGAATCTGTCTGGCGCGCGCTATCATTAAAAATCCTTCGGTGCTCATTCTCGATGAAGCCACCTCGGCCCTTGATTCCCGCTCCGAATATCTGATTCAGGAAGCGTTGCAAAATATTTTGGTCGATAAAACAGCCATTATCATCGCTCACCGGCTGGCGACAGTCCAATTCGCCGACCGTATTATCGTCATCGACCAGGGAAAGATTGCCGAAGAAGGCAAGCATGAATCTCTGATGCAAAACTCTCCCCTCTATCGTGAACTCGCCTCCAAACAGATTAGACTGTTGCAATAGTTTACTCATGGCGTATATTCAAGATTAAATGCGCTCCGGAGTAACTCCGATTGTATGCCCCTCTGGATTGAATGCTTGAATTGCTGAGCAAGAACTCTACGGTATCAAAATCGGCACGGTGGCATCTGCCGAACGATTCAATTCTTCGCGAATTGCCCGCCCCAGTGTTTCCCGATTGAAAGGTTTCCGCACGAATTGACCCGCTCCCATCTTTTGCGTCAGTTCCACTCTTTCCGTAGCGCTGAACCCGCTCATGATGAGGGCTTTCTGCCCCGGGTTAGAACGGATTATCTCCCGAAAGGTATCACAGCCGTCGAAATCCTTTTCCAGTATCATATCAACTATCACCAGATCGACTTTGTGGTTCTTTAGATATACCACCGCTTCCCGTCCGTTGGCAACGCTCGCCGCATTGTACCCCAGGCTTCCTGCCAGTTGGACTGTCACCTCTCGCTGTTCCTCAATATCATCGATAACCAGAATCGATTCTGTTCCCGAATAGTCGTCGGGCCGTGTTTCCTTAATTTCCGTCCTGACCTCTGATATCGGGAAATAAAGTAAAAATTCGGTCCCTACCCCGACTTTTGAGAGAACATCATAGTACCCCTTGTGGTCTTTGACAATGCCATAGACCACCGAGAGACCCAGTCCGCTTCCGCTGGAGCCCATTTTTTTCTTGGAATAATATGGCTCAAATATCTTTCTAATTTCTGCCGGTTCGATTCCAATGCCGGTGTCCTTAACTCGAAATATCAGATAGTCGCCGGCCTCTATTTTATTATGTCCGCCTCGGAGCGATTTCAAATATTCCTGCCCGGTTTCTATAAGCAGCCGTCCGCCGTTGGGCATGGCGTCAAAGGCATTTATTATAAGATTCATCACTACTTTGAGCAGATGTGACGCCGAGCCGTAAATAGGACCAATATCCCGTCCCAGCGAGACTTCTACGTATACATTCGGATTTCGCGATGCCAAGGTATGATAACTGGGAGACTCCAGGTACTCATTAATTACGTCATTGAGATTCAGCGAAGTCATCTCATATCTTCCTCGACGCGCCAGCGACAGCAAATCCTGAATGACATCGGCCGCTTCCCGCGCCGAGCGTCCCATCATTTCGACCTTCTTCTTTATCGGGCTGTTCTCGGGAAGCCCCATCAGTATCATCTCGGGGTATGCCACCAGTGGTCCCAGAATATTATTCAAGTCATGCGCGACACCGCCGGCAAGAACCGCCAGAGATTCCATCTTCTTGGCATGCTCCAGTTTTCCGTTGAGAATTCGCTTTTCCTCTTCCGCCTGTTTTACTTCGGTGATGTCACTGAATACCGCCAGACTGCCGATGATATTGCCCGAGTTGTCTACGTGCGGTTTTCCCGCTATCAACACAAACCGTTGACCGCCGTCCTTCCTGCAGATGATTGCCTCGTAGCGGCTTTCTCTTCTTTCATGGGGATGGGACAACTCCCGCGCCATTTTGCTGTAATGTTCTTCCGCCACGATTTGCCGAAGTGGCATCCCGCACAATTCCTCCGCTTCATAACCGAATATCTGGCAAGCGGTCCGGTTGGCAAAGAGAACGTCCATCTCCAGGTCGAAAATCACCACACCGTCAGATATATTTTCAATCAGATAACGGTACTTTTCCTCTGATTCCTTAAGACGTTCTTCAATCAACTTCCTTTCGGTAACATCGCGCGCCACGCCGACAATACCGGCAACTTTTCCCTGCTCGAAATATGGCTGCTCGTTGACTTCCAGCAGAACCGGACGGCCATCCTTATGACAAATCTCCACCAGATAGGGCGGGTGCGCCCGCCCCGATTTCAGAGTCGCTTCGGTGTACTCGATGACCTTTCTGTTCATCGGATTGTCGGTCAGGTATTTGGTATAATGCGTTCCCCATTCCTCTGAAGTGTAGCCTGTGGTCTGCGTGACCGACGGCGAGGTGTAGAAGAAGACCCCATTAGTATCGTGGCGATATATAAAGTCACGGGCATTTTCCAAAAGCACTTTCTGCTCATCGGCCATGACCGTGAGTTTCGAGGCCGTTGCCCGCAGTTCTTTTTCCATCTTTGTCCGCTCAATTATCTCCTGCTCCAGTTCTTCATTCTGACGAAAGTAATGGATGATGAGCCGCGCCAGATGTCCGAACTCGGAATCCTTTAATCTCAATTTTTCTACCGGAGATTCATCTCCCAAGCGAAGGCTGGCCGTCAATTGTCGCAGTGGAAGCCCCACCCAGAGCACCAGAAGAAGAAAAATTGTCGCGGAACTGACCAGCGCAAACGCCGCCAAGAGATAGAAATTTCTCACATTGGAGTCATTCAATTCCCGCAGCATTTTGGAATCATGCATTCCTTCCAGCCAGGCAAGCGTATCGCCGGTGTGGCTTCTTAAGGGCGTGGTAAACAATATTGTCTCCGAACCGACCTTCTTGGACCGACCGTTTCCTCCGGCGGCGTCTGTAATCGCAATCTTGCTCCCGGTCAATCCCCCCAGATTCTTCACATATCCACTGTCTAACACCTTACCTACCATCAAGAATCCCAGCGGATTCGTGACTCTCAAGTAGTCGCTCGATGGCTGTATCGGCGCCCCAAAAATCTCCAAATAAGAATTATCATGCCTCAAGTAAAAGTGACAGAACCACCCCTTCGAGAAAACTCGCGCCAATTCTAAATCGGAAAGTGGCGTCTGCATCAGCACACACGAATCAAGATTATTTAAGAAATAGACGGGTGAAAGATCGCTTTTCAGTACCCAGACCGCATTGGAATTGTAGGTAGTCAGCGCCGCTTCCAGATTTTCCCGCGCCCATTTGCTGTCGGGATGTTTGACAAATCGCACCATATCATCCCAGAAACTGTAATCATATGCGAAGGTCTGGGAGGAGTGCCCCTGCAGGTCAAGCACCATCTCTAATAGACGGGTTCGTTCTTCCGATTGCTCCTGAGCCAGAATCTCGGCGCGTCGTCCATCATAGTGTCGGGTCACCGAAAGACCAACCAGAAAAAATCCGGCAAGCGACAAAGTCAGAATCGTTAAGCGAACTTGTGTTTTCATCTTAATTGTTTAGCCAGATTATTACTCCCATGAAAATCGACAGATTCCCGCCTGTTATTTGCCCCGGAATCTGCCTCGTTTTCCTCATCCAAGCGATACCGATATTATCGGCAAATCCCCAGTATTCTCCAGTTACGGCACCCCCCTTGAAGCCATAACATGCTGCGGAACAGGAAATTGGTGTTCTTGAAAGTTTGCCCGAATCCTTGGCGATATTTACGTTGATGGATAAAAGACTGATGTAACGAAAAATCCGCATATATACCCATTTTGTGATTGCCTAAGCATATAAACCAAGACCATATTTGATTTCAAACTATTTTAGCAGAATTCTGCGGCAGACTGGATGAAAAAAGTGATAGAAAACAAGACCGTAATCCTCAGGGGGCTCCGTATCATGCCTCTCACACCAAGCCGCTGGAGCGACCTGGTCACGCTTTTCGGAGAACGGGGCGCCTGCGCCGGGTGCTGGTGTATGTGGTGGCGACTCAAACGCTCCACCTGGTCATCGCAAAAAGGGGATGGCAACAAGAAGGCTTTGAAGTCGCTTGTGACGCGGGGCAAGCGACCCGGACTGCTCGCTTATCTGGGCAAGACTCCTATCGGCTGGTGCGCTATTGCCCCGCGCGAGGATTATGTTGCGTTAGAGAAATCCCGTATTTTGAAGAAGATTGATGACCTTCCGGTCTGGTCAGTGGTCTGTTTCTTTGTCGCCAAGCCATATCGCCGTCTCGGAATCACTACTGCCCTGCTCACCGCCGCCGTTGAGTTTGCCGCCCGAAACGGCGCCTCCGCCGTCGAAGGTTACCCCAGTGATCCCAAAAGCAATCAACCGGATGTTTTTGTCTTTACCGGATTGCAATCGGCCTTTCGAAAAGCCGGATTCCGGGAGGTTGCCCGCCGTTCCCCCGGAAGACCTATTATGAGGTACGTGATTAACTCAACCAGAAAGAAGTGACTCGGTTCATTCAGTAAGTGCCGGGGTCCGTTTACGCCTTGACTTTCGCCGCGCTTTTAATGGAATTTATTTCGGGTATTACTCCCAGCACCGGGTAACCGACAAATTCCTCAACCTGCTCAATACTCTTCAGTGAATTATCGAGAAGTTCCGCCAGAAGCACCGCTCCCCCGCCAAGCGCCAGTCCAACAAAAATTCCCATAATGAGAATTTTAAGACGGTCCGGTTTCACTGGCGAGAGAGGAACCTTAGCCGGCTCCACTACTTTGAACTGCGCTTCCTGTAGCAATGCCTGTGATATTTGAGAACTTTCCTGCTGCTCTTTGAAGCGGTCCCGCAGTTCACGCGCCGCATTAATCTCCCGATTCAATTGGTCTAACTTCGCCTGATAAGCCGGTATCGAATTCATTTTGTCGGTCAAATCTGCCAGAGCCAGTTTGAGATTGTTGGATTTCGAATACAGTACGTCCAGGTCGGCGCGCACGTTAAACAACTTTGCAATATTCTCCCGAGTCGCTTTATCGTAACTGGCAAACTGCTGCTCCACCAGGTCGCGATACTCGTCCTCCAGCGAACCTATATAACTGTAAAGTTTAGTCTTGAAATTCAGAATCTCCGGATCCGACCAGCGGAATTTCGGCATCAGGTTGGCGACCGAAACCAGCAAGTTCTGTATCTCTGCTTTTATTCTCTTGAGATTATTCGATTCCTCCAGCGTCAGTTTCGTTGCCGGGATTTCAACCAGTTTGGCAAGAAGCCGCCTTTCTTCCTCCTTCTTCTCTTCTATTTCGATATTCGTCCCTTCGATTTCGGAGTTAATCGCTTTGCGGTTTGAATCGGAAACTACCATTTCATTTAACTGGTACCCCATGAATTTTTTCTGGAATTCCGTCAGTTCGTCAATTTTATCTTGCAGGTCTTTTTCATATTTCGAAAACTGGTCGTAAGTAAAATCCTGAGAAAGACGCACCGACCCCATCTGCTGGCGACGTTTCTCCGTCATCAGTATCTCTCCCAGGTTCTGCGCCATATCGCGCGCCAGTCTCGGACTGGTTGACAAGACTGAAATCCTCACCTGCTCCCATCCGGCAAAACTGACAAAGATTCTTTCCCTCAGGTCATCGGCGAGAACTTCGAACTTTATCTGCTCCGGGCTCATATCGGGACGCGATGCCCGCATCTTGGCGACTTTCTTGTCCAGCGAGGGGTCTTGGTCTAATCTTAAGTTCTGCACTAACTGCCTCAAAAATGGCGAGGACGTCACTTCGTTTTGCATGCTTCTTAACTCTTCTGACCGATGCCTTTCGCTTCCCAGGACATCAGTTGCGTCCCCGACCATCCGCCGCAACTGGTCGGTCATCTGAACCGGATTGCCAAACCAGATAATCACTGACGACTGATATTCCGGCGTTATCAAGTAAGAGCCGGCGTATGCCGAGATTGCCACCAGGACAAGCGGAATGAAAATAAGCCACTTCCGCTTCCAGGCGATGGCAAAAATATCGCTTAAGTCCAGCGATTTTTTGGTCTTATCATTATCCATATCTGCCTTATTCCCAGATTAAAGTATGCCTTGATATACTCATTCTATGCAAATTCGGCCTGGCGGTTTCAAACAAATCAATCTTTATAGATAAGGGTTGTCAAGCGCAATATTCAACAACCCTCTCTTGAACTGCTCGTTCTCCGTTATCTTTTCCTCTTGTTCATTGGCTTCGCCTTGGCCTTTGTCGCTGTCTTACCTTTGGGCTTTGATTTGGACTTGGCGACCTTTACTGCCTTTGCTTTAGGCTTACCGCCGCTCTTTGTCGAGGCTGCTTTCCCTATCTTCAAATACTTGCTCCAGTTGCGCTCCAGCGACAGCGCCAACTGGCGAATATGCTCAGTTGAGGTATGCTTCGACTCAAAGTCACGGTAAGCGCGGAGAACCTGCTCTTTGGTCAGCCCCAGACCCCGGGTGACATCATTTATATTAACCTTATACTCCCAGGCAAAAAGAAGCGGGTCGAGAAGTTCAAAAGGCAGACAGAAATAGAAATCCTTATCCGACACCGTCAGGCTGAAAGTATCCGGGGTCGGGGTCCGTCTCATTATCTCGTCCGGCACTCCCAGATACTCGCCCAGTTGATAAATCTGAAGTTTGTAGAGGTGGCAGACCCCTTCGATATCGGTTCCGCCGTCGCCATACTTACAATAATCGCCAAGTATAAATTCTGTCTTATTGGTCGTTCCCGCCACCAGGTAATTATTCTGGTCCCCCCAATAATAGAGGGCTATCATCCGGGAACGGATTTTGACATTGGCTGCCGCTGTTATCGCCAGAAATTCTTTCTTCCCCAGACGTTTCTCTTTCTGGTTCCCTTTACCATCATCAATTCGCAGAGTATAGTAGTTGAAGCGGTCGATATCGAGAAGATTCTGCGGCAGATGAATATTGAACTTATAGGTGGCGCCGTCATATTCGGGGAAAATGCTTTTTATCACTTCATCCCGCTTCCGATAAGCGCCGTAACTCTCTACCGTCTGGGTCAATTCCACCGTGCGATGTGCAATCCCCAGATTATCAATCAATTTCCTGGCAAATTCCGCCGATTGCGGGTTTGATTCTTTCTCCGGCAAAATCAAGCCAAGAACATTCTCCTTGCCTGCTGCCCGCACTGCCAGTGACGCCACCACTGCGGAATCGATACCGCCGCTTATGCCGACAATAATCCCATCCCGTTTCGGGACCCCTTTCACCGCCTTGCGCATGAATTCAATCGCAATTTCGGCTTCTTTGGCCGGGTCGATACGAAGTAATTCTTTGTCGAACTTCATACCTGTTCCTTTCAAATTCCTTTTATCTGCTACTTTGATTTATCAATTGAAGTTTATTTACTTTGCCCGATTTGTATTTGGGAAGCGCCTCTACAAAATCGACAAATTTCGGTATCTTATAATCGGCCATTTTGGCGCGGCAGTATGTCTGTATCTCTTTCTTGTCCGCGGTCACTCCGCCTTTCAGAACCACCACGGCCTTGATGGCTTCTCCGAGAATATCATCCTTAACTCCGAAAACTGTCGCCTCGGCAATCTTTTCATTCTCCAGAATACACTCTTCCACTTCTTTGGCGCTGACCCGGTTCCCCCCCGCTTTGATAATCTCCTTTTTCCTCCCCACGATATAGAAATACCCTTCTTCATCTTTTCTCGCCAGGTCGCCGGTATGAAGCCACCCATTGCGCAGTACCTGGCTTTGCTCCTCCGGCTGATTCCAGTAACCAAGCATCACATTATCGCCGAAAACCGCAATCTCCCCTTCTTCGCCGGTGGGTATCTCTATCCCGTCATCACTGACAATCTTAATCTGCACTCCCGATACCGGTATTCCTATCGAGCCGACCTTATCTTTAAGTCTTTCCGGCGGGCAGTAGGACACCCGCGGCGCTGCCTCGGTCTGACCGTACATTATATAAATCTCTTTATCGGGAAAAGTCGCCATCAGTCGCCGCACAACCTCCGGCGCCATGGCGCCGCCGGCCTGCGTGAAATATCTAAGCGACTCCAGCTTGCGAGTGGCAAAAGTGGAATTATTCAGAAGAATCATGAAATTTGACGGCACCCCCGAAAAACCAGTCACCTTCTCCTGCTCCATCGTGTCCAGAACCACTTCCGGATAGAGGAAACGGTTATCAATTACCAGCCGCCCTCCGCACATTATATGTGTCAAGAGCAGGGAATTACCATATATATAGTAAAACGGCAAAATGACTATGACGCTGTCTTCATGACTTAACTTCAGATATTCCACCGTGGCAATCGTATTCGATATCAAGTTTCGATGCGACAGCATCACTCCCTTCGGCTGTCCCGTGCTTCCCGAAGTGTAAAATATCGCCGCCAGTTCGGTCGGCGCCTCGGCCGATTCCTTCTCCAGGTCATACTCAATATATCGAACCTTCCCTTGCCAGGAACTGTCCAAAGCGGTCACCCGGTCAGAACCTGTCAGAATCTCCGCCATGGTTCGGTTCGACAGCGCCCCGGAATACCCCCGGAATCCCCGGTCTGAAATCAGTTCTTTCAGAGCGGTATTCCCCGCGAGTATCTTCTCCAGATGTCGCTCGTATTTTGACTGAATTATCAGACATTCTGCCCCGCAATCATTCAGAATGAAGTTGATTTTTTCCGGATTGAGTGATGTGTCAATCGGCACCAACACCAATCCGGCGCCGGTGACCGCGAAAAACGCCGTCAGATATTCCGGCGAATTCTCAATCAGAATAGCGGCGCGTCCTCCCTGGCTGAACCCGCGGCTTTCCAGATACTGACGCAGTTTCAGCGCCGATTCGTACAACTCACGATACGTGACCGACCGCTCCAAATATGTCGCCGTCAGTTTTTCAGGAAAAACCCGGGCGCTTCTTTCAAGAGTGTCGAATAGTCTCATTTCTTGATATCTTCGATAATTGATGACGGGGCACGCAGTGCCGCCCCTTCATCATCACCCTATCTTGCGGACAATAAATTTCGTCAGATTCTCGATAGAGTCGAGATTGTCTGGAATCATTTCATTGTCGTCAATGCTGAAATTGTATTCCGACTCGACAAAACTGGCAAGTTCCAGCACTCCGGTGGAGTCAATTACTCCCTTGTGCATGAAGGAATCGCCGTCTTTCAGTTTGCTTTTCTCATCTCCTATAAGAAATGTCTCCGTGATAAAACTACGGACCTTTTCTTTAATGCTTTTCTCGTCAACAGTTGCCATCGTTCTATCCTTATCTATCTATTGTTACATGCTCTTCTTCTTGCCTTTGCTTGACGCCGCCTTTTTCCTCGCTGCTTTCACTTCCAGCGGCTCCATTCTCAAATATTCGGTCGCCTTTATCTTTCGGTCGATATTGAAATACGCCCGCTCCACCTGCTCCACCGTCATCCCCAGCGCCTTTGCCGCTTGCTTGGCCGGAACCTTGTTTTCCATCGCAAACCACAACAGGTCCATATGCTCAAAATCCAGTCCGAAAAAGAATTCCTCCTGGGTAACTTCGGCGCTGTAAGTGTCGGTGGTTGGTGTCCTTCGGATAATCTCGTCCGGCACACCCAGATACTCCGCCAACTGATAGACTTGCACCTTGAAAAGATGCGCTATCGGCTTGAGGTCAGCGCCGCCGTCTCCATACTTTACAAAAAATCCCTGCATATGTTCATCTTTATTGCCCGTCCCTACCACCGCCCAGTTACGTTTTTCGGCATGATAATATAACGTGGTCATCCGAAGTCTCTGTTTGAGATTCGACGCCGCCACCACCTGAAGATAAACATCAAGCGGCATCCGCTTCGATTTGCTCTCCCCCGCTTCGTTCTCAATCGTTACATTGAAAAAATTGAAGGTGTCCTTCTCGGTAATCTTGCTGGGAATCGTTATCTTGGTCAACCAGCCCGGTCCATACTCCGGAAAAACCCGCTTGATTGCCTCATCCCGTCTTTCATAGCATTTCATTCCGGCCAGACCGCCGGTTATCTCATCGAGAATCACCTCAAATCCAAACTTCTTAGCCAGTTTCTCCGCCAGAATCTTGCTCTCGCCGGAGGACTCCTTTTCCGGCATCATCACCCCCATCACCCGCTGCGGTCCCAGCGCCCGGGCACAGAGCGCCGCTGTCACCGAGGAATCAATCCCGCCGGAGACCCCCACCACCGCCCCGCTCTTTTTCATTATGCCGCGTATCTGATGCAGTATCACTTCGCACAACTCATCGGTCACTTTGGCGGCATTAATCTTCAAACTCTCTTTACTGAATTTCAATTTGATTTCCCTCAAGTGAAAATTCTTATGATACCATTACGCAAAAGTCGCCGGAAAACTAAAGATTTTTTTGAAATTAGCAAGTCTCAAATTTCTTTCATTTGGCTCTATTCAACCAAATTCGGAGCATTCTGCCCCATATTTAACTTGATATATTATATCGGCTTAGACGAACAACTCTTGATTGCCAAAACTTGACCTGAGGAATATTCCCCACCAGGGTAATCACGCCCCCTTATTCATCCAAAACGGACTTTTCTATCCCAATATCGGTATCAACGGAAAACTTACTCCGACTTCCTCTTTTCCCCTATCAATCCCAATTCCTCGAAAATCCTTCTGGTAATCGCCAGTCTCTTCGGCGCCATCTTCGCAAAACTTTCATCTTCAATGTTCAGCGCATAAATCCAGACATTATCCTTTGTCTCCAGAAATCCTACCAGCCATCCTATGGCTTTGCCGTTGGGAAGGTCCCCGCCGCCGGTCTTGCTGCTCCAGCGGTACCCGTCCCCCTCCTCCAGGACAATCATCTGTTTCAGAATATCTGTTGACCTTTGCGATATCTCCAGTTGGTTCTTGTATAATTTTTTCAGGAACGCCACTTCTTCATCAGGCGAAATTTTCAGCGAAGAACTGAGCCAGAATTTATCGATCCCTCCCGATATATCCTGATTGCCGTAGGCGAATTGCTTCAGATATTTCTCGTAATTCTCTTTCCCGATTCTTCGGGCAAGTTCCCGAAAATACCAGACCACTGAATACTTGATAGCGCTTTTTAATGTATGGTCCCGCGCCCAGACCTCGAAAAATCCTGTCCACCATTCCTGACGCGGGTCGCGAATCGAGTCCCACTTAATCACAAAATCGCTGTCGCTGGCAATCCCGGTCTCCAGAGCAATCAGGGCATTGGGAATCTTGAAAGTCGATGCCGGCGTAAATCGCGTCGAGCAGCGCGCTTCATTGTGCCGCACGTATGAATCACGCATCATATCATATAGTACAAATCCCCCTTCCGTCTCTCCGAAAATCCCTTCAAAATCTATCGGTTCGCTTCCGAATACCACGCTTGCCGACAAGCAGACAAACAACAGCCCCACCGAAAACTTCATTCCAAAACTCATCTGAATCCCTCAACTCGATTTACATTCCCTGTCTGTCCCGGAAATAATATGGCAAATTTCACATCTCTGCAACCTTATACTTCTGCGCGGCAGATTTCCCCGCCTCCTCCCTCACTTCCTCACCGGCGTGTAAATCCCCTCAAACCAGACATACCAGCTCTCTCCCTCATCGGTCGACTGCTCGATAAACTGCCTCACCTTCCCCTCCCCCAGCGGCGTAAACGTCATCCGTGACCGCTCCTTGCTTCCGTCCGGCGCATAATTGTACCCCTCGAATTTCATCGACCCTTCCTCCATCCCGCCGACATAATGTATCACATTCCCCCGTGAGTCCACCCAGTTCTGCACCCATTTCCCCACTGACGGGTCATAATAATTGATACTTTTCCCGGTTCCGCCGCTCGATGACTCCCAGTTTTCTATCAGAAGGCACCCGTTAAGCGTCTTTTCGATCCGATTATGTCCCGCAACTCCCCCATTCGTCGTTCTCACTTCCCAGTCACCGGCCCAGAAATCAAGTACCCGGCATTGCGGATTGTACTCGCACGGGCCCATGGCGCTGTCCGCCCTATGCAAAAGTTGCTCATATTCCTTATGCGCCCGCACTGCCGCCAGGTCGCTGTCATTTTTGAGATATTTGACTGTCGGATATCCCCCGTCTATCACCCGGTTGAGCATTTCTATTGCTTTAGAGGTATCCTTCATTAGCGAATATATGCAGGCCATATTGTACTGTGAAATCAATGGAAATCTCCCGTGCCGCGCTGCCTCTTCATATGCCTTGAGCGCCCTCTCCCAGTATCCGGCATAATGCGAGGCAACCGCCAGCCCATACCATCCGCTCCCATTCCCTGAATCCTGTTCGGTGATTGCTTCATACAGACTCGCCGCTCTCTCCCATTCCTTCAGGGCAAAAACCGAGTCCGCCGCCTGAAGCAGGCTCGCAACATCTTTCGCCTCGGCCTTCATTCCCCAACCACCCAACATCACAATAACCGCCATCGACGTTACACCCTCTTTAACCCTCTTCATCTCCACCTCCTTTTTCCAATTGATACGGAATTAACAGCGCCCCCAACTCCGTCAGGATATCGAAAATTGCCTAATACGCAGAAGTTATTATTACCTTTGGTCGCAATGATATTTCATCGTACTCACTCGACATGAACTTGAGAAAGAAATCGTAGCATTCAGTGCCCGATAGTTTTATGGCAACCCTATTTTGGTAACTTACTCTATCGCTATACAATTCTGGTGCGGTCTTTTCGTGCCCAACTAGCGCTCGGCTGATATCCACAACCGTTGCATTTGCTACCGGCGAAATATCAACTTAAATCTAGAAAATTCCAATCCTTCAAATCTTTAGGGTCGTACGAGTAATTGCTGTTGCTATTGTACCGCCAGCTATTTTTGTCTTTTATAACTATCCCCCCAAATAATTTCTTCCCATTTTTATTTTCGTCGGCGATATATTCAGCTAATCCCTCAGCTCGCTCCTTTGCCATTTTTGCATATATGCCTCCTTTGGTATCAAAAAGTCCTATCCGTCCATCATTGAGCATGACAATGAAGTCCAGGTAAAATGGCTTTGCCTGCCCATTTTCAAAATATGGCACGGCAAAGTACGAAGCGTCTTGCTTGCCGTTCTTAAACCACCATTTCACCTGTTTGGCCTTCTCCAGATATTCGATGAAGGAAACTTCAATTTCGCTGTCCTCTTCAAACAGTGATAGATTATCCCCTCCCCTCGTTTTGGCATAGTACGGCTGAATCACCGACCGCTTATAACCCCTCTCTGCAAAGGTCAGATTGTAGTTGATAAAGTCCGGTACATTCCACGGCTCATCGTTTTTCACTAGTTCATATTTGCCCTTGCCAACGATTTCCTGATATAACTCTTTTGCCCGATTGATAGTGTCAATTACGATTTGGTGATTTTCCTCAGCCAAAACGATTGCCTGTATTTCAGGCCATCTATCTTCATCTCTACTTGCACCAAAAAATCCGTAAATTGAATCGTTGATGCGCTTTATTGAGCGAAGTTCCGGGTGAAAAGGCGCAAGATTTTCCCGCGCGAAATAGTCAAAAGCGTTCTGAAGCTCAACCTCGTTTTTCGGAATGTTCAGCGTTCCTTTCTTTTCAATACTCTTCGTTTCTTTATCTACATCGTAAATTTTTCCGCTGGCGATGAGTTTGGTATCAACGATGCTATGCTTGAGCGAGATTCTATCTTTGAGCTTCAGTTCGTCAGCCGCTTGAAAGAAAATCGGCACAAACTCAGACGATAATCGGGTTTCCTCTCGGAAGCGCTTGGAGTGATAGGAAGTTAAATCAACATTTTCGTAATCATCGCGCCGCTTGCCCTCAAAAACCGTAATGTATTCTCTGGCAATGTCTTCGGCAATGCCGATATCGCTTAAGCTGGTATAAACATACCCAAGATTAAGCTCCGGATTTCTGTAATGATAGTGTTCGGGCATGCGCATAATACGCCCAATAGTCTGGATGGAAAATATCACACTTTTCCATTCGCGGAATAAAACCAAAATTGCGGCGCGCGGGCAATCCCACCCGACCGCTATCGCTTGCTTGAAAATCATTACCTCAACTTCATTCTCATTCTTCTCAATATTTTCCAGATTGATCTTGCTGTCTTTATCGGAAAGATAAATCGCGAGCCGGCCGTTTTCCGTTGAAATGCCGTACTTGCCGAGCAACTGCACTACGGTGTCCTTTTTGTCAATCAATCCCTTGCGGCTATCCGGAATTTGAATCAGCATAAGCGGATTGACATTTGGCCCCTCCGCATCATATAACTTGGCTAGCTCAGCACGCTTTTTTAGTCCGGCTTCAATGACAATTTGATCAGCCGTCTTGTCCGCAAGTTTTTTATCCAGCTTGTAGTACTCAAAGCCGGGATTGATGACAATTTCTTTCTTTATCATCCCCTCTAGTTTAACATCTTTAAGCTCTACTTCCACACCACGAAATACGCCTTTGAGTTGCGGCGTTGCTGAAACCTCAATCGTCACTTTCGGCCCAATATCCTCAATCAGTTCTCTAGATTTTTCTGTTTCCACGTTGCGATGGCTTTCGTCAATGATGAGTATAATTATCCGGCCTTCTTCTTTGGTGCGGGCGACTACGTTAGTTAGGTTGTTGTCTCGCTCGTTCTCGCGGACATAAACGTTCTCTTTCTTGTTGATGCTTGCCCAGTTCAGAAACAAAATCTCATTTTCGGCGATTTTTCTGCCGTCCAGATCTTCAAAATATGAACACTTAAGGCCAATCCCAAGAGGGTCATAGTACTTTTTTAAACTATTGCGGCTCTGGTCGTGCAACTTATTGACGGCAATCCAAATGAAAGAAAGTCTCTTACCGTCAATTCGCGAATCAATAAGTCGCTTCAAAGACTCTGCCATCATCAGCGTTTTGCCTGAACCCGTCGGCGATTTGAAAATGCAGATTTTGTTTCCCTCCGCATCCAGAAGTTCGTTCACCTCTTGCTTCAGTCTGACGATTGCCTTTTCTTGGTAATTCTTAAATTCTATCCACATGGCCTTTACCTGAATATTTCCCGATATACTTTCAAAATCACTTCCGGAATGGCGCAAAGCGTAACCTTACTTTTTACATCCGCGAATTGTTTTTCATGCGCGTCGTCGCCCAGGGAAAATACATAAGTGTTGAAATGTCCTTTGATCCTCTTGATGGCTTTCTTGAAATTGTCAATCGCTTCCTCGTAAAAGACAATGCCTAGATACTTGCCGCTGTTTTTAAAAATCTTAAAGTCGCCTTCGTCTTGTACCAACTCAAAGGTATTTTCGCGGATACATAGCATTTCCGTTGATTCATTAACTAATTTACGCTTGTTTCTGTCGGTCGGTTCGGCTTCCACAAAGTCGCAAGTGTAGTATTTGATATTGCCGCCAAGTCCGCCCACTTTTTCGCCTTTGGTGTTTTTGTAACCTTTGATTACTTTTTTCAACCTCGGATAACAAACATCGGTGCAGATATTGTTTTCGTTGTTTGTACAAAGAATGAACTGCCGATTGCCGTCGTCTTCTTCATTTACCTCTAAAACTGCATGTCCCGTAGTGCCGGAGCCAGCAAAAAAGTCAAGAATAACAGCTTGCTTATTATTCTTAGCAACAATTCTTATCGCATCTGATACTGCATAAATTGACTTAGGATAGTCAAAAGCTTTATTCTCACCAAGAATACTCTCTAACAAAATTGTTCCGTGTGATGATGCATCATATTTAGGGTCAATCCAGTAAGTCTTTGGTCTCCGCCCCTCTTTTATTCGGTCTTTAGCATAGACAGTGTAGTCATTACTATTTTGCCTAATAACGATTTCTGTTGTAAGTGTTTTAGATAATGTTTCCTTCCCCCATCTCCACACTCTTTCTATCCCTTTCGTGTCTATTGGCAGTATAACCGAGAATGATTTATTATTTGGGTTATCAGTTGTAATTTCACCAGTTTGCGAATTAAAATAGATAGGATAAAATAAATTAGGTCTAGCGGTTCTCAAGGAATTTGAACCGCTTCTTCGAAATGGCAGAAGCCTATATCTTGAAATTTCGTCCTCAAGATTAAATGCTTCTTCCTGTTCTTCGGTCAATCCTAATTTCAAAATATTAGCTTGGGTAGCATCTTTTGCATAGAAAAGTGCATATTCATGTGATGTAGCAAAAAATTTATCATCGCTCCTGCCTCGTGGATTATGCACAATTGTGATTACTCCAAGTCTATTTTCTTCCCCAAATATTTCATCCATCAGCATACCGACAGGAAAAATTTCATGATCATCTATTGTTACACAAATAATTCCACTTTGCTTCAGTAAATTACGAGCAAGTCGAAGTCTCTTATAGAGAAAACTTAGGAACTTGCTATGCCGAAATGGGTCGTCTTTATCAACAAAGTTATTGTTGTACTTCCAGCTTTTATTTCCAGTATTATAGGGTGGGTCAACATAAATAAAATCGATAGAAGTTTGATGAGTAAAATTCAAGACGGCAAGCGAATGGTAATTGTCACCCTCAATTAATAAATTTACCGGCTTGTTATTGTTGCCGTTAATTTCTTTGCCTTTGATTTCTTTCAAAATCGGAAAGGGCCTTCCCCCCATTTCGTTAGGAAACATTTCGCTCGGCGTTCGCGCGTCGGGATTGATGAGAATGTCAATTTTTTCTTCCGGCAGGTCCCTATGCCAAACTAGGCCATATTTCGTCTCTTTGATACGGCGAAGCTCTTGTATCAATTCCTCTTTTGACCAATTCTCGTAGTCTATTTTTCTTTTCATGGCTGTATAGTTTATATATCACTTTTCAAATCCATTCACAATCACAAACTGCCCCCGGTGGGCCCCCGGTGCCTCACCCAACGGTTGTGATCTTCCCGATGAAGCTAATAATCCACATTTTTTCACTCCCCTTCGAAATCTGACCCTCATCCCTCTTCTTCAACCTCCCCCAACCCATATCAAACCGCAGGTGACGAGACGCCGGGGGGAATAAATAAAGGACATAATATGACCAGCCCTGAGTACCAAACCAAAAACGCTTATAACCGCCAACGGTTTATGCTCTCACAGTAAAGAAGCGTCAATTTGCGCCCTTCAGATTCAGCCTATCTCCCTACCAATAAACAACTTGTGAAAAAACAGCCTTCTCTTATCGTGCGCGGCAGATCTCCGTCAGGCTCTCCCATAAATTCTACGCGGAGGTCGCGGCTTGACTTGATTCCGTGCACCCATCTTCCACTCTCCCGTTCAGACCTTCTCATACTCACCACGTCTCTTTTCCGCAAAATCGCTATTACTTCGATGGTAAATCTTCTCTGGCGTAAACAGATAGAGGAGTCTCTCCAACTATGCCCAACTCACGAAACATAAAAGACCAAAAAATCGCCCCAAAATCATCAACCCTAAGACAAGACTCAGACCGAAAAATGAAAAAACGAAACGAATACGAACCAATAACATACTGTGCCACAACAAGATACGAACTCCAACGACACCTTTCGCAAGAATAAGGGCGGCTCGGCAGCCGCCCCGATGCGCTTGGTCAATATTCAGACCTTCAATATCTTCAATATCTCCGGTATATCAAGAAAGGTCTTGGCCGGATGCGCTCCCGCCGCCGCCAGTATCTCCAGTTTTTCCTTCGCCGTCCCCATCTTCCCTTCCACTATAGCGCCGGCATGCCCCATTCTCTTTCCCGGAGGCGCAAAAATCCCCCCAATCATTGCGATCACCGGTGTTTTCATCTTCTTAATCGCGTCAACCGCCCGCTCTTCATATACCCCGCCAATCTCGCCGGTCATAACTACCGCCCTGGTCTTCTCATCCTCCTCAAACATCCAGAGAATTTCATCAAAGGTTGACCCAAGTACCGGGTCGCCGCCCAAACCGACACAAGTCGATTCGCCATATCCGGTGCGGGTCAGTGTATCGGCAACATAATATGTAATCGAGCCGCTTCGACTCACAGTCCCGACCCGGCCCGGCGCAAACGCGATATCCGGCATAATTCCAATATTGCACTCCCCCGGCGTGATAATTCCCGCCGTGTTTCCCCCTATCACGGTCACTTTATGTTTGACCGCTTCCTTCCGGACCAGCATCATATCTTGAATCGGAATATGCTCCGGTATCACCACCACCAGTTTCACTCCCGCGCGAATCGCCTCAATCGCCGCCTCTTTCACAAACGGAGCCGGAAGAAAAATAACCGAAGTATCGGCGCCGGTCTCTTTGACACACTCAAACGCCGTATCAAAAACTGGCTTTCCTTCAACAGAGGTCCCTCCCTTGCCCGGAGAGGTTCCGCCGACAATATTGGTGCCATATTCCAACATTCTCTTGGCGTGGAATTTCCCCGCTCCACCGGTTATCCCCTGAACCATCACCCGCGACTTTTTGTCAACCAGTATAGCCATGATCATCTCCCTCCCGCTGTTCTGGCAAGTTCCACCGCCCGCTTGGCAATCTCCTCAATCGGGGTCTCTATCCCATGAAACTCTATGTTTTTGAAATTATCGGGGTTCTCTTTTTTGGCATCCTCGAAAATTCGCACCCCTTCCTGCCACATGTTTCCTGTCATCCGGACCACCATCGGCTTGGAAAGTCCATGCTCTTTGAGGAACATCACCACACCCTTGGCGAAGTCATCGCAACGGGAAATTCCCCCAAAGCGCGCTCCGAATATCGCCTTTACACTGGGATTTTCATCCAGAAGCACCAGCATCTTTGCCAGACGTTCCGGTGTCGGTCCGCCGCCGCTATCCATGAAATTCGCCGGCTTGCCGCCATAGTAATGGATAAAGTCATTCCCCATTATCCCGAAACCGGCGCCCCCCGGGAACATTCCGATATTGCCATCGAGGTCAAGATACGGTATATCCCATTCTTTCGCCTGCATCTCGCGCGGGGTCATTTCTCCTTCCTCGTGACGTTTTTCGATGCCCATTTCGGCCGGTTCTGGATGACGGAACACGGCGTCGTCATCGAGCGACACCCGGCTGTCCGCCGCAATCAATTTTCCCTCACCGGTCAGCACCAGAGGATTTATCTCCGCCATTTTGGCGTCATATTTCTTGAAAAACCTGAACAGGCTGGTTATTATAGCATTAGCCTCTTTTATCTGCTCCGAACCGAGCCCGATTTTCTTGGCGATGTCAATGGCATCAAAACCATACATCTCTTCATCGATATCGTAATATTTCTTGAAGATTTTTTCGGGCGACTTTTCCGCAACCGTCTCGATATCCATCCCCCCTTCACCGGAGGCAATTACCACCAGTTTATAATTGGCGCGGTCGATGGTAACGCCGATATAGAACTCCTTCTTGATATCGAGTTTAGGCTCTACCAGAATCCTTTCTACCGGGAACCCTTTAATTTTCAAATTGAGCAACTGCTGCGCGGCATTTTTCGCTTCGGCCGGACTATTCGCTATCTTTATGCCGCCGGCTTTCCCCCTCCCTCCGGTCAGAACTTGCGACTTCAGAACCACCGGGACCTTCAATTCTGCCACAACCGCCTCTACCTCTTCCGGCGTCTGCGCCAGTTTTCCCTTTGGAATCGGTATCTTGAACTTGGCAAAAAGTTCTTTGCCTTCATACTCATAAAGTCTCATAGTTTTTCCTCAAAATTATCTCTAAAAAATCTTCTTCATTCCCAAAAAATGTCACGGAAATTTACCACAATCGCGTCGAAAGTCAATCATAATCGCCATACTATGGCGGGCTGTAAGCATTTGCGCCGCAAACAAAAAGGCACGCCGATAAGGCGTGCCTTTATAGCGGACCAGAAGGTATTTATTATTCGTTCTTGCCCAGTTTACCGGTGAATTTCGCCCAAAGCGCTTTCATTTTCAATTTGCCTATCGCTCCGGTCGGGTCAAGGTCTTTGGGGCAGACCTGCTGGCAGTTGAAAATGGTGTGGCAACGGAAGACTCCGAAGTCCGACGCCAGATAAGCCAGTCTCTCATTGGTAGCGCCATCGCGCGAGTCATCAACAAATCGCAGCGCTTTCAGAAGGGCATGAGGACCAAGATATTTTTCATCGGTCGCCACCACCGGACAGGAACCGTAACAGCAGGCGCACAGAATGCAATCGACATGAAAATCAATCTTCGCCCGCTGCGCCGGAGACTGTTTAAATTCCCTGGTCGGCGGTTCTCCCGAAGGAATCAGGTATGGTTTAATCTTTTCATACTGCGCGAAGAACGGGTCGAGGTCAACCACCAGGTCGCGAATGATTTTCATATGCGCCAGCGGTCTGATGCTGACGGAATCGCCGATATCGGCAATCTGGGTCTCGCAGGCAAGACGATATTTCTCCCCGATATGCATGGCGCAGGAACCGCAGACCCCCTGACGGCAGGAGGAGCGGAACGCCAGAGTAGGGTCGATATTCTCAAGAATATAATACAACCCCTCCAGCACCGTCATCCCCTTGATTTCCGGTAATTGGTATGTTTGAAAATATGCCTGATCCCCGGTCTTCGGATTATATCGGAAAACTTTGAATGTCGGCATATTAATATTTCCTTTCCTCAGGTTTATATTTGCCCATAGTCACAGGCTGGTACGACAACTGGGGACCTTCCGGCACGTAGGTGAAAAGCGAATGTTTCAGCCATTTCTCGTCATCGCGCTTGGAGAAATCAATTCGGAAATGCGAGCCGCGCGATTCGGAACGAGCCAGCGCCCCGGTGGCGATGCAGAGTCCCGCTTCAATATTCCCGGCAATCTCGGTCACCCAGAGGAAATCATAATTGAATTTACCGGTATCGGGGATGGCGCGAATGTGAGCGAAGCGCTCCTTGAGGATTTTGGCTTCTTCCAGACCTTTTTTCATATCGGTCTCGTTTCGGAATATTCCGAATTTGTCCATCATCACTTGCGACAATTCGTTCTTAATCGTATACGGATTCTCTTTGCCGCTTGAAGAGCAGAGTTGCTTGTACCGCTCCTTTTCTTCCTTCAGCGCCGAATCGAGCGTGTCGGTATCGACTGTCTGCGACATTTTCTTCACCCGGTCGGCGGCGTGACGTCCGCAGCGGGCGCCGAAAACGACCGTATCGAGAAGCGAATTGCCACCGAGACGGTTGGCGCCATGCACGGAAACGCAGGCGCACTCGCCGGCGGCGTAAAAACCATCAATCTTTGTCACCCCATCTTTATCGCATTCAATCCCGCCCATAGTGTAATGCATTGCGGGATGAACCGGAATTGGGTCTTTAATCGGGTCGATGCTCTTGAAATTGAGGCAGATTTCCCGGATACCGGGAAGACGCTCCATGATTTTCTTTGCCCCAAGATGACGCAGGTCAAGGTGAAGGTACCTGTCCTCAAATCCACGCCCTTCGTTTATTTCGGTCTGCATTGCCCGTGCCGTAATATCGCGAGGAGCCAGTTCCATGATTTTTTCGGAGACATAATTCTTCATGAACCGCTCGCCCTTGTTGTTAATCAAGTACCCCCCCTCGCCACGACATCCCTCGGTCATCAGAATCGAGGAGCCATCCAAACCGGTCGGATGAAATTGAATAAACTCCATATCTTCCAAAGGAATGCCCGCCCAATACGGAATCACGACACCAAGCCCGGTCGATGCGTGAGCGTTGGTGGTATTGACCGAGTAAACTCTTCCGGAACCTCCGGTGGCAAAGATTACGGCGTTGCCCCCGATTGCCTGAAATTCTCCGGAATGAAGATTCATAACAATGACACCGGCGCATCGTCCCCCTTTCACCGTCAGTTTGGTAACAAACCGCTCATAGAGAACATCAATTTTCCGTTTGACCACCTGCTCGAACAGAGTGTGAAGCAGATAAAGTCCAGTTCTGTCCGCGCCATAGCAGGTGCGGGGGAACCCGGCGCCGCCGAACGGCCGCTGAGCGATAGAGCCGTCTTCAAACCTCGAAAAGGGGCATCCCCAGTGCTCGAATTCGAAAATAATCCCCGGCGCCGCGCTGGTCATAATTTCGACCGCATCCTGGTCGGCAAGAAAGTCCGAGCCTTTTATAGTATCATAAGCATGCCGTTCCGGCGTATCATCTTTTCCTTGCGGATGATTAGCCAGGGCGGCATTGATTCCTCCCTGCGCCGCTCCCGAATGAGAACGGACAGGATGAATCTTGGAAATCAGGCCGACCTTGGCTCCGGCGTCATGCGCGGCTATCGCCGCGCGCATCCCGGCCAAACCTCCGCCGACTATAATCACATCATAAAACATGGTTGCCGCTCCCTTACATCCCCGGATAGAAACCGGATTGCATTTTAGGCCATTGCAGAATTATCGTAATCACCATTATCGCCGTAAAGAGAATCATTTCAATCCAGAAGAACAGTTTGTGCGCTCGCGATAACCCGAAGAAATCACAAATCGAAATGCGCACACCGTTTAGCATATGAAAGAAAACTCCGGCAATTAAAAGAATCTCAAAAAAAGCAAATAACGGATTCTGCACAGCCCCCATCCGCTCGTCAAACGAATCTTTTCCAGAAATGGCGGAGGAAAGTACATAGGTGTGTAAAATCAAATATACCACCAGCCCAATACCGGTTATCCGATGAAAGAGGTAAGTGATATTTCCGATATTTTTGTTCAGGTTGGTATCCCGATAGGCATTCTTTAACATATTCGTAAACGCCATCTTACACCCCCGCTCCAAAAAGGTTTGTCAGGGTCATGGCGCCTACCACGGTCATGGCGACTCCTATCACCCAGAAGAGCGCTTTCACCGTCAACGAAAATCCTCCCGAGGGCCGATAATCAGCCAGAATCGCCCAGATACCGTTAAGCGCATGGAACACGCAGAACGGAACAAACAGCAAATAATAGACTTTCCACCAGAATGAGCCGCTCAAACGTTCCACCACGACCGCAAAATCTATCAGCCCTTCCCGATGAAGGAAATGATGGACATTGATATGGGTGAAAAGAAAGAACGCCAGAAACAGCCCGGAAAGTCTTTGTAAGAACCAGGTCACCAGACTCTGATTCGATACCTTTTCCGCCATATGGCACTCCTTACAACAGTTGACTAATCGTCGATTTAAAGGTCACAAATTAAGTGAACATTTTCACCTTTGTCAAGGGTTAACCGGTTATATTCCTATATGCTAAGTTCAAGTCTTACAAAACATTTATGCATAATTCCATTATGTCGACGCGATGTCAGCCGTTCCCAGATTGACCGTCATACCATCCTCCGCTAAATAAAGACACTGACGATGAAGGGAATGGGCGATATAGTTCTCCAGTTCCTTGCGGTCCTGGTCGGTATAGTGGGTCAGGAGAACTCTTTTTGCCGGGTTTGCTTGAAGGGACTGCTCCAATTGCCCCAGGTCAATATGGAAGGTCTCCAGCACAAGAAGGTCAAGGGCGCCCAGATACGGCGCAATATCTACCAGGGAGCCGATATCGGCAGAGTACAAGACTCGTACTCGGTCTTGCAATGTTATTAAGAACGAATAACACTCCATCCGGTTGGGATAGTCAAATTCTTTTATCTGAGTCGCCGCCTTGGAAAGATGTGTATTCAAGATAGTTCTGACCGAAATATTCCCATTTTCAGGCGATTGAATCTCCTTTATCGGCCTCAGACGAAGGTCAAAACTGAATTTTTCCCGAAAAAGGTAGCAGGCACTAAGAAATGATGCGAAAGAGGTAATGGCTTCCTGCGGCAGATAAAGATAAAGCGGCTTGGTTCTTTTCAGATTGTATAGCAACTGCACAAGTAGCGGCAAGTCTGATATATGGTCTGCATGAGTATGGGAAATAAAGACGTTCTCGAGACAGTCGGGCTCGAAACCGCGCTGCAAAAACGCCCTGGTGACCCCGCTTCCGCAATCGAAGAGCGTCAGCGAGTCTGAGAACCTAAGAAGATACCCGGAGCAGTTGCGTGTTGGTGACGGGATACCGGAGGATGACCCCAGCACCGTCCAGGTTATCTCCGTTGCGATTTCGTTCATCAGGAAAAAATCTTCTTTAATCTTTCCAGGGCGTCCAGACAATCATCGCGATTGACATCGAGATGAGTAACCATCCGAATACGAGTCCGCCCGAACGGCACCGCCAGCACACCGACAGTTTTCATCTGATCCAGAATTTCCGCCGGAGAGTGACCGCTTCCGGCGACATCAGCAATGACGATATTGGTAACCACCCGGCTGAGGTCGACGGTAAATCCGCTCAACCGGCTCAGCCCTTCGGCCAGCAGTCGGGCATTCAAATGGTCTTCCGCCAGACGGGCGATATTATTTTCGATGGCATAAAGACCGGCCGCCGCCAGGATGCCGACCTGGCGCATGCCGCCGCCAAAGAGTTTGCGTGTCCGGCGAGCCTTCTCGATGAACGCTTTCGAACCTAAAATCATGGAGCCGACCGGCGCCCCCAGGCCTTTGGAGAGGCAAACTGACATTGAATCAAACGGCACCGCCCAGTCCTTCAGCGGAATGCCGGTGGCAACATGCGCGTTCCATATACGGGCGCCGTCAAGATGCATAATCAGACCATATTTATCTGCTACTTTCCGAATGCGGAGCATCTCTTCCAGAGGAAAAATCGTGCCGCCGTGACGATTGTGCGTGTTTTCAATCGCGACTATCTTGGTGAGCGGATTATGAATATTGACCGGCCTGACCAGTTCCCCCACCTGCTCGGCGGTAAACACTCCCCGCTCGGTCGTAATCATATTCACCAGTAACGAAGAATGTATGGCCGGCCCCGCCGATTCATAATTGACTATATGACAGTCGCGCTCGCAGAGAATCTCCCACCCCGGTTCTGAAATAGTTTTCAGCGCCGCCTGATTCCCCATGGTGCCGGAGGGAACATATAATGACGCTTCTTTTCCAAATAATGCGGCTACTTTTCCTTCCAGTTTGATTACCGTTGGGTCATCGCCGAAAACGTCATCACCCACTTCGGCGTCGGCTATGGCCCGCCGCATTGTCGGCGACGGTTTGGTTACCGTATCGGAGCGAAGGTCGATTAATCTCATGAGTCAAATATATTAAATAGTAAATTGGTTTCAAGGGTTGAAATTCAGTCCGACTCAAAGATAGATAAGGCGCACCAGAAGATGCATCGCCAGACCGCTGACCAGGGGAACGGAGGCGTTGTCATCGACACCGGATGAAACCGCCTCAGTTACGGTAGCGACTAAAGCGCCAACAATACCGACCTCTAAGGGCAGCCCGGGAGCAATCCAGGCGACTATCAGGGCTGATAGAAGAAAAGCGAGAGAGCCCTCAAATGATTTGCTACCGTATCGATGTTTGCCCCACTTTCTTCCGATAATAGCGGCGGACGGGTCGCCAGCCATTATAAATGCCAGCGATGCGACCGCCACCGGTTTGCTGAACATAGCAATAGCAAAACAAGAAGTTGCCAGTATATAACTGGCGCCGGTAAAATCGCCTTTCATTTCATGCTCTCTGATTATTGGCGCAAGAAACGGTTTGAGCAGAAACCAGATTCTCCAATTACGCAAGCGGCCTATGTCAACAATAACCATCGCCAGTGTGATCGGAATCATTATGGCTAAAGCCGTCCCTTTGTCCAGACCGAGCAGATAATAACCGCAGGGAATGACCAGGGCAGACAGATGGGTCAACTTGCGGAGAATCTCCCCCTTAAACGATATCTGGTTCTGTTCCTGCGGCCTCAACTTAATATCACCGGTCGCGGTTAGCGGCGTTCCTTGGGCGGCAATGTCATCTTAGCTAATTTCTTGAGATTGTAAGTAAGTTTGTGACGATCGAAAAGTTCCTTCTCCCACTGTCGGATTTTCTCGTTGTTGTGAACAACCTTAAGTGAGTCGACAATCATCCCGCGCGCCTGCTGCATAGTTAAGTCATTTTTCCGCTCCAGAACCTTTATAACGTGATACCCCCATTCGGTTCTAACGGGGTGAGAAACGTCGCCCACCGGGGTAGCCAGTGCCGCCAGAAAGAAACTCTCTGGCATTTCATCCCGACCAATGTATCCCAAATCAGCCGCTGCTTCACGAATCTCTTCCGCACCGGGATAAAATTCCTTTGCCAACTCCAGGAAATCAACCCCCGACATCGCCTGGTCCCGAATATATTCCCCCAGTACTGAATCTTCAACAATTATATGCTGCACATAAAGCGGCTTGGGAAACTGGAATTGCGTGATATTGCGCTCATAATAATCTGCTATGAGACTGTCGTTCGGAAGGTAATCCGGATCGCTCTGTCCTTTCATAACAAAGTCTGTAGCATATTTATGATACAGCCGCTTTCTCTCTCCTTCGACAAAGGGGGAGCGAGAAAACCCCAAATCTTGCGCGGCCTGGGCTAACAGAAGTTTCTGCGCTTCGCGGAGAAGGGCATTGCGTTTGTCTTGAAGTGTCAGACTATCCAGTTTTAATTGCGTTTGAAACAGGGAGAAGATGCTCGACATCCGGTAAGAGAAAACAGTATCAACCTCGTTGACGACTACCGCCCAGGTTGTATCGGGAATACCGACTACGACCTCCAGAGCCGAGTCATTATATCGCAAGTGGGCATTGGCTGTCAGCGAATCAAGCAGATGTCGCGCTTTTTCCCCCGCTTTCAGATTTACATAGTGACGGCGCGCCGTCTCCATCACTTCACCGGCCAATGGCGCCAGACCGGGCTCTACTCGGTCGGTTACTTTCAAAATGTGCCAGCCGTCGCGCGTCTTGAAAGGCTGGGAAATCCCCCCCACCGGGAGAGCAAATGCCTCAACTTCGAATTCCGGGTTATACGTCCCACGCGGGAAAAATCCCAAATCACCATACCGATTGCCAGACTCGCGGTGGACGGAATATTCAAAAGCCATTGTCTCCAGGGCTTCTCCGGCATCTATCCTTCTTTTTAATTCAAGGACCTTCTCCCGCGCAATTGAATCAAGCGCTTCATCGGCGTAGGCTCGATAAAGCAGCGAATCCTTTCCGTGACGAAGTCCTTCTGCCGAGATTACCAGATGGGATGCCCGCACCTGCTCCCGATATGAATATTGAGCCGGAAACTGGCGATAGAATGTATCCAGCGTGGCAGAATCCACATGTATAGAATCAACAATGAAATTCTTGTAGAAATAGTTTATCAGCAGGTCGTTATATCTAAACAAATAGACGCGGTACAGATAGAAATCATCTCGAAGATTAACCTTTTGCGCTTCCAGGGAAACCAGCGACTCGACCACTATCCTCTGCAAGGTATCGAAATAAATCGAAGAGTCGATAATCCCGCCGGCAGGCACCAAATCGCTGTTGGCGAGCCGCAAATACAATGTTGACGCCGGAACTTGCGATAGATTGTCATCTAAAAGAACTATGGGGAAGTCATTACTGACAATCTGGTCCCGGTCGAGGACAATCTGTCTGCAACCGATAGTGAGCGAAACCAGTAATACTGAAATAGCAATAAAATTCCTTAATGAAAATCGCGTCATAAATCTGTTTCCCATTCTGTGCGGTTTCAAAAAAACAATAATTATACAACGGAGACCAAAAATCAAGCCCAAAAATGATTGAAGGCAGACAACGGTCCCTGCAATTATGAGAGACTAAGAGCGAATCTGCGAAAACGTCGACGTCTTGAGCCGACCGGTGGAATTGGCTTCAACCGGAATATGGCTGAAACCAAGTACAAAAGTGGTGCCTGCTCCCGGCTCTGTGCGAATGGATAAGTCAATATTCAGACTCTCGGAAAGCCGCTGCACTATCGCCAATCCCAAACCGGTGCCATCCTTCTTGGTGGAAAAAAAGGGGTCGAAGACGCGATCAATATGGCTTTTCTCAATCCCGGGCCCGTCGTCGGCGACATAGACAGTCACGGCTCTGTCTTCGCCGACATCAATACCGACGGTCACATTACCGGACTTTTTCCCTATCGCCTCACAGGCGTTGACCAGCAGATTGAGCATTATCTGCTTCAGTTTATCTTCATCGCCAAATATATAAACATATGATTCCGGCGAGGTCAGATTAAGAACGATTTCGGGATAATACGAATTGTGACGTTTCACAATCTCAAAGACGTCGCTTATCAAGCGGCACAACTCCACTCTGGAAAAGACCACCCGATTGCTTCTCGCATATAGAAGAAAATCGGAAAGGATATTATTCAACCTGGAGGATTCTTTGACAATTAACTCCATCAAACGGCGGTTTTCTCCCTCCAGATTCAGTTCCCGGTGGAGCACTTCCACCGAGCCGGAGATGGCGGCAAGGGGATTGCGAATCTCATGGGCAATCGCCGCTGAAAGTTCACCGACAGCCGCCAGACGGTCGGCGATACGAATCTTGTCTTCCATTTTCTTTGTTTCCGTCAAGTCCTGGAAAATGGCGATAACACCGCGAATCTGAGCCGAATCATCTTTCAATATTGAAGTCGAAATCCCCAGCGGTAACCGCTTTCCGGAACGGCCGACGATTTCAATCTCGTTGCGCGGCGAGTGCCGACAGGTCTGAAGCACCTCAATAAGATTGGCCGTCAATTGCGGCATCCGGGCGGCAAAGACCTGCCTGATATTCTTGCCCCGCACATCGGCTTCATTCAATTCCAGAATTTCCTCGGCGGTGCGATTGAAGAAAATCACGTTCAAGTGCGGGTCGATAGTCAAAAGACCAGAATTAAGATGGCGCAGAATATCCTCGGTATCAAGTTTTGCCAGTCGTAACGCCTGCGATGCTGTCGCCAACTGAAGGTCTTTATGCCGCAACCGCTCAACCAGATATCCGGAGATAAATGCCACAAGATAAAAGGTCAGTATATGAAGGAAAATATTATAGAAGGCGGCATCCTGAGTGGAAAATATGGTCTGCAAGGCGCGTGCCGCCGACCCCGGCTCGCCATTAATCGATAATCCAAACCATATCACAAAGGCGTACGATACCGACACCAGCGAAGCAAACCCGAGCGTTCCGGCAAGATTGCTCACCAGAGCAGCGGAAATGATGGTCAGTATGAAAAGACCGGCAAAAGCCGACTGGATATTGCCGGTGGCATAGATTATCCCGACTTCGATTATGATTTCAAAAAATGTCTGAAGAATCGGAACTACCCGAAAAAGCGTCTTGATTTCCATCCAGCGACGGAGGATAAAAATCGCCGGAAGCAGCAGGGTCAAGAAGGAGTAACCAAAAAATGGAAAACTGAGGTAATCGGGATACCCCATCCAGAAAATAACAATGCCCGAGATTAGAACATAAGTGATTAACCGTAATGAAAGAAACCACCCGGGTTTAAATGGGGCTGTGTTTGACTGCATAAGTAAAAAAGGGGCGCCGGAAGGCGCCCCGGATGCTCATACTTATCCGATTTTCCCGATAATGTCGAACATCGGCAGATACATGGCGATAAGAATGCCGCCAATAATCGCTCCCATAAAAACAATGATGACCGGCTCAATTAGCGATGTCAGCGCGCTCACCGCCTGGTCAACTTCTTCATCATAAAAGTCAGCGATTTTGTTAAGCATCTCATCCAGTCCGCCGGTCTTTTCACCGACCGAAATCATCTGCGTCACCATCGGCGGAAACACTCCGGTTTCTTTCAGAGGAGCCGTGATAGTATCACCTTCCGCAATCGAGAGCACCGATTTTCTGATAGCCTTGGCAATGACCACATTGCCGGCAGTCTTGGCAGTGATTTCCAGGGCATCCAGAATCGAGACACCTGAAGAAATCAGCGTTCCCAGAGTGCGGGTGAACCGCGCCACGGAGGACTTGCGCACCAGGTTGCCGAAAACGGGGGCTTTTAAAAGGCCGGCATCAAACATTGCCCGCCCTGATTCTGTCCGCACCCAGTAAATAAATCCCGCCGTAAAGGCAAAGGTGCCAAGAACGAGATAGAGGAAATATCCTTTAAGGAAATGGCTAATACCCAGCACGATTTGGGTCGGTTTCGGCAGTTCCGCTCCGAGCCCGCTGAACATTTTGGCAAATACGGGAACTATGAAAGTCAACATGGCGATTGTCACGCCGATGGCAACCACCGCCACAACTGTCGGATAAACCATCGCTCCCTTTACTTTGCGGACCAGGGCGTCGGCCTTTTCCCGATAGACTGCCAGTCGCACCAGAATGGTGTCGAGCGCGCCACCCATCTCGCCCGCTTCCACCATATTCACATAAAGGTGGTCGAAGACCTTGGGATGCCGTCCCAGCGCCTCCGCCAGGGTCGAGCCTCCCTGGACTGACTCCTTGACCTGACTTATGATATGACAGAGTTCTTTACTCTCCATCTGAGTCGCGAGAATTTCCAGACACTGGACCATCGGCAAGCCAGCCCCAATCATGGTGGCGAATTGACGGGTGAAACGAGAGATGTCAACTTTCTTTATGCCGGTGCCGATCTTTATTTTCAACTCAGCCGGCTTCTTGCGAATGCTGGAAACGAGAATACGGTTCTGACGAAGCACTCGTTCCAACTCTTCGCGGCTCCCGGCCGTGAGCTCTCCCTGTACTAAGGCTCCCGCGAGAGTCTTCCCTTTGTATTCATAGACTGGCATAATCTATTCCCTTCCCCGGTCATCACTCAAGCCATGACCGGCGTTTTTCCTCTTGTCAACATCTCATTCAATTCCTGGATATTCGAACTGTAGCCCATGGCATCGTTCAGAGTAATCCTCCCGGCGTTGTACAGCTCGGCTAACGACTGATTCATTGTCTTCATGCCGTATTTCTGTCCCGACTGAATCATGCTGTATATCTGATGTACCTTATCGTCTCTAATCAACGCCCGAATGGCCGGAGTGCAGACCATTATCTCCAGCGACATAACGCGACCGCCGCCGATGCGGGGAATGAGACATTGCGATACCACCGCCTGAAGTGAAAAGGACAGCGAAGTTCTAACCTGCTCTTGCTGATTGGTGGGGAAAACGTCTATAATACGGTTAATTGATTCCGCCGTGGAATTGGTATGCAGAGTGGCGAACGCCAGATGTCCAGTTTCCGAGATATTGAGCGCCGATTCAATCGTCTCCAGGTCGCGCATCTCACCGACGAGAACGACATCGGGGTCTTCCCGAAGGGCATATTTCAATGCCGCGGAGAATGACTGCGTATCGCTGTAAACCTCTCTCTGATTGACAATCGACGACTGATGTCGATGAAGATACTCAATAGGGTCTTCCACGGTAATGATATGGCACTGCCGCTCACGATTGATTTTGTCAATAATGGCGGCCAGGGTCGTAGATTTACCCGAGCCGGTAGGACCGGTCACCAGCACTAACCCGCGCGGAAGTCGAGCAAATTCCGATACTACTTTAGGCAAGCCGAGTTCTTCAAAAGTCTTGACTTTATAGGGTATCTGCCGAAGCGCCACCGCGACATTGCCCCGTTGCATAAAGACATTGCAGCGGAATCGGCTCATATTCTCAATCCCAAAGGAGAGGTCAAGTTCCGAACTGGTCTCGAATTTTAGACGCTGTTTCTCGTTCATGATGGAATATGCCAGTTTCTTGGTCATATCGGGCGTGAGGGTATCATACGCCATCCGAACCAGTTTGCCATCTACACGGACCACCGGCGGCGAACCGACTGTCAGATGCAGATCGGAGGCATCCATTTTGACCATATCTTCAAGCAACTGGCGAAGAGTTATCATAACTTTCTCCCTCGGAAAAGCAGAAAATTAACAGACAAATTATCCTAATACTGTATCGGAATTTTTCGAGAAATCTTGATGAAAATCTGGCTCGAAGAAGCCAATAACTCAATGAATTCTAAGGAATTTGGGGGTTTTATAAGAGGCGGGGTCAGCTGGTCACGCCAAAGACTTCGTCTATCGTGATAAGTCCCTGGTTCATTTTCTCAACCGCCGCCATCCGCAGGGTGAACATCCCCTCTTTTATCGCCTGCTCGCGAATTTGAGTATCTGACGCCGAAGAAAGAATCAAGTGCTCTATCGCTGGCGTAATTGGCATAACTTCATAAATGCCGGTACGACCGGCCAGACCGGTATTGTTGCATTCGTTACATCCCCGGCCCCTAAAAGCCTTGAAACTCTTTATCAGAAACTCCGGGACACTGATTGCCTGAATTTGCTCCTCGGTCAGAGCATGTTCTTCCTTGCAACTCTGGCAGATTTTGCGCACCATTCGCTGTGCCATAATGAGTCGCGTCGCTGAGGCTACCAGATAGCCCGGCACCCCCATATCGACAAGGCGGTTTATCGATGAAGGAGCGTCGTTGGTGTGAAGTGTCGAGAATACCAGGTGACCTGTAAGAGCGGCGCGAATAGCAATTTCCGCCGTCTCTCCGTCACGAATCTCACCGACCATTATAATGTCCGGGTCCTGCCGCAAAAAAGAGCGCAAAGCGACGGCAAATGTCAGACCAATATCGGTCCGCACCAGCACCTGATTAATACCGTCAAAATTGAACTCCACCGGGTCTTCGGCTGTCATAATATTGACATCGACGGTATTAATTGCCTTGAGCGCCGAATACAGTGTAGTTGTTTTACCGGAACCGGTCGGACCGGTTACAAGAATTATGCCGTAAGGAAGGTGTATCGCCTCGTCAAATCTCCTTAGAGAGGCTTCATTAAATCCCAGGCGAGTCATATCCACCATTAGAGCCTTCGGGTCCAGAATTCGCATAACCACCTTTTCGCCGTAAATGGTGGGAAGGACTGAAACACGAAGGTCCACTGTTCTTTCTCCCAGTTTGATTTTTATGCGACCATCCTGGGGGAGACGGCGTTCCGATATGTCTAAATCAGCCATGACTTTAACGCGGGATACGATAGCCGCTCGGTATTTGAACGGCAGAGGCGCCATCTCGCGCAGGTCACCGTCAACGCGGAAGCGCACTCTTATTCTCTTTTCGTAGGTCTCAAAATGAATATCCGATGCCCCCATACGGATGGCGTCTGAAATTATTGAATCGACCAGTTTGACCAGTGGTTTGTCCTGAACCGCCGAGCGCAGGTCGTCCTCAGAGGGACCGTCATCACTTTCTGAGACAACTTCAAGGTCGGTACTTTCTTCGAGTCCCTTTACAATTTGAGAGAAGGCATTCTCATCGTGATAATAAGTTTCAATCGATTTCTGAATCGCTTTTTCCGGGAAATGACTGGCTGGATAGAACACCCTGTGATAAATTTTATGGCATCCAGCACATAAATATTATTCGGGTCGGAGATGGCGACAATCAGATTCTTATTCAGTTTCGAAATAGCGATGACATTGAATTTTCGGGCGATATCAAGCGGAATCAATTTGACGATTTCCGGATTCAACTCAATGTCGGACAGACGCATAGTCCCCATATTGAGTTGTTTGCCGACAAAGGTGGTAATCTCTTCTTCTGAAGAGACCGCCCCGATAGAGACGAGAATCTGCTCAAACTTGCCTTTCTTCTCTTTGAAAATTGCTAATGCTTTTTCCAGCTGGTCCTGGGTAATTTTCCCCGCCTTGACCAGCATCGTTCCGAGTTCGGCAGACATCTTAGAATCGTCCCAATTATTTAGCCGGTTACCCCTCTCTTAAAGCGAGTAATGCAGGGTAGCCCGAACGAAGTTCAATCTTGAAAAATATCGTCCAATTTGTTATTCGCCGATTTCGTAAATTCATCGGTCAGCCCGGCTCCGACATGCGCTCGCGATTTCAGCGAAGAGAATATTTTCCCCAGTTCAATTGACGTTTCCTTGGCGTAAAGACGAACCATCCCGATTGTGGTCCTGTCATCAAAAATGACAGCCATAATGGAGCGGTCACCCACCAGAGACATATGAATATGGTCTTTCTTTCCCTGGTGAAACAGGACGGAGAATTCTGATTCTCCCACCAACCGGGCGATCTCCTTGGTCGAGGCAAAAGAGCCCGCCAGAAGAGCAGCCAGGGCGGTAGTATCAAGAGAATGGGTGAATCCCTGTCGGGTAATCAGATGTCCATCCTTGTCCACCAGAAGAGCGCATTTGGCTTCGGCGCCCTTGAGCATACGGGCAAGAATAGAATCGATCTTCTCAATCTCTTCTTCATATATTATCAGGTTGTCATCATTCACAGACGGCACCTCCTCAAATCATTTAATTCCGAATAATCGTTTAAAAAATCCCTGCTTCTTTTTTACAATTCTCTTTGGCGGAGCCATATAAGGCGACGGCAACGAGGCTCCCGCGCCGGTTTCGTGATGCGACTCCGCGCCAGTAATACGACCACTGCCGGCCGGCTCCCCCTCTTTGGTCACCGGCTGAAAATCGGAGACAGTGATGCGTCGGTCTCGACGCAGAATTTTCGAGGTTGTCGACCCGGGATAGGGGCGCCGTCCCGTGGGTGATTCCGACGCCGGCGATGTCCCATCGTCATGCGCCGCTGCGTCAACCGCATCAGACGGCCGGCTCACATCCTGGTCCAGTGCCGAATGGGAAAGGACGCGCTCCTCTTTCAGAGTATTGAATTCAACACCGTTGCCGTTATGATTCTCTTCATCGACATCGCCATTGACATCATCGGGGACATTATATGCCGTCTGACGAGAGACCATGGTCGGTTCCGGCGCCGGCGCTGCCGCCGGGGTTCGCTCGTAATCGCCGCTCTTTCCGGAGGTCTCAAAAGATGTCGCGCCGGTAACCGCCGCCGGTTCCGGTTGCTTTGCCGCCGTCGTGGTCACGGAACTGCGCGTCGATTTAGCCTTTTCCAATACCAGTTTAATAATCATCTTGAGAGTATCAAAAACTCCCTTACCGGTAACCGCCTCCGCCTCGAAACTCATCCATCCCAGAGGATTCAGTTTCGCCTCCAGTTCGGGAACGGTCAAAACTCCCGGCAAGTCCCTCTTATTATATTGAATTACCACCGGTATATCATTAATGTCATAGCCGTACTCCGCCAGATTCTCTTTCATATTGGTGAGCGATTCAATATTCTCATCCATCTTTTCCGCCTGACTGTCGGCGACAAATACAATGCCATCAACCCCGCGAAGCACCAGTTTGCGGGTAGCGTTGTAGTACACCTGACCCGGTACCGTATACAACTGGAACTTGGCGGTAAAGCCGTTGATGGTGCCTATATTTATAGGCAGAAAATCAAAGTAGAGCGTCCGGTCGGCTTCGGTCGCCAGCGAAATCATCTTTCCCCTGGTGGTCGAGGGGACTTTGTTGTGGACATATATCAGATTGGTCGTCTTGCCGGACAACCCTGGTCCATAAAAGACAATCTTACAGGTGACCTCGCGCGATGCGTAGTTTATAGAGACCATAGTATCCTTTTTTCCAGGGTAATGCTACCCTAATTGTGACTGCCTATTCTCGCAACAGCGTTCTTGATCTCAAGTCTGATCAAGCCGATATTTACGTCTTTTTCGGCAGTTACCACCAAAATTCCAATCCCGGCGTTGCTAAAAAATAATTTTCCGTTGGCCGCCTCAATGGTCACCTGCGACAGCGGAGTCTGCTGAAGGCGGTCCAGAGATTTCTGGATGTTGGTCGTAATCGATGCCGCCAGAGCGCCCACCGCTTCCTCCTCAAAGGAGGTATCAAGGTCGGCGGCGATGACTATACCGTCATTACCCACAATCATTGAGCCGGTAATACCGGAGGTTTTGTTGAGTTCTTCAAGTATTTGATACATATTTCTCCTCCGTACTGTACGACACTACTGCGCCGTAACGTTCGGATGTATATTTCCTTACTAATTCCGTTGCCTGTATAATTCTTATCCCCAGTAAATCGTCTTCATCCCTGTTAGCCAGAACCAGCAGATTGAAATGCCCGGCCTTGACTACGATCAGTTTCATGGAGGCAAACGACATATCTATTCGGTCGGGGATTTCCCCCTCCCGATTCCGCTTGAGTATCTTTTCATTCGATTTCTGCAACAGGAGCGATAACGGCGCCCAGCGTTCCAAGTCCACATTGCCGCGTTTAAACGATGCCACCGTCAGGCCTTCCAAATCTACCACCGCCGCCAGTAAAACGGCATGATGCTCGGCAAGGTAACGGACGGCGCGGTCAAACCCATTTTGCTCGTGACTGAGCGAGGTATCGGGTCGGGATTCGGACACGCTATGCTCAAAAGCAACGCTTGCTCGATAATGCTCGCCGGATGCGGATGCTGCATACCCCGTTGTCTCTCTTGCCGGAGTCGGCGGCTGATATTTCTTAATATAATGTCGCCGTTCCCGCGCAGTATCTCCAAACATCGCCCTATATATGGGCCTCAAAGTAAACGGCGCCGCCAGAATATGAAGCAGAATCGCCGGCAGATATCGCGATATACCGAGAGTCAACGAAACCGAGAAATTGAGATTATACATTACCGACAGCATAACCCCGAAGACCGTTCCCAGAGCGATGCGGTAGAGAAAAGTTATCCCTGCCCCCTGAAGTATCTGCAGCAGGCTGGACTGGGGTCTCAAAATAAATACCACGATGCCGTAATAGAGAATTTCCAGCAGAGAATATGCAAAAGAACCGGTCGAAAGATCCATCCCCAGTTTGCGAGGGAAAACAACCATCGGCACCACTATTAAGAGACTTGAAATCAGGAGTACCAGTCGGCTGTCTTTTCCATAAAGGGTCATCTGAATATCCTCCTGACTAATTGTATTCCAGTTCCAGGCGACGCAGCATGGCGGTCATTTTCAGACGAAGCGTCCCGAGGTTTATCTGCTTGTTGGCGCGAATGAGCAGAAAACTGCCGCCCAGAGGCAACAGATTAACTGTCAGGTCGCCGGCCTCGACCAGAACATTCTCATATTTACCAAAAGGGGAGTTCCCCAACTGTGATTTGATTGTCCGTTCAATATCACCGGCAAGGGCGCCGTACAAATCTCTGTCCTGGGAGTCATCCCAGCGGGAATCAGCCACCAGCCCGTCTTTATGTATTAAAAGCACCCCTTCGACACCGGAAATTTCCATCATCTGATTGAGAAATTGATTCATACTTATGCGGTCAATCGCCGGTTCCATTGGAGCAGTCGCTGGCGCCGTTTTAGATTCGGAGTGGACCATCCCTTCAATCTTGCGCGCCGATTCGAGAGGCAGTTTCTTGGCAATTTCCAAAAGTTTCAGGACTTGCTGATTAGAGGTGTCCGCAGAATGCAGTCGGTTGAGTATTTTGGTCGCCTTGGCAAACTCTCCCTTATAAATATATATCTCCGCCAGAAGAAGGTCACTGGCATGGCTGCTGCCTTCCAGTTCTATCGCCTTCTGTACTTCCAGTTCCGCCCAATCATATAGACCCTTGTCAAAGTTGATCTTGGCCATTACCATGTGAGCTGAGCCATAATTGGGATGAACCCGCAATCCGTTCTGGCATACGCGAAAGGCTTTATCCAGTTCCCCTTTCTTGCGGTATGCCTCGGCAAGCGCCGCAAAAATCTGGGAGTTTGGGTTCTCATCCAGGATTTTGTTGCACTTGGATATCCGGTCATCCAGTTCGGTGGTAAACGCCATTATATTTGCTCCAGATTACGCGGCAATTTTCTATAAATCAAAAGGTTACATTCGGTCATTTTTGCCGCTTCGTAATTATAATCGCCATCGCAACTTGTGTCAATCAAATATAATTCAACCAAGAACTTTTCGGGTCTGATAAAGTCCCGCCAGCCAGGTTGCCGCCATCGAAAGATAAAGCAATGTTACTACAATTTCAGGGACAGCCAAAAAGCCAAGTTTGGAAATCAGCGCCACCACCTGTGCCAGGCAGAGGCAGATAAATCCAATTAGAATCATCTGCCAACTCTTGGACATCAACCCGCCGCGCACCAGAGAGAGGATTTTCATGGCCCAGATCAACCCGACCACGGCACAGAGGAAAAGCGCCAAATGCAATATCGAGACCGCCGTAAAGCCGCCTTCGGCGCCGTTGCCGGCATAGGCAGCGGGGGTCAGAGCAATGAATGCGGCAAGACCACCTGATAAAATTCGTTTTCTATTCATCATGATGCACCCTTAACTAACTTAACGACTCGCTCCGCCTTCTTGACAGAGTTTATCAAATTCTCATCTATCTGATATCTTTTCACCAGTTCCCGCTTTAGTGCCAGCGGCTCAGAAACTTCTTTTTTCACCAGATTTATCGCCTGACGATAGGGACCTGTCCCGAGAAAATAGAAGACATATTCAATTTGGTTGCTCAGCATATTTTCCAGGGCCGACATCACCGTATGCATCCGCACCGCCGGCGGTATTTTAAGAATTTCATTGTAGAATCGGTCGAAGGTGGGGCTGATATCGGCGTTAGGGTCAAAACCGGGGAAATACACCAGAAAACCGTTACGGAATCCTGAAAGATACTTATGGAACATCGGATTTTCGTCTCCTACGATAGTTTCCACCAGCGATTTTATCCGATAGAAGCAATTATTGTAGAGAGCGAAAAGGATGGAGAGAACAATCTCTTCATCATTTTGAATTTCTTCTTCATTCTTTCGTTCCGCCTTGCCGGCCGCCTGAACCAGCCCGGCCACTATCAACTTATATACGGCGCGGCAGGTGACAAATTCGCCTATCGGTGAGGCCTCTATCAAGTCCGGCATAGTTCGCTCGCCGTTTATGAGCGAAAGCACGCGGTATTCCTCCAGCGTCATCGTGATCTCGTCCCGTTTGGCGCGCGGACTGGGATTCAGCCTCAATATTATATCGTCCGGTGGAAGAACCTTTTGGATTTCGACCCATTCATCGATACGGCGGGTTCCCTCCATGATGATATTGGTCGTACTTAATTCGACCATGATGGGAACCTTCTTTGGCAGAACCCCCTCGACAAATTTGAATTCTCCCTCCTGCCAGGAAAACAGATTATAAACAATCTCTTCTATCTGCATTTTAAGACACTCGACCACTTCCTCGCGGTCGAAGAGATTCATATCGACCAGGGTTGTCCCGAGTTGCCGTCCGGTCTGCTTGTGCAGCACAATCGCCTTGTCCAGGTCGGCTTTGGAGATTTTACCTCGTTTCAAGAGCAGATTACCGAGAAGGTCTTCGGTAGAATTAATGGCTGAAGCGTGAATGATATTCCCATCGCGGAAGGCTACTTCCTTTTGTCTGGCGGAAGTGGCGACCTGCAGAATTCCGGTCTTCTTTCCTGTCGACAGAAGTTGCAGAATATCCGGAAAGGAAACAGTTTTTAGATTTCCAGTAAGGCTCATAATTTTGGAATCCATCCGGCAACCCAAATGTTGCCGGGATGTTATAATTCTAATATTTCTTTTATGTTATCGGGAAAAAGTGGCTTGTTCTTAACCTCAGGGGCATTTCAGGATGCTAATTTTCTACTGACAGAAGACCGTTCTTGAGAGTGATTTCGACCGCCCCAACTTCTGACGTCTCAAAAAGTTGGAAGGGACGGTTCTGAGGGTCGCTCCGATAGGTGTCTATACCATAGCGCGCTTCCTTTGTAATCCTATTGCAGACAAGATATTGGAGACTGTCCTGGCGGCTCAAAAACTGCCAGATTTCAAGGTCCAAAATCGGGATTGCATATAAATGGCTGGGAGTTGTCATTGCCGACCGCTCCAGCGGCAAGCGGTCCTGAGAAAATATAGAAAGGGTATAGTTTTCCACCCGGTACGAGAGCGCTCCCGGGCGCAGAACTGATGTACTTTTTTCGGTCAACGATCCCAGCTCGGCGTAAAAAGTGACCAGACTATCCGGTTGTTTCACCTCGTGTTGAACAAGAATATCATGATACAGATTGGCTGCCTGTATCGGAAGATACAAACGCGAAGCCCTGCTTCCTGCGACACGAAGCGCTTCCAGAACTGTAACATAATCGCCATCCAGGGCGATTACCTCCGGGTCAGTGAAACCGCGGTTATAAAGAAACGGTGAGATAACCAATTCAGCATAACTGTAATCGCGGTGCGGTATGTTTACAAGGATAACCCTTGCCGGGGCGGTTTCGGTAATCGCCGCCAGTCCCTCAGGAATCGAGAGGACTGTCATCCGGAATTGCGGCTCGGCACGAACCAGACCTCGAATGGAAAAAATATTGAGGGCAACCAAAATCAGAATTACCAGGGCGCGTCGATACCTCATGTCTCGAATGGCAGCGACAAGGAATATGAAGAACAAGTAGTAAGTAGCCAGGACAATAAGGTCAATTAAACCACCCGCCTGAAGCGTCAGCGAATCATCTCCGAAAAACTCCAGTAATCTGATATTCAGACTGAGGAAGGGATTGAGAATGGAGCCGACAAAATCACCGGCAAGCGGCAAAATGAATGCTATAACGAGAAGTATTACTTCTCCCACTACAATTATTCCGACCAGGGGAACGATAACTAAATTGGCAGCAAACGAAATCATAGGCAGACGATGGAAATAAAACCCGGTCAATGGGACCGAAACCAGTTGCGCAATGAAGCAAACAATGAGAGGCAAGCCGACATAGCGATAGACAAACGTCCGACGCCATCGATAGAATATGGCGGCAATTCTGGGGACAAAAAATATGATACCCCAGGCACAAACGAAAGACAATTGAAAGCCGATATCAAACAGTTCGGTAGGCTTTACGGCCAGAATGAGCAAAGCGGTGGCGGCGACGATATTATTGTAGTCGATTCGTTTCTGCAAAAGCCTGCCGAGCAAGACCAGACCCGCCATTATCGACGCCCGCACCACCGACGGCTGATTGTAGGAGAGAAAAGAAAAAACCAGAATAATCAAAAGGAGCAGCAGCGTGCGAAGGGCGGCATTAAAGGGGGATGCCCGGAATATGAAGGCAAAAAACATTATAACCAGCGCCACATTCGAGCCGGATACCGCCAGTAAATGAAGCGTTCCGCTGTCGCGAAAGAGGTCGTAAATCTCCCTGGGAATGTCGCGGGTCTCTCCAATTAGAAAGCCGGATGCAAGAGCCGCTTCACGATGGCCCAGCGTCCGCCGAAAAACGCCGACTATTTCACTTCGCAACTGGCTGATTAATCGGCGAATATTGCCGGCGCCAATCGGGTCAACCTGAAGCGCAAATTGATGCGGAAGATACGCCACCCCAAAAATCTCTTTGAGCACCAAATATCGGCGGTAATCCAGTCCGGAGGGGTTTCTTCCCCCTCTGGCAGCATAAACTCGTGATTCAAATATAACGCGGTCGCCGTACTGCAAACGGGTTGTGGGGGTCATAATTCGTAGCAGAATCCGGCCTGACGAACGCACTATCTGCCGCTCCACTTCCAGGGAATCAACCTGAAGATATATCTCAGTGCTTTTGTCCTTCAGCACGGGCCAGTCGTCGACCGTGCCGTATATTCCCAGAGGCCGGTCATTATCCACAAAGTGGCTGATATGCCCCGGAGGAAAGGTCTTAATTCGGAAGGCATATCCAAAAGCCGAGAGGCTAATTAAAGCCAGGACTCCCAGAAGCACCGACAGATACGCCCGTCCCTGAAAGTAATTAAGGAGCGCTCCCGCGAAGAAAAGAAAAGAAAGCAGTATATAGGGATAGGATGAAAATGGCAGATATTCGGCAATGAGAATTCCCGAGATTACTCCTACCAGCGCTATGACAGCAGGGTACTTTCGTGCCGGTGCTATCGCCGCAACCATACTCTATTTCCGGAGCAGACGGTTCAGGTACGATAGAAGTCGGCCGACTTCCTCCACCTTGAGAATCTTCAGGACCACAAGGTAGATTATCCCCATGACGGCAATCTGGGCGGTGACCGTTGAGATTTTCCCGGCCAAACCGGTCACGGTAAACCAGGACTCAAAAGGAATGAACCTCGCAGAAATGAAAGCAACCAGCGCCGCAACCGCGACCTTGAGAAAGTGAACAGCGATGAATCTGATATCCACAGCGGGAATTTGCCGACGAAGACTCAAAATAAGTTGAAGGAAATTGACCAGACCGGCGGCAGATGTTGCCGCGGCCAATCCGGCAAAACCCCAGAAAGGGATTAGCGCGAAATTGAGAACAATATTTATCCCCACCGAAACCAGGGAGTAAATCATTGGCCTTCGGGCGTCACCGAGGGCATAGAAGACCGGCGCCGCCACCCGCACGCCGGCAAAACCGACCAAGCCAAAAGAATAAAATAGAAGAGCCTGCGCTGTATTTGTGGTCGCAGCCGCATCAAAAGCCCCCCGCTCATATATCAGTCGCACCAGATCATTCCCAAATCCAGCCAGATAGACCGCCGACGGCACTACCAGGAATGACGAAAGGCGGACTGCTTCATGGAAGGTATGCACCAGCAGGTCCTCCCGGCGAGAGGCAACCTGCTCTGACACTTTTGGCAACGCCACCGTACCGAGAGCCACCCCGAACACCCCCAGAGGGAAATGCATCAAGCGATAGGCATAGTTGAGATAGGACATTGCCCCTTCCGCAAGTAAAGATGCCAGCAGGGTGCTGACCAGAATATTGATTCTTGATGCGGAAAGTCCCAGTATCATAGGCGAAATGAGACGATTAATCTTCGCTATCCCCTCGTCCTTGAAGTCAGCCTGAAACTTGAAACGATAGCCGACCTTACGAAGTGAGGGAACCTGAAACAGAATCTGCCCCAGTCCTCCCAGCAGAACCCCGATAGCCATGGTATAAATTGGGACTTCAAAATAGGAGTAAAGAAGTACCGGGGCAAGAATCATCCCGGCATTAAACAAGGTCGGAGCCAGGGCCGGCACTCCAAACCGTCCGCAGGAGTTAAGAATCCCCATCTGTACCGCCGAGACCGAGACCATCAGAAGGAAAACGAACATGATTCGAGTCAGATTGACGGTCAAGGCAAACTTTGCCGGGTCGTCGTAAAACCCTTTGGCGCTGATATAAATCAGAGCCGGTGTGAAAATTATCCCCAATGCGACAATGCCACCGACTACCAATACCAGATTGGAGATGGTCAGATTGGCGAGACGAAACGCCTCCTCTTTGCCGCGATTGACAATTTTCTCTTTGAAGACCGGTACAAATGCAGAGGAAAGGGCTCCCTCAGCGAACAGGTCACGGAGAAGATTGGGGATGCGGAATGCGGCAACAAAGGCATCGGTCATCATTCCGGCGCCGAAGAAATATGCCTGCACCTGCTCTCGAACCAGCCCCAGAATCCGGGAAATGGCCGTCGCCAGAGAAACCTTCCCGGCGGAAGAGGCGACTGATTGATTTTCTTTATTGCTCATTGACAAAACGGCGTATTTGGATATATTTAAAGTTTAATTTTTGGAAAAAAGAAAGGGAAAAAATTGCCAAGCCATAAGTCTTGTAAGAAACGGATGAAAACATCGGCTCAGGCGCGTCAGCGAAACAGAGCCGCCCGCTCGGATATGAAGTCTATTGTCAAGGAACTCAAATCCTGCAAGAACCGCGCGGAAGCGGAAAAGATTTTCCGCGATGCGGCAAGTACTATTGACAGAGCGGCCGATAAAAACCTTATTCACAAAAATAAAGCCGCCCGGGACAAATCCAAACTCGCCGCCTTTGTCGCCTCGCTGCCAGTTTCATAATTTTCACCACAGGTGCCGCACATATTTCAGCAGTTTCGGCCGGGTCCTTATCAGCCCGGCCAGAATCTGTCCCGGCTTTAGACCGGTGACTGAATCGCGGTCCGCAAAAAATTGACTCAAAGCGGCAACAATCTCATCAAAATCGTCATCGCTCAGCCGGTCGTAGATATTACGCAATCGGCGGTAAAGAGCCATCTCTTCACCTTTTTCATCGAGGAACCTCTTAGGATAAAGTTCATCTAAGTCTTCAACCCGACTCAAATCACCCCGGAGAAATGCCACTGCCGCCATTCCGGCGTGCTTGCCTGATAGCAAGGCATATAGAATTCCGGCTCCTGAAAGTGAATCATCGGCACGAGCGGCATCACCCGCGACTAAAAGATTTTTCAGACGGAAAACTTTCTCGCCCTGATATCTCGGCACCAAACCGCAGGCCTTTCCGGCTATAATCCCTCTTGGAAACCGCTTTCTGATGAATTCCAGCAGCAATTGCTCCGGTGGAAATCTTAGGGTCAGCCGTGACGATACTCCCAACCCGACATTGGCTTCGCTGTCCAATTTAGGGAAAATCCAGAGATAACTCGAGGGGGCAACATTGCGCCCCAGATGAAATTCTGCCAGAGCCGGGTCAACTTCAATATTCTTCAAGCGGTACTGGAGAAGCGACTCGGTCTCTTGGGCATTGACCAGGTTGGGAATGCCGGCAAGACGCGCCACTTTTGACTCCACCCCATCCGCCGCGATGAACAGTCTCGCTTCAAATTTTCCCGGTCCCTCTTTTCGGCTTTCAATGGCGAGCGACTCAAAAGAGGTCTCTCCACTCAGATGAAGTCCGATGGTTTCGATCATAAGTTCGGCTCCCGCCGCAACCGCCTGCCGGGCCAATTCAAAGTCAAACCGGGGACGATTGAGTATATAACCGGCGCCAGGGTGATAGACAGTAATCTCCATTCCCCCGGGCGAAACCACCTTTATCCGGTCAATCGTGCAGGAGATCAACTCCGGTTTCAATTCCATCAGTCTGTCGAGCGCTCCTTTCGATACCGCCTCTCCGCAGCAAAGGGGCAATCCCGGCTGGGAGTGCTTCTCGAGCAGGGCGACTGTGAATCCGGCGCGCGCGATTTCAGTTGCGGTTGAGGAACCGGCCGGACCGGCGCCGACCACAACGGCATCATACCGCATCTTTTGTCTCCAACGTGATGGCGCCGACCGGGCAGAACTCAACGCAGGCGCCACAGAGGGTGCAGAAAGACTGGTCGCAGAGAAGGTCTTCAAAGGATAGGAACAGCGCTTCAACCGGACAGAGCGGAACACAACCGCCGCAGTCCAGGCAAATCTCCTGCGCAATGATCAGCATAACGCCGGCAATCTATAGCCGGCCAATGTCGGATTCAACTCTTTTCTGGAGTATTAGTGACGATTAAGGTAACAGACTCCACATCGGAAATATTCGGGGTGGCCGCTGCGGATCCGATAATTCAGAAGGTCAATAAGGAAACGATTCTTTTCGCGCAGGGGCGCCCGTTCGCGCAGAACCCTTAAAGGGAAATCGATACCAAGAAGTCTCGGTCCTCCGGCAATCGATATCATTCCGGAAGGGAAACGAATGCCGTTTTTGGCGGCAAGGAGAAGGTCATCCGGAGTAAGATGACAGAAGTCTATTATGGTCTCTATATGGGAAACTTTCAGGTTTGCTGATTTCAATTCCGAAAGCGGCGCTTTATTGCGAATGACAAAATTCCTCTCGAGGAAATTCAGGAAGTAATAGAGATGTCCGTTCAGAGTCGTCTCCCGATTTCGCCGGAAATCGAGATAAAGTTTTTTCTGGTCAGGAAAGGTTATTGCCGCGGATATGAACGATGCGGAATTCTGCTTCCTTTTCTCGGCTGTCGGAACGAGCATAGCGCGCGGAAAACAGAAATTAAACCGGTTGATTTGATTCTCATCGAGATTCTCCACGACCAGAGAGGCATCAACTGCCTCATCATGACGCAGAATCATCTGCTGCACCGGAATGTGTTCCAGTTTCTGTTCCTGAGCCGCCTCAAGGTATGAGGGTTCCTCAAGCAGCAGGTATCGCTCTCTCCCCAGAGTGGTCACAGCCACCGGATGGGGAAGAATCTCACGGGTATTGATGTACTCGCGCCAATAGGCAATTCGGGATGGGTCAGATTTCTGTATACTTGTGATGTCGGCGATACGAACAATTTTCAGTTTCGGATTCATATACGGTATCCGGTGTAAATTATCATAACTGAGATTAGCAATATCGATGCCTGTGCCGCATGGCAAGAACGATATTTATATCCAGGTTTAACTTTTTGAATTTCAACGCAATAGCAATAACCAGTTTCCGCAGGACGCACACTTACGGTCCGATTTTTCTTAGATTGTGCAGAAAACTTCATTTCCCCGGCTTCTTAGAGAATAGAAAAGGGCTCCGTTCGGAGCCCATCTAAACTGAAAACATCCAGGACTGACTTACTCGACGCAACCGGCAACAGGAGCCGGGCCTCCCTTATAGAGAAATGCGACTAAATATGTGATGTCCAGTAAATTGATTACGCAATTCCCATTCGGGTCGGCGTAGTTTAATCCGTTAGGAGCCGGACCTGATTTATAAAGGTAACTTATCAGCACCACAACATCGAGGATGTTGACGATGCCATTCCCGTTGACGTCACCGAAAGGTCTACCGATATCCTCTCCAAATTCCGCGGCTACTTTATCCATTAACGCCTGTGCGGAACTGGCTGTCAGATAATAAATCGGGAACGACAGGGCGATTCTCTTGCCGGTAGCGCTGTTGTAAATCACGCCGGCGGTCTTTCCTTCATAGAGTGGATTATTGCTTTGAGAATCATAATTATAAATCGGAGTTGCCCCGGGTCGAGTTTCGAATACGGCGATGCTGGGGAGCACACCGTTGAAGGGACTGCCGGTTTTCAGGGAAAGATTGGGCCAGCCGTTAACTCCGGTCGCTCCAACAAAGTCAAGCGCGCTGTTTTCCGTGACGCGTGTGATACCGAATTCATCATATACGAAATCGCCCGGGCCTTGCAGGCCGTTGCCGCTCAACCAATATACAGACTGAAAGCCGGCCAGCATGAGAGATGTTGCAAACCCCAGATACCATCGCATCGAATCGAGTGAGACGTCAAACAGATGGCTCGAAATATCATCATCAAACCAGAGAACAGAACTATATTGCCCGGCCAGCGAACGGCTGAGATACTGATTGGTTGGCCCGATTTGTTGCTTGGTGTTGACGATTCCGGTAAATACGCTATCATAGAATGCAGCCTGTTTCAGTTCCGTTGGATTAAGTCCTCCGGCGGCGGTTTCTTCGATAAACAGTATGCCACCATCAAAAGTAGCCGGAACCGCGCCTGCCACGGCGGTTGTATCCGATTCATTGTTCAAATTATCAATGGCTAAGACCGAATATTCATACAGAGTATGTCCGACGACGGCATAATCAACGTAGAAAGTGTCGGTCAGGCTGGGAACAAGGGTTTGCCAGTCACCGCCAGATTCCCGGCGCAGAATCTTGTAATGGTCCAGGTCAAGTTCACTATTAGAGCGCCAGGTTAATTCAATCCGGGCGCTGTCCGGTTCGACAACAAATCCGCGCGGAGCCCGCGGCTCCACATAACTGACCCCGGAATCTTCCGGAAGATAGATTGGACCGTGCCCCTGCGAGTTCTCCCCCAGAACAGCAAGGTAAAAGGTAATCCCCTCTTGAAGACCATTGATGGTGTAAGTGCAATTCGGCGCCGGCACCGGAATAGTATCGGTATAGATTCCCGATTCCGCCCCATATACGATATAGTATGTATAATCGGGACGGCAATTGCTGGACCAGTTGACCTGAAGCGACTGCCCGTCGCCGACATCATAAACCCGGTCGATATGAGTAGGACTTGCCGCGATATCGGCCTGCCCTATTCCGGCAACAGCCATCTTGACTATCTCTGTCATATGGAAAAAGTCCATCCGCGATGACAGGTCAATATCGGTATGCCAGCCGGGGAAATTAAAATCTCCCTCCTGGGCATAGACGGCATGATATCCAAAGTCAACAAAAGAGGCATGGTCGGAATTTCCCGCCGAGCCGCCGTAAGACGGAATCAGTGTGGTTACACGCGTAGCCGCAGATGCCATCAATGCGGCATAGGCTGTGAAAGGACCGCTGAAGAGAACGACATCGTTCACCCCGTCATCGGTATATCCTATCATGTCAAAATTCAGCATATATTCGATATTGGTGCCCTGGTTATAGAAATTCAGAGCGGCAACGTACGACCCCACGAGCCCGACTTCCTCAGCGGAAAAAGCATAGAAAATCAACGTCTTATTCAGAGGGACATTTTTCAGGACGCGCGCAAGTTCCAGCACGGCGCTGGTACCGCTGGCGTTATCGTCGGCTCCCGGGGCATAGGTCATAGGATTCGACTGCTGATTGTAGGAATCAAAGTGTCCACCAATAACCACGACATTTTCCGGCTCGGTGGTTCCCGGCTTTACACAGACGATATTGTTGCAGGGGGTACCGCCCAAGTAGAAAAGTTCCTTACTGACCTGGCTATATCCGAATGAAAGAAATTTGTCATAGAGCCAGTCCTCGGCCGCCAGAATCGAATCGGAATAGACATATCGGGTGCGAAAGGCTTCCAGCCTGGTGTCGTACGAATAGAGGGAGTCCTGCAGAATATAAGGCGCCAGGGTATCGTAGGGGTAGGAATCCAACGGTTTGAAAGCGGCTATCGCCCGTGGCTTATAAAAAAGCGGCGTGGTTCTTCCGGCCAGGGGAACAGGCATAAATCCATTGAGACGAACCCGTTCGGCTTCATTGGCGGTGGCTTCAATGATGTAACAGTTATCTTCAGCGTATAAGGAAATAAATGGGAGCACCTTGCGGTATTCCAGCGGATTGACTGGCGCAGCCAAATAGAATCGTTCAGGTTCAAAATCCTCTGCCACCAGTTCCAGAGGCACTCCGTACGTTTGGAGGCTTCTGGCTTCGGAGTCATTAAGCGCCACCACGAAACGACCTTTGAGCGTGCCGTAGGCATTCTCCGTAACCTGTCTGGCGTACTCAAGCGCATCCTTGCTGTCAATCCTCAGCAGATAAAGGTCATCGGCATAAACTGCCGTTCCTACCAGCAGTAACAGTGCCAGAAAAGTCATCCGGCGACTAAACATATTTATTCCTTTCTAAATAAAATTCTCAGTGACGGGTATTTTAGTCGAGCATACTTAATTCTTGAGGTATGAGGAGTATGCATCAATAAAATAAAGATAATGAATCGGCGACTTTTGTCAAAAACTCTTTTTGGTTCTCTTAAGATTTACGCTCCAGGGACGTCAGAAGTTTCCCTTTCATATCCTCTTTGACCTCAAGATATTTGCCGGATGCCGAAGCGACGACTTCGCCGCTGTCAAGCCGCATCTCCCCTCTGGTAAAATATAGTCGGCCTTTCTGATTCTCCAGCAGCCCTTCCAGGTTAAGATGCTGTCCGATCTGAACCGCCTTGTGAAATTTGACTGTTAACTCCACGGTCATGGCAAATATATTGCGCGCCAGAAGCGCCTTAATCATAATTTCATCGAGCAGACTGGCAGTTACCCCGCCGTGATAAATGTCCTTGTACCCTTCAAAGGAGCGCTGCGCGGTGCACTCGGCCACGGCCTTCCCCTCCGAGTAATAAAATTTAACTCTCAAACCATGCCGGTTCTGTTCGCCACAGATGAAGCAGCCGGAATAGCGGGCAATTTCAATCATATTTACCAATTTAGCGGTTGAGCCCCGCTTGTCAACAAAACAAAAACCCCGCCGGGAAGCGGGGTTTTAAGCAGATTAGTTGTCGATGGCTAATTGCTAGGGGGAACGCAGACGGTCCGGGTGTAACTCCAGGTCTTACCTTCACTGGAAACGGAGACGCTGGCCTGGCCGTCGTCAAAAGTGACGCTTACAACCCAATTGCGGACCCGCATCGTCTTGCCGTCCTCATTGGACAGTAGATAAGATTGGTTGATATCAATTTCAATGTTTCCCGAGGTTGGGCAGCCGCTCGACCAGGGATAGTTCGGCACGCGCGATATATTCACATCATTGACTGTCACATCCATGTCATACTGCGCCTCGACCGTGGAATCATTGGAAACATATACCCACTTAACAAAAACATCTTTGGTACCATTTATGGCGGCGACACTTTGGTCCAGTCCGCTGTACTCCAGATTGAGATAGGCGCTCAGGTTGACGTGGGAGACATTGGTATTCTTAAAGACAAAATCCCACTTGCGGATGAAGTGCAGGTAATCGAGCCCGGAGGGGTCTTCGATCACTTCACCATTGTCCTGGTACTGCACCGAGTCCACCAGCACGCTGGCCGTATAGGCGTTGTTGCGGGAAATATAGACTACGTACCAACCGTCATAATACCCGAAGGTTGCCGTGTCGGTAGGTCCCATAGGTCCGTAGTTATTGATAACGTTTTCGGTATCGACCGGCGCTTTATAAATATTTTCGAACCCTTCCGCGAAATAATTCTGTGCCGAGTCGAGGAAGATATTGACCTGGTCCTGCACCTGAATGAATTCAGGGTCAGTCAGAGAACCGGTATTGCTGGGACTGGCCGTAGTCTTTTCATCGGAGCATCCGCCAGCCAGGCAGAGCATAGCCGCGACCGTCAGAAGGCATACCCCGGAAACGATTTTGTGAGGATGCATTAGATTCTCCTTTCGAGACATTCTATCCGGGGCATCCCTTTTCCGCTTCTACTTTTTCTTCTTCTTCGATTCTTTCAGAAGAAACAGCATTATCGCCTTTTGTATATGCAGCCTGTTTTCCGCCTGGTCGAAAACCACGGAATGAGGGCCATCCATCACATCATCAGTGATTTCGCGGCCTCGCTCAGCGGGAAGGCAATGCAAGACCAGATGGTCAGGGCTGGCGCCGGACAGCAATGTTGTGTTTAATTGGAACTTACTTAATTGTCTTGATTTCTCCTCAAACTTGTCCTTTTGGCCCATGGAGGCCCAGACATCCGTATAGACTACATCGGCATCTTTCACCGCTTCTTTAGGGTCTTCCGTCACAAGGACTTGGCTCTCCTTATTCTGGAGCGCCCGTTCCATCATTCCTTTGTCGGGAGGGGTCTCGGCCGAAGTTCCGATACGAAGGTCAATCGGAATCAACGACGCCAGATTCAGCCAGGAATTGGCAACATTATTGCCATCACCCAGATATGCTATTTTATAGCGGGCTTTCTTTTTGGCATTTTCGAGTACTGTGAAATAGTCCCCCAGAATCTGGCAGGGATGCCCCAGGTCAGTGAGGCCATTGACCACGGGGACAGAGGCATATTTTGCCAGTTCCGTGACATCGGAATGGGCAAAGGTTCGAATCATTATCAGACCGACATAACGGGAGAGCACCCGGGCGGCATCGGCAATCGATTCCCGTCGTCCCAACTGAATCTCCGGGTCAGTAATATAAATAGGATGCCCCCCCAGTTCGAAAATGCCCACCTCGAAAGAGACTCTTGTCCGCAACGACGGCTTGGTAAAAATGCAGGCGACCGCTTTGCCTTTGAGCGGTTTGGGGGAAATCTGCCCCTTTTTCATCTTCTTACATAAATCGAATACCTCATAAATCTCCTTTTTGGTGAGGTCATCGATTTCGGTCAGGTGCCGAAGCATATTATCTCCTTTCAATTTCAGTTAAATTGTGCTAAATAATGGGGTACCGTCGGATAAGTCAAGCCCGACTGTCATCATAGCCTCAGATAAGATTCGCGGCTGACTCTCAACGGACTTTCTGAGTATGATGAGGCCTGCATGAAGAAACAACGGAAGCGCAGAATTCGTATCGAATATTGATCTATTAATTGAGGGAGAGAGTTATGCAGAGAAGAGAACTGATTGGACTAATATTGATTCTGCTGGGGGGATTCCTATTGAGTTTTAGCATAATTTCCAATATCTACCCCCAATTTAAATTCTGGAAAATCATGCCGCTTCTGTGGCCTCTGGTCCTGGTGGCGTTCGGACTTTATCTGATATTCCGTAAACAGTTCCGGGCGCACCCAAAGGTAATAGAAATATCGGCCGCCGCGGAAAAAATAGCGACCGAGTTCGGGCAGAAGTTTGAAAAGACATTTGGTGATGTCTCTCTCAACGCCAAAAACGCCGAAATCGACGGGACCAAAATCTCCTGTGCCTTTGGCGACTGTTTCCTCAACTTGACCGGCGCAAAATTGAAACAGGGGACCAACCAGGTCTCAGTCACGACCACATTCGGTGATGTTACTGTTCTGGTGCCGAAAGATATGGAAGTCTGGGTATTTGGGACATCGACCATGGGTGACCTGGTCATTTTCGACCGCAAAGTCTCCGGGATTTCGAACAGTCTGAGTCACCAGACCGCCGACTATGATACGGCGGCGGTTCGAATTCAGATTACTGCTCGAACCACTTTTGGCGATGTTCAGGTTCTCTGGGCGTAAATAAGAAAGGGATGCCGCAAGCGACATCCCTATAAATCTGAATACGGATAGCGTCGTTAGAATCGTCTTCCGCCGCCTCCGCCAAAACCACCTCGTCTTCCCCCTCCGCCGGAATGTCCGCCGCGGCCGCCACCGCCGCCACGGCCACCGCCGCCTCCCCCGCCTTCGCTGCGGGGACGGGCTTCATTGACCGTCAGAGTAACGCCATTAAGGTCGGCATGATTCAAACCGGCAATGGCAGCACGCCCTTCTTCCTTGGACGGCATATCCACAAAGCCGAATCCACGCGGCTCACCGGTAAAACGGTCCTTAATGATGTTAATGCTGGCTACCTGGCCGTAACTTTCGAATGCCTTGCGAAGGTCTTCTTCGGTTATATCGCGGGTCAGGTTACCTACGTAGATATTCATTCTACTCTCCCCATTTGTTTATCGCTTCACGGTTTACTCACTAAGTAACTTCGCAAGGCAAGATAAACGATTACTGGCGCACTATTGCGCCGGCTCTCCCCAAAAAGATTTCTGCTGGGATTAACCTCGTGGAACATCAATAGAAAACTCATGTAAGGAGATATTAATTCTCTTTCCAATATATACGTCTCTTCAGCGATGTCAATGACAATATTCCGAAGATATCTTCCCGCGACCGTGTCTCACTGCATAATTATGATGTCGATTCTTCGATTCTTGGTGCGCCCGTCAGGGGTGTCGTTCGATGCCACCGGGCGGTCGGCGCCGTAACCGGCCGACTGTACCCGGTCGGCCGGAATTGTAAGGGCCTGGCGAAGGTACTGCATCACCGCTATCGCCCGTTTCTCTGAAAGACGAATATTCCCGGCCGGGTCGCCGGTATTGTCGGTATGCCCTTCAATCATCAGTTTGGAGTCCGGAAACATCCTCAAAATATCGATCACTTTATTCAAAATAGGCACATGTTCATCGGCAATATCGCTCTTTCCGGGGGCAAAGGAGAGGCCAATCAGGCGCAGGACAATGTCATTGGAGGCATTGAAGAGCACCTCCCCTTCGGATGGATTTATAATCCGCTTTGCCTGGCTCAATTTGTCCTCTTTTTCGCGGCGGGCATCCAGTTCGGTTGAGATTTCCTGCTGAGTCTTGGTTAACTCGGCGATTTTCACCTGATGCTCCTGAAGTTCTTTCGCGAGATTTTGACGCTCATCGAGGAGGGTAGCGATTTCGGTATCAAGGCGACGCATCTTTTCCGCGAGGGTCAATCCGCTGTCGGCGGCACCGAACCGCGCCAGCGCTGACTTCAGCCACTCCTCGGTCTGCGCGGCTATTTGATATGCCTCATGCTCTTTGCCGGCGCCAAACTCTTTCAAAGAGCGAATCCGTCGGACAAGAGAATCGGCCGCCGCCATCGGTCCCGTGTCGAATTGAAGTAATTCGATACCGAACTCATTGGCGATTTTCTGCATCTCGATTTCGTACCCGAGCATCAGTTTTTCCCAGGCCTGGTCATTCCGCTCCAGAGAGCGAACCAACTGCGAGATATTCGAGCCATGTCGCGCTTCGTACTCGGCGCGGGCGACATATTCCAGCGACTCTTTTCTTTCATAGCGGTCTTTCAAGAGAATTTCATCGGCTTTATTTCTTGCGGTTCGGGCTTTGTCCATAGTGGTGTAGGCATACTTGAGCCCTTCATCGGCGATTGCCGCCGCAATAAGTTTATCCGCTTTGCCCAGGATATCCACCCGTATAGCCTCCAGTTCCGCCTTGTCAAAGAGCGGCGAGGCTTTGTCCGCTTCCTTAATCCCTCCTTTTACATCCCCCGACTCGACTTTCTTGGTTGCTTTCACAAACTGCGTTTCCGCCGCCTGATAGAGTTGCGGCACCAGTTGATGCGCTCGCGCTCTGCGCGCCTTATCCCTTGGAGGAAGATATTCCGACAGAGAGAGCCGGGCAACGCCGGTCGCCTTGATAGCGTTTTCGGCGTATCCTTTGAAATCAGAGGCAACTTCGTTGATATACTGCTGTTTCTTGGCGTATTCTACCGCCCGCTTCAAGTCCTGAAATTTCCGCTCGGCGTTGGAAAAAGTCTCCGGGGCAAAGATCGGGGCTTCAATGGCAACTATCGAATCCATCAAGGGCTGAAGTTCCTTGACTATATCCCCCGTCTGTGCAATTGAAGATTCAAATTGAAAAACAAACAGGAGAATTGAAATGGCGACAAGATATCCTTTCATATCCGACACTCCTTTGAATGAATATCCGGAATTTAGAATTATCTAATATTTTGATTATCGTCAGGCAAGAGAAAATTGTTGGGATATTGCCGATGAAATATTACGCCGCGGTGGGGCGGAGAGGAAAGAAACAGTTCAATGCCAAATGGCAATTAGTGAGAATCTTTGCGGTTTACATCAATTATTCAAGGGGATTTGCCTTCAGCGATGGATATCAATAGCAATCCGGCAGGACTGCCTCCTGCCGGATTCTTAACGTAACAATTGACTTATTGTCTCACCGTTATTCCGTCGGTTTCCAGACCTTCCATACCTTACCGACCAGGTCAGGACCGACCTTAAGGGTCGGCTGCCCCGGTTCCCATCCGGCAGGACATGCCTCCGCCCCCTTCGTGGCGCGGACATGCTGAAAGGCTTTCACCTGGCGAATCGACTCGGAAATCTTTCTGCCGACCGGCGGGGTCAGTACTTCCATCGCCTGCACCACTCCGTCAGGGTCAATTATAAACCGTCCGCGGATATCGACTCCCGAGGCTTCATCATAGACGCCGTAAATTTTGCCGATACTTCCGGCACCGTCACTCAGCATCGGCCAGGGAATTCCGTTGGCTGTCATCTTCGAAAGCTCTTCTTCGTCCCATACCTTATGGACAAAGCGACTGTCGACACTTACTGAGAGAACTTCCACTCCCAGTTTCTGAAGTTCATCGTACTTACCGGCGACCGCCGAGAGTTCGGTCGGTCAGACAAAGGTGAAATCGCCCGGATAAAAACAGACCAGGACCCATTTCCCGGCATAGTCAGACAGTTTCACATTGACGAATTTCCCCTTGTGATAAGCGGGGGCTTCAAAATCAGGCGCCTTTCCTCCAACACGGACCATCGGTATTGTCTCCTCCTCAAATATTGTTTCTCTGTTCTTCACTGATTTGCTGGCTGGCGGCTCGCCGAGAAGTTTCCCGGTCGGTTTGCCGCATCCCACTGGTTCTTCAGACATAGGCGTACCTTTCTGAAATCATACTGAGAGTATTTCTTTTCGGAATGGCTTGATAACTGACAGGGATAGTCTTTGTATCGTGGTTAATCATGACGACCGAAATATATCGTGCGGGGTGTAATGAATCAATAGGAATTATATGCAAGACTGTCATCCACCGATAAAGTGATTGTCCGACTCAAATCAGAGCAACTCAGAAACGAAGTTGCGCCATAATTCCTGGCAGATTTCGGTTCCCATGCTTCAATAGACCCGCATTAATTCTTAAGGTCGGTGTGGCTTTCTCTGTATGTTCTGTTCTCAATCGGTTATTGACCTTTGAAGCTGTTACCGGGGCATCTATCATCGACCAAACCCACACGCCCAGGCTCACACCAAAGAAGTAGTACCCCAAATGCTGTTTGTTTGCCTCTTGCATGATCACTTGTCCAGTTATGGCTGGCGCGACACAGAGGAGGAACTGGGCAACACCTTTGTCGAATTGCCCATTGTAGCACTGCCCGAGTCCTGTGACCAAAAACGACAGAACAAAAGCGGCCGCAGGAGACTTTTCGCCCGGGACAGAGGACTGTTTGTAAGACTCATAAGTCAACCACCGTATATCGCTCTTTGCCAGATAATGCTTCCGGCCCCATTTCGATAAGACAATAATGGAATCATCTCCCATAAGTTGGTAGCTCTTCGCCTTAATAATAGAGCCGTCATTAAGAGTTACGACATATATCGAATCCACCCCGGCTTTAGTCTCAGATGGCGATAAGGCAAAAGCGACCAGAAATAAGATTGAAAGAAACTTCGCGATAGTCCCGATAAGAAACATCTCTGTCTCCCTGTTTGATTATTTCCCACTCAATCAATATAGAACCGAAAGAGACTTTTACAAGAGATTTTTTCAAAGAATGCGCCAGATCTCTAACGCCGTTTATCTTCTCTGCACCAGATAAACCCCCAGCAGAATCAGCAGCGCTCCGGCGATGCCGAATAGGTTTATGCTCTCCCCCAGAATCGGTATCGCTCCGAGAGTGGTTACAATCGGCTCAATATAGAGAAAGACTCCCACTTCAGTTGCCGACTTGCGGGACAATCCCTCCAGCCAGACCCATTGCGCCAGCCCGAGGCAGAAGATTCCCAGAAAGACCAGCGCTCCGATTATTTCCAAAGGGAGTTCGAGAAGTCTCGAAATTGGAGTTGTAAAAGCGCAGTAGGCATTGAGGAGAAGCGCCGGAAGAATAAGTATGGCGAGGGTAACGACCAGAGGATGATAACGGCGGGTCAAATCGCGCGTGATAATTGTATAAACCGCCCAGGTCACGCAACTTGTCAATATCAGCCAATCCCCGACGGACTTAAGCCACTCCAGTGACGTCAGTCTCCCTTTGGAGATGAGAAAGAGAGCGCCGACGGTGGCAATCAAAATCCCCAGTAATTTGACGGGACCGACTTTCTCTTTCAGAAACAGCCGTGAGAGAATCGCGATAAAAACCGGAATAGTGGCGATAAGCCATCCGGTGTTGGTGGCGCTGGTGTAAATCAATCCGAACGCCTGAATCAAGAAATGAACCGCCAGGACAATAGATGTTATAAGCAGAATCGGGATGTCATTCTTTTTTAGAGTGATATCTATTTTCTTAGCTACAACTATAAGATATAAGACCGGCGCGCCAAGCAGAAGCCGCAGGGCGATGATTTCAAAAGGACTCAGATACTGAAGCGCCATCTTGGTTGCGACAAAGGACAAACCCCAGAAAATGACAGCCAGAAGCAGAAGGACGTTAATCATACATCGACCGGCGAAGGTGACTTTCCAGTCTTGCCGAATCGCTCCGAGACATAAACCGCGGCCACGATGAAAAGCGCTCCGAGAATCAGCCAGACCGTAATCGGCTCCTGGATAAGAAAGGCGGCTCCGAGCATGGTGAACAATGGCTCCAGATAAAGATAGATTCCAACCTCCCCGGCCGGTTTGCGCGCCAGCCCTTCCGACCATGCCCAGAACGAAATCGCCAGACAGCCGACCCCCAAGAAGACCAGCGCGACGATCCCGTCAGGCTGCATTCTCCAGTAAACCTGATGACCGCTTCGAAGCAGGCTGTATGGCACAATCACAAGCCCGGCAATCGCTATCATCCAGAATGTCGCCGCCAGGGGGTTGACCGACCGGGTGATTCTTCGGGTAACAATGGTATAAAACGCCCAGGTGAGACAACTTCCCAGAACAATCCAGTCGCCGGTGGAAGAAATCCATCCGAGTGAGCCGAGTTCCCCTTTGGAAACAAGAAATATTACGCCTATGGTGGCAAGAATAACACCCAGTATCTGATATAAGCCGAACGGCTCTTTCAGTATGAGAAAGGACAACAGGGCGATAAAAATCGGCGCGGTGGTTAGTATCCAGGCGGTATTGGTGGCGGTAGTAGTAAGCATTCCGGTTGCCATAACCCAGAAATGCAGAAAGAGAATCGCCGCGGAGATGATTATCAGGCGGAGTTGCTTTTTGATATTGAACGAGAGTCCTTTGAACCAGATAATGAAAAGGAGAGTCGTTCCCCCCAGCACAAAGCGGGCGGCGATCATCTCCACCGGGGTCAGATAATTCAAGGCAACTTTAATGGCAATATAGGAGAATCCCCAGAATAGAACGGCGATGAGCAAATATATCGACATGGTGCGAATAAATACCTATATTGTCCGGCAATATATAAAAAATGGTGACGCAAGGGAGATTATATCTTTCGCTCATTGTAGCGACTTTTGCGGTCTCCTGGGCGGCGGTCTTGATAAAGATGACCGGCGCCGGACCGCTCCCGACGGCGTTTTACCGCATGGGGTTTGCCGCACTGATTCTGGCGCTCCCGGCCGTGCCACATATACGCCGGACAATCCGGATTCTAACGGCAAAGGAACTGTGGCTTCTGTTGACTTCAGGGATAGTTCTCGGCCTTCATTTTGCCGTCTGGGTGACGTCACTTTTCTATACCACCATATCCAATTCCACCATCCTGGTCGCCACGCAACCGATGTGGGTGCTGCTGATGGAAGCCCTTATTCTCAAAGAAAAAATTCCGGCCCGTTCGGTGGTCGGGATGGCGCTGGCGCTGGTCGGGATGGTGGTTATATCGCGCGGCGATTTCGACCTCGGGGATAAATATATTCTGGGCGATGCTTTGGCGCTGATTGGCGCGGTCTGCGCGGCGACTTATCTATTTATTGGACGACAACTGCGGCCTCGACTCGATAATCTCGGGTATATCTTTCCGGTCTATTCGGTGTCGGCGGTGACGCTTTTTCTGATTTCACTCTTATTCGGGGAAAATCTGACTGATTATCCCACCAAGAGTTGGCTACTGTTTCTACTTCTGGCGTTGGTGCCGACCGTTCTGGGGCATTCGCTGTACAACTGGCTGCTGAAATATGTGCCGGCGCATAAGGTGGCAACCACCATACTGGGAGAGCCGATTGGGGCGACAATACTGGCGATAATTTTCTTTAGAGAGATACCGGGCTGGTGGACGGCGGTCGGAGGAGTCTTGATTCTTGCCGGAATATTCGTAGTACTGACACGGACTTCGGAGCAATGAGTGTTAGCTAAATGGAATCCGGATAAAAAGGAAAGTTGTAAAGAAGCGGTGGAGGATTATTTATGCCGGTGAATGATTCGAAAGTGATTACCTGCCCGATCTGTCACAATCGCAAACCTAAAATATATGCGCGGCCGGTCGAGATTATTTCTGCCCCGGTAGCGGCTTTAATCACCGCCAGGCATCCCGACCTCCCGCCCCAGGGGATGGTCTGCCTTGACTGCCTCAATCGCTTTCGGACTGAATTTGTCGAGGATGTTATCGAGACCGAAAAAGGTGAAGTTACCCGGCTCGAGAAGGCGGTTTTAGACAGCCTCAAAGAGCAGGAATTACTTTCCCGCAATATCAACAAAGAATTCGACAGCGAACTTAGCGTCGGCGAGAGAATCGCGGATAAGGTCGCCGAATTTGGCGGAAGTTGGCGGTTCATTATCCTCTTCGCTCTGGTGCTGTTCATCTGGATAGGAATCAATTCTTTATGGTTGCTGAAACGTCCCTTTGACCCCTATCCGTTCATACTTCTCAATCTCTTCCTTTCTTGTTTGGCGGCGTTACAGGCGCCTATCATCATGATGAGCCAGAATCGTCAGGAAGCCAAAGACCGGCTGAGAGCCGAACATGATTATCAGGTAAATCTCAAAGCCGAACTCGAAATCCGGCATCTCAATATCAAACTCGACCAGTTGATTTCGCATCAATGGGAGCGTCTTCTTGAAATCCAGAGAATACAACTGGAGTTGCTGAAGGATATGAATGATAAGCGGTCCGGAGGCGAGAAGTAAACCTGACCTGATTGCCTGATTGATTCCACATCGGTATTAGCAAGGGCACTCCGTTACCAGCGATCATATTCTCCTGCAAAATTTTCGGCATATGAGCCATGGCGCGGCCTGCTGCCTTTCCAAAATCAATTTGATTTTTCATCTAACCGCCTTATATTAATCTGGCGTTAAATCTGGAATCAGAGGGAGGCATCATGCGCAAATCAAGACCGGGACTTTTTCTTCTGATCGTAATTTCTGTAGTTCTATTCAGCGGCGTCAGTGCCGGGGCAGACAGGTCCGAAGGAGTGCGAGGAATATTCGGATTGAAGTACGGAATGCTCGGGGGAGGTTACATAAAAGTCGAAAATGTAGGCGACAAATTCGATAAAGAAAAAGACCAAAGTCTGGGTATCCTGCTGGACTATCCGATAAAGAGGCGACTCCATTTTGGGATATTTGCCGACCTTCACTCCATAGTAATCACTTTCAAACCGCTGCATTTGAATGTAAATAAAGATAGCGAGACCCTTCTGGAAGTCGGCGCAATGTTGAAGTATTTGATACCGACTGGTCAGGGTAAATTCAGTCTCCGACCCGGTGTGGGTGGCGGATATGGAATTCTGAAAAATATGCCTTATATCGGTAACTCGAATTATTGGACATTCCGTTCCACCATGGAATTCATTGTCAAAATAGGAAGAACAACTGATTTCGCCGCAGAACTGGGAATCTGGTCCGCTCCCAGTGGGGGAAATGATGACCTTGATGTTACATCAAAGGCGAAGTTGCTGTTGAGATTCGGACTATTATTTAGATAAGAGACCGGATTCCGAGGTATTCTCAGCGGGGAACAGAACAACTTCAATAAGCGCTGACCCGATACTGATTGCTCGTATTGGCGTTATACTTTGACTCCGTATCAACTGCAGGGGCGCGTTGAGACGCGCCCTGGGGCGATTCGCGAAACGCCCCTGTGGTCTCGGTAGTTGTCTCCTAAAATCAGAATGCCGTGAATATGATTTGGCATCACCACCCGGCAATCGAGGTTAACGCTCATATATAGATTGCCGAGGTTTGCCCAATGCCTGGCCGCTATCTCTCCGTACTTGCTCAAATGCATGATCCCATCGTTGATTGACTCTAACACGTCTCTTTTGTCAACGGTGCAAATCGTCACGAAGTAACCACCTGGAGAACGATAATCGTAATCAGGAAGCCTCAAGGACCGTCTTCCTTCACGTGACTGAGTATAGTTTATATATCTTTAAGTCTGGAAAATAATAGCGCCCCAAATTGCCCACGGTCTACTCTTCAAATAAATTCGCTTGATCTTTGATTTCGAGTTTCACGCCCAGATGACCGCAGGCATCCTGCGAAACCATCCGGCCCCGACGGGTCCTCTGAAGGAAACCAATTTTCAGCAGATACGGCTCGACCATATCAACCAGCGTATCGATTTCTTCATTCAAAGTCGCCCCCAAGGCTTCAATTCCGACCGGTCCCCCCTTGTAGTAGTCGATAATTATTTTCAGGAATTTTCGGTCGAGTGAATCCAGTCCGAGATTGTCGACCCCTTCGGAATCAAGGGCTATGCCGGCCGTTGCCAGGTCAATCGTACCATCCCCCTTTACGGAAGCGAAATCGCGAACTCGTCGCAGCAGACGGTTGGCGACCCGGGGCGTGCCGCGGGAGCGACGAGAGATTTCGATAGCAGCCTCATCGCTGATAGAGACCTCCAGCAAATGCGCCGAACGGGTTATAATCTCTTTAAGTTCATCGGCCGGATAGAAATCGATATGGTAATACAGCCCAAAGCGGTCGCGAAGCGGCGGTGATAGAAGTCCAGCGCGGGTAGTGGCGCCGATTAAGGTAAAATGCTTGAGCGGAATATTTATTACTTTGGCGAAGGCGCCCTTATCGACGACAAAGTCAACTTTGAAATCTTCCATCGCCGGGTAGATGAATTCTTCAATGGTCGGCGATAGCCGATGAATTTCATCAATGAATAGAATATCGCCATCCCCCAGATTGGTCAAAATCCCCATTAAGTCGCCGGTGCGGCTGAGAGAGGGACCGGAGGTAGCCACCAGGCGGCTTCCCATTTCATTGGCGATGATATGCGCCAGAGTGGTTTTTCCGAGTCCGGGCGGACCGTAGAATAAGATATGCTCGCAAGCCTCCTGGCGTTTCTTGGCGGCTTCAAGCGATACTTTAAGTTTATCCTTTAACTTCTTCTGTCCAATATACTCATTAAGGTACTTGGGGCGCAAAGAGAGTATAAAAGATTCTTCTTCGGGAGAAATGCTCTGGCCTGAAATGATTCTTTCGCGGCTCATCGGGCAACACCTTTACGCTGGCTCGCTTCAAGGTTGAATATCGCGGTAATCAGCTCTTCCGTAGAGACAATGCGCGGGTTGGTTTTCATTGCCTTGTCAATCATACTCTCGGCTTCGGCTCGACGGTACTGCAGTTGAAGCAAAACCTCCAGCGCTTCCAGAACGAAATTTTCTTTCTCTTTCTGAGGAGTCGAAAGCGGCTCCTCCCCTTTCGCCAGGGCGAAACGTGCCATTTTTCCTGCCAATTCCGCAATCACTTTTTCCGCCAGACGGCGCCCCAGACCGGGCAGGCGAATTAACGTAGCGGCATCTTTGGTTTCGATAGCGGTGGCGATATCGCGAATCGGAAGAGTCAAAGATTTCAGCGCCTTCTTTATCCCCAGACCGGATACCGTTGTAAATGCCTGGAAGAATTCTTTGTCGACCAGATTGGTGAATCCGACCAGACGGGGGTAATGGTAACTTTTCATGTCGCCCGCTTCGATGTAATAAATGGTGTGCAGTGTAATCGGATTATTTTCCGCCTGCAGACTCTTGAGGGAGTTGTAAAGTCCCGAGGGAATCATCAATTCATAAAAGATGCCGTCATTCTCAAGCGTGACCGCCTCCTCGGTGAGATGATTTATCCTGCCGCTAATCTGAGAAATCATCGGGACTTTCTTCGACCTTTGGCAGAAGCCGCAGAAGCGCCGAGCAAGGCATTATGATGACAAAGGGCGACCGCGAGGGCATCCGCGGTATCGGCTGAATAGAATTGCTCTTTCAGTTTGAAAGTTGAGCGAACCATTTTCTGAACTTGGCTTTTGCTGGCGCGACCGTTTCCGGTCAGCGACTTCTTGATTCGAGTTGACGCATAGGAAACTATCGGCACCTGGTTTTTTGCCGCCTGAAGAAAAATAATTCCGCGGGCATGTCCCATTATTATGGCCGTCCTGGGATGACTGTAATGCGAAAATAACTCTTCCACGGCGATATAGTCCGGCGCAAACTGCCTGATAATTTCACCGAACTGCAGGAATATCTCATTCAGTTTGCCGTCAAAATTCTTGAGCCCGGCCGTCTTGATCACTCCCGCCTCCAGTATGCGCGCCGCCCGGCCGTTCGATTCCAGCACTCCGTACCCGGTCAGATGAAGTCCCGGGTCTATGCCAATAATCACCATCAGGCTCGTATCTTATCCCGCCAACTTATTCATCAAGGACTCATCGATGTCAAAGTTGGCATAGACTTTCTGAACGTCATCATGCTCTTCCAGCGCCTCAAACAGTTTCAGCATGGTCTCCGCCTGGCGTTCATCCAGCCGGATAGTATTCTGCGGAATCATGGTGGTTTCGGCCGACTGCACCGGGATTGATTTTTTCTCCAGAGCGGCGCGGACTTTTTCCAGGTCGTTGGCGGGAGTGGCGACTTCGAAAGTGTCGCCCTGATTGGAAAGATCAAGCGCGCCGGAGTCAAGGGCTATCTCCAGAAGAGTATCTTCATCGACCACATTGGTGGGAACGGTGATCACACCTTTTTTTTCGAACATCCAGGAGACACATCCATTCTCACCGAGGTTGCCGTTGAAGCGGGAAAAGATATGGCGAATCTCGGCAACGGTACGGTTCTTATTGTCGGTGGTGACGGTCAGATAGATGGCGACGCCGGCGGGACCATATCCTTCATAAGTAACTTCTTCATAATTTACGCCGGGGAGTTCGCCGGTTCCTTTTTGAATCGCCTTTTTGATATTGTCCGCCGGCATATTGGCGGCTTTAGCGGTGGCGATTGCGGTGCGAAGGCGCGGATTGGCTTCGGGGTCGCCTCCACCCTGCCGCGCCGCCACCGTTATCTCTTTAATCAATTTGGTAAACATCCGCCCCCGCTCGGCGTCGAGTTTACCTTTTTTACGTTTAATGGTCGCCCATTTTGAATGGCCGGACATTTACATTCCTCCAGAATTTTTTATAATTTTGCTGAGTAATTCTAACAGATTTAAGGGGCAGAATCAAGGAGAATAATAAGAGGAATGGACCTGACAGATTACAGCACCAAGCGTGATTGGGCTGATATGGCCGCTTTGTACAGGTTACTCGATACCGGCGAGGTCGTTGCCGACCTGAATATCTTTGAACCGCTGCTCGTACGCTTCGTTGAGGACGATAATCGCCACGCGGCGGTTGCGCGGGTCTTCGGGATGGTCCGGCAGCCGCAGTTGAACATCAGCGTAACCGCGAATTTCGATAATCTGGTCACCCTTGAGCCCGGAGGATTCCATCAGGCGACGGGCGCTATTGGCGCGGTCGGACGACAGTTCCCAGTTGGTGTAACCGTTGCTCGAAACAAAGGGGCGGCTATCGGTATGACCTTCGACAATGATATGGTTGGGAAGTTTTCCAAGTTCGGAGCCGATAGTGGCAAGAACCGATTGCGCCCACGGTTTCAGTTTGGAACTTCCCAGGTCGAAGAAGATGGCGGAGTCGGAAGCGGCCGAGGCATCGATAAGTTGAATCCGCAGCCCTTCGGGGACAATTTCAATCTCGACATAATCCTTGATTTTGCCGGCTTCATTTGAGTTCTCGATTGCTTCCCGGATTTTATCTCCGGCGGTCTTGAGTTTCTTTTCTTCGGCTTGATGTTTTTTCTGCAGGTCAGGAGCGGCCGGCATCGGCGCTTTGAACGGCGCGGCGCTTCCTTCAAGCGCCCCTTTTCCCGCTTTCTTGCTGAAACCGACCGGGTCACGGAAATATCCGCCGACCGCCTGCTTGACGGCATCGGACTGCGATACCAGCCACATAACCAGAAAGAATGCCATCATCGCCGTGACAAAATCAGCGTACGCGACTTTCCAGGCGCCGCCGTGATAACCGGCATGACCTTTCTTCTTTTTCTTGATAATGACCGGTTTATTATGTTTTTCTTCTTCAGCCATTGGCGACTGCTACCTTGGCCGCTTTGGAGGCGCGGCAGGCTTCCTCCACTTCGGAAAAACTGGGACGGACTTCGGTATTGATTACCCGACGAGCAAATTCGACCGCGATGGAAGCGGCAAAACCTTTGTGAAAGGCAATCAATCCCTGTTTGAGACAGGTGTAATACTTGGCTTCACTTTCCACCATCAGTTGAATATTGGCGGAAAGCGGCTGGACAAACCCGTATGATAACAAAATGCCGAGGAAAGTTCCTACCAGCGCGGCGCCGACCTTATGTCCGATTTCCGACGGTGGACCGTCAATCGCCCCCATCGTTATCACCACACCAAGGACGGCGGCCACAATGCCAAGCCCCGGCAGGGCGTCACCCAGGCGGGATAATGAAAGGGACGGCTGCAGATTCTCATGATGCAGCGTTTCGAGGTCCTCATCCATCATCGCCTCGAGGTCATGGTCAGGCACTCCTCCCATGATAATCAATCGGATAGTATCGACCAGAAAATTGAGGGTCTGCTTATTCTTAATAATCTCGGGGTATTTGGAGAGGACAGAACTTTTCTCGGGGTTCTCGATATGCCCTTCCAACCCAACCAGACCGTCTTTGCGCGCGACGTTGAACAGTTCGTACATCATCGTTAAAAGGTCGAGGTAGTTCTTTTTGGCGGGACCTTTGCCGAGGATTTTGCCAAGTTGACGGAGAGTCTCTTTCAGGACGCGGAAAGGAACGCCGACAAGGAGGGTGCCGATAGCGGCGCCGCCGATAATCACAAATTCCGCCGGCTGCACCAGCACCAGAAGTTGCCCATGCGCCATAACATACCCGCCGATTACCGACAGAAAGACAACTGCGAGTCCTACGATTGCAATCATTGTATTAGTAAGTTGAAGTTCATACTTATGATACCGAATATCGTCAAAAATGGAGATTTCTGGAGTAGCAGAGCGGCATACGGTGCGGTTTTCGCATTTGCCTTGCATTTTATCGCGCGATATGTACATTTGGCGGCGATGAATTGTATCTTCTGTCAAATAGTCAATCGCCAGAAACCGGCAGGGGTCTATTTTGAGGATGAGGAGATAATTGTCTTTGCCGATATTCTTCCCAAAGCGGAGATACATCTTCTGGTGCTTCCCAAAGCCCATTACCCTGATCTGCAGGATATACCGGATGACCTTCTGCTGAAGTTATTTGTCAGAATCCGGGCGATGGCGGCAGAACTCGGCATCGAGGATAATTACCGTCTGCAGTTAAACAATGGACCGAAGTCGGGGCAGATAATACCGCATGTACATTTTCATTTTCTGTCGAATGAGCCGGGGGTTAAGTTAAGATTAGTCCAGAGATAACCGGGGTCGGCAGCGATGACCGTTAAAAAAGTCAAGCGGTTGTGGGGCAACAGGTAATAGGTTCGTATTCGTTTCAATTTTGGCGAATTTCACTTTCCCTCCCGCGTGACCCTTGTGGGGGTCGTTTTGAGTGTTTTGGAGAGTTTTGTTTCTCTATATGTACCTCCGGGGTATATTTAGCAGCGATTTGTTAGTGATATTGTCTGGGGGTTAAGAGAGGATTTGTCAGGGACGCTTGACGGCAAAGCATCCGTCAGGTCACACCCGCCTGCGGCGGGCAGGACCTGACGGAACGGCGAATACAGGTCTCTTTCCACGGCACGATAAACCTCCTTATTCGTACCGTAATCTAACCTGTATACTATCTTGCCGGTCTAAATTGTATACCATGTTCCCGGTCTATACCTGGATGGTGCCCCACCGTCCTGGTCGCTCTCCTCGGCGAGTCTTCGACCGCGGCGACTTGCGGTGGGGTAGAATATAGTACGGAATCTGTTTATAAAATCCCACCCCAAGGGGTGGGGCACCAAGGTTCTTAGATGGTCTCATCCTGCCTTGCACGATGAGACCGGGTCGACACATTGGTCGACCCCTACAGTTCTAATGCGGTGTCAGGAATCCCGAGGCTTTCCCATAAGTAGCGACCCGACTTCTGCGGTGAAGCCTATTTCAGAAGCAGCAGTTTGCGGGTGGAGGAGGTGGAGGAGGAGGATTTGAGGCGGCAGAGGTAGATGCCGGTGGAAACGGATTCGCCTTTGGAGTTGCGGGCGTCCCAGGTGACGGAATAAGAACCGGCGGAGAGGGTATTATTGATGAGGGTGCGGAGTTTGCGGCCGGTGATGTCGTAAATGGAAAGGGTGACTTGGTCACGGCGGGGGAGGTCGAAGGAGATGGTGGTGGAAGAGTTGAAGGGGTTGGGATAATTCTGATTAAGTGCATAGGTTGTGGGAAGGGTTCGTTCGAATTCATAGGGGACATCAGTAGGAGTACCATCCCAACCGGCAAAAAAGTTAACCTCCGCTTGGTCACAGTTGCTGCAATCCAAGTTTTTTCTCGACTTTACAGCAAAATCATCTACACCATCGCCATTGAAATCCCCAACACCAGCAACAACTTCCCCGAAGTAGCTCTGGTCGCCTGGCATCTGCAGATTTTCCAATCGAACGTCATAAATCGAATCAGCGTCAGGGCCACCCAGATAGACCATTATCTCATTTACGAACTGCACATCGTTAGAGTAGCCTATTATCAAATCGGGGTATCCATCATTGTTTACATCTCCCGCTGGGGCGGCGGAAGTAGGCGGAATGTATCCACCATAAATCCACTGATTGACGGGCAGGTTTGGGGAGCCAGACAATTGGGGGCCACCGAAATGTATTCCGAAAGCGTCATTGCCGTCTCCTGAAATGTAAAGGTCGTCATATCCATCTGCATTGAAGTCGCCAAGGGAAAACATAAAGAGACCGAAGAAATTCGAGTGGCTTCGTATGACGTAGTCGGCAATTGTATCAAATGTCGGGCCGCCCCAATAGAATTTCACAAATGCCGAGTCTTCCGGAAAATAATCGCGAAATGCTGCAATTGCTAAGTCTTCGTAGTTGTCACCATTAAAGTCCCCAGTAGCGAGACTTCCGCCAAAACCCTTTGCTGTATCGTTTATTACATATTCAGGAATCGTGTCTCTGTTTGAACCTATATGATAAATCTTCACCGGACCGCCATTTACATTCTTGCTTAGAGGCAGTTCTAATTCACCATCATCATCCAGGTCAACCGCCGTTGTCATCCAGGACCACATATTGGGGATGACAAAGTCGGGGGTATCGCTTGGATTTGGCCCGCCAAAATGTAACGCAAAGCTCAGGCTGGGGAATGGCGTGACTCCGATATCTGAAAAGCCGTCATCATTGACATCACCAATCATGCCCAGGGAATATTTAAAGTTATTGAATATCGTGTCGTAGTTAATATCGGGAGGATGGCCACCAAGAAACAGGTAGGTAGGGTTATCAATAAAAATGTCCCCTAACCACTTGTGAATTAAGATATCGTCGGCACCGTCGGCATTTATGTCGCCCAAAGGCAGTATACGCCAACCGAAGAGTTTGTTTGTGTCAAGGTCTGGGATGACAATAAAACGATTAATCGAGTCAATCCCTGCCTTTTCGGAGAACTGCCCGGCGGTTATCCAATCGGCGTGGGAAACTGAGGGGGTAATAATTGAGGTGAGAATCAGTAGAGATAGAGCCAGACGGATCGGTGCCCGCCCAATGGCGTCAGGTCTCGCCCGCCTTCGGCGGACTAAGACCTTACGCAACTCTGCAATTGATGATTTATCTCTCATAATTCTAATAACGAGCGTAAATCTACATTGTCAACGGTAAAGATAGGGTTAGAGGGGGAAGCCTGTAGAGGGTGGAATAAATCTGTTGACAAGTTTCTTAAAAAGATTATAATATTTTGCTATGAAATATGTTACAAAAGAGGTTGAAAGGAGGGATATAGATGACCGGTGTTAGGGTACGTGACGACGAATCATTCGAAAAAGCCCTGCGCCGTTTCAATAAGTTTTGCGAAAAGACCGGGATACTTTCTGATATCAAGAAGCATCAGCATTTCGAGAAGCCATCGGAGCGGCGGAAACGGAAGCTGAATGCGGCACGACGGAAAAACCGCAAGTTCGGGTCCGAAAGTTAATATCCTATGTCTCTCCTGAAACGGATTGACGACGACCTGATTCAGGCCCTGAAGGGTGGCGATTCGCTTAAAGCCACCACTCTTCGGGGCCTGAAGTCTGATTTCAAATACAAGAAAATCGATAAAGGGGCAGAACTGACCGATGACGATTTAATAGCGGTGCTGAACACCGCGGCGAAACGTCATCGGGACTCTATCGAGCAGTTCCGCGCCGGCAAACGGGACGACCTGGTGCAGAAAGAGACGGCGGAACTGAAAATTATCCTGAGTTACCTTCCGGAGCAGATGACCGAAGAGAAACTGCGGCAGGTCATAGCGGAAGTAATCAGGGAAACGGGGGCAGATTCCCCTGCCAAGTCAGGCCTGGTGATGAAGGAAGTGATGCCGAAAGTTAAAGGGCAGGCGGACGGCAAGTTGGTGAGCAATATTGTGGCGGAATTGCTCGCTGTGAAGAAAGAATAAGTACGCTCGGCTCGCCTGAGAGGGCCAGAAAGGAGTCGGCCTATGAACTGGGTAGATGTTGTTTTACTGATATTGCTGGTGGCGGCAATAATAATCGGGTCGAAGAAGGGGGTTGTCCGGGAACTGATGGCGCTGGCGGCGCTTACGGCGACTGTCATAGTCTCGGTCAATTATATTGATGTCATCGCCACCACTCTTTACGAAAAGTTGGGGGGGTCACCGCTGGTGGTGGCGTTTCTCTCGTTTGTGATTCTTCTGGCGCTGGTTTACGCCGTTTTCAAACTACTCGGGATACTTTTCTACAAGATAGCCAATCTTCAAAAACTGGGTAAAAAAGACCAACTCGGCGGCGCCTTTGTAGGGGCGCTGCGGGGATGGATTATAATCAGTTTCCTTACATTTCTGGTCTTTTTGATTCCGATGCCGGAGAAGTTCTACCTTGATTTTGAGGATTCATTCTTGGGCGGCACGGTGGCTAAGACTCTTCCGGCGATTTATGAGAGTTCTATCGGATTGCATCCCAAGAATCCAACTTTCATGAAGAAGGTAGAAAGTGCGCTCCTGCAGGAGCCATCGAAAAAGATGTCCCGCTCCAAGAAGGAAGATATAGCCAAGAACCGGGAGCAGGTGTATCGGGTGATTTTTCAGATTGACCGCTTTTTCGGCTCGGAGGAACCAAGCCGGTAGCGAATAAACGGTTTTCAAAAGCCTTGCCGGAATTTATATTACTGACCACGCCGACGGCGTGGTTATTTTTTGACCGTTATGAAACGATTCGATGAACATACTCTTGAGGTCCTGGAATACCCGAAGATTATTGCGCTTCTTCAGGGGCAATGTTTGACGGCGTACGGGGTTGCGGAGATTTCCCGATTTGCTCCGGTGCAGGATTTGCAGTTGATTCAGACGCGGATGGCGGAGATTGCGCAGATGAAAGATATCATCCGCTTCGGCGAAGCCTTCCCGCTCTACCGGCTGGAGGATATTCGGGAGATTATCGGCAAGGCGAAGGCGGAAGGGATAATTATCGAGCCGGCCGAAATGCTGAAAGTAAGAGAACTGATTGAAGTCGGCGGAGGGCTGAATGGATATGCTAAAGATGAGCGGGACAAATTTCCGACAATTGCGGGGTATCTGGAGAAGATTCATCCCTTTCCGGAAATCAGAAAAGAGATAGTCAAGGCGATAGACCATAACGGTTCCGTTCTGGACAGCGCCTCATCGGAGTTAAAGAAGATCCGGCTGGAGATTGCGGAGTCGCGGCGCAAGATTATAAACCGTCTGGAGCGGATACTTGCGGACCGGCACAAATCTCCCGGCTGGCAGGATGATATGGTGACACAACGGGACGGGCGGTATGTGATACCGGTGATTTCGGGGCAGTTTCGTTCCGATTCGGGGATTATTCATGACCGCTCGCAGTCGGGGGCGACTTTGTATGTGGAGCCGACTGAGACGGTGGAACTTAATAACCAGTTGGGGTTGCTCCTTCAGGATGAGCGTCTGGAAATAGACCGGATTCTTCGCCATATAACGGCCATGATTGGCGCCGCTGCCGACCGGCTGCAGCAGAACTGCGAGATGATTGGGCGTCTCGATGCCATACATGCGGCAGCGTTGTTTGCCATCAAGACCGAAAGCAACCATGCCGTTGTTGGCGGCAAGAGCCATCTCGACCTGAGAAACGCCCGCCATCCGTTACTTCTCTATTATGCCGCCGACAAGAACTCCATCATTCCCAGCGACCTTTCGCTGGGGAACGGACGTCAGGCGATAATCATCACCGGACCGAACACCGGCGGCAAGACGGTGCTCCTGAAAACAGTCGGGCTTTTGGTATTGATGGCGCAGACGGGACTGCATATACCGGCCGATGAAAAATCGGAAATCGGAATTTTCAGAAATATTTTTGCGGATATTGGGGATGAGCAATCGATTGAATTATCTCTCTCCACTTTTTCATCGCATATCAGGCAGATAATTTATGCGGTGCGGCACGCCGGACCGGATTCTCTGGTACTCTTTGATGAAATCGGCGCCGGCACCGACCCTAAAGAAGGATCGGCGCTGGCCGAGGGGATTCTTCTCAAAATGGTGGATTTAGGCGCTCTGGTGATTGTCACTACCCATTATTCACAATTGAAGACGCTGCCGATGCATCATCCCGAAATTGAAAATGCCTCCTTTGAATTTGACAGAGAATCATTACAGCCGACCTTTCGGCTCTTGACCGGCATTCCGGGGTCATCGTATGCGGTGGAGATAGCGCGACGACTGGGGATGCCATCAGATATCGCCGATGTCGCCATGCAACTTCTGGGCAAAGGAGAGCGCTCTCTTTGAGGACTGATTGAGTCTCTGGAAAAGGAGTTAGCGATTCTCAAGAAGGACAAGACGTCGCTGGAAGAAAAACTGAAAAGCGCGGCGCAACTGGAGGAATTCTATCACCGCCGTCTCAATCAGTTGGAACAGGAGATAGAAAAAAGCAAAATGGAACATCTGGAGGAACTTCAGAAACTCCTGGGTGAAACCCGTCTGGAGGTAGAGCGACTGGTGAAGAGCATTCGGGAAAGCAATGCCTCGCAGGAAACGGTAAAAGCGGCGCACAAATTTTTGAAGACGGCGGCTGACAGAGCGGGGCATCTGCAGGCGAAGCATTTCCCGCAGAAGAAGACGGAAGAAACACTGTCGCCGGGCGACCGGGTGACGGTCAATTCTTTACGCGCCGAAGGAGAGTTAATTGAAATCACGGGAAGCAAAGCGCGGGTCAGAATAGGCAATCTCTTGAGTACGGTGGAACTGAGCGACCTGAAAAAAATTACCGATTACAGCCAGGCGCAGGCGGTAAACAGCATGGTCAATCTGCGGGATTTGACTGCCCCCGGTCCGGAACTTCATTTGCGAGGGATGACGATTGAAGAAGCGCGGGAAGCGCTTGATAAATTTCTTGATTCGGCTATTATATCGGGGATGAAGCAAATATATGTGGTGCATGGTAAAGGGACCGGCGCCCTGCGTAAAGCGCTCTCGCAGTTTCTGAAAGAACATCCTACGGTGGAGTCGTTTCGTCTCGGGGATTGGAACGAGGGGGGCGCCGGAGTAACGGTAGTTACGCTCAAATAATGCCCGGAACAATTTCACAAAATTCCATCGAGCAGGTGCGACAGGCAAATGACATTGTCGATGTCATCGGCCAGTATATCCGCCTGAAGAAGCGCGGGCGGAATTTTACCGCCCTCTGCCCCTTTCATGTTGAGAAGACGCCGTCTTTTTCGGTTTCGCAGGAGAAGCAGATATTTCACTGTTTCGGGTGCGGCAAAGGGGGTAATGTGTTTACTTTCCTGATGGAGCATGAGAAACTTTCTTTTCTCGATGCCGTGCGCCTGCTGGCGCGACGCGCCGGTATTCGCCTCGAGGAAAGGAAAGAAAGCGGGATTGCCCGAGAAGAGATTGAGAAATTGTACTATGCACATCAGGTGGCGGTTGAATACTACCGCGGGCAGTTGCGCTCGACCAAATACCGGGACATCATTCAGGATTACCTGAAGAAGAAACGTCGCCTGACCGATGATTCCATCGAAATTTTTCAACTCGGAATCGCCGGCGAAGAATGGGACGGGCTATTGAATTACGCTTTACGCAAAGACCTTTTCCCTACCGACCTGGAAAAAGCAGGACTCATTCAGAAAACAGAGAGCGGCGATAAGTATCGCGACCGTTTTAGATATCGCCTGATGATACCTATTTTTAATCTGAGCGACAAAGTCATTGCCTTCGGCGGGAGGGCGCTCAAGAAGGGCGACAGCGCCAAATATATAAATTCACCCGAAACTCCGCTCTATTCCAAGAGTAATGTCCTCTATGGGCTGAATTTCAGCCGTCAGGAAATCCGGGAAAAGAATGAAGTGATTATCGTTGAGGGGTATTTTGACTTTATATCACTCTACCGAGCCGGGATAAAGAATGTGGTGGCATCATCGGGGACGGCATTTACCTCACCGCAGGCGCGGCTTCTGGCGCGCTTCGCCGACACGGCTTATCTCTTTTTTGATTCCGACTCCGCCGGGCAGGCGGCGGCATTGCGCTCGGTCGATTCTCTTTATGACGCCGGTATGGAGGTTATGGTCATGATTCCGCCGCCGGGAAAGGACCCGGATTTGGTGGCGATTGATGATGGAGCGGCGGGAATAGAATCTCTCAGACAGGCGGGGATGCCGTATCTCGATTTTCGGGTCAAAGATGTGCCGACCGACAGCCTCGGTATCATTGCCAAGGAGAAATTGATTAAAGAACTGGCGGAGGTGGGCGGAAAAATCGGCGACATGACGAGGCGGAATCTCTTCTTTGATGAGGCTGCGCGGAAACTGGGGATTGCGGCAAGCGGTTTTCAGCGACTGCTCCCCCGCGAGAAGTCGGAGAAGACGGCGGAATTGATAAAGCCGCCCAAAAAGATTCTGGATATCGAGCGGGAACTATTATCGCTACTGATAGGTTTCCCGGACCATATCGAGAAAATCCAGGAGAAGATTGTCCCGGAAGATTTTCAGGGAGAAGCACAGGGGAAGATTTATTCACTTGTACTGACGGTTTTCAAAATACATGGGACAGTCTCGAGCTCGATTCTGATAGACATGGTTGAAGACAAAGATCTAGCGACTGAGATATCATCGGCGGTCAGCCTGGAACCACCTTTGGGCGACATTTCGGATTGGCTTAGACATTGTGTTGATCGCTTTCTCTCGCTAAAACGAGGCAGACTTATAAGTCGCCTAAAGGCTGAGGTGAGAGCTGCACAAGATTCCGGGGACATAACGAGAGCTATACAGCTAACAAAGGAAATTGATGCCTTAGTGCTGAATTGGAAAAAGTGAATAATGCTGAAGCGGATATATATTGAAAATTTCGCATTGGTTGAAAAACTTGAAGTCGAATTCGGCTCGGGAATGAATGTTCTGACCGGCGAGACCGGCGCGGGGAAGTCTATCATTGTCGGCGCCATTGCGCAGTTGCTGGGAGAGCGGGCGGAAAAAGAAGATATCCGCTCCGGCGCCAGGGCGGCAATCATTGAAGGGGAATTTGATATCAGCGGCCAGGATAGAAAAGAAAGCCGCTCCGCCGCCGATTTGGAAACCGGCGATACCATCTGTATCCGCAAGGAGATACAAAGTAAAGGGGGAGCCCGTCTCTTCCTCGATTCGCAACTGGTGACGCTCGCTCAATTGCGGAGTTTGACGGTTCAAATTGCCGACCTGTTCGGGCAGCACTCTCATCAGCAACTGCTCGATGAGCAGAATCATCTTCAGTATCTCGACCGTTTTGCCGGAATCAGCGAACGAGTCGAGAATCTCAGAGAAATATTCAGCAGATGGCAGAATCTCCGCCGGGAATACGAGGAACTGCAGCGCCATCAGGAACGCGACCGGACGGAGCGAGAACTCCTGCAGTATCAGCGAGACGAAATCCAGAAAGCCGAAGTCAGAAATGGAGAAGAAGAAGAATTGATTGGGGAGCGGAAAATTCTGGACGCTTCGATAATGCTGGCAGAGAAGTCGGAAAAAATTCTGGAAATGCTGGACGGCGATGAGAACTCGGCCGCCAATCTGCTGAATTCCTGCCGTCGCGAACTGGGTCAGATGGTCCCTGCCGATGAAAAACTTCGCCCGGCGCAGGAACTTCTCGAATCCGCGCTGGTGAGTTTGGAGGAATTTCGGTCGGAAATCGAGCGGTATCATGCCTCGATACCGGACGACCCGGAGCGTCTGGAAAAAATCAATCAGCGGCTCGACACTCTGTTTCGTCTCAAGAAGAAATATGGCGGCTCCGAAGAGGCGATACTGGCGACCCTGAAAACCATAGAAGAGCGGTTGAATTCCACGCTCGATGTCGCATCCCGCTTGAAATTTCTGAGAGAGGAAACGGAGCGGCATTCCAAAGAATATGAGAAAGAGAGCCGTGAGATTTCAGCGGTCCGAAAAAAGGCGTCCGAAGAACTTGCCGGTCTCGTTCAGAGAGAGTTGTCTCTGCTTGGATTTGAGCAGGCAAGATTCGAAATCGAATTCATTTATGATGATGACCCGGACGGGGTGCTGATTGAAAACCGCCGGGTTAAGCCGTGTCCCCACGGTTTGGAGAACGGACGATTCCTGATTTCGGCGAATCCGGGAGAGCCGCTCAAGTCACTGGTGAAGACCGCTTCGGGCGGAGAACTTTCGCGGATTATGCTTGCCCTTCTGGCGGCAAACCTTCCTCAGAAATCAGGGAATCGTCGCCTGCTGGTATTTGATGAGGTCGATGCCGGCATCGGCGGCGAGACCGCGCGCGCTGTCGGGAAAAAACTGGCGTCACTTGCCGAGTATTACCAGCTGATTGTGGTCACCCATCTGCACCAGATTGCCTCGTTTGCGCAGGCACATTTTGCCGTGGAGAAAGTGGAGGCATCAGGCGCTCGCCGTCGAACAGTAAGTATCAGAAAACTCGAAAAAGGTGAACGCGAAAAGGAAATCAAGCGAATGCTCAGCCTGCCGGAGACAATCAAAAGTGAAAAACAGTCTCGGGCAAAAACCGGACGGCAATGAATTTTCTATCAGTCATTTTCCCCTCCCGAAAATTACTCTTCTGGGTCGGCTTCTTTGTCCTCGGAATGCTCTTTTTTTCGCTTTATCGCGCGCTTTTTCTTCTAACATATCTGTCAGAAACTGACGGAGCCTCTCTTCTGACAATAGCGCAGGCATTCCTGATAGGTTTGAGATTTGATTCTTGTATCATCAGTTTTACAATAATTCCTTTTTTTCTGTTGCTGCTTATACCGTTCGTTCGTCTGGAGAACAAAGCGGTTCGTTCGATTCTGCTTTTTCTGTTCACGATTATATATGCCGCTTTCTTTCTTTTTTTAGTTACCGACCTGCGCTATTTTGCGGTATTCGGTAGCCGTCTCAACTACTTTGCGGTCGATTATTTCGATTACCCGGGGGAGTTTTTCTACAGCGCCATAACAGATATTGCCTTCTGGAAACTGACAGGGCTGTGGTTGCTGACGGTTGTAATGTACTATCTTGGTCTCAAAAAATGGCTCAGTCTGAGTCTGCGTTTTGAGCCGTCGCCGCTTCTTCTTCCGCGTCTGTTTGGCAACTTGATAGTTGCGGCGCTTCTGGCGCTGGGCGCCCGCGGCTCGCTCGGAATCAAACCGCTCGACTGGGGAGCGGCGCTTTTCTCGGAGAACCATACGATAAACCAGATGGCTCTAAACAGCCCTTATACACTGGCGCATTCGCTGTATGAAGAAAGTCAGGAGGGACGGAAACTTTTCGGCGCCAAGGTTGACCGTTTTTCTTACTACAATTTCGATACGGCCTATCAGACGGTGGCCGCCATGCTGGGGTTGGAGGGAAACGCTCCCGATACCGCTTTGAGCCTTCGGCGCAAATTGAACCGGTATGAGAGTCGCGACTTCAAGCCGAATCTGATAGTTGTGATAATGGAAAGTTGGTCGGCCGATAAAGTCGGCGCCCTGGGCGCGCAATGGAAAGTAACGCCAAGATTCGACAGCCTGGCGCAGCAGGGGATTCTTTTCAGCCGTTTTTATGCCAACGGCATTCGAACCAACCGGGGCGTTCCGGCAATCCTCTGCTCTTTTCCGTCGCTATCAGGACGGTCAATCATGAAAAGATATGCCGCCGATTATCCTTTCACTTCTCTGGCGGAACTTCTGAAGCCGCTGGGATACAGTTCCATATTTGCCTATGGCGGCGATGTTGAATTTGACAATATGGAAGGCTTCTTGCGCACCGCGGGATATGACCGTTTCTACCGCGAGGATGATTTTGATGTCTCGAAAAAACTGGGGAAATGGGGGATTCCTGACCATGTCATATTCGAGAAACTGGCGGAGGAGATAAAAAAATTCCCCCGCCCCTTTCATCTTGCCGTTCTAACTTTGAGCAATCATGACCCGCACCTGGTGCCGGATGACCGCTTTAAACTTTATGGAGATACTCTTCCGCTCGCGCGAGTATTGAACACCTTCTATTACTCCGATTGGGCAATAGGGCATCTGGTAGAGTTGATAAAAGCGCAGCCGGTTTTCGACAGCACGATATTCGTCTTCACCTCTGATCACTGCGCCTACCAGTCAGGGAAACACCCTCTGGCGCCGAGCAATTTTCATATTCCGCTTTTAATTTATGCCCCCGCGCTGATTGACAGCGGCGGCATAACCATAACTCGGGTGGGAAGCCAGGTTGATATCGTGCCGACTGTCGCCGCGCTTGTGCCGGCAAACATACCTTTCATTTCCTGGGGGAGAGACCTTCTGCACGGCGCAACAGATGATTCCGGATTCGCCGTAATTGTATCGGAGGAGAAATTGGGGCTGATTGAAGGCTCCAAATTCTATTTCGCCTATGCCGACAATCCTCATCGATTCCTGTATGACCTCAACGACCCTTTGTATTACCAGCGCAATATTCAGGATTCCCTTCCGGACCTCACCCTGGCGATGGAGCGTCGCCTGAAATCTTACATCCAGTTAGCCAGTTATCTTGCCCGTGGCGGCACTCGGAAACGGCATTCTGCCGCAGATTCCATAATGTCCCATGCGGACAGCCCCGGCAAATGAGATTGCGCCATCAACTCTGTGGTGACCCGGCTTTCATAAACTCATAAGCCTTCTTGAAACCGCCGCAGAAATCGGCGAAAGCATCCTCGAATACTATCACCCGGGCACGCTGGTAGGTGCCATCCTGAACCTTCTTCGATTCAGTTATCATCAGGTACTTGCTCCCGTTTGCCGCTTGTTTGATGTCGAAGAAATAGGTTTTCCCTTTGACACTGGTCCGTTCGTTGAAAAGACCTTCTCCTGCCATAAATCCTCCTTGCGTAAGATTTCAATTCGGTTAATTGTACATAAGTCCAATTGACATTTTCCAAATTGCCGTAACTTTCTTCAATAATGATAGGGCAGGAGACTGACATCTGCTGTCAGGGAAAATTGTTTTCCATCATATTTTTGGAGCGAATAATGGATTGAGTGGTCAGATGCTAAGAACTGCGGTAATGTAAAAAACGGACGAGCCATTACGACCCGCCCGCTTTTCGCAACCTCTCCTGTTTAAGAGGACTTTGAGAGATTTGCCGACAGAGAAGTTATTCTACCATGTGCATTTCACAGACTTTAAGGGTATCACCGCTATAGGGGATTCCCTTTACTGCCACAAGGTCTCCGGCCGAGAAATCTGCCAGAGTCAAAGTACCGCCGGTGGCGTCAGTCAGCAGGCTGCCTTTGCAGACCAAACCAATCCATGACAACCCTTGGAAAGTGACAATTTTGGCATCAACATCAACTGAAGCCAGCGTCGCTTCAAAATTCTCGCAGCGGCTGTAGTCATAACTGTAATTGGCGGCGATTTTAATCTTTACGGCCAGAAGTGTATTCTCGTCGATGATTTTGGCTTTAACCTCAACGATATCGCCGAGACTCAGGTCGGCGAAAGTATAGACGGTGTCGGTGCTGGAGCCGGCCCGGTTCCAGATCATCTTGGCAGTTGAGCCGGAATTATGGCCGTCGCCGATATGCCCTTCATTGTCGATATTATTCGGCAGGACCCCCCAGATGACAGTATTTTCATCGGTTGTTATAGTCTCACTGCGACCGACTACCGTGAAAGTGCCGGCATTATAATCGATGGTGATAATAGTATCGCGGAAGGCGATATCGTAGTTTCCGGGGCAGGTATCACAATGAACTCTGATGCGATGGGCATAAATGTAGTTGTACTGCGGTTTCACGCCGGAGACATGTACGGAATCACCCGGCTTAATCTCCGAAAATGGAATAGGTGAATCATTGACATTATTTAGACGCACGATTTCGCAGTTCTGCAGCGCCACAACCGTTTCCGGCCTCTCATAGAAGGTCAGCGTACGGCTGTTCTGGTCAGTGGTCATAACGCGTGCCGCAAAGCCGGTGGAATCTCCGGTGATGGCATCGGCGCTGGGCAGTGTCCCAAATCCCTGAGACGTTACCGCCAGCGGATTGGAACTGTTCTGATTGGAACATCCGATGAGAGCGATAAACGACCCAACAAGAAAGGTTGCGATAAGGATGGCAAGGACTTTCTTCATCTAAAACCTCCTTCATTTCTTGTTAAGAAGTCTCTTTTCAGTCTCTGCCTTACAGAGAAAGGGGAAGCCCTTTTCGTTCAATCCCGGGGGTATGAAATTAGATATTTTTATCCTTGTTACACTGCTATTCAGGAAAGAAAATGACCGCCGGGTCATCAATCCGACGGTCATTTTGACTGCTATCCCTGAGGTTATTATTTGAGTAGAGTCATTTTCCGGGACATGGCGCCATTATCGGTGGTCATCCGGTAGATATAGGTGCCGGTAGCCACGACCTCTCCACCGGCATTGGTGCCGTCCCAGGTAATGGCATGGGAACCGGCTTCCAGTTCATCGGCGATGAGGGTTCTGACGGTGGCGCCGAGGATATTGTAAATAGTGATATTGACCTTGCTCTTTTCCGGCAGATAGAAGCTGATGGTGGTTCCAAGATTGAAGGGATTGGGGTAATTCTGGTAGAGATGGAACTCCGCCGGCAGTAGCGGCATTTCGCTGGTCTCCTTGGGCGCGGGGGTTCCGCCCAAAGCGCGACAGGCATTGATACGCCCGGTTCCGAGCAGTCCGGCGTAACTGGGATTGAGGGCATCAATGTTGTCGGTAGTAGTCTTGATACGGTTATAGACATCGGCCCAGCCGTATGAGGGGTACTGCGATTTCACCAGTCCGGCCAGCCCGGCAACGTACGGAGTGGCCATCGAGGTGCCGCTCATGACGGCGAAATAATCGGGAGTCGGGTCGGCTGAGTAATGATAGGTGCTCACAATATCAACGCCGGCGGCGGAGACATCAACCCAGGTGCCGTAACTGGAGAAAGAGGCTTTGAGGTCATTCTTATCGGTGGCGGCGACATTGAGCACATCGGTGCGGGTTCCCAGATAATCGGCGGTGCTGTTATTGCTGTTTCCGGCGGCATGAACAACTGTCACGCCGCGCGCAATGGCATAGTCCACAGCCGCTCCCAGACCGCTGGTGTTGGAGGAACCCCAACTGCAACTGGCGACATGCGCGCCATTGTTGGCGGCATAATAGAACGCCTGTGCCGCGAAATCCATCCGGACATATCCCATACCGCTGGTAGCGGTCCAGCCTATCCTGAGGCACATTATCTTTACTCCGTTGCCAACCGACGTAGATGTCCCATTTCCCCATCCTCCGGCGGTTCCGGCAACGCCGATGGCGTTGTTGGTCAACGCTCCGACAATACCGGCACAATGGGTACCGTGACCGCCGAAATCCCGCGGGTCATTGTCGGCCGTGGTGCAGTCTTCACCCTTTTTGCAGCGGGTCACCCCGGTGACGAAATCCCAGCCAATCCAGTCATCCACAAAGCCGTTGCCGTCGTCATCGATTACATTGCCATTAATTTCGTCGAGATTTTTCCAAATATTGCCGCTGGTTGTGGGCCAGGAGGCGCCGCCCAGGTCTTTATGATAATAGCGGACACCGCCGTCAAGGACAGCCACTACCGTATTTGTGCTTCCGGGGTTTATTCCCCAGGCGCAGGGGGCATCCATATCGTGGTCAGCGGCATTGGATAGTCCATACTGGTTCCAGGGGTCGGCCTGCCCGGCAAAATAGTAATCATTTGGAACCAGGTCATAGACCGGGTGCATTGCTATCGGTTCGGCGCTTTCAACATTGGGGTCGGCGGCATAAGCGCTAATGACCTCCTCCAGAGGCTGAGCGCCTCGATAGGTGATAATGCGATAACCGGTCAGGTCGGGATATCCAGGTTCGGCGACAGCGCCGGGGAACTCCTCTTCAATTCCCACCACGCCGTAGCGACGCGACAGTTGGTCGATGGAAGGAATACCGGTCATCACTTCCCCTTTGGCGGCAAGAGGAATATGGTTGCCGGTTATACTGCGGAATTTGACCACAAACTGGTCGGGAACATAGAGAACCTCATCTGATGTCTCTTCAAACGGGACATAAATCTGCTTCTCAGCCGCGGCTGTGAGGGATAGAAGCAGAGTAAGGAGCAGCAACAGTAGAAGTTGCTTCATAAGTCATCCTCCGATAAAACGAACGATGTTTGGGGGTAAAGAACTTACTCAAACTGACGGTGAAAATAGTTCTATGGTTACCTCCTTTCCCTAAAAGTAAGAGGCGGGGAGAATTACTTTCACCCCGCCCCCGACACGCTAACCCTTCTGTCAGAATGTCAGACAATAACGATTTTTATCCCATTTTAACGCTTGATAAACAGAGCAGCGGGAGTCTCGCTGCCGTTCAATAAATCTGAGAGAAATCGAAAAAAAACCGCTGTCAGGCAGACAGCGGTTTAAGAGATTTGATGTTAGAATTCTCTAACAAGCAATACTGACATTATTGCGGCGGCGGCGGTCCGGTTTTGTACAGATATGCCAAGAGATAGGTAGAATCGAGAATGGTGATTTTGCCGTCATTGTTGGTATCGGCGATCTGCAGCGGATATGGCTGGGGACCATCTTTATAGAGATAACTGATGATGAAAATGGCATCCAGTATATTGACCACCTGGTCGCCGTTGGCATCGCCGTAGATAGTAGTCCCGGTCTGGCTGATAGCGGCAAGAAAGTCGATTAGTCCATGTCCGAGAAGACCCTCGTAACCGACATTAAGGGAGTCGATATTGATTGCGGTTTGACTCAAGACGGTGTCAACCTCGCTTGCCAGAAGCGCTTGATTGCGGCTTATCAGAAGCGCCGCCAGGCCGCTGACAAACGGAGCGGCAAAACTGGTTCCTTCCCACCAGGCGTAGGAACTGTCCAGATATGCCGAGTAGATACCTGTCCCGGGGGCGCAGAGGTCAACCTTATCACCGAAATTTGAGAATCCGGCTTTTAAATTAAATGAGTCCAGGGCGACAACGGCGAGGCAATAAGCCCGGTCAGCCGGAAAGGGGAAGACCAGCGGACTATCGGTTGAGTCATTGCCGGCGGCAGCGACAAGATTGACGCCGGATGATTTGGCATATCGCAGGGCCTCATCAAGGGCGCTATGTATTCCGGCCATGCCGAAACTTAGATTTATGACACGACAACTGTCCTCAACAGCCATAAGGACAGCCGATGCCAGACTGAAACCATCCCCAATCCCGGCAGTATCAAGCGCCCTATAGACCATAATCTCCGCCCCGGGAGCAGTGAGATTCAGAATGCCGGCCACAAAGGTGCCGTGGCCCGAGCCGGTTCCACCCGATACCTCAGAGGCATCGGAATCACTATCCACAAAATCCCAGCGGGAAACGAGTATTGCCGAGGTTGAGTCAAAGAGCGGGTGCAGGAAATTCACGCCGCCGTCGATAAGCGCGATTTTGACTCCCAGGCCGGTGGAAAGAGTTTGGGCTGCGGATATTTCCAGATTGACTGCGGCCGACTGCAGAGTGATAGAGCCGACACCTTCGACATCAAGAAACGGCTGGCTTCGCTGGAGCGACTCTGGGGTCATAAGAAGGTAATTGAGGCGGCAGTAGGCGACATCGGGGCGGGCATCAATAACGGCAGCGAGGCTTTCGGCATCCTGTCCCTCCGGGACAGAAAGCAGGAAACAGCCGGTTTGCTGCTGATGCCCTTTCACCCCTGTTCCGTAGGTGGAGTTGATGATGTTTATGCTAAATCCAATCTCCATTTTGCAGATTATTTCGCCCTCGCGGTATCCGCCAAAGCCCTGTTGGGAAAATGCCGGAAGCGATAGGGAAATGAGAGTAATCAGAAAACAGAGAATATATCTGAAAACGGAAGATTTACTTGTCATAGGCACCTCCCATGTCACCCGCCCCGAATACGGAGAAGGCTGCCCAGTGATAAGCCGAGGGGAACTTTTCCCTGACTTTGCCGGCAGCCCATCGGGCCGACTGAAGAATAGAGTTACTCTCTCTCATTTTATTATAAAAAGAAATCATCCAAAAGGAAGCACTTTCATCAGAAAGAGGCCAAAGCGCAGCGATTATGTTTCGCGCCCCCATTTCCATCAGAGACCGCACCATCCCGGTCGCTTCATCACCCGGAAGCACCAGTTGCTCTCCGGAGCGGCAGCCTGCCAGGGTGACCAAATTGACCCGGCATTTCTTGGCGCGGAGGTCGGCTGCAAACAGTGGTCCATCTTCAAGCGCCAGAAACGAGTAAAAAGGATTATCGGCGCAGAATTGGGCGTGACCGGAATAGTGCCAGACCGCCGCCTCTCTGGCATTGATAATATCGCTGCGGCGACAGGGCGAAGAAAGAGCGGCTTCACCGCTAATTTGAGCCAGCAAAGATTCCAATTCATCAGAGACATGGGGGATATTGCCCGATGCCCCCTGGAAAAGATGCCAGCGAGAAGAAGTTGAATATACCTTTCGGGCATTCATATAGTGCCTCAAACTGGGGGCAATAATGAAATTAAAGCGGTCGGCGAGATAGCGGCCGTCGTAATGCAGCGCTGCCCAGGGGATATTGCTTAATTCTCCTTCGGGAATAATCAGGATTCGATGATTTGCATTGTCCAACCGGAGCGGCGCCCAGAGCATTTTCCCCAGATCGGAAAGGAGCGACCGCTCCGATTGAAAATCTCTTGAGGAAGTAAGATAACCGGCAAGAAGTTCCGATTCAAGCAGAAAGCGCCAGCGAAGTAGAATCTCCTGCAGACGAATCCGCCCCTTTTCTATCCGATGGGTTTCCACGGCTCCATTTCGATGAAGAAATATGATGATATCTTCATCCTGCAGATGAAACTGCACCACCGGATGTTCGGATGAGATTTGACTGAAAGTAGTAGCCAGTTGTTCCGGCGCGAAAGGATATTGCGCCGATTCCGGTTCGCAGGCGAGCATTGATTCACGGATTTCGCGACGTAAATGATTAAGCGCCGCCTGGTGTGTTGCCGCGGTAAAGCCGCGCTTTCCTTTCCCGTCATAAATCTGGTGAGACATCGCCGCAACCTGACGAGCCAGAACTCCGAGATTTCTCTGAATGCCGGTAATATCTGACGAATTTTCGGATTCCGGGATTAGCGGCGCCCAGATACCCGCGGTTTTGAAGCGTTCCGACCAGACGGCGGCCCGCATTGGGTTTTCGCGCAGTTCCAGGGCGATTAGTTTGCGATGCGGCGAATTATGAGCGCGGGCGAAAGCGGAGCGCAGGTCGAGAGGTGGAAGTTGCGCCCGAAGCAGGTCGAGGGTTTCGGCGGCGGTTTCCCAGTGACGTCGCGCCGCGGTAAGGTCACCTTGCGCTTGTTTCAGTTCTCCCAAACGGGTCTGCCAGGCAATTGACAGATGCGGCATCTCCCTTAAAGCGCGGTTCCGCTTTAAGCGCTTCACCGCCCGATTAGTTAACGATTTCTCATAACTGAGGCGCAGGTCGCAGATTGCTTCCCAGAGAGGAAGTTGGGCTCGAGAAAAATTCCTGCGGGCATCATTTAAGTGCCTGATTCGTCCGGTTGAATCAGAGTTAGCGGGTGTCAATTCCGCCGCTATCAGTTGGCTGACGCCGAGGAACCCACCGTTTTCTTCGCTGGTAAATCCTTTTAATGCCCGCCGGGTGGCTTTAGCGGCCTCCGATTTTCGTCCAATTCTGACCGCCGCTTGCGCCCGAAAAAGTGACGCCTTGCTCTGTTCATATTGCAGACCGAGAGCGGCGAATTTATTCTCGGCAAGAGCGGAAATTTCGAAGGCATCATGGTTCAGCCCCAGCCCCAGATAGACTTCGGCTCGGTCCAGCGCGCAGAGGGCTTCGCCCCGATGGTCTCCCCCGTCGCGATATATTTTTTCGCAGGCGGCAAGTTCCAACAGCGCCTGATGGAATTTGCCGGTCAGCATCCACAACCAAGCCAGTCCATAACGGGCGTCATTGGCGTCAAGCCCGCAGCCGGCTTCGGTGTAAATCTTTTCTGATTCGCGGTAGAGTCTTTCGGCGGTAGCGGTATCAAACAGTTGCAGGAGGGCGTTAGCGCGATTGTAGTAACATCGCGCCAGCGCCAGGCGGTTATTGTTTGCCTCGAAAAATTTCGCCGCCTGGTGATAGATTTTTTCCGCATCGCGATGCCGGTCCTGACGATGGAGAATATTGGCGTAGTTTACTCTTGCCTGAATCCAGTCGTTCTCTGATTTGAGATTCTTGAAGGCGGTTATCGCCCTACGGGCCGAATGCCTGGCTTTATTATAGTCGCCCAGATAGAGATAGACATCGGCGAGGGCACGGTCTATTCGGGCGCGGACCAGGGGCGATTTTCCGGACAGGCGGCGAGCGGCAAGATAGGCGCGCAGGGCATCACGATGGTGACCGCTCATATGAGAGAGCCGTCCCACCGCCCGGGCGGCAGTCAACTGCATATCGGGAGAATGACGACGGGCAATGGCAGCAAATCGGCGCGCTAATTTGAGAGCCTCTTCAAGAGACGTCCGCGAGGCTTTCTGAATTAAATTCTCGCAGCCCCGCGCTAATTCCTGCTCAGAAATACCGACCGCTCTTCCCCTTCGGAGGAACAGTCGCGCCGCTATCTCGGTTTGCTCTTCGTCCATTTGATTTTGGGCAGTTTTATTGACGCCTCTCCCGCCTGCAGAAAGATTTCGCCGGGAGGGGTCTTGCTCGACCATTGATAGAACCCATGAGGGTCGGGTTGAACAGTTCTCTTCCCGACTTTAAGGACAGCCTCGCCGATTTCGACGCCGCTTAGTTGACCGACAAAGACCCAGCCTTCATCAGCATGCTCGGCGCGGATATCAACGCCGATTTTGTCGGCTTGAAAGCGGAGACGTCGCTGGTCCTGAAGCGCATCACCGCGGACTCCCACCGGCTGAGGGATTTTCCAGGAGTCAAAGGTTAACTCCGCTATCAGAGTCTTGAGTTTCCCGAGGAGGCGGTCTTTCTTGCCGAGCGCCACCGCCTTTTCAATCCAGCCGGAAGGGGCATCAGGCAGCGGCAGTTGGCCCGCAACCGGAAATGCTTGCAGAAGTTCCCACTCCTGACGACATTCCGGACAATCTTTTAGATGCCGGGGCAATTTTCTATTTTTATCCCGCGCCATTTCTAACAACTCTTTTCTTGTAAAGTGCATATCTTTCATATGTTTCTTCACCGGTCTCATAATACAGAGTGGTTCAATCGGTTTTTCGTTCTCCCAGATAACCGTTGCTGATAAGAATCTCTTTCAACTTCTCCAGACATCGCCTTCGGATGGGTCCTAAACTATTGGTGGCAAACCCCAGTTTCCGGGCGATATCTTCATATGACTCCTCTTCCGCAGCGAAGAAAAACTCTTCCAGTATCCGGCGGCAGCGAGAGTCAATCTGCTTAAGGGCGAGTTCAAGATGTATCTGGCATTCGAGACGCTCTAAGGCGACGTCAGGCAGCGGCGACGGGTCCGGCTCCTCGAAATCAACTTCGCCGCCGGAATCTTTTTCGACAAGACGGCTGAGCCGCATTGCTTCCCGCTTGGCGGTGGTAACCAGCCAGGCGGAGATTCGGGAGGGGTCTTTTAGTTTGCGGCGATTCTGGTAGAGAAGCACCCAGGTTTGCTGGAAGCAATCAGCGGCATCGGCAAGCGACAGCCCGGAACGGGTAGCCACAGCGTAAACCAGTCGTTGATAACGGCTTACCAGTTCTTTCCAGGACTCGGGACGATTTTGAAGAATTTCCTCCCAGAGTTCGATGTCAGATTTGTGAACGGCCATATTGGATTTCTCCGCCGATATAGATACCATTATCGGCAGTTAAGTCAATAGATAATAACGAGCGGGGAACTACGAAATTCCGTTTTGGGCTAATCATGAGAATTGATGCTGGTGCAATTTGCGCATGGCGGTGATTTGAGATGAGATAAGAAGAACCCGGCGGAGCGAGCACGAACTCCGCCGGGCGATTTACTCGAGCCCGGTTGATGCGGGCTCCCTGCCCCCCTTATAATAAATAGTGACCAAAGGGCAGATTTGCCGGAAAGAATCTACGAGGACTCGCAGAAAAGCGGCGGGTTCGCCGACCCGCCGCGTTAACAAGTCAAGAGAAGAGACAGCAGCGGCACTTTTAGGGACAGATAGGTGCTGGACCGCTTTTATACAATTTACTTAGGAGATAAGTCGCGTCAAGTATATTAACTACCCCATTGCCGTTGGCATCACCCGCTTGAATAGGATTAGGGGCTTGTTCGTTTTTGTATAGATAAGCAATGAGAAATGTAACATCCAGAATGTTTACAGAGCCGTTGGCATTGGCATCGCCGCACATGTAATAGAGGGGAAACGGGCCTGCTGTATCATTGACCGGTACCATAAACCAGTCTGTACCTTCTATCTTGAGAAAGAGTTTCTCGCCAAACGTATCCGGGACTATCCTCCAGTCATAACCATTCACATATATGTTGCTATCTATTGGAACCCAAGAGACCATGCTGTCGATAGAATACGCAACGTCTATTCTCTGAAAGCAGTCCTCCGCTAAACCATGCGGACAATCATCTTCGAAGTCAATTATGAGAGTCTCCCCAATCCTAATGGAATCTGTTACGTTTACCAGTGAGATTTTCGTATTACAAGGTGGCTGATTCAGTGTCACAGTTTCAATAGCAATGACCGCGTCTCGCTCATTCCCACCAACGAACAACAACACTGTAATGGTGTCTATCATTCCAACATAGGGATAGCATCCTTCTGTAAAGGCATCAAAGGTTACCGGTATCGAATCGTGCGCCGGAATAGTACAGATATCACTCAAACTGCAGTAGACTGAATAAGGTATGTAAGGTGTATGTTCAATAATACACTCGACGGGAAAATCAGACTCGTTTCTGATATAGAAGGTTGTATCAAATTCATGCCCTGCCGGTCGAGAATAATAGAGCGTGTCTATACTGAATTCAACAATCGTATCTGTAGATATTGATTCAAAGCAAACGTCGTCCCAAAAGTGAGCCGTAGAATAGAAATCGGCGCAAGATGCAATTACGAACTTGCCAGGCGCAATAATTGGGTAAACGTCTTCGTAGATAATGGAATCACGATAGCCATTGGGGCGTTCATACCCGGCGATAAGGGTCGAATTATTTAGCCTCCTTGCAAACACAAAAACCCACTCATTCATCGTAAATAGCGCCGCTTTTGATGTTAAAAATTGAGATGAGTTATTGTGACGTTTGTGGATCGCCAATATGCCGCCCCCATACGCGTCTGCCGCCTGATAGTCTATTTCATAATTATCACTACCGAATGGATAGGTACCAGGAAACTGGACTTGAATATAAACTGCGAAACCGGCCTGAGAATGTGTCTGGTATACATATGCGCTGTATTCGCCTAAATTCGCTTCAAAGTCACTTCGATATATTGCAGTGATACAGTTGCCGGATGCATTGCTGTGGAATCTAAGTGCGTAATCACCACTATGCACTGGTGATGTTATCTGCTCGGGGAGCCCGCCCACCCCTGGTACAATAGTCCAACCATCTAGCCAGCCACTTTCAAAACTATCACAAAAAGAACTGCTGTTTGGCTGAGCAAATCGCAAAGTAAATTCAAAGATTTCGCTCCATGCACCCCAGTCACATCCATTGTAACCCCTAACTCGCCAATAATAGGTGATGCCGACCGCCAGCCCAGACAAATTATAATCAGAATTACCGGTTTGATAGTCCACCTCAGGATTTGAAAAATCATAATTGTCATCAACCTGAATATTATATTGGGTCGAGCCGCTGAGGGGCTCCCAGTCGAGGAACAATGGCTGCTCCAAATCGGGCGCGCCATTCGGAGGTAAGAGTAGTGTTACGGGGCCAAGTGTATTACAAATGGTGGTGAAAGACCAAGGGTTGTTCCAACCGCTCCAACCACACGCATTATTGCCGCGTACGCGCCAGTAGTAAGTAACTCCATCGCCTAGACCAGTGGCATAATAGTCTGACGAATTTGTATTCACATCGACTATGGGGCTCGTAAAATCAGAATTGTCGTCAATTGACAGATGGTATTGGGTGGCACCAATTAAGTCTTGCCAATCGAGCAATAATGGCTGTATCTGATTTTCAATGTCATCCGGGGGGCTCAATAGCGTAACACTACCGAGCGGAGCAGCGGCTGTTGCGCATGCTGATGCTGATTTCGCCGATGGGTAGAAGCACCCAAAGGTAGCTTGAATCTGATAACAATGTTGAGCAGTGCCAACATCGGTGTCAGTAAATGGTGATGCTGTAGGGCACGCCAACGGCAAGGGATTACCATCCCTATATACGCAATACCCGTTTGCTCCTGTCACTGAATTCCAAGTCACCCTTATTTGACCGCACTGGCCACTTGCACTAACGGCCGTTGGCACGTCTTTGGTATACTCGCATGTCATTGTAAACGTGCCGGTGATGGCAATAGTAGCATTCTGCTGGATAGTGTAAACACCGCAATTCTGCCACCATGCAGTAAAAGCACGCCCCAGAGCCGGATTCGAAGCGGTAAATGTCACATTGTCATTGAGGTCATATTCGCAATTAAAAGGAGTAATCCCATTTGTCCTACCTAAATTATCCGCAGGTGTTATCCAAACGGCAACACCATCTTCAGGGATAGACTTTACTGAGATCGTAACTGCCTTGACAGAGACTGCCATCAAACTAACGATTGAAGTGAATACCACAACGTGTAGCCTACTAACGACTCCTCTCATAGGAGACCTCCCTCAATGAATTAGATTGTTTTGATTGGCCCTCCGTATCCACAGGGCCGGTTGATTATCTATTAGACTATTAGTGGCAGGCAGAGGATTCTGCCGGAGGTTATTTGGAGATTTTTGAAGATTTTTTTGAGTTTTCGGCCGCCCGAAGTTGCCCCTCGGTCACCCAGCCGGAATCGGTCCAGTAGGTGACGGTGTCAAGAAGATGGGCGATGTAATCATCCCAAGGTATATCGGGCACCTTCCCTTCCCGGATAGTTCTACCGCGGAGTCTCCTGAACTGGTCGGTCGGCATTACCATTTTAACCCGCAAATCCTTGTCGAAGTGATAGATTATATAGTAACCTCTCCCTGCAGAATCGCTATATTCGCTGATAGAGACGGCATAACCGTCTTCAGTTTTCCAGACACCATCGTTACCGGGATTATTATAAGGAAGGTCGTACGCTGAGGAGACATCGGTCTGCGGGAAAAGAAGATATGCAGCCTGCGACCCGCGTTTTAATTTAGAACGGTCCCTTGACTCAGTAGAGTCATAAGGGGGAGAACATCCCCAGGCCGAATCGGGGTCGACAATCGCGAGTGCGGCACAACTACAGGGGTTATTGAAATTATGGAAGAAGACTTCGAGGTCGCCGTCATTGCCGATGTCATCGGCCAAGCAAGGGTGGCTTCCCCCGGCGTTTATGAACCAACCTAAGGAATCGCCGTCGGTAGTCCAGAATCGAGCATAAGAACCCATAGGGGTTTGGGTGGCGGCGGTTGTAACAATAATCTCTTCCTCACCATATTCATAGACCCTAATATATTCCCCATCAACGGAATAAGGAGTATCCACGATATATTCATGCGGGATAATACAAAATCGTTTGAACAGCGTATCCCCCTCAAATGAAAAGCAGTAAAACCAGGCAATTTCCGGAGTTCTTTCTGCGCCCAAAGTCAATATAAGCACTTCATTCTTGCCGTCCTTATTTATGTCCTTCAGGATGGTGTTTAATTCCTGGGCAAGGCGCTGCGTCACGGTCCATGGTGTCTTGAGAGACCAAAGAAGGGTATCGCCAGAGTTATAAAAGTCAATGACTTTGTTATTTTCATCAAATACGAATTTGACCGGGTTGTCATTCTCGATGGGGGTAAGCAATTTCACGGAGAAGAAAGCAAGTAGTGACATGAGCGCGAGCAGCGTGGGAATTTCGATTTTTGGGTTACGGACAGCCTGGACGGTCTTCCGCGCCTGATATGAAACCGGGCTGACTTTGCTTCTGGTCACAAACCGCGGGTCGGAGAGCACGCTGAGCAGGTCTTCAGCGCCGTACAATTCCAATTTGCGACCGGGATGCTGCGATTCCAGTTCTTTGAGAAAAGCCCAGCAATCATCAATATGTTCGCGCGGTATCACCAGATATTTCAGACCGGAATGGAAGGCGCGGTAGATTTTTAATTTCAGTCCGTCAGTGTCAATTGGCTCGATTTTGCCCTCGGCCGAAAGCGCCCCGGAAAAGACCGCCAGAGGTGAAACGTCAAACCTCTCCCGGAGGACTTCAATTCTGGCGATGGCGGCAATGGCTCCGACGGCAAAGGCGACCCCGAGCGAATCACCGGTGAAGCGGGCTCCGTTATGGTCAACATAAAAATTGATTCGGTAACGACGTCGGGACGGCAGATTATGAATCTGCTCCAGATATTGGTGCGCTGCCGCAACCGAATCCCGCGCCTGCCGGAGAAAAGAGTCGTTCGATTTCAGCAGCGGATTGCGGATATCGACATCATCCATTTCATTTTTGGCAGAAATTCTCTCCGCCCAGACCCGAAGAATAAGGATTCGTCCTCTCGGGCTCAAGCCAAGTTCGGGGAAATGCTCGACGAAAAGAGCCTTAAGCGGAATTCCGTTTCCTTTATCTTCTGCCTCCACAGCAATGGCGCCGTTGCGGACAGAAGTAAGGTAATCAGAGATTTTTCGATGAAAAATTCGCAGACGCTCCAGGTCGTCTTCGGGGCAGATTCCGGCAGGAAGCCCGCCGAGAAACTCCAGCAGTCCTGAAAGTTGCGCGGCATCAGCCGGAAGAAATTCTCGCGGGTCGGCTTTCCGCGAGGCATCACTCAATCTCGGAATGAATTCTTTGATATATGGCTCGACAAAGGAAGGGAGTTCTTCTTTCAGTCCCGCAAAGAATTTCAGAGCGCAGAGCGTTTCCAGTTCCGGTGACGGCGCCAGCCGCAGCGCCTGGCGCAGACGTTCGCTCTCGGATTCGATTTGCAGAAAGTTCGGCATAGCCTCAGGTGAAGAGGTAGATTTCGATAGTATTGCGGCCGTCCATACGGGGCAGTTCCAGCCGGTTGCCCTGGTCCGATTTAATCATAACAAGTTCTTTTGAGCCTTTTTCTCGGACGGCAATCTTTAGTGGAGCACTGGGACCGCCGGTCTCTTTCGGCACTATTTCGAGTCGAAGCGCCTTTCCAGCTCCGGTATCGTGAAGCGAAATCCTGATCTGGTCGCCATCCGGGCTGGAAAGAAGAAGAGTCCCATCCGGCTCCGGAATATCTTTTAGCGGAACGAGTGAAAAACGGGCCCGGGCAACGCGCACCTCGGCGGTGAGATTCTCGGATTCAGGCCAGGGGATTCGACCCAGATTGACCCGCCCTTTCTCATCGGTCATATATTCATCACCGCCAAAGGGACAGACCAGGACATTCTGGTAGAGAGCCGGGTCATCGGATATAAGATAAAGCCAGACCTCGCGGGTGTGGGAGTCACGCACCGCCTTCAGCATGATGCGCTGGTCGGTGGAAAGTAAAGTAGTCGATTCGGAGCCGACCTCCAGTTTCAGACCTTCGGCGGCAATGGCCGGCAAACCGCCCCCGGAGAGAAGGTCTCCCCGCCATTGATAAAGATGAAATACGGGGGACGTATCCAGCTGTGACCAGCGGCAGGCAAACTGTTTCAGTTCTTCCTGCCTTCTTTCAATTAGAAAGCGGCAGATAGGACAACTTTCCAGATGCCGCTCCAAGGCGGCACGGTCTATCGATTCTGAGCCCATTAAAAACAGGTCCCATTCATTAGCCCCGGGACACGGGACTGAAGTCATACTCCTCCTTCGGGCAATATATGACGTAACTTACCAATACGGGGGCAACCTAACATAACTGCTATCCCAAAATAAGCATTCCTTCCCCGTCTACAATTTCTATTAGTGGCACAGGAGAATAAATGCCGTCAATTTCCATACTTTTTTCTAAAATAATCATTAAATCGCTGCCGGGCACGATATGCCAGGGTGTCGAATTGACGATACCCCTCCCGATAAATATTTCCGTCCATTCCATCTTTAATATAAGGCTCTAAATACTGCCAGTAATACATTGTATCACCATAAGATACCAAATCGCCAGTCAAATCGATAAGTGCTTTATGAAAGACATTTGCCAGCGGCTCGGTCAGCATCCCTTTCGACAGCCAGTCATCAATAATCTCCTTGACACCTTCCAGCGCCGCAAGGCGAGCCTGGTTTGCATCTATTCTGTGATGGGGGTTTTCCACGGTGATAGGTGGAGGCTGGTCTATCAGTTCTCTATAATATTCCGCGAGCAGGTCAAACAGTTCCTCAATCGGTACTACCGGTGAGCGTGAACCGATGGTATCGACCTCTCTTAGTAGAATTTCAATAATGTCTCCCAGGCTTTTCTTATCGGTCGGGATGCGATGAAGAATGTCATTCAACTCGTCGCGGCTACACAGAGGGGTTCCTTCACGCAGATTACTCACGTTCGACAATACTATCCAGCGAGGGGAATCGTCCGGGAAACGACGGAACCGCTTATCCCTTCTTAACGTCACGTGATAGTTGCGATGAAGTTTCGGTATCACCGGGTCATGCATAGCCCAGCGATGAAAGAGTTGCTGAAGCGCTTCACCATAGATGACCCTTTCATATAGCAGGAATAATTCGTTGTCCGGCAGATAATAAGCCCAGCAGACAGATTTGCGGAAATAAGCCTTCCGCTTACTCTTCGAGAATATTTCTCCGAGCAGAGAAAGAGCCATCACCTCCGGGGTGCAGTCAGCGGATTTGACGGCGGCGTGGAGACGGTACGCGAGGGGGCCTGTTCGCGTGACTACCATATAAGCGCTCATTCGAATAAGTCGGTTGAGTTCACTAACTGATATAGTGCCATCACAGAGGCGGCGAATCAGTCGCGTGATTTCAATGATAAATTGACGGAGTTCTGTCACTGTCTGATATATGCAAAGAGACTATTCAGTCGATGCGATTATGGAGTAAATATACTGCTTAGACTATTTTCGTCAACAATTAAAGTCACACATAACGATTGACCTTTCAGGGCAATCAAGTCGGCGCGAGTCTTTGTAAGCAAAATTCTGTAAGGCTCGCGCCGGAATGAATACAGTTACTCGACTTTCAGGATTTGAATCATAGTATCGGTATGAGATTCTCCGGTTTGAGGGTCGAGCCAGGGGCTGGCGATAGCGATTCTCACCGAGTTGCCCTCTGCTTGCAAACTGAACAGGGCGCTGGTTTCATCCTCCCCAAGGACAGACAGAGCGGTCTGTTTCTGATAGAAGGCAACAACTTTCTTGATATTGTCGCCGGTTCTATAGCAGTATATCTCCTGCCCCATTACTTCCCTGGCGAATTTGGTTTGAGCGTCATCAAGCGCCGCCCCGGGATAGATTTCAACACCGAACTGTATTTTATTCTTCTGGACGGTTGCTGTTTCGGTACTCCCTTTCCCGGCTTTTACCAGCTCCACTCGCCGGTTTTTGGCGCGTCCTTCCTCTGTGCCATTATCCGCAACCGGTTTGTCTTCTCCAAATCCGACCGCGGAGAGACGTGACCCATCTATATTTTCGGCAACAATCGCCGCCTTGACCGCATTCGCCCGGTTCTCTGAAAGAAGAATATTTGCGGCGGAATCGCCAACATTATCGGTATGCCCTTCAACACCAAGCAAAAGTTCCGGGTTGGTTTTCATCATCTGGACTATCTGCTCTATGATTGGTCTGGAGTCGGGGCGGATAGTCGCCTTTCCAAAATCGAAATTGATATATAAAGTCACCTTTCCATCACGGTTGAGCGCCTCAATCATTCCGCTGGCGGTGACATCCTGTTTCATCGCTTCCTTGACGATAAGAGTCAAATAGTATTCGAAGCCGTCATTGAATGCCACGATTTCGACCCAGAGTTCATTGTCGCCCTTAAGAACCTTACCCGTCAACATGCGGTAACCGCAGTTTATAGCGCAGTTGGCGCCCTCACAGATACCATCAAAGATGACTGTACCGCCCATATTCCGGACGGCGCTTTCGTAGTTGCGAATAATCTGCAGTTCGCTCGCCTGTTCACTCCCCTCACTCATCATATACGACCGGAACATTTTTCGGCCTTCAATAGTGGTGCAATCCTTGCCGTTATAAAAACGGTACTCGTCGAACTCCCGGTCGCCGGAGTCAATGATTCTGTACTTGGGCATACCGGAGAAGTATGGCGTGTCTTTGAATTGCGCTTCTTCGGCTGCTTCTTCCGTTTCTTCCGCAACCGTTTCTTCCTCCTCTTCCTCCTCCTGCGCTATTGCCGGCAGGGATAATAGAAGGAGAGGAAGCATCAGCGCTGTGACCATCAGAAATCTTTTGAGATTCATAGTTACTCCCTTTCGATATCAGTTGGATTTTGAAATCAAAATCTGCGTGTCACTGCGGGTCTTGCCGGTATAACTATCCAGCCAGGGACTGGAGATTGTGATTATCAGGATGACGTCATCGGCGTTTCTCATATATGAAACAGCGGTTTCGTCGCCGTAAAGCGGCATGAACCCGGCTAATCTTGCCGTTATATCATCATAGAAGGTCTTGACCATGTTAAGTTCCTCGGAGGATACAAAATAATAGCCGTCAATACCCAGAATGTTTCGAGAGAACCGGGTCAGTTCCTCGTAAAGCACAGCGCCGGGGAAGATGTCGATTCCGAATGGACTGGAGATGGCAGTCAGTGAAACTCCTGGCGAGTCAATGGCGGAGACTACTACCAGGTTAATACCGCTTGGGACGTTACCGAAATTAGTTATTTTCTCCAATCCGGCAGGTTTGGTACGGAGACGACTCGTATCGATGCCTTTCGCCACAATGGCTTCTTTAAGTGCCAAGGCGCGCCCCGCAGCAAGAGACTCATCCTTTTCGCCGACACCGGCATGTGTTTCAATTATCAAGTTCAACGCCGGGTTGACGTTCATGACTTGAACGATTTCCTCAACGACTGTTTGTGACTCCGGTTTGAGAGAGGCTTTCCCCTCTTCGAACGAAACGTCTAACGTTTCATGACCATTGAAGTACAACTTGTCCAGCAGAGTCAATTGGCGGGTTTCGGTGGAATCGGACTCTTGAGAAACGGGCTGATTATAAAGTACCGCCGAGATAACTATTAATACTATAGGATAAATATACTTTTTTGCCTTCATAGTTCCTCCTGTGACATTTTCATATCAATTCATTACAACCTCACGAGAATCATTGCTTCAATTCAGGGACAGCAGCGCCCTGCACCATCGCTTCGCTCAATTTCTGACCGGCATTTGAGCAACCCTGGGATGTTTCGGAGAAATTCTTAATGTCCACTCCAAAGGCGGTGAATTCCGACTTCAGTCCTGAGATGCGAGGGATGAAACCTTTGAAGATCTCGCCCCACTCGCTCTGCGGAAGGGTCAGGGCTTGTTCAATTTCCTCGAATAGTTGCTGACCGGAGTCGTTAACGGCCTGAAACGGCTTTATGGTGCCATTCATAAACTGGTCAAAGCAGTTTACTAATTGCTCGATGCTATTGCTGACCTGGGTCAATTCGATTTCCGAAGCGGAGGAGCGGTCCAACTTATCGCACTCGCAGTTTAGCGGTATGCCGCCGGAACCGCGCGGTGTTTGAGGAGGCGGAGGAGGAGGCGGTTCCTCACCGGGCTTGTCATCAGAGGGAGCATCATCAGCAGGTGTGTCAGATGGTTCACCAGGCGGCTGCTCGCCGGTCGGATCGGTTGGCGGTTCCGGCTCGGGGGGCTTGGGAGCGGGCGGCTCCTTAGTTTCAGGTGGCTTGTCGTCGGGGGGTTCGTCAGAGGGCGGCTCTTTCGGTTCCGGTTTACCGGGCTGACCGGTCTCGCCGCCGTAGTCTTTGCAAAGGTCCATCAGACGATTATCAATCTCATTATATTCGTCGCGAATTTGATCGGCTTCGCGCTTGAGATTCTGGAGTTCCTGAACAATCTGTTTCATTTCGGCGAGGGCATCCTGCGCCGCAAACCATGCCTCGCCATATTCAAAAACATCTCCGGCAATCCCCAGCGTGAACTTCTTGAAAGTACTAATCTGCATCGTCTTGTACATTTCCCAGAGCGACCAATCTCCCTCCCAGGTCCCTTTTTCCGTGGCATCGAAGGCGGCGTCAAGATAGTCCACAAAATTATCAAGGTCTTTCCAACTTCCGGCCGTTCCCGATGCCGCCGAGGTAACCGCCCCGAGACAAGACCCGGCAATCGACATAAGTTTCTCAAAGGCTTTCATCAGGTTTCTGTCAAGATCTTTGTGCGCTCGCTGGAAACGCGGGTCATTCAATTTCTCTTTCAGTTCCGCCGTTTTCTCGTTGAGCCGCTCTCTTATCTCTTTCAGTTTGTCTCTCAATTTCTGCTTGGTCTCTTCATCGCAGTTGACTACTTCGATGTTGATAATATGCTCATCTTGGTCGCCGCAGCCAGTCTTGCCCTGAGCCGACGTGACCCCCTCTTTAATTCCCTGAATTACCAGCGAAGTGCCGAGGTTCTGGACAGTGGCGATGGCGTCATCGGCGACAGGAAAATCAAGAAGTTCCCCATCCGGGGGGTCTTGCACGGTAGGGACCTGAACCGACGGTTTTCTCGCGGCATTTTCATCATAGAGGCCTATTACCGGAATTTCAGCGCCGCCGTTGACTGAAAGAAGTTCAACGACGGTTCCTGAAATCTTCCCCTCGACTTTCTTTCCTTTCTTGGGCTGAAATTCAACTCTTATAGTAGCGCGTCCGGCTTTATTGCCGGTCGCCGTGGCGGTTTCGCCGGAACCGGAGATGGTGAACACGTCGGAAGGGTCAGAAGTCCAAGTATAGGTGCCTTCGGTCTCAGGCTCAACAGTTGCAGTCATCTCGGCGCTGACACCAATCATGATATTGGCGCAGCCACCGATGGTCACTTTGGCCTTTTCGGGGGGTCTTGCTCGCAAGTTGATCCGGCCTTTCACGATGTCTGGACAATAGGTCACACTGCTCTGTTCCTCCCAGGTAAAAGTCTTGTCAAAATCCAAAGCGAGCTCTTCCTGAGACAAAAATATGGGAGGCGATGTCGTGGGAACTTCCGGATCATCCAGATTACCAAGATAAACATTGTAATCGAGATTCGATTCAGTCTTTTCGTACCCCTTGTCCCCATAGCCATACCCATAGCTCGTGTTTATGCATGTTGCCAGGTCCCAAGTCGTAAGATGGAACTCACTGGTTCGGTTGGCGGTATTGATCCTGAGTTCCGCCGATACACGGGCATGAGGATTGGTGCGACACGAAAAATCAATGACCAGTTCATTATAGACTTCATCATATCGCCGGCATGGGTCGGTATCGAAGATGAATTTCAGTTCGTCTGCGTAAAACTCCAGAATATTCGGGTCGTCATTGTCCACCGGTTCCAGATATCCTGAAACACGAAAGGAGATACTGCCCCCGCGATAGCCCGCATTGGAGGGGTCGCGGTCAAGCTGTCCGGTCATGTCCAATTCAAGCCAGATTCGCTCGTCGTCTCGGGCATGGGATGGTTCGATTTGAGAACGGACAGAACCGGCGCCGACCACTATGAATAACAGAGCGATTGCAGAAAGCAGGCTCCGCGAACGGTAAAGGACCATTGAATCCTTCCAATCTATGATAAAAATCGATTTGCCTTCAAGACGAAAGCGCCCGCTTCAATAAACCGGCAATCAGTTTTTTTGAAGATGTCGCTTAAAAAATACCACTAAAATAGTACAATTATATAGAGGTATAAGTCAATAAATATAAATTGGCGGCTCAAATCAGTATGGAGTCACCGCATGGCTCCTGCCTATATATGGGGGAAGTCAGTCCGATGAAGACCGGCAATGGTCGGAAAGCAAAGAATTCGCCGAGAGCCTAAGATACCTAAGTGGAAATCTCCGCCATTCCTCACGAAGCAACATATTGCCTCTAAGTTATTGAATTCTCTGAGGTTAAATGCAAGGAAAATCGAGGTGTGGTACGGAGACTTAGGCGCCCGGCCGAACATTTTGCTGATGAGAGTTAATTGGTAAATCAGCGTCTCAAATCCTTGCTCTCAATCCTTCTCTGCCTGCAACAATCTCCCCCACCCAATCGCCGCCTTCCAACGTTATTGAACCGGCGACCGACAGATTGACAAGAACCTCAGATTTTTTGCTTGACAGGATATGCCCAAAGTAATAATTTAAGATTAAAGAGTCTTATATCTTAATTTGTGGAGACGGTTAATGTTTTTATCGAAATCCTGCGTCTATGCCATCCGGGCGGCTCTTCTGGTGACTTCGCGCACCAACAAACGGACAAGAGACTTTATCCCCCTGCAGGAGATTGCCGCCGAATTGAATCTCTCCTTCCATTTCCTGACCAAGATTCTTCAGCAGTTGACTCAGGCGAAGATAATGGAGTCGTTTCGGGGACCTCGCGGCGGGGTCCTTCTGGCCAAGCCGGCGTCATCTGTTTATCTGATAGACATCATTAAAGTGGTTGACGGGATGGGAGCATTTGAAGATTGTGTTCTGGGGCTTCCCGATTGCAGTGAAAAAGCCCCCTGTCCATTGCACCGGGAATGGAAAAAGCGCCGGCAGGAACTTCGGAAGATGTTCGAGAGATATACGCTGGCAGACCTGGCGCGCGGGAAAAGGGTTCTTAATCTGAAAAATTAAAGAGTCTTTCAATCATAACTAATTGCTATGGCCACAAACAAGACAAAAACGACCTCTTTAGTCAATCTGCCTCTGTTCGCGCTAATTATCGGATTGAATCTATTGCCCCTGATTTCTCCGGTTTCTGCCCCACTCGACGAACAGCAGGCTGCAGAGTATTTCCAGAAAAACTGCGCTGCCTGTCACAAAATCGGGGGCGGGCGAATGATTGGTCCTGACTTGAAGGATGTCACCTCCCGTCAGGACCGCGAATGGCTCATAAGATTTATGCTTGACCCGCAGGGTGTACTCAATTCGGGCGACCCATACGCATTGAAACTCCAGAAGGAAGCCAACGGTGTCATTATGTACACTATACCGGGGATGACTCGTGAGATTGCCACATCGCTTCTTGATTATATTGAGAGTCGTTCCCGTGGAGAGGTTTCTTCTTCAGTAACCGATACGGTTATGGCGCCCACCATTCCTCCCGACCCGGTTGCGGGCGATAAGATATTTTCTGGCTTAACTCCGCTGACAAACAGCGCCCCGGCCTGTATCACCTGCCACTCCGGCGCCGGGCCAAGAATCGGCGGGAGTCTTGGCCCCGACCTTTCTGCCGTTTTCAGTCGGCTGAATGGGCGGGAAGCACTGATGGCGTGGTTATCATCCCCCCCGACTCCGACCATGCGCTCGGTCTTTTCGCAGAGTTCTCTGACGACCGATGAGGCCCGTCAACTGGTCGATCTCTTCGAGCGCTGGAGCCAGATGAAACAGAATTATGGCCAGAGCAATTTTATGATTGTCATGAGTGTTCTCTTTTTTGGAGTGGGTGGAGTGGTTATATCCTATCTCTTCATGGCGGGTATCTGGAGCCGGAGATTTCAATCGGCACGGCGGAGACTTATAAACCTGGTTAAGGAGCGAGGTTGAAATTGAGCAAGCAGGGACCAATTGACTGGATAAAAGATGAGATAAATCCCGAATTGCGGACATGGGAAGAATTTTACCGTAATCGCTGGCAGCATGACAAAGTCGTCCGCAGTACTCATGGCGTTAACTGCACCGGCGGATGCAGTTGGGGAATCTATGTGAAAGACGGCATAGTCACCTGGGAGTTGCAGCAATTGGATTATCCCCTTCTGGAATCGAGCCTTCCGCCGTACGAACCGCGCGGCTGTCAGCGCGGGATATCCTTCTCCTGGTATCTTTACAGTCCTTTGAGGGTAAAATACCCTTATATAAGAGGCGCGTTGCTCGACCTCTGGAAAGAGGCGCGACGTCGCCAGAGCGACCCGGTGCTCGCCTGGGGAGCATTAGTGAACGACCCGGTTTCGCGAAAGCGATGGCAGACAGCCCGCGGTAAAGGAGGCTTTCGCCGCAGCGACTGGGATACCGTTTTGGAGATAATCGCCGCCGCTAATATTCATACGATAAAGAAATATGGTTCTGACCGGATTGTCGGTTTCTCGCCGATACCGGCGATGTCGATGATATCTTTTGCCGCCGGATACAGGATGCTTCAATTGATGGGAGGGGTATCATTATCTTTTTACGACTGGTACTGCGACCTTCCGCCCGCCTCTCCGGAAACCTGGGGCGAGCAGACCGATGTTCATGAGTCGGCTGACTGGTATAATGCCAAACTACTGGCGGTGATGGGCTCTAATCTGAATATGACCCGCACTCCCGACTGCCATTTCGCGGCGGAAGCCCGTCATAACGGAAGCAAAATGTGGGTCTTTGCGCCTGACTTCAACCAGGTGGCGAAGTATTCGGATGAGTGGGTTTCACTCAACGCCGGACAGGACGGCGCCTGGTGGATGGCGGTTAATCATGTACTCTTGAAAGAGTTTCACCACGAAAAACAGACGCCGTACTTCATTGATTATGTCAAACGATACACCGACTCGCCGTTGTTGGTCGAATTGAATCAAATTGCAGGTGAGAATAGATATCGTCCCGGACAACTCCTCCGCGCCAATCGTATCGAAAATTATCGCAATATCGAGAACGGTGACTGGAAATTTCTGATGTGGGATAGGAAAACGGACGCGCCTAAAATGCCCCCGGGTGCGGTCGGATTCCGCTGGGGGAAAGAAAAGGGGAAATGGAATCTTCGTCTCAACGACGCCCTCGATAACAGCGAAATCGAGCCGATTCTTACTTTCCTCGGCAGCGCCGACAGGGAAGCGCTCATTCAACTGGATGATTTTTCACGGGGGAAAGTGCACTATCGGGGCGTTCCCGTTAGAGAACTGAAAACAGTCGATGGCCGCACCGTGGTCGTGACAACGGTCTATGATATTATCATGGCTCAGTATGGTGTCCCGCGCGGGTTAACCGGCGATTATCCGACAGATTACAATGATGACGCTCCGTTCACACCGGCATGGTCGGAAAAATATACCGGCATGAGCCGCGATATGGTGGTCCGCTTTGCGCGCGAATGGGGTTCCACGGCAGAACTGACAAAGGGCAAATGCACCATAATAATCGGAGCCGGAATCAATCACTGGTATCATGGCAATCTGATTTACCGCGCCGGAATCAACGCCCTGATTTTCTGCGGGTGTGTCGGCGTAAATGGTGGTGGTCTGGCGCATTATGTGGGACAGGAGAAACTGGCGCCGATGGAATCCTGGAGCAGTATTGCTCAGGCAACCGACTGGTATCCATCAACGCGAATGCAAAACGCCCCCAGTTGGCACTATGTTAATACCGACCAGTGGCGGTATGAGAAAGAATTCACCGACTACCACACTGTCCCTGCGAACCAGCCGCCCGGAACCCTGGCTCACGGGCATACCATCGATATTCAGGCGCGCGCGGTGCGATCGGGGTGGTTGCCATTTTATCCGCAATTCAACCGCAGCAATCTTGAACTGGTAAAGGAAGCCGAGGCGGCCGGCGCCGACACCCCGGAAAAGATTGTCGAATATATCGTCAATCAACTCAAGTCGGGAAAACTGAAATTTGCCGTAGAAGACCCCGATGCGCCGGAGAATTGGCCGCGAGTCTGGTTTATCTGGCGCGGTAACGCCCTGATGGCCAGTTCCAAGGGTCACGAATATTTTTTGAAGCATTATCTCGGGACCCATCACAACTCCATTGCCGAAGAAATCGCCGGCGACTCGGTGCAGGAGGTTGTCTGGCATAAGGAAGCCCCCCAGGGAAAACTCGATTTGGTGGTTGACCTGAATTTCCGGATGGATACCTCCGCCCTGTATTCCGACATCATCCTGCCGGCCGCGACCTGGTACGAAAAGGCCGACCTGAACTCAACCGACATGCATTCCTTTATTCATCCGTTGTCGGCCGCTGTTCCTCCCTGCTGGGAATCGAAAACCGACTGGCAGATATTTCAGGCAATCGCGCGCAAATTCTCCGAACTTGCGGAAAATCATTTCCCCGCTCCGGTCAAAGATGTTGTGACCGCCCCGCTTGCTCATGACAGCATTGATGAAATCTCACAGCCGGAGATGAAGGACTGGAAGAAAGGAGAAATCGAGCCGATTCCGGGGAAATCGATGCCGAAAATCCGCGTGGTGGAGAGAGACTACAGAAACCTCTATAAGCAGTTCATATCATATGGTCCTCTTCCTCGCAAAAACGGCCTTGGGGCGCATGGCACCCGATATGAAATTGCCGACTTTTACGACCAGGGGCTGTCGGTGCTTCCCACCGAGGAGTGGGACGGGCAAAAATATATCTCCCTCAAAAATGATGCCGATGTCTGTAATGTCATCCTGAACTTCGCCACGGTTACCAATGGCGAACTGGCGTATCGTTCATATAAGAACATGGAAGAAAAGGTTGGCTTGCCACTGGCCGATTTGGCGGAGAAATCGCGGTCGGTCCGCTGCAGTTACAAGGACCTGCAGTCACAGCCGCAGCGGCTGATTAACAGTCCGATGTGGTCGGGATTGACCGAGGAGGGCCGTCCCTATTCCCCCTTCACTTATAATGTTGAAAAACTTGTTCCCTGGCGGACACTTACTGGAAGGCAGCATCTCTATCTGGACCATCAGATGTACCTGCAATTCGGAGAGCATCTTCCCACCTATAAGCCGAAACCGCTTCCGACCGAATATGCCGACCTGCGTTTCAGCGAGAAAAGTTATGCCGCCAAAATGCTAAATTATCTCACCCCGCACGGAAAGTGGCATATCCATTCGACCTATGGCGACAATCAGAGAATGACCACGCTCTCACGAGGGGTGGAGCCGCTCTGGATGAATGACGAAGACGCCCGGGAGATGGATATTTTCGATAACGATTGGGTGGAGGTGCATAACGATAACGGCGTAGTGGTGACCCGCGCCGCGGTCAGCGCGCGTATCCCGCGCGGAATCTGTATCCAGTATCATTCGCCGGAGCGAACCTACTCTGTTCCGAAATCGCCGCTCCGGGGAAAACGGCGCGCCGGAGGCCACAACAGCCTCACCCGCACCCGGCTCAAACCAAACCTGATGGCGGGCGGATACGGACAGTTTACGTTTCACCTCAACTACTGGGGACCGGTGGGATGCAACCGCGATACGCATATACTCGTGCGCAAACTTCCGGAATTGATATGGTAATCGACAAGGAGCCAAAGCCATGAATGTTCGCTCACAGATTTCGATGGTTTTCCATCTCGACAAATGCATCGGTTGTCATACCTGCAGTATCGCCTGCAAGAATATCTGGACCGACCGTAAAGGAACGGACTACATGTGGTGGAACAATGTCGAGACCAAGCCGGGCACCGGCTATCCGACCTCATGGGAGGACCAAAAAAAATACAGCGGAGGGTGGGAAAACAAGAAAGGTAAATTGAGACTGAATGCAACCGGCAAAGCGCGGATTGTCCCGAATATTTTCCACAATCCGCATCTTCCGACCATGGATGACTACTACGAGCCCTGGACTTACGATTATCAGAATCTCTTCAATGCCCCCGAAGGCGACGACCAGCCGACCGCCAAACCGATTTCAATGGTCACCGGTGATTACATCGACATCGAGGCCGGCCCGAATTGGGATGACGACCTGGGTGGTTCGCCGGTATATGCAGAAAATGACCCGAATCTGGAGGGGCTCACACCTGACCAGAAACAGCAACTGTTCGCAGTGGAGCGTCTGGTTTTGTTCTATTTACCCCGGATATGCAATCACTGCCTCAATCCCGCCTGTGTTGCCTCCTGCCCCTCGGGGGCGCTGTACAAACGAGGCGAGGACGGTATCGTTCTGGTTGACCAGAAAAGATGTCGCGGTTGGCGGACATGCATTTCCGCCTGCCCCTACAAGAAAGTCTATTACAACTGGTTTACCGGTAAATCGGAGAAGTGCATCCTCTGTTTCCCCCGTCTGGAAACAGGGCAGGCGCCGGCCTGCTTCCATTCCTGTGTAGGACGAATCCGGTACCTTGGAGTAATATTGTATGACGCCGAGCGTATCGACGAGATGGCAAAACTTCCGCCGGAAATGCTCATCGACGGACAGCGGGAAATGATTCTCGACCCACACGATCCGGAAGTCATTGCCCAGGCGCGGAAAAATAATATTCATGAATCGGTGATAGAGTCGGCGCAGAAATCGCCGGTCTATAAGTTTGTGAAAGATTGGAAACTGGCCTTGCCGCCACATATTGAGTTTCGGACGATGCCGATGCTTTTCTATGTCCCGCCGATGGCGCCGGTGATGTCCGCCAGGGAGAATGGGGTGGTCAATGCGGTAAGCGGGGACCTCTTTCACGATATCGAGCAGGCGCGCGTGCCTCTGAAATACCTGGCGAATCTTCTGGGCGCCGGAAAAACCGAAAAGGTCGCCTATGCCCTGCGGAAACAAAAGGCGGTCCGCTGGTACAGGAGAGCGGTGACGGTCGGCGACGTATCCATGGAGGCCGCAGAGAGGATGCTTCGCGAAGCCGACTGCAGCATTGCCGAGGCTGAGGCAATTTATGCTCTTACATCGCTCTGCTCATTCGAAGACCGTTTTGTTATCCCTCCGATGCACCGTGAGGAAGCGATTGAGGCGTTTCGCGACCCGATGGAGCAAAAACAAGCCGCTGGATTCGGGTTCATTGACAAACCGAGGAGGGGTTTGTGAACGAACGGTTGACAGGCAGGTATGAAGCGCTGGCAGCGCTCTTCAAATATCCCGATGCTGAATTCGAAACCGCTCTTGACGATGCCGCGGAGATTATGGACAGTACGTCTGATAAAGAGTCATTTGATTCTTTTCGGAGAAGAATCGCAGCCATGAAAGCGGAAGAACGGGAAGAACTCTATACCCGGACTTTTGATTTGAATCCGGTCTGCACTCTGGAGATTGGATGGCAACTTTTCGGGGAGGATTACAAGCGAGGGGCATTTCTGGTGAAGATGCGTCAGTTGCTTCGCGAGCACGGTATTCCCGAAGAGACGGAACTGCCCGACCATCTGACTTATATGCTCTCAGCGCTGGATAGGATTGAAACCGAGTCGGGGAGAGAACTGGCGGAGAAGTACATCCGACCGGCTCTAAAAAAGATGATTGATGGATTCAAGGAACGGTCAAATCCTTATTTCTCACTCTTACAGTTCCTCGACGCAGAACTGGCACGAGAGTTTGACAGTGAAAGGAGGACGGAATCATGACCGGACAGAGCGCGCTTAATATATTCCTGTTTGCCATCTTTCCTTACCTGGCGTTCTTCGTTTTCGTTTTTGTATCGATTCAAAGGTATCTGTCGCGCCCTTTCACCTATTCGAGTCTCTCCTCCCAGTTCCTGGAGAATCGACGTCAGTTCTGGGGCATTATTCCGTTTCATTATGGCATCATTTTTCTCTTTTTCGGGCATCTGGCGGCATTCGTGGTACCGAGCCATGTTCTTGCCTGGAATGGAGTCGCCTGGAGACTCTATGTTCTGGAAATCACTGCCCTTATTTTCGGGCTTTTGACTCTGATAGGACTGATGCAACTTATCTTCCGCCGGCTTGGCGACCACAAACTGCTTCGCGTCACCACCCCTGCCGACTGGGTACTTTATGCACTCTTATTAATTCAGATAATTGCTGGAGTCTATATTGCGGTTTTCTATCGCTGGGGCTCTTCATGGTTCTCTTCAGTCATTACTCCGTATCTCTGGTCAATCTTCAAATTGAATCCCGATTTGAGTTACTTGAGCGGTCTCCCTTTCATGGTGAAACTCCATATCGTTAATGCGTTCCTGATACTGGCGGTTTTTCCCTTTGGAAGACTGGTTCATCTGCTGGTCGTCCCCAATCCTTACCTCTGGCGGCGGACGCAGGTGGTCCGATGGTACCGCAATCCCAGAAGCGCATTGAAGGCATTCATATCAGATAATGGGTAAAGAAAAGTGGAACAGTCGAATAAGGCAACAACGATTCTAATAGCGAATACTGTCGCGTTCAGTATCTGCTTTTCAGCCTGGATGCTCAATGGCTCGCTGGTAACTTTTCTGATTGACAGCGGCGTTTACACCTGGAATCGGGCTGAAATAGGATGGCTTATCGGTCTCCCGGTTCTGACCGGTTCGGTCATGCGTCTGCCGATGGGGATTCTGGCGGATAAATATGGCGGACGACCGATATTCGGTCTATTGATGCTCTTTTCGGCCGTTCCCCTATTTCTACTCAGTTATGCGGACAGTTATTTCGAGTTTGCCCTGGCCAGTCTGGGATTCGGATTTACCGGCGCCTCTTTCGCGGTCGGAGTGGCGTACACCTCCCTCTGGTTTCGGAAAGAACGCCAGGGAACGGCGCTCGGGATTTTTGGGATGGGAACCATCGGGGCCGCTCTGACCAGCCTCATCGTTCCCTCTCTTCTTGTTCACCTCACAAGTCATGGGGATAATATCGAAGGCTGGCGGTTCCTCCCGCGTTACTACGCCGGGGCGCTTCTTGTGACTTCAATAATTTTCATTGCCGTAACGACCAATCGGAAGCCGACCCTGACCGGGGTGACGTCACTACGCACCCGTCTTGAGCCTCTCCGGGATATCCGGGTCTGGAGATTCGGGTTGTACTATTTCCTCGTTTTCGGCGGCTTTGTCGCTCTTTCACAGTGGCTCATTCCTTATTATTTGAATGTCTATTCTCTCTCTGTGGCGTCAGCCGGATTTATGGCTTCCGTATTCAGTCTTCCCTCCGGCGGAGTCCGCGCCATCGGCGGATATCTCTCCGACCGCTGGGGCGCCAACCGTGTAATGAAAGCCGTTCTTGTGGGATGTCTGGTTTTCTGCGCCATGCTGATAGTTCCCAAAATGGATATCGAGTCACCCGGAATGGGAGTCATGTCAACAAGGAGCGGTTTGGTTACTGCCGTGACCGGTAACGAAATCAAGATTGATGGGGCATTCTATCCTTTGCGCACCAGCGCCAGAGAAATAAGCCTGAGGGAGGTTGAACACAACGATGTCTTAATTCTGCCAACCATCACCTCCTGGCAGGAGCCGGTCGTAAGAGTGGGCGATTCGGTGGCGAAACGCCAGGTTATTGCTCGTGGCATCACCCATATTCATTTTCAAGCCAATATCTGGATATTCACCGGCTTGCTATTCCTGGTGGGGTTTCTGATGGGGATGGGGATGGGAGCGGTCTATAAGCATATTCCGGAAACTTTTCCCAATCATGTCGGCGTGGTCGGTGGATTGGTCGGCGTGATAGGCGGCCTGGGCGGATTTTTCAGCCCCATTCTATTCGGGTACCTTCTGGAATATACCGGAATCTGGACAACCTGCTGGATGTTTTTCGCCGCGCTGGCGGCAGTCTGCCTCCTCTGGAAGAGTTCCTCCGCGGTTCGAGTGAGAGAATCCCGGAAAGATGACTTTGTTGTCGCGCCGAAATCGGCGACTTAGACAGGAAACATGAGGAAAGGATAACTCAAGAGCATTAGACGCATCTGAATTATATAACCTCCGAATCCTGTTGACCCGCCGGGTCGGCAGGGACTCTACGGTCGGGGGAGCAATTCCCCGGCCTGCCCGGATTGGCAAAGGAGCGAATAAAATTGTGGCATCATCCACGGCCGTCCGGTTGTGGATTTTTTGTTATGGTGAAAATCGAATCCGCATACATACTGGCCGGCGGTCGGAGCCGGAGAATGGGGCAGGACAAACTGTTTCTTTCTCTGGACGGTTCCACTCTACTGGAGCGAGTCATATACACTTGCCAGGAGAGTTTCCGCCTGACTAAACTGGTGGCGAGAGATGACAACAGATTTCGCAAGTTCGAAATTCCGGTGCTTCTCGATTATCCCGGCGTTGCCGGTCCACTTGCCGGGATACTGACGGCGCTCCGCGACTGTCGCGAAAGCGCCTGTTTCATAACAGCGGCCGACCTGCCCGACCTTGATAGCGAGATGATATCTGATTTGGTACATCAGTATGAAGGCGAAGAATTTCTCGGATTGAAAGAGACGGAAAAGATTCAGCCCTTATGTGGAATCTACTCTACCGCCCTGATTGACCGACTTTTGAAAGAATCGAAGAAACCCGACTATCGTATCTTTGAAATCATAATGACACTCAATTACCGCCTTCTCCCGGTTAAGAAGAATGTCTGGCGAAATATAAATACTCCACAGGATTTAGTGATATGAACGACATGTATGAGATAGGCATTGTGGGGGCGAAGAATTCCGGCAAGACCACGTTGTTGGAGTCCCTGATTCCGGCGCTGGCGGCGCGGGGAATTAAAATTGCGACCATAAAACATACCGGACATGCGCACCGCTTTGACTCCGAGGGGAAAGACACCTTACGTCATCGTCGTGCCGGCTCGGTCGCGACCATAGCGATAAGCGAGGCGGAGACAGCCTTATTTGCCGGCGCTGACGAGAATCTTATTGTTCGACTGCGCGAAACTCTTTCCGAATTCTGTGATATCTTCCTGGTTGAGGGGGATAAAGGAAACCGCCGCCCCAAGATACTGCTGACCCGAAACCTACAAAATAACAAAGGCAAAATTCCGGACAATATTATTGCATCATACGGTGACAGTCAATTCCGCGAGGACACTCCGCACTTCGTCACCGCTCAGATTGACGCGCTGGCCGATTTCATCATTAAAGAATCAGGCAAATCCCGAAGTGAGAGGAGTGCTTATGCCAAATAAAGCCGAATACTTGCGGATTTCGCTTATAAATGAATGTAATTTCAGTTGCTTCTATTGTCGTCCGCCGCAATTGAAAAAACAATCCGAGGTGGTGCAGACGAAACCGGAGAAATTCAAGACCGCAATTTCTTTCCTCCATGGTCTCGGCATCCGTAAAATCCGCTTTACCGGCGGAGAGCCGACTCTCTACCGAGGGCTGACCGATTTGATCTCATACGCCAAAAGCCTTGATGCGAGCTTCCATACCGCTGTCACAACCAACGGACGACTTCTCTCCCATCTGGCGCCAGATCTGGGCAAAGCCGGACTCGACAGCATCAATATCAGCCTCGACACCCTTGATGCCGCTCGCTTCCATCAAATAACCGCATCTGACAGCCTCAACCATGTTCTTAAAGGCATAGAAAAGGCCGTCGTAACGGTTCCGAAAGTCAAACTGAATTGTGTGGTGTTAAAAGGTGTCAATGATGATGAAATAGGCAGCATGGTCGAATTCGCCAATAGGATGGGCGTTGACATCAGATTCATCGAATATATGCCAACCCGTAACAGTCACGGACAGACCCGTGGTTATCTCGCCGGCGCCGAAATATTATCGCGTATTTCTTATCCCCTCAGTCCCTTGAACAGCGACCCGCACAGCGCCGCCAGGTACTATATCTCCGGTCGCCTGTCGATTCGTGTCGGGCTGATTGCCCCGGTCAGCAGTCCGTTCTGTCTGGAATGCAACCGGATTCGTCTCACCGCCAATGGCAATCTGTATGGCTGTCTCTTTTCAGGCGAATGCATAAATCTTTTCGAAATGCTCGACCGGTCGCCGGAAAATGTTTCAAGCCAATTGGAACGGCTGATATCTCTTCGCACCAACACCGGCTGCTCTTATCTGCCGAAAGGCGACAAATATCTTCCATCGTTCATGGTAACGGGAGGTTGAAATGAGAAAATCAAGCCATATCGACCGCCACGGCAATGCCGCCATGGTTGACGTAAGTGAAAAATCAGAAACTGTACGACGGGCGACGGCCTCGGTTGAAGTTTATCTGAATGAAGCGGCTTTTCAGGCTGTACTGAATAACTCGGCAGCCAAAGGTGACGTTCTTGCGGCGGCGCGCCTGGCCGGTATTCAAGCCGCGAAGCGAACCTGGGAGCTGATTCCGCTCTGCCATCAGATTTCTCTCGACCATTGCGCCGTTGAGTTCACTCTTGAAGCGGAACGATGTAGAATTCTCATCATCTCGCGAGTAAAAACTGTTGCCCGTACCGGAGTCGAAATGGAAGCGCTCACGTCGTCTGCGGTGGCGGCGCTCACGGTTTATGATATGCTCAAGGCAATCCAGAAGGATATCGTTATTGCCAATCTGCAACTGCTGGAGAAGAAAGGAGGAAAATCAGGTGACTTCATTAAGCCGGATTTTCAAAATCTCCATATCGGATAAGAAAGGGGACAAGAAATGGAATGTCCCTCGGGCTGAACTGCGTCAGGATTTTGGAATTATCGGGGATGCCCATGCCGGTTCGCACCGTCAGGTGTCACTCCTGCCGTTGGAATCTTTCGCTAAAGTGGAAATGAAAGGACTCGCCGTCTCCCCCGGCGAGTTTGCTGAGAATTTCACTACTCTTGGTCTGGATTTTTCGCAGGTAGCCCCAGGTAAGAGACTGATTGTCGGCAAACAAGTTGAACTGGAAATAACACAAATCGGGAAAAGATGTCATCACGGCTGCTATATCCGTACAATGGTGGGCGACTGTATTATGCCGCGCGAAGGAATCTTTGCGCGGGTAGTTAAGGGTGGTACGGTCCGGGAAGGAGATATTATACTATGGAAACATTGAACAGGCTGCGCACCGGCGTTATCATAATCTCCGACCGCGCCGCGGAAGGCACTCGTCCCGACCGGACACTTCCAATCTTTGCAACAGTGCTCGAAGATACTGATTTCATTCTTGAAAGAAAATCTATTGTGAGCGATGACCCCGGAGAAATTGAGCGCGCCTTATACGCTTTACAGGCGGAGAATCTCGACATCATCTTCACCAGCGGCGGAACCGGCTTCTCCCCTCGCGATAATACGCCCGAGGTGACTCGGCTCTTCGTGGAAAGACTTACCCCCGGACTTGATGAAGCAATTAGAAGTTACAGTCAAAAAAAATCGCCATATGCGATATACTCCCGCGCTGTGTCCGGTATCCGGGGACGAACCTTGATTATAAATCTCCCCGGTTCACCTGACGCGGTGCAGCAGATACTTGAGTTTCTTCTCCCCACGTTGGAGCATCCGCTGCGACTCCTGAAAGGGGAAATCAAAGAATGCCATCCGGAAGGAGCGCGACATGATTGACTATAAGACGGCTCAGAAGTTGATATTTGAAAACTGTGACATCCTTGGGAGCAAGAATGTGTCAATTGATAAAGCCATCGGGCGGATTGCAGCGGAAGAAATCATCGCCGGCATTAATGTCTTTCCTTACCGCAATTCGGCGATGGATGGTTATGCCGTGAGACATTCCGACCTGGCTTCGGCAACAGAATCCAATCCTGTTACTCTGCCGATTGAGGCTGTCATATACGCCGGTGATGATGCCTCATCGATATCAGGAGGGAAACACGCGGTGAAAATCATGACCGGAGGGCATGTTCCTGACGGATTTGATGCAGTTGTCATGGTGGAAGAAACTTTTACCGACGGCTCCACTGTCACCTTCACCAGACCTGTCAGGCAAGGCTCCAACATCAGGGATGCCGGTGAGGATATCAGGGAGGGTGATACAGTCTTTCGTGCCGGCTGTCGCTTTAGACCTTTGGATATAGGCATTCTTGCCGGCCTTGGACTGAAAGAGGTCGCCGTTTTCCGGAAACCTGCTCTTTCCCTTATCACCACCGGTGATGAACTGGTTGAGCCGGGTTATAGACTTTTGCCCGGGAAGATTTATAATTCCAATCGATACACAATCTCGGCACTGGTGGAACATCATTGCGAGTCACTCGGAATTCTGCCGACCATCACTGACAGTCTCGAGGGATTCTGCCGCGCTCTGGAGTGCGATAGTGATGTCATCATTACCACCGGGGCAGTCTCGGCTGGTGATAAGGATCTTCTTGTGCCGGCGGCTGAGAAGATCGGCTGGCGGAAGATTTTTCATAAAGTGACGATTAAGCCGGGCAAACCGATATTCTTCGCAGTTAAAGGAAGAAGACTGCTATTCGGATTGCCGGGGAATCCGCTTTCGGCGGCCGTGACAGCCGCATTCTTTGTTATCCCGGCTCTAAGGAAACTCTCCGGCGAATCTGATTTTATTCCCGGTCTGCACCCCGCCGTGCTGGACCCCGCCAGCGATCGTCCTCACGACCGAACGTTAATTTGGCCCGGCAAATTTCACTCTAACGGAAATGGTTTAATTGCTGCCTTTTCTCAGAAAACCTCTTCCGGCGCCCTCTCAGCGCTCATGGATTCAGACGGATTAATTGTCAAGGAAGTTTCCGGACCTGCGATTGATGGCCGGGCTGCAGTGGAAATTCTGAAATGGGAGCAGTTGGCGTAGAAAGAAGGATGCAAGGGATATTAAGCGGAGAGGCTGGGATTCGAACCCAGGATCCCGGTTTACGGGATACACGCTCTCCAGGCGTGCTCCTTAGACCAACTCGGACACCTCTCCGGTCTACTCGATTTTTCCAAACAGGTTCTTCCGGCATAAACCGGAAATCGGAATTTAGTCATTCCCCAATTAAAATCAAGCAGTTTTATAAAAGCAGTCTCCGCGATGACCGCGCGGACTGGTCACTGTACTAACAAAAGCGTTCACAGAGTCTTTACCCCCACGAGAAGTATTGCTAATGCCAAAAAAAAGAGCCTGATGACTCAAAAATGAATATCAGATTTTGGATGGAAAAGTTCCTGAGAAAATCAAGCCGCTCCCAGATTCTCCAGGTCGATATTGTATTGCTTGATTTTCAAACGAAGAGTCGATTCCGGAATATTGAGAATCGAAGCAGCGTGCTTCTTGATTCCCCCCTGCTCGCGAAGAGCCTTTAAAATGAATCGTTTCTCGTATTCGGCAAGATAATCATACAAAGTAAAGCGGTCGTTGAAACTTACGTCGGTATTCAGATCAAAACCGTCCCGGGCTTCACCCTTCTGCGCCGAGACAATCTTCCCGGAAAGAAGCGGCACATCAATCAGCCCGCTCTCACCGGCAAGCAAGGTCAGTTTCTTGACTTCATTCTCCAATTCGCGGATATTGCCGGGCCAATCAAAAGTAACCATCATGCGCAACGCCTCGGGTGAAAAGCGATGATTGTCCCCGGCAAAATGCTTGATTAGAAGCGGAATATCTTCCCGTCTCTCCCGCAACGGCGGAATCTTGAAACAGAGAGCGGTCAGACGGTAATAGAGGTCCTGACGGAACCTTCCGGCTTCCATCTCCGCTTTCAAATCCTTGTTGGTGGCAGAAAGGATTCGGACATCAACCTTAATGGGCTTGGTCTCCCCCAGCCGCACTATTTCTTTTTCTTCGAGTATCCGAAGGACCTTCGCCTGAATGGTAAGCGGCATATCGCCGATTTCATCCAGGAAGAATGTCCCACCATCCGCTTCCTCAAACAGCCCTGTTTTATCGCGGTCAGCGCCGGTAAAAGCCCCTTTCCGATGACCGAAAAGTTCCGATTCGAGAAGGGTTTCGGGAAGCGCCGCGCAATTGACGGAGATAAATTTTTTGTCCCGCCGCTCCGAATTGTAGTGAATGGTCTTAGCCAGAAGGTCTTTCCCTGAGCCGGTTTCTCCTTCAATCAGCATGGAGATATCGGAATTGACCACCTGCTGTATCCGTGCCAGCATCTCCAGCATATCCTTGTTCTGTGTGATAATATTGGGAAATGCCGAGCGTTCCATCAACTGCGCTTTCAGACGCTTGTTGTCTTCTTCCAGAAGATACCGCTCGTACTCCGCCATCTTGAGGGCGATGAGGTCGGCAAAACCAACCACAAAATTGAGTTCCCGCTGTCCGAACGGCGCCAGATTGCCGTTAGAGGATTCCCGGTCGAGATAGACATATCCGGCGATTTCGCCGCCCCGCATAAGTGGAGTCACGATCACGCTGGCCACTACCTTCCCCTTATCCGGCTGGAGCAACTCATTTATGAAGGGGTCGCGACGAGAATCAAGAATCAGGGTGGGACGGTCCTTGCTGAATTCCTCACCGAGCAGTTCGGTAAATTGCTGAATAAATTTCTTTTTCTGATGGTCACTTAAATTTACGTTCGAGAAAAGGTCGCCGCCACCGGGACCGAAGTTATGCACCACTACCCGGTTAGCCCCGGTTCGCTTGCTGAGAATTTCAATTATTTCCTGAAGTTTGCCCGATTTAAGGTCCAGATATTCCCGGTCGGTAAAGTAATTTCCGAAAATCTTGAATTCATTGTCGATGGTCAGCGACCGTTCCACGGCGTGCCGCGAAAGTTCCTGCAAGAAAACTCTTATGCTCCTTATGCGCGTCTTTTCGGCGATGGTCTCAAAAATCTTCTCCGCTTCATGAAGATTCTTGAATCCGCTGGATATATTCCCCTGCTGGCACCAGAAAGTTCCCTGACGGAAACGGGTTTCGGCCGACCAGTAGAATATCTTCAAGGAATTGAAAATCCGGAAAGCCTCTTCAAAGGTTTTATCGATAATATTCCGATTGACGTCACCGGAGTGGATGAAGATATCGGCCTGGACCAGAAGGGAGCGGGCGACATCATGAGGGTCAGCCACCTTGCGGAGAAGTTCCAGTCCGTTCAATGCATATTCATAGGCAGCGTTATAGTTTCCACGGGCGCAGAATACCTCGGCCATGACCATCTGGCTCAGCCCGATTTCGGTTTTTTCGCCAACTTTCACCGATAGGTCAAATGATTTCTGGGCAAACTTGAGCGCTTCATCCAGGTTGTCGAGCGAGTATTCTATCTGCGCCAGACGGCGTGTCACCTGAGTTACCAGGGTCGATTCCGGCGCCAGTTCTCGCCCCATATTGTAGGCGTCATTGAGAATCCTTTTCGCCTGAACGAGATCCCCCATTTCAAAAGCCAGTTCTCCCGAATATTCGGCGAGGATAACACGCTCCCTCTTAAAATCTTCCTTATCAATGATTATCTGCGCCGATTTCAACTCCCGCGATGCGGTGTTGAATTGCCGCTGGCGGACATGCAAATATCCCAGCGAGAGATGATTTCTCGCTTTGGATATGGGAAGCCCCAGTTCGTCGGCCAACCGCAGCGCCGTTTTCAGATTATTTTCTGCCGAGGCCCAGTTCCCGTTGAGAATTTCAATACGGCCGAGGTTTCCAATCAGTCGCGCCATCCGGACATTGTCGCCGCGGGAGAGGTCAACCGCCTCGATGACATAATCGGTGGCTTGCTGGAAATCGCAGCGTATAAAAGCCAGTTGCCCAAGGCCATTGAGGGCATCAACCATGCCGCTTCGGAAGTCCGCCTGACGATAAAAGGCGTAAGCGTCATGAGCGAACCTCTCGGCACTCTTGGTATCACCGATTGCGATGTAGATTTTGTGGAGCAGGAAGAGATTATTGCCGATGCGCTGATGAAAAGCCGAAGAGGCAAGCATCCGGCTTGCCTCCTGAGCAAATTTCACAGCATCTTTATACTTTCCGTCGTTAAAGAGGGCCTGTGCTTTCAGCGATTTGTAAAGGCCTAATTCATTCCCCTCCGGGGCGTAGCCGGAGGCTTCCAGCGCCTTTAACTTCTCGCCGGCAATATCAGGCTTTCTCTGGCGATACTGCTCTTCGATTTCAAGAAGCCTGTTATCAAAATCTAAGTTTTGATGTGAGGTAAGGCTCATTTTATGTTACTGTTTAGTTACCTGGAATTAACACAGGTCATTTTGTTTTTCTCTATTTTGCCAACACCCTTCTTCGTGAACTTCTGGCTGACGGCATAATATCCGGACTCTATACTGTACCGTACTATAACCAGAAAATAGTTAATCTGGTTCAGACCAAATTTATCAGTCGGATTATATCCGACATTAGAAGTAGGTCTGATTCCAGTAGAGTCGATACCAGTACCGCCAATGCCATTATCTCCGCCCTCCTGATCCCAGGGATGCTCATCGGCAGAGAATACGGCCGGGGCGCCCAAACAGAGCAAAACCATGACCAGAGCAACATTAATTGCTATAGCCTTGGTTAATTTCATGACGCTTACTCCTTAACGCCTTCTGAACGGAAGGCACACACCATCCGCTCTATTAATAATTAACGAATTGTTCTATTTAGAATCCTCTCGCAGTTTATGCTACGTGGATAGTAACATTTCCGAAACTATTTGTCAAGCATTAATTTAGACAGCGCAGTTCCTGCGCAGCATCATTTTATGAACCTCTCGGCAAGCCAGGACTGCTGAATTTCGACCGCCTGCGAGGGGCAACTTTCGTGACAGCACCAGCAGTTTATGCATTCTTTGTAATCGATTGTTGGACACTCTGTTAAATTCGACTTCAAGGCTTCTGTCGGGCAGGAATCTACGCAGATTTGGCAGCCTGTGCAGTTGTCGGCATTAATAGACGGCCGAATCCAGATATATCTGCCAAGAAGTCTTGAAACCGGCGCCGGAATCAATTTCAACTTCCGATTGGAGGTCAACTTGAAATCAGGGCAGACCGCATCCTGCAACCTGTTTCCGACAACCTCAATCGCTTCGGGCCAGCCGATACCAAGGCCTGATTCTGACGCGATTCTGGTAGTAGGAACCTCATCCGCTCTGATTCCTATAACAAAGGCGGCAATTGCGTCCAGGGCGACGGGGTCGGTGGAGGCGAGAAGCAAATTCAACTTTTTTGGCGCCCCGGAAGAGGGACCCTCTCCCTCCATAGCCAGGACCGCATCCATTATGGTCAGGTCCGGCGGTTTGAGAGACAGAATGTCGACCAGTATTTGAGCGAACGCATCGGGATTTGGCGCTTCTTTATGGTAATTGGCTTTGCGAAATCCCGGGACAATTCCGAACATATTCTTAACAGCCCCACTAAGCATTGTCAGAACGTGGGTTTTGAGTTTGGGGACATTTATTATCAGGTCGGCTTCTACCACCGGTCGTGAAATATAATATTCCCGTCCGTTGACGGCGTACCTGACGGCGCCGGACCCTTCAAAATTGACCAGCCGTAGATTCTCTCGCGCAGCAATTTCCGCTAATCCGGTCTTTTCCCAAACGTCACTGACTTCTCTCACGCCACCGCCGGGCGAATCTCCCGCAATAACCTCTCCCCCGTGCGCCCGCACCTCCCGGGCAATTGCCGCGACCAGTTCCGGATGGGTCGTTACCGCATCTTCAGGGGGCCGGGCTGAAAGAAGATTCGGTTTCAGAAGCACTTTTGTCCCCGGCTTTACCCATTTTCCCATCCCGCCCAGAGGTTGTAACAGATGTCCTAAACTTGATTGAAGATTGTCGCTGTTGTAGTTCTCACAGCGAAAAACGGATACGCGCGAAGGTTGCTCGTAAAACATGCGCATATTCTACGATTCCGGCGCTTCAGATACTATGAAAATTTATATAAAAGCGGAGGCTGCTTCCCGTTTTCATATCGGAATGGTCAGTTCATATACCGGATGCACCGGGTCTTCCTGAACGATTCTAAATCCCGACTTAACGAATACCGACTCGGGTCCGGTCCAGATATCATGCGCTTCCAGATTCCGGCCGCAGTGAGGAAGAGCCTGAAGAGTTGCAATACCCGAAAGGCTTAGGTCTTTCAGGATTTCGGCAAGAAAGAAATGAGCCAGACCGATTTCACGCCAGCGGGGATGAATATAGAAGCAGGAGACCGCCCAGATCTGATGGTCCGGCACCAGGTTGTAGGTCTGCCTTATCTTCGGCAAAAGGTCGCGTTGACAGCACTGGCACCATCCCACCGGCTTATCGTCAGCATATAAAAGATAGCCGTCACAAGTTCCTTCCCGAAAAAGACTCTCCCGCAACTCGCGGTTCTGTTCGGCGGTTCGATTGGGCCAGTCTTCCCAGGTCGGCACCCACCAGGCGGTGCAAAAACACCATCCCATTTCGTTGTCGCTGTTGTGGACGCGGAAAAAATCGTCCTGACGCTCCCGCTCCAGCCGCTTCACGCTGAATTTCATAAAGTCATTATCTTTATTTTATGGCTAATTGGGCGTGGCATTCTCTCCCGGCAACGATACGCAATCTAAAAACTCTTTGTCAAGCCTCTCCTTACCGTTGCCGGGTAAATATTTCAGCCAATTTTTTTGAAGTCAGGGGTTGCCTGACGCACGGTGATATTTTATCTTCACAGTCAATGTTATCTGGAGGAACTTGAAGATGTACGTGTTTCGGTATCTCTTATCTATCGCCATGGTTTTTCTCGTTGGAGGGTCTGCGGCTCTGGCTGATGAAGGAATGTGGAACCTGCAAGATATTTCCCGGCTTCCTTACGACAAACTGAAAAGCCTCGGCCTGCAATTGACTTTTGACCAGATTTATAATCCGGCCGGCGGCGGAATTTCTGACGCTGCTGTCAATGTTTCCGGAAGCAGCGGCTCCTTTGTCTCGCCGGACGGGCTGGTCATTACCAACCACCATGTCGCTTTTACCGCCATTCAGCGACAGAGCACGACCGAGCATAATTATCTCGAAAACGGATTCGTAGCGGATAACCGCGCCGATGAGATACAGGCAATCGGCTTTAACCTCTATGTGATTCTTTCGCGGGAAGATGTTACGGCGCAGGTGCTCGGGGCGATAGACCCCGCCTGGGACGGTATCAAAAGGCATCAGGAGATTGAGAAAATTACCAAGCGGATAGTCGCCCGTTCTGAGAAGGGGAAAGATGTCGAATGCCGTATTTCCAGTTACTTTGGGGGAAAGCAATATATACTGACCACCTTTTTCAAGATACGTGATGTTCGCCTGGTTTATGCGCCGCCGCGCTCAATCGGCGATTACGGCGGAGAAATTGATAACTGGATGTGGCCCCGTCACGCCGGCGATTTTACACTGCTGCGCTGTTATGTTGCCCCGGATGGAAAATCGGCTGACTTTGACAAGAAAAATGTCCCTTACCGTCCCAAGCGGTATTTCCCTATCTCCAAAGCCGGGGTCGGCGCTGATGATTTTGTCATGGTCATCGGTTTTCCCGGCTCCACCAACCGCTACGAAATATCCTTAGCCACCGACGAGATGGTCAATTACTCCTATCCCCGCGATATCAAACTTCGTCAGGATTTGATTGCAATCATGGAAACAGCATCCGCCCGCGATTCCGCCGTCGCCATACGACTCTCCTCTCCGCTCAAGGGACTCTACAATTATCTCAAGAAGAATCAGGGGATGCTTGACGGTTTTCGGCGAAGCGATTTGCTGCAGAGCAAAGTTGACGAAGAACTGGCGCTCATGCAGTTCATAAAGTCAGATAAGAAACTTCTCGATAAATACGGCCGCGTCTTTCAGCAGTTCGACAGTCTTTATTCCGAAAAGAGAAAATATCGTGACAAGAATTTCCTTTTGGGTTGGATGGTTTACCGCACCGACCTGCTGAAGTTCGCCTCTTATATCAATAAGTGGTCGCTGGAGAAAGGCAAGAAAGATATCGATCGCGAGCCGGGATATCAGAATCGCGACACGCTTGATTATATCGAAGCGCTCACCTATGGTCAGATAAACCTGGTGCCGGCGGTTGACAGGGAGATTTTCAAGTATTTCCTTCGCCGGGCGCTGGAATTGCCGGAGGGACAGAAGATCGCCGCAGTGGAAAATCAGTTTGCAGGCGTAGGCGCCGAAGAGATTATGGCTAAGATCGACCAATTCGCCGACCGTCTCTACGCCGGAACGAAACTGGTCAACACCGAGGACCGTCTCCGAATGTTCCGGATGAAGCGCGCCGACCTGCTCAAGCAGGGCGACCCCTTTATTGAATTTGCTTCCCAACTTGAAGCCGACCGCGAGGAAATTCGCAATAAGGAAAAAGCCTTTGACGGCACCATGACCAAACTGGAGCCGCTCCTCATATCCGCTTACGCCGAATGGAAAAAAGAAAACTTTTATCCCGACGCCAATGGCACTCTTCGCTTCAATTACGGCACCGTGCGGGGGTATTCTCCTGGTGACGCCGTGCAGTACCATTATCTGACAAAACTATCGGGAGTGATGGAGAAAAACAGCGGTATTGACCCCTTTGATGCTCCGCCGCAATTAGTGGAAGTATTCAAGAAGAAAGATTACGGCGACTATATTGACCCGGCGCTCGGTGATATCCCGGTCAATTTCCTTTCCGACAACGATATCACCAACGGCAATTCGGGAAGTCCGGTTCTAAACGGGAAAGGGGAATTGGTAGGACTTGCCTTTGACGGCAACTATGAGGCGATGACCTCCGACTACAAATTTGACCCGGATATCACCCGCACTATTTCGGTGGATATCCGCTATGTCCTGTTTATCATGGAGAAAGTATATCCCGCCCCTAATCTACTCAAAGAATTACAGATAAATTGAGTTTACTCGTCCCCTTTGATTCGGATTTTCCGAATCAAAGGGGAGGCATGATCTAATAAACGGCGTTATTTCAAAACCACCATTTTCCTGACATAAACATTCTGTCCGGCGGTCATTCGGTAGAAATAGATACCGCTGGAAAGTTCGGCACCATTCTCGGCTTTGCCGTTCCATTCGACCGAATGGGAACCGGCCGGGAAACTTCCGTTGGCGACCACCGCGACCGGCTGTCCCAGGATGTTGTAAACCGTAATATTGACCTCGGCCCGCGCCGGCAGTTCGAAACCTATAGCGGTGCCGGCATTGAAAGGATTGGGGTGGTTCTGGTTCAGCGAGTACGAGTTGGGCAGGGATGGCTCCTTACCGTCGGGTGCATCGGTGAAGGAATAGTCAAAGACTAGGTCGATGGTGGTATCCCGATTCTCCGAAATTTGAATAATCTGAGGTTCCGGAGTCGGATAGCCGGGAATTGTCGGAGGATTGAAAGTCCAGTTGCCGTCACACAAATAAATATGAAATTCGCCGGTGGCATTGACCACCTGCTCGGAACTTACGTGATAACCGAAGGGGAATGACGCCGTCCCGGCCGAAACCCAGTAGTTTCCGGAGAGCGGCAGGGTAACCCCGGTCAACTGACCGATAATATGCTGATGCTGCTTATTCAGAGTAAAATTAAAACCGCAGGTATCATTGGTCAGTTGGAATGAATATGTCGCCGGAGTGCTTAAATACGAAACGGCATACACGGAATGATTATAAAATCCGGTATCGGCGGCAATCTGGTAACTTCCGTCGCCTGCCGGATGAACCATATTATTGCCATTGGCGCCGTTAAGACGGACATCGACCTGGCTGAAAGGAACCGTTTCATCTCCAGAATCGAAAATGACATTGCCGCAGACCTGTTTCCCTTCCGTGACGTTGAATGAAACCGTATCGCCGGGCATGACTCCAAAGTAATTTCCAATTACCGTATATCCGGCCGGTATCGGGTACCGGTCATCCCAGACAGAAACCATCACATTGTAGCCGGCACTCTGGTCGGAGGAGACTCCAATCTGGTACAACCCGGAATCCCCGGCACTGGTGACTTTGTAGCCGTACGCGCCCAATTCACTGGAGAACGCCTGCACCCGGTACTGATGGGTGGGAAGACCGCCGTCCTCGGTGAGCGAGAAATTTATCACCGTATCAGCCAGAGGGCAGACAATGTCGTACTGAAAACTATGAAGGACCGAATTGTCAAAGAAGTATGACTGCGACACCATATACTGCGGGTCGATATTGTCGGAAACACCCAGCCACCATTCACCCAATTCGGAGGAGGTGAAATAGATGACATAGTAACCGTCATAACTGACGTAATATTTCTCGCCGGAGCCTCCCACAGGCGAACACCAGACTTCCACCGGCGCAATCGGATTGTCATCGGGGTCGACCACGTAGCCGTAGACGGAATCCGCCGGCGCTTCATAAGCGAAATCAACTCCACTGACAACACCGTTGGCGACAATATACTGCTCCGGCGGAGTCACAAATCCGGTTACATTGCCGGGATAGACATCAAAGAGAATGCCGCTGCCGGTGGCGCCGACATTTATGGCATAAGCGCCAGTGTTATCGGTAAACGCCGACCAGATCTGGAATCCCCCGGAATCACTTTCAGCCTGAATCCAGATATTTTCGAGAAGATTGTCCGGAGGCGTTACCCCTTCCATAGTAACCGTACCGGTAATCTGATTCGGCGGCGAACTGAGCGGCTGCATCACTATCGACCTCTCCGCGGTGCTTATGTCCGAAAGGTCGGTCGCCCGGAAAATGTAATTGGTCGGCGCTACCCCCAAAACGAAAGGCATCGTTATATACCATCCATCGGGCAGCGGGTCGCTGTCGGGCGGCGGACCATCCGAGGCGGTGTCGCCATCGGCGGAAACATACGAAACCACCAGGTAATCCAAGCCTTCGTCGATTACGGAATTGAGATTCAAATCGGCCCAGATGTCCCATTGAACATTAGCACCCACGGCGCAGTTGGCGCCCCAACTTAGCAGGTCTCCCTGAACCGCCGTGGTTGCCGCGGTATCTCCATTAACCGAAATGAACACATAGTCGGTCAGAGCGAATACCGGCGAGGACGAAATCACTGTCAGAAGCGCTGCAAAAGAGAGCGCTGCCGTGCACATTCTTTTCATTTTACCCCTCTCTTCTGTTTATGAAGTTGTCGTTTACCAATAGACTTTCTGTAACTTCCAAGTTTATCATCACCTTGTCTCTCTGTCTCGAATTCAGCCCCGGCCCGAGACCGTGTGTCAAAAAACTTCATCCAAAAAAATCAATCTTAGATAGATATATCGGCAATACCACCAAATATTACAGCCCCTGACCAAAAATCAATATAAAACATTTCCCCCGGTTGATGGGAGATTAGAGAATATACCGGCTGAGGTCTTCATTGCCGATAATATCGGCCAGTTTCCTATCGACCATCTCCGGTGTAATCCGGATACTTCTCTTACCATCAGAACAATCGAACATTATATCTTCGAGAAGATTGGACATAATGGTATGCAAGCGACGCGCGCCAATATTCTCGGTGTTGGTGTTGACCTGCTCGGCTATTTCCGCTATTCGCTGCAATGTCGAGTCGGTGAAGGTCAGTTTCATTCCTTCCGACGCCATCAGGGCGGAATACTGTTTCACCAGCGCGTTTTTCGGTTCCGAGAGTATCCGGACGAAATCCCCGGCATTCAGGGACTCAAGTTCTACGCGAATCGGAAATCTTCCCTGAAGTTCCGGAATCAGGTCGGACGGTTTGGAAGAGTGAAAGGCGCCGGCGGCAATAAACAGTATATGCTCAGTTGTCACCATCCCGTATTTGGTCATCACTGCCGAACCTTCCACGATGGGAAGAATATCCCTCTGAACACCTTCACGGGAGACATCGGGACCGACTTTGCTTTTATCTCCGACAATCTTGTCGATTTCGTCAATGAAAATAATACCCGATTCCTGTGCCCGCTCCAGAGCAATTGAAATTACCTCATCTAAATTGACCAACTTGGAGAGTTCCTCCGAGAAGAGAAATTTTCGCGCTTCGGCTATGGTCATCTTTCGTTTCCTGGTTTTTTTCGGCATCAATCCGGAGAACATTTCCTGAAAATTAATTCCCAGTTCTTCCATTCCCATCGGGGAGAAGATTTCGACAACGGGGAAGCGGTCGGCCGGCGCTTCCAATTCCACCATGCGCTCTTCCATTTTGCCCGATTGAAGTTTCTCGCGCAGTTTATCGCGGGTGCCGTCGATTTTAGCGTCTTCGCCGATTTCAATTTGCGGCTGCTTGACGCGCGGCGCCGGCGGCAAGAGCAGGTCCAGAATCCGTTCATCCACTAACAGACGCGCTTTTTCTTCAACCAGTTCCGATTTTTCCTGCTTGACCATATTGACCGAAAGGTCCACCAGGTCGCGCACCATAGATTCGACATCCCGTCCGACATAGCCCACTTCGGTGAATTTCGATGCCTCTACTTTCAGAAAAGGGGCGTTCGACATCTCCGCCAGCCGTCGCGCGATTTCGGTTTTACCGACTCCGGTGGGACCTATCATCAGGATGTTGTTGGGAAGAATTTCCCGTCTGATATCGGGCGCTGCCGCCTGCCGTCGCCAGCGATTGCGCAGCGCAATCGCCACCGCTTTTTTGGCTTTGTCCTGGCCGATGATATATTTGTCCAGATGTTCGACAATTTCTTTGGGAGTCTTGTACGATTTATTCAGCATTTTATGGTTTCCACAGTGATATTTTCATTGGTGTAAACGCAGATATCGGCCGCTATTTTGAGCGCCTTTCTTACAATCTCTTCAGCCGACAGCGAGGGGTTAGTCGAAAGCAAGGCGCGTGCCGCAGCCAGAGCGTATGGTCCGCCGGAACCGATGGCAAGTATGCCGTCATCCGGTTCCACCACCTCTCCGGAGCCGGCAATCAACAGGGAATGTTTATTATCCGCCACCGCCAGGAGCGCTTCCAGTTTCTGAAGATACTTATCGGTTCGCCAGTCTTTAGCCAGTTCCACGGCGGCACGCGGGAGATTTCCGGAATATTCGCCTATCTTATTTTCGAAGCGCTCAAACAGCGCCAGGGCGTCGGCGGCGGCTCCGGCAAAACCGGCAAGAATGCGGTCATCGTGAAGTTTTCGCACCTTGACCGCTTTCGCTTTCATAATGGTGTCGTGGAAACTAACCTGCCCGTCGCCCCCCATGGCGACCGTATTCTTGTATCGCAGACCCAGTATGGTTGTTGCGTGGATTATCATCACTACCCTTTCTTCAGGCTCGCGGATGAGCCCGCTTGTAAACCGCCTTCAACTGCTCCGTGGTAACATGGGTGTATTTCTGTGTCGTCGCCAGTGAACTGTGACCCAGAATCTCCTTTATAGCCAGAATATCAGCGCCATTTTCCAGCATATGGGTGGCAAAACTGTGTCGGAGCATATGCGGTGTGACCCGTTTACCGAGACGGGCGCAATATTTTGTTACGATACGGTCCACCGAGCGGACCGAAAGCGGACCTCCCACATGATTGAGGAATAGGAAATCCCGGTCCCGTTTGAACCGTTCCGCGAATTGCGTCCGGATTTCCAGATATTGCTCCAGTTCTTTTCGCAGCGTCGCACCAAAAGGAACAAAGCGCTGTTTGTTGCCTTTTCCAATCACATTTAAGGTGCTCTTATTCCGGTCGAGGTCGGCGAGGTGAAGCGATGCCAGTTCCGCCCTCCTGATTCCCGAGAGATAAAAAAGCGAGACCATCAGATAATTGCGCCAGCCGAAAAAGTTGTCTCGCTCAAACAGGGTGAGCATTTCTTCGGTTTCTTTTTGCGAAAGAAAGTCGGGAATCTTTTCGGAGTATTTCAGTTTGCTCAGACGGCAGTGATATGGGGCATACCGCTTCTCCTGCTGTAAAAATTTCTGAAAGCCGGAAAGGGCCGATATAAAACCGGCGAGAGTGCGCACCGAGACCGACTCGCTTCGTCTTTTGGCAAGGTACTTTCTAAGAAGAAGGGCGTTCACCGCCGGGTCGGGAGGGATTGTCCGGTATTGCTCTTCCAGAAACTCGACCCAGCGCTCCAGCGACCTTAAATAAACCTGGACCGAGCCGGCCGCCAGCCCCCGCTTGTCCGTCAGGAATTGGATATATTCCGCCAATGCCTTTTTCAGCATAGTGACATAATATCTCAATTTGCCGGTCGGGTCAAACTAAAATTGGGAAATTAGAATGCGCGCTAATGGCTTTCCTGCGAAATCTTATGCTTGCAGGCGGGGCAGTACAGATGAACGCCTTCTTTCTTGGATGCTTTTTGCAAAAGATATTTTCCGCCGCAATTGGGACAGTCCTGGTTGACCGGTTTGTCCCAACTGACAAAATCACATTGGGGGTAATTGGAGCAGCCGTAAAATGTCCGCCGCGTTTTAGTTTTCTTTTCCACGATATCGCCGCCGCAGCCCGGTTTGGGGCACTTTATTCCGGTTGGAAGCGGCATGGTTGTTTTGCACTCGGGATAAGCCGAGCAAGCCAGAAATCTGCCGAAACGTCCGCTTTTCACCACCATCGGTGAACCGCAATTGGGGCATTTGATATCGACCGGCGGGAGTTCCTCGGCGCCGTTGAGCGGCTTGGTCGATTTGCAGTCCGGGTATGCCGAGCAGGCAAGAAATCTTCCATTCCTCCCCCATTTTATTACCATCGGCGAGCCGCATTTGTCGCACGACTCATCGGTCACCTCGGTCAGCGATTCCTTTATTTCCTGATGTTTCTTGGTCAGTTTTCCCAGATGCTTTTCGAAGGGACGATAGAATTCCTTCACCACATCGACCCATTTGTCTTCCCCGATTTCCACCTTATCCAGTTCCGTTTCCATATAGGCGGTGAACTTGATATCAAAAATGTCGGGAAAGTTCTCAATCAAAATCTTATTGACCGTCAGTCCCAGTTCGGTCGGATGAAGTCTCTTTTCTTTCGATTCCACGTATTTGCGGTCAATCAGCGTCGATATGATAGAGGCATAAGTTGACGGTCTCCCGATACCTTCCGACTCCAGAGTTTTTACCAGCATCGCTTCGGAGAAGCGCGCCGGCGGCTTGGTGAAATGCTGGCTGGGAGTAACCTCTAAGAGCGTCAGACGGTCGCCCTGTCTCAACTCCGGCAGCGATTCCAGAAGACCGTTTTCCCCGTTCTGTCCGTTTTCTTTTGCTTCCTGATACACTCTAAGATAACCGTCAAACTTCAAACTCTGCGCATAAGAATGGAACAGATATTTTCCGGCCTGGATATCGAGGTCAGCGGTATCATATTGCGCCGGGGCCATCTGGCAAGCGACAAAACGATTCCAAATCAAGGTGTACAAACGATACTGGTCTTTGGTGAGGAATCTTTTGATTTTCTCCGGGGGATGGTCTATAAAAGTCGGTCGTACTGCCTCATGCGCGTCATGGCTCCCCTTCTTGGCGCCATATTTGACCGGACTCTTGGGAAGATATCCGACGCCAAAATTCTCTTTGATAAATCCGCGCGCCATATCGATGGCGCTGTCCGCCAGCCGGGTCGAATCGGTACGCATGTAAGTTATGAGACCGGTGGATCCCTCTTCGCCTAAGTCAACGCCTTCGTACAACTGCTGTGCCACGGCCATAGTCTTCTTGGTGGAAAATCCGAGCGCCCGGGCCGCTTCCTGCTGAAGGGTACTGGTTATGAAAGGCGGGGACGGCCTGCGAACCTTTTGCGATTTCCGAATCGAATCAACAATAAATTCTGCGTTTTTAAGTTCCTGCACAATCGCTTCAGCCTGCGCCCCGGTCTTGATATCGGCTTTAGTATCCTCAATCTTGGAAAGTTTTGAGGGTATTTTGTTGCCGATGGCATCCTGAAGCAGCGCCGCAATCTCCCAGTACTCTTCGGTAACAAAAGCGGCGATTTCCGCTTCCCGTTCGCAGATTATTCGCAGGGCAACCGATTGGACCCGCCCGGCCGAGAGCCCCCGCGCTACGGTCTTCCAGAGAAAGGGAGATACTTTGTATCCGACCAGCCGGTCCAGCACTCGTCGCGCCTGCTGCGCATCGACCAGGTTCAGGTCGATAGCGCGTGTATGATGGAACGCCTCCAGCACCGCTGATTTGGTGATTTCGTTAAAAGTTACACGGGAAATCTTTTTGACATTTTTCAACTGCTGTGCCACGTGCCAGGCAATCGCCTCCCCTTCCCGGTCCGGGTCGGGCGCGAGATAAACCTTCTCCGACTTCCTGGCGCTTTCCTTTAACTGCTTGATGACCTTCTCTTTTCCCTTGATAACAACATAGTCAACCTTGAAACCGTCATCGGTATCTACCCCCAACTTCGATTTCGGCAGGTCGATAATGTGTCCAATCGTCGGCAATACTTCATAATCACGCCCCAGAAACTTCTTGAGCGTTTTCGACTTTGCCGGCGACTCAACTATGAGAAGGTTTTTTGCCATAAACTTATTTTACTTCGCCCAGACGTCTAAATTTTACTTTGCCTGCGGCCAGGTCCTGAAGGGCAAGCGAGGTCACTTTGCGACCGTCGATAGTCACATTCTCCTCCGCCATCCGTTCCAGTTGCGCCAGACGAAGGGCATTCACCTGCCGCGCCCGTTGCGCCGCGATCAATACGGCTTCATAACGATTCTTTGTCATTTTGTCCAACTCCTCAAATGAGGTTTTAACCATAGATCCTCCTATGACTCAAATATCAATCGCTTCTTCGAAGTAAACCGCTAATGCGGCGATGGTCGACGAATTTTTGCTGACAATGGAAGGAGTTTATTATCATCTCCACTTCATTTACGGCCGTGTCCAGCTTCCGGTTGATGACGACATAATCAAACTTCCGATAGAGATTCATTTCGCTTAAGGCTCTCCGGAGACGAATCCTTAAATGCTTATCGTCTTCCGTCCCTCTTTGCTTTAACCGTCGGGAAAGTTCCTCACGGCTGGGGGGGAGTATGAATATCGAAACCGCCATCGGATACTCTTTCTTTAACTTAAAGGCTCCCTTAACATCAACATCCAAAATCATCACACCACCGGCGGTTAAAGTCCGTTCCAGCGGTTCCCGCGGTGTTCCATAATAGTACTTATGCACCTGGCACGACTCGGCGAATTCGCCGCGCTGCCGAAGCGCCACAAACTCGGGATAACTTACAAACCAGTACTCCCGCCCGTTTCTCTCATTGGGACGTTTCGGCCGTGTCGTTACCGATATTGAAAACCGCCACCCTTTCTTTTTGTTCCCGGCTCTCAGTAACCTCCTGCAAATAGAACTCTTACCGCCCCCTGAAGGAGACGAAATTATCACGATTTTGCCGGTCCCCTGTTTCATGCTAAAACCGAAGTTATGATTCTACTCTATATTCTGCACTTGTTCGCGGACTTTTTCGATCTCTTCTTTCAACTGCAAAACCAGCCCGGGAATTGTCACTCCGGCCGCCTTGGAGCCGATGGTATTCGCCTCCCGGTTCAGTTCCTGCAATATGAAATTGAGTCTTTTGCCAATCGGACCTGTCTGTTTCAGGTCTTGCTGAAACTGCTTGAGATGGCTTCGGAATCGCACACATTCTTCCGTCACATCCGCCCGTTCCGCAAAATAAGCCACTTCTTCTTCCAGCCTGGCGCCGTCAGGAGTGCGGTTATCCAGCACTTCCGCAATCCTCCGGGACAACTTCTCCCGGTATATCACCAGATGCTCTTTTGCCCCTTTTTCGATTCCTTCAATATCGGCAGCCATCTGCGCCATCCGCTTGATGATATCTTTCTTGAGATTCTCCCCTTCTTTATCCCGCATCGCCACCAGGTCATCCAGCGCCTTGTTGATGGTTTTGCTTACTGAGGGCCAGATCTTCTTTTCTATATTGCTGCTTTTTTCGACCCGAAAGATTTCCGGGAAAGCCAGAATCTCTTCCAGTTCCAGTTCGCCGCCCAGTTTGTATCTCTTCTTCAGATTTTTCAGTTCCCGCAACAACTCATCAGCCAGTGAGCGGTTGATGACCAGACGGTCAATGCCGATACCGTTATCTTCGTAATTTAAGGTCAAATTCACTTTGCCGCGATTCAGTTTTGCCGCGATCAACTCCTTGACCCGCGGCTCCAGAAAGAACAGTTGTTTCGGCATCCGAATCGAATATTCCAGGAAGCGGTTGTTCACCGAAGTAACTTCCACCGACAGGTTCAACTTTTTACTCTTGTAATCGGCTTTGCCGAATCCGGTCATCGAGCGCATATTTTCTGCCTTGTCCAAAAATGTGGCTGTTATAATATCAAGAAAAGATGATTTGTCAACTGCTTATGGCTTTTCTTTGGTTTCGGACTGTATGTTCCGTCCTCTGATTAAACTCAGTATAATAGCCCCCACGGCAAAAAACAAAATGATTAAATAGACCTCGCGATACGCCGCGATGAAAGATGACAGTTTGTCGGCGCCTGTTTTCAAATGGAGATTCTGATAGTAACCGAAAATCGCAATCGCCAGGCTGACGCCAATCGCCAGACCGAGACTGCGAATGGTCGCCAGAATACCTGAGGCCGAGCCGAGTTGTGTTTTCTTTGCCGCTCCCATGATGCTCGACGTATTGGGGGTGCTGAAAAGCCCCATCCCCAGCCCGACAAATAACAAAGCGGTAATGATCTGCATTAAGGTAGAATGGTCGTCAAGACGTCGCACCAGCAAAATGCCGGCCAACATCAAGAGCACTCCCAGAGTCGAGATTATGCGCGCCTGAATTTTATCAGCCAGATATCCGGCCAGCGGCGCCATAAAAAGACCGCAAAGGGGAAGAATCATCAATATTAACCCGACCTCTTCCGGGTCATAACGATGTACCTGTTCCAGATAGAAAGGAAGAAGCACGGTTACCGACGACAGCGATACAAAGACCAGGAACATCGCCGAGCCGGAAAAAGTAAAGACGCGGTTGCGGAAGATTTCTAATCCAATCAGACGCGTATGCGGTTTCCCCTCGAAATAGAAAAACATCCCGAAAGCAAGAACGGAGATAACGCTCAGCGCGGCAAGGGCTGACTCCGAAAGAATATGGCGGCTGAAGAGGGAGAGCGCCGCCATCAAAATCAGCAGCGCCAGAGAAAGAGTTGCCGCGCCCGGGAGACTGATTTTCCGGTCGGGACTGGTTATGGGAAAATCGGCGATATATCGTTTCGTAAAATATATTCCCAGAATCGCGAAGGGGAGATTGACAAAAAAAATCCACCTCCATCCGGCCAGGGCGATAAGGAATCCTCCCAGCGGCGGACCAAGCATCAGCCCGGTCGAGACTACCATTGCAATCATACTCAGCCCGCGGCCACGTTCGTTTTCCGGAAAGGTGCGGGTCAGCAATGCCGGACCGACGGCAATCAATAAAGCCGCTCCTATTCCCTGAAACCCTCTCATTGCAATTAAAAAATAAATGTTGGAGGACAAGCCGCATAAAAGCGACCCGAGGGCAAAAATCAGAAAACCATAGACATATGAAATCTGGTAGCCCTTTTTCTCCGCGACCGCCCCGAAAACCATCAGAAAGGAGATTACTGCAATTGCATATGAGAGAATTATCCACCCGACCAGGTCAACCGATGCTCCCATTTCGCGGCTTATGGTCGGCAGGGAGACATTTACAATCGAGGAATCAAGCGTCCCGAGAAATGTCGCCAGGCCCGTAATCAACAATGACTTGTATTTATAGCGGCTTAAGTCTTCCAACGCGGCAGGCACTCAGACTGACAACTTATTGTCCAAAAAAAGGTTGACATCGAGGTTCCATAATATTACTTGCCTGCCGGATAGTCAATCAATTAATTTTGCACAATTTTAAGACAGAAATCGTCACAATGTTGACCGTCAATATGCCGGGTCCTCCCTATGACCAAAGATATTAAGGATCTGGTAAAAGGTTTCATTAACGGCGACCAGGAGGCTTTTGCCGAACTGGTAAGGAGATATAAAAGAAAGGTTTATTCTCTCGCCTTCCGGATGCTGGGGAATCATGCCGATGCCGACGAGGTGACGCAAGAGACTTTTGTGCGCCTTTACGAGCAGAGGGAAAATCTCAGAACGGTAGGCTACTTCACCGGGTTTCTGCTGCGCATTGCCACCAACTACACCATCGACCTTCTCCGCAAACGAAACCGGCATCATCTCTCACTTGACGACGAAACGGAGATGACCCTTCCCCTGCAGTTGGAACTTTCGATGGGAGCGGCCGGACCGGATAAAGAGATTGAAGATGATGAACTGGGGGTAATGATTGCGCAGGCAATCGACCGCCTTCCGCCGAAGCAGAGAATGACTTTAATCCTTCATGATGTGGAGGGATTTGATAAGACCGAGGTCGCCATAGCCATGGGATGTCCGGAGGCGACGGTCCGGTCAAACTTGCATGTCGCCCGAGCCAAGATGCGCAAATGGCTCGGGAAAAAACTGAAATGAGGAAAGAAGATGAAATGCCGTCAGGTTCAGTTCTATCTCACTGACTACCTGTCAGGAAATCTCTCGCTGAACGATACCAGAGATTTCGAAGAACATCTCGCAGCCTGCGCCACCTGTCGCCTATTGGTGCAGGAAGAAAGAAAACTGGTTACCACCCTGAGGGGGCTACCTACGCCCGACCCGGGAGAGTCATACTGGAGCGGTCTGGAGCAGACAATCTTAGAAAAGGCGCGAACCCGCGCCGCCAGTAACGTTTATCCTGCGGCTTCTCCACAAAGAAAGCGACGTGAATTCCCCTGGAGATTGGCAATTCCTCTGGCGGCGTCACTGGCGCTCTTTTTCCTCTCTCTGGAGGATAATAGATACCTGGAACGGATGCTGGGGACAGGATTTCCCTCAGCCACTTCAAATGCAGGAGAAGATTCCGGCAGAGCGACCTACAACCAATCAACCCGGTCCGGGGAAATTATCGAGCCTGACTTTCAGGTCGAATATACCTTGCTTCTTTCCGCCCCCGGACTTGCCCCCCGTAACCTTCTGATGGTTGAAATCATCAACCAGACGGAAAGCGAGGGGTCATTATGAAATATAGACAGATAGTCTCTATTATAGGGGTGGGATTTCTCGTTTTTCTGATTCTCGGTTGCGCCCGGGAGACCAGAGAAGTTCGCCTCGTTTATAAATTCAAACCGGGTCAGAAAAAAATATACAGCAACCAGATAAAGAGCGACAGCCGCATCTATGAGGGCAAGAACCTGGTGTCAAGCAGTAATCTCACTTATCGCTCCCAACTTACCGAAGAAGTCCTCTCTGCCACCGACAGCAGTACTGCCCGAATCCGGTTGATAGATGTTTCCCGTCAGCCCAATCTGTACAAGAAAGATACTGCCGATGCCGATACCGTTACCCACAAATGGACGCTGGAGTATCTGATGGACGCCAACGGCAAAGTTCTTGAGATCTTCCCGCAGAATCCCCACGGCAACGAATGGCTCGAATATTACAAAAATTATTATGAACAGGCTTTGCCGGTTTTGCCCGATATTCCGGTAACGGCCGGGTACTCCTGGAGTCAGACAGTTAAATTGATAGTCAAAGATGAAGGCTCCACCCAGGTCGAGACCATATATCGTCTCAAGGCGCTGGCGCGGGAAGCCGGTTATGATTGCGCTATAATCGAATATCAAGGCAGCCTGGTACTTCCTTATCGAAAAACGACCCCCAATGGAACCGAGATAGAGCGACTCGATAAAGCCAGGACTAAAGGGACCATCTATTTCGCCTACAAGGAAGGCGCTATTGTTCGGCAGGATGAAATCTATGAGGTTGAGAGCGCCGGCAACAAACTGACCGGAGAGGCGACCATTCCGTTCCGCAGTTTGAGCAAGCGAAGCAGCAGTATGATCTTAACGGAACGGACCGATTAATACAATTCACCGTCTGGCGCAAACCCAGGCGGCACTGGTTCTGCCAGGATACATCTCTGTCGCTCGTCTTAATTTTCCTCTTTTGGCAATCCCAAGATTTTCTTAGATTTCTGACATGTTCCAGAGAGTAATTATAGTTGTCCTTGACGCCTGTGGGGTCGGCGAACTTCCTGATGCCGACCGGTACGGCGATAAGGGCGCCTCAACTATCTCCAACGTCGCCCGTAATCAGGGCGGCATCACTATGCCGAACTGCCAGAAGTTAGGGCTGGGGAATATCGTTGAAATTCCGGGTGTGCCGCCGATTGAGAAGCCGTTATCATGTTACGGCAAAATGGCAGAGCGCTCCGCCGGGAAAGATTCGACATCGGGACACTGGGAAATTGCCGGTATAATTACAGAGAAGCCGTTCCCAGTTTACAGCAACGGATTCCCGCTCGAACTGGTGGCGGAATTCGAAACCCGCGCCGGAGTCAAGACTATCGGGAACATTCCGGCAAGCGGCATCGAGATAATTGCCCGTCTGGGAGAGCAGCATCTTCAGACCGGGGAGATAATTCTTTACACCTCCGCCGATTCCGTTTTTCAACTGGCGGCACATGAAGAGATTATACCGCCGGCACGTATTTACGAAATCTGCCGGATAGCCCGCGAACTTTTGAAAGGAGAGCATGCCGTAGGTAGAGTTATCGCGCGTCCTTTTTTAGGAGCGCCGGGGAATTTTGCCCGTACCTCCAATCGCAAAGATTTTTCACTCTTGCCACCGCGCGAAACCTTGCTTGACAGCCTTCACACGATGGGATTCCCCACGGTCGGAATCGGCAAAATCGGCGACCTCTTCGCACATAAAGGTCTCTCCAAAGAGGTCAAAACTGCCAATAACAACGAAGTAATGGATTCTCTGTTAAGTGAACTCGACCAGACCGGTCGCGGCTTGATATTCGCCAACCTTGTGGACTTCGATATGCTCTGGGGGCATCGTAATGATGCTGCGTCCTTCGCCCGCGGGCTCGAAGATTTCGACCGGTGGCTCCCCGGATTTATCGCCCCATTGCATAATGACGACTTGCTGATTATCACCGCCGACCACGGCTGCGACCCGACTCTGACCGACTCCACGGACCATACCCGTGAATATGTCCCCCTTCTGGCATTTTCGCCGTCGATAAACGTCGCGGGAAACCTGGGGACGCGCGAGACATTTTCCGATATTGCCGTCACCGTCGCCGAAAATTTCCGGATTGACAGCAGTTTTCCCGGAAAAAGTTTTTTTAAAGATATTGTGCAATCAACCCTCTGACCATATAATTCATATATATTGACGTGAGAGATGCATGATTGATAATCTAAACCGCTATTTTGACCACTCCATCCTCAAGTCTGAAACCACCTTTGAGGATATCATAAGGCTGTGCTGTGAAGCGCGAGAATTTCAGTTTTTCGGCATCGCTATCAATCCCTGCTGGGTTGCCGCTGCCCGAAAGGAACTCTCCGGAACCGGAATTAAGATTATTTCCGTTTCCGGTTTTCCTCTATCCGCCAATCGCACTGATGTCAAAGTTTTTGAAGCCGTTCGCGGTATTGAGGATGGCGCTGACGAAATCGATATGGTCGCCAATGTCGGCTGGCTCGTCTCCGGTGAGTTCGTCCGGGCGGAAAGGGAGATTTTAGAGGTTCGCCAGAATCTTCCGGCTCAAGTAGTACTCAAAGTGATAATCGAAGCCCCCAAACTGACCTCGGTCGCTCAGGTCGATGCCACTAAGGCGGTGATAAACGGCGGAGCGCAATTTGTAAAGACAGCCACCGGATTTTTCGGCGGCGCCACCGTGGAGACAGTCAAGAGACTCAGGCAGGCGGCGGGGGGCAAAATAAAAGTCAAAGCCTCCGGGGGGATTCGTACGCTCGGTGACACAATGGCATTGATCGAGGCCGGCGCCGACCGTATTGGCTCCTCGGCATCGGTGGAAATTATGAAGGAGTACGGGCCGGTGACGGCACGATAGATTTCCCATGAAGACCGACGGACCGTCTCATCCCCAGAAACCTAATGAGTCCGCCCGTCCGCATATCGGAATCATTTTCAAATGCTGTCGGGTCTATGCTCGAATATATCTGAATAAGAAGGGGGATGCCTTTGTCGGCTGGTGTCCCCGTTGTGCCGGAAAATTGGAAGTAAAAGTCTCGCCGTCAGGTTCAAAGCAGAAATTCTTTACGGCGGAATGAGTGATGGCAATTATGAAAGCGAAGATTGTAGTGGTGCCGCTGGGAGAGGTTGACTTTATGATGGTCAACCGTCTCGCCACCAATGTCGGACCTATCTTCGGCCGCTCGGTTGATATCCTCAAAGGGATGAAAATGCCTGATGAGGCGTTTAATGTCGTCCGCGGGCAGTTCTATGCCAGCGTCATTCTCGCCCGTCTGGAGCGTATCAAAGCCAATCAGAAAGAATTCGTGATTGGTGTCTGCGAAGAGGACCTGTACCTGCCGGATGAACCGTTTATCATCGGCAGCGCCGATACCGTCGCCGGAACCTCGCTGGCATCCCTCTTCCGCATTCGACAGGAGTTCTACGGTCTGCCGGAAGATGAATTGAAAGTCTATAGCCGTCTCTTCAAGCAAGCCGTTCACTTTCTTGCCCATCTTTTTGATATGACCAGTTGCCGCAATCCCAAATGTGTCAATTATTACAGCCAGAATATGATGGATATCGACGGCAAGGGGGAGAAATTCTGCGATATCTGCAAACGCCAGTTGGCTGAGAGAAGATAGTCTCCCGCCATGAATCTCCTGCAAATTCTGGAAGACTTCAAGTCGGACCGCTCTATCAGAGAGAATATTACCCACTGGGAAGTTCTCCCGGCGCGCGATGGAATTTACGCCGATTTCCCCGAATATATCGATAATCATCTGGCAAAAGTCCTGGGACAGCGCGGGGTAAAAAAACTGTATTCGCATCAACGCCTGGCGGTTGAATCCATTCACCAGGGGAAGGATACTGTAATCGTCACTCCTACCGCTTCCGGAAAGACTCTCTGCTACAATCTACCGGTGCTTGATGCCATACTGAAAAATCAGTCGAGTCGCGCCCTCTATCTTTTTCCCACTAAAGCCCTCTCACAGGACCAACTGGCGGAGTTGATGGAATTGGTCAACAAACTCGACGTTGACATTAAGACATACACTTTCGACGGCGATACTCCCCAGACCGCCCGCCGTCTTATTCGTTCCGCCGGACATGTCGTAGTCACCAATCCCGATATGCTTCATGCCGGCATTCTGCCGCATCATACCAAGTGGATTAAACTCTTCGAGAATCTGCAATATGTCGTCATTGACGAAATTCATCACTACCGCGGCATCTTCGGCTCGCATCTGGCAAATGTAATCCGGCGCCTAAAACGGATTTGCGAATTTTACGGCAGCAACCCGATATTTATCTGCTGCTCGGCGACCATTGCCAATCCCGATGAATTGGCGGAAAGAATTATAGGACGAAAAGTCGCTCTAATAAACGAAAACGGCGCCCCCTCCGGTGAAAAACATTTCATTATCTATAACCCGCCGGTGATAAACAGGCAACTTGGAATTCGAAAATCTTCTCTCAATGAGTCCCTGATGCTCGCCGAGCGCTTCATCAACCACCGGATTCAGACTATCATCTTCGCCCAGTACCGTCTTCAGGTCGAGATTCTCCTGTCGTACCTTAGAGAAAAGTTCAAAGAGCCGTTTGGCAAGAATTTTAAAGTCTCCGGATATCGGGGGGGATATCTTCCCAACCAGAGGCGCGAAATTGAGCAGGGGCTTCGCCGCGGCGAAATAATCGGGGTCGTCTCCACCAACGCCCTCGAACTTGGAATCGATATCGGCGCTCTTGACGTATCGATTATCTGCGGTTATCCCGGCTCGATATCGTCAGTCTGGCAGCAGGCCGGGCGCGCCGGGCGCCGTTCGGGAGTATCCGTTACTATTTTTGTCGCCAACAGCAGCGCTATCAATCAATTCCTGGCAAAACATACCTCTTATCTGCTCAAACGGACTCCCGAGATGGGCATTATCGACCCGGACAATTTGATTATCAGCGCCAATCATATCAAATGCGCCAGTTTTGAACTGCCGTTTCGTCGGGAGGAAGATTTTCGCCCCGATGGTACATCGGAAATCCTCGATTATCTCGAGAATCAGAAAGTGGTTCGTCAGACCGGCGGCAAATACCACTGGTCATCGGAAATATATCCGGCGCAGGGGGTCTCGCTCCGGAGCGCGTCACCCGACAACTTCGTGATTCTTAATGAAACCGACAACAACCGCGTCATCGGTGAAATCGACTATTACGCCGCCCCGATTTTTCTTCATCCTGAGGCTATTTATCTGCATGATGCCAACCAGTACCAGGTTACCTCTCTTGACTGGGAAGGGAAAAAGGCGTATGTCAAAGAGGTCGCTGTCGATTATTACACTGATGCCGAGACCAAGTCCGACCTGAAAGTCCTCTCCACTGCGGATGAAAAACGCTCCGGGGAGGCGCTTCTCTGCTGGGGCGAAGTAACGGTCACGATGGTCACTGTCTTATTCAAGAAAGTGAAATTCCATACTCATGAAAATGTCGGCTCCGGTATTATTACTCTTCCGGAACTGGAACTGCATACTAATTCTTTCTGGTACGCCTTCCCCGGCGATATCCGGTTTCGCTTGAGTCTCGAAGGGGAGACTTTCGGCGGCGCCTTGCGGGGACTGGCGAATATTCTGGGAAAAATCGCTCCCCTCTGGGTGATGTGCGACCCCCACGACCTCCGCTCTATTTCGCAGGTCCGCTCCCCTTTCAGCGAACTGCCGACCATCTATATCTATGAGAATATTCCTGACGGGGTTGGTTATTCGGAGAAACTTTTTAATATTTCGGATGACCTTTTTCGCGCCTGCCTGGAGCAGTTGGAAAACTGCCCCTGCCAGGGGGGCTGCCCCTCTTGTGTCGGACCTGAGATGGAAGTCGGCGAGAAAGGCAAAGAGGGGACCAAGCGGCTGCTGCGATTCATGCTGGGCCAATAGCGAAAAATCCGTTTTTTGGACGGCCTTTCCCGCGCTCTTATATTTCCCTTGATTTTACAGACCGATTTGCCCAGATTCCAGATGGCAATCTTATGAGAACGGAAATCCGATGACAGGGGACAACCGCGCCCGTTATATCGTTTTGGCGGCGTTTCTGCTTCTCATCATTATAGGACACATCCTATTCGCCCAGTTTGCGGACTACAGTTATCAATCATCGCGCCATATTCAGGACCTCTTCCGGGCTAAGTTCTGGTCTATCTTTCTTGTTTTGGTCGTCTCTTTGAGCCTCTATCTTTTGCGCCATAAGTCATACACTCCCCTTCTGGCAGTGCTTACTGTCAGCCTTTATTTTGTTATAATTTACTCCATTCTTTATCGCGGCACACCGTATGGCCTAAACGGACATTGGGGCGACAACGGATACCGTCTTGCCATTACATCTAAAATCAGCTTCTATGGCTATCTGGCTGACGCCTATTTGAAAGATTTGCCGACAATGTACCCCCCGTTATGGTTCGCTTTCATGGCTATCTATGCCAAACTGACTGGCATCGAAGTCTGGCAGACTATCAAATATGGATATCTGGTTCTATTCCTTATATACCCCTGGCTGGTCTATTTTTCCTGGAAACCGCTGGTTTCTCGCGGTACCGCCGCCGCCATTTCACTGGCTACTCTCTTTTTTGCATCGGACCTCATTAATTATACTTATTATGAGCATCTCGTTTGCGCGCTCTTCATCCCCTGGTGGCTCTATTTTTTTGAAGATGCCTCGGGAAAATCTTCCGGCAAAAAACCCAACTGGCGGTTCATACTGCTCGGTTCGGCTGTCGGAAGCCTTCTATTTTTGACTTACTATTACTGGTTTTACCTCGCCATTGCCGCGTTCCCGCTTGGGTTAGCCGTTAAGTTTCTGGAGCAAAAGTCATGGTCACTCCTCTGGCACGATATCCGCCGCAAACTTCTCATTGCCCTGGGAATACTCCTGTGCACATCTATTTACTGGCTGCCGTTGCTTCTTTCCGCTTTGCAGCACGGATTTGAATCTTACCAGTTGAAATGGTTTTATCTCGATTATATCAACTTTGCCATCGGGTGGCGTGAGAATCTCCTGCGGGCGTTCTTTATTCTTGCCGGTATTTTCATGGCCGGTTATCTCTGGGACCGCTGGAAACAGGCGCGGCTGATTCTGCTTTACTCCGGAGCCATCGTGCTGATACTCTTTGACCGTCTCGCCAACTTAGGTCAATTTTCGATTCAGACACGCAAAATATTGGAGTTTGCGCATGTTCTGACCATGGCGCCGGCTGCTATCGGATTCATGCTGCTCTGGTCCAAACTGAGCGACCGCAAAAATATTCGTTGGGGAATTCTAACCGTTTTAATGGTGCTCGGTATTGTTGTCGCTAACGACCACACGCAACTACTTAACAACGAGATGTACAAGACTGGCGTCAATCAGAGATTGCCGCTCGCCGAATTTGAAGCCTTCAATGGCGTTGACTGCCGTGATAAAGTGTTCCTGACTCATAAATATATAGAGTCCTGTTATTTCCCTTACTTTATGTTTATGACGGTCAGTAATGTCCCGGCTCACTTGGCCGGGCAGTTCCAAGAGCGCAAAGAATTCCTTCGGATTGCGTCCCGGATTCAAGAATCGGAGATTCTGGCTTATGTTTTTGCCAATAATAGATTTGATGCGATTGATTACATCTATCTTCCGTACAATAAGGTCAGCGACCAATACGAATTTAGATGGAACACAGTCCCTTTTGGCGGAGGATTCGTTTTTGACTCGGTCTCATTCTCCGCTTCGTTATTGCATGATACAACCTGCTTCAAGAAAATTCATCGCTTTGGACTTTTTGAGACTCGTGACGTTGATTTGACGCACGAAGAGTTGCTATCTCTTTCCGAAAAGTATCCGGAGTTGCGGCAGTATTTGGTTGCAGAGGATAGCGAATAATGATAGAAAACTTGAGCCTTTTCAAGGCCGGATTTGGGGGAGATAATCTTCGCTTTCACCTGACTTTAATATTTCTGATGGCGCTATTGGTGCGTGCGATTTCTTTGGCGTACAGCCTCGGACAGATTGGCGAGCAAGGAATAATGAATCTTGTTCCCGATGGGATTCTCTATATCAATATGGCGGAAGATATGGTGTCGGGACAGGCTGGTCATGAGATTGGATTTTTCACATTCGGTCCCGGGTTTGCCTGCCTGCTTGCTTTTTTTTTGCCATATTCGGCAAAGGGCTAATTCCCTTTATAGTATTCCAAATTTTAATCTCGGCGCTATCATCGGTTCTGATTTATCGCTTGGCTTTTCAAATCCTTAAATCCAAGCCGATAGCGACCGTGGCGGCGATTCTTTTTGCCTTCTCACATACATCCATAATGCTGAGTCTCGTGGTGTTATCGGACACCTTCTTTGTATTTCTATTCCTTCTCGCTTTGACATTATGGCTGCAAGGGATTCAGAATGGCAAGTGGCCATATTTCATAATATCCGGCACTCTCTTCGGTGTCGCAATCCTTGTCCGCTCCCTGGCGCAGTTGTGGCCGTTCTTGATGTTCGGAATCATATACCTCCTGGTACATTCGAAATTTCGTCAAGGGGAAATAGACCGGACGGGTTTGCGAAAAATGCTCTTGAAAGGCTTGGCGGCAGTGTTGATTGCCATAGTCGTAGTTTCACCCTGGGTACTCAGAAATCTGAGAGTTCATAACTTGCCCATAATAGCAGGAGCTGCCGCTAATGGAGCGCAAAAATTGGTAGGTGTAGTCATTGAAGATGAAATTAAGGAACCGCCGAATAAACTCTGGGACAAATGGAGAGAGGAGTATGCGCGGAAGAAATCTATTGATGATTTCAACCTGTCGGATAACTACCGATTATGTGCCTGGGTGGCATTTAAGATGCTTAAAGAGAGGCCCGGAGCGATGCTGCGCGCATATCTGAAACTCCTTTGGGAAAATCTGAACGATATTAATTATTTGCACCGCATTTTATTTCCCAGAAACAAGACAAGACTAATTGGCTACGAATACGATTACAAGAGACACTATCTCAATTATCTTAATTTTGCCCTTTCTGTGACTGGAGTCTTAATCCTGCTGGTCCGACGCAATTACTATAGCCTGACCGTGCTCGTCTCAGTCTATCTATACTTCATGTTGATGCTGGGATTTGGTCGCTGGCAAGGGTCACGTCTCTTTTTCCCCGGACAGATAGCCGCTACAATCCTCATGTCGGTATCAATAGTGGTATTGCTTGGGTTTATCTGCAACCTCATAAAAAAATCCATCCGACGCTCCGGGAAAATAGACTCGTCAATGCTGTAAAAGGCAATCTTCTGGATTCAAATCACTCCACTATGTTCACCAGAATAATCTCGAAAACCAGATCTTTCCCTGCCAGCGGATGGTTGGCGTCAAGTGTAATCGTATTATCCGTCACCTCGGCGACTCGCACCGGTATTGTCTGGCCATCCGGGCGCTGCATCTCCAGCAGTTGCCCCACTTCGGGATTTATCTCTTTGGGGATATACTGACGCTCCACTTCCACTATCATATCGTCCCGTTTCAATCCGTAGGCATCCTCGCAGGCGACTTTCTCTGTCTTGGTCTCACCGGGCGCCATCCCGATAACCACTTGCTCGAACCCGGGGATTACCTGCATCCCGCCAATCGTAAACTCCATCGGTTCCCGGTCTCGTGAGGAGTCAAACTCGCTCCCGTCAACAAACTTTCCAGTATAGTGAACCTTTACCCGGTCGCCCAACTTTGCCTGTGCCATATGTTCCTTTCTAAGTTCCGATTCATTTCATTCAATATGCTTGACGACTTTCAGGTGACGGACAAGACAGGAAATGGGGACTGCGCGGCGCCATCTTACATATTGGATAACTCCTCGCCAACTTAATCTATTTTCCCCTGCGGTGCAACAGTTTAATCGTTAATGGCGGTGGTGAAACTTGACTGTACAGGTTCAAATGACGCCTCCCCGTTGGCGATGGTAACTTTGTATTTGTCGACCACCCCGAGTTGCTTGATGCGCAGTTGGTAATTGCCGTCGGTAAGCCGCATGGCGTCATAAGACCGAGCCGGTTCCATCGCGGTGGCGCATCTATCGCCGGCAGGGGGATAAATCCCTTTGACTTCAACTGTTATTATATCAAACTTGACCGTATCCCGCGTCCATATCCAATAGCCAACGCAGGGATAAGCCGAATCGGTCACCATAATAAAAGTGTAATTTGAAATCGTCGAAAATGCCGCCTCCTTGTTAAGCGATATTTCCCGAGATGTCTCCTTCCCTGTCCCGACTTTTGCCAGGTCGATATCGATACGATAAGTTACCCCTTCCAACGGTTCCGACTTGACGCCGTCGTCGCTATCCAGGATACATCCGCTTAACACCCCCATTGTCATTAGTACAATACTTAATAAAATATTGTTCATGGTTACCGTCTCTTTAGTTTCTGATTACAATATATCATCAAACGGCCGTATATTAATCATTAATCTTGCAGTTTTCTAATAAGAAGGCGAATCATTTAACATAACCGTTTAATAGATTTTATGAACAAATTCAATCCCGCTAACCGCAGGTCGTACGCTGTCCGCCAGGACCGCGCCATTGATGATGAGTCATGGGTGAAGAATTTTCTTCGCACCGCTCCCTACTGCGCCGTCGCGACATCAGTCGGGAACCAGCCCTTCCTGACCAACAACACCTTTGTCTATGATGAACCGGCGAATGCGATTTATATGCATACCGCTTATGCCGGACGGTTCCGCCATAATCTCGAGCAGAACCCGCGGGTCTGTCTTACCGCTGCCCGCTTCGGACGGCTTCTTCCTTCCAAAACGGCCATGGGGTTCAGCAACGAATATGAAAGCGTAGTGGTCTTTGGCAAGGCCGATATATTGAAGAATCAAGATGACGCCCGTTACGCCCTCCAGAAACTTCTCGACAAATATTTCCCCCATTTGAAACCGGGCGAAGATTACAGCAATATCACCGAAAAAGAATTAGCGGTGGTGACAGTTTACAAGGTTTCAATTGAAGAATGGAGCGGCAAGAAAAAAGAGGTGGAGCCTGATTTTCCCGGGGCATTTCTATTCGGTCAGAATGGCACCGGGGTCTGACCCCTCCCTTCTCTCTTTCCGCCGTCGGAAGTCTCATGTAATGGAACCCGGCATGCCTTACTCATCTGGAAGCAGATGAATCCTTACGCTACGCCGTCAGGAGTCTCTCCTGACGGAATTCGAAGAGCGTTTTGTGTCCTGAAGTAGATAAATCATCGAATCGCCGGAAACTCTTCGGCATCCGGATTACTGTCCCAATCTTTCGAGCAGTTCCCGCGCCGGCGCAAACTGCGGATTAATCCGGAGCAATCTCTCCAGATAAATCCGGGCAGAATCGACCGGATATCCATAATTATTAAACGTTAACGCCAGATTGAAATACCCCTGCAGGAAATTGCTGTCTTTGGCTATCGCCCTTTTATATAGTCCTATCACGTCGTCCGGTCGCGAGGTCGCGAAATAGATATTCCCCCAGTTGACCAGATCGCTGGCGGATGGTTCTCCCAGAGCGGCGCCTTCCATAAACATCTTTTCTGCCTTATCGAACTCCTGCTTTCTGCCGTAGAGCCCCCCTAACTTGAAATAGATTTCTTTCCTCTTTGGCGCCACCTCACGGGCTTGAAGATAATAAAGTTCCGCCATCACCAGATTGTCCTGCCCCAGATAGAGGTCGCCCAGGTTGAGATACCCCTGATATAACTCCGGTTCAATATTTATTGCTCTTTTATAATAGGCTTCCGCGGAACCGAAGTCCTGACGCGCCTCCATAATCAAACCGAGATTATTGTACGCCTCCGCAAACTGCGGTTCCGACTGAATCGCCCGCTCGAATTGCGCTTGCGCTTCCTCCGGTTTCCCCAGGCGAAACTGCACGAAACCGAGATTATTCAATGTCGTCGCCGATTGGGGATTATCCTCCAGCGCCTTCTTATATTCTCTTTCCGCCATCGCCAGATTCCCCTGTTTCTCATAAGTAAGCCCCAGGTTGAAGTGCATTTGAGATATATTGGAAAACCCGATATCAAAATAAGTTCGGTTGCAGAGCGCCACGGTCACCAGAAATATTCCGACGATAACCGCAGACTTCTTCCTGAATCCGTTCTTCCAGAGCCTTACCAACTCCGTGAGCGCAATGGCGGCGAAAATCAGTAAGAACGGCACCAGGGGCAGGCGATGACGCGCCGTGACCAAAAACAGAATAATCGTGGGGATGTAACCTATAATGAACAGGTACAGAAGCGACAGTTCTTTTCGCATCCGCCAGCCGGCAAACATCCCGGCCAGCGCCAGAGGGAAAAGCAATCCATACGGGAAATATATAATTTTCTTCCAGAGTAGCGCCGAATAAAGTGATGAATATTGCCGACTGAAATAGATATCTTGATTATCGGAGTTTTCAAACCCCACACTAAGGTAAACTAACTTTCTGAGGGTGAGCCCCAAAAACTTCCCCGGATTTTCAGTAATAAATTGCCACGCCTTCCTTGACCAGAAAGAGGACTCTTCACCGGCGGTAAGAGTTCTTCCCGCTTCTTTCTCCGCGGCGGCGCGAGTGGTGGCGGTGAATTCTGTCCAGGGAAGCGACTCATCCAGTTCCAGTTCCGGCATAAGCATAGTCAGCCCTTCGGCGTCACGGTTGTTGCCGATATAGAAATTGACGCCTCCCTGTGACGAAATAAGAATCGCTTCACCGGCAACAAGGTAGCTCCGAAGTGTCACTCCCAGAATCGGAATCATCATAGCGAGGAAAAAAACGCCGGGAATTGCCAATCGTCTAAATCTCTCTCTAATCTCACTAAAATTTATATATATCCAAAGGAGAAACAGTGGTGACAGAAGAAGAATATTCGGTCGGGTGATAGCCGATAAGCCGAAAATCAGACCGGTCAATGCCCAAATCTTGAGACTTGACTCTCTGCGGTACTTCAACATCAGGTATATACCCCCGAGATTGAGCATAATAAACAGCGACTCAATCAGAAGCATCGCGTCATAAAAAATCATAGTCCCATAGAGCGCAAAACCGAAAGCGGCAATAATTCCGACCTTTTTTGACAGTACGTGCCGCCCGATAAGGTAAATCAGCGAGGCGGAAACCGAGGGAAAAATCATCTGGAGCAGTCTTGTCCAGAAAATCGAGTCACCCGTGATTTTAAGAAGAAGCGCCAGGAAGTACGGATAAAGAGGTCCCCGGAAATATGCTTCCGACCCCCAGAAATTCCCGCCGATAATCTCTTTTGCCCACTGGTAATGCCACTGCTCATCGACCATCGGATAAAAGAACAAAGGGCTGGAGCGAGATTGTAACAGGTAGATAAGACGGATTAAAAAGGCCGCCAGAAAAATTGCCAGCGGCCATTTATCCTTTGTAGATTTTGCATTCATCCGTTAAGGACGGTTCTTCTTCAGACTATCGGTCATTGCATAAAAAACAAGACAGAGCGCTGCGAAAGCGACGACCGACAACACCGGACCAAAAGAACCGCTCAGAGAATTCATCATGCCATCATGAGTTTCAAAATAGGTGCGGTAGGCGCCCCATCCGGCAATTAAACCTGCCACTATCACGCCTATAATTGCATCGCCGGCAACCAGGCCCGAACCGAAGAGGATTCCATTTTCGTTGCGCTTGCGATAGGTCGACTCATCTTTGGTGACTTTTCTCACAATCATGGAGATTATCCCTCCCGTCATTATGGGTGCCGAGAGGGAGAGAGGCAAATATAAACCTATGGCAAATGGAAGGGAATGAATCCCCAGCAGTTCCACCGCTGCCGCAATCATTCCTCCGACTAAAATCGGCGTCCAAGGGAGACTTTGATGCATTACTCCCTGGACCACGGTCGCCATAACATTCGCCTGCGGCGCCAGTAAGGGGTTGGGATGTGTGGCGTCCTGCACAAATCCGAAGGCATCAGCTAATAGATACACCGTAAAGCCCATAGCAATTGCCGGGAAGAATAAACCGATAAATTCAGTCCATTGCTGTCGTGCCGGAGTGGCGCCGAGCAGGTATCCGGTTTTCAAATCTTGGGCAATATCGCCTGACAGACAGACCGCAATGCAAACCACCGTGCCCACCGACATCGCCGTCACCATCCCTTTCACACCGGAAACTCCGAATGCAATCAGAATCAGACAGGTAACCAAGAGCGTCGCGATTGTCATACCTGACACCGGTGATGATGACGAGCCGACAATTCCAACGATTCGTGCCGCTACGACTACAAAGAAAAAGCCGAAAACTACTGCAAGTATCGCACCCAATAAGTGAAGGTCGGTGCTTGGCATCGCCCAGATCGCTACAATTATCAAAATTATTCCTATTAACACGTAAGACATAGGTATGTCTCGGTCTGTGCGAGGGACATCCTCCGTTGACATTTTTCCTTTGACCAACTCTTTGGCGCCGGCTGCAAAGGAATGGAATATCACTGGGAGAGATTTGGCTAATGAAACGAAACCACCGACAGCCACCGCCCCGACTCCCAGATATTTTATGTAGAAATTCCTGAGCTGGGACGGGTTCATATCTGCCAACGGGATGTCGCCGGGAGAGATTACCACCCCGGGAATCTGGCTGCCTATAAAAGACAAAAGAGGCGCGATGCCGAGATATCCCAGAATTGCCCCGGACATCATCAGCGCCGCAATTTTAGGACCGATAATATATCCTACCCCCAGAAGCGCCGGTGTCGCGTCTATCCCTACTGTCCCACCCTTAAGAAATCGCTTAATATCAACCCCGGGAGACTCCGACCAGAGGCGAAGTGCATTCATCAAAATTTTATACATTGCCCCCAGTCCAATACCAATGAAAACTTTCTTGGCTTTGCCACCCCCTTCGTCACCGGCGATGATAATTTCCGCGCAGGCGGTCCCTTCCGGAAAAGTCAGCCGCCCGTGCTCCCGGTCAACCAGATAACGACGAAGCGGAATCATAAAGAGGATGCCGAGACCTCCTCCCAGCAAAGAAAGCATAAAAATCTGGGTCTTTGAGACTTCGTGATAATACCCTTGCGCTGCCAGCTCCGCGTTTGCCGCCCAGATGAAAAATGCCGGAATGGTGAAGATAATACCTGCGGCTAAAGATTCTCCAGCCGAACCGATGGTCTGCACAATGTTGTTCTCCAGAACCGATACCTTCCTAAAAAATCCTCTGAGTACGGCCATTGAGATAACTGCTGCCGGAATAGAGGCTGACACGGTCATTCCAACTTTTAAGCCCAGATAGGCATTGGCCACGCCGAAAACGACTGACAGTATTGAACCCAGCACTATAGCCCGGAGTGTCACCTCCGCAACATTTTGTCCCGCCGACACATACGGCTGAAACTTTTCGGAGACCTTGTTGTTGATTTCGGGCACGAATCCTCCTGCGAATGTAAAGAAATTCAGGCATAAAGCTACCCCCACATATAAGCGGTGTCAAGGAAAAACATTGAGCCTTAATTCCGACCGAATTGTTTGCAACATGTCTCGCTGTATCAGCATTGCCTGCCATTCTTTTCCACTGGAATATCTTCAAACACTCGTATAATATTCAAAGATAATTTGAAACATTACTGGTCACCGTTGTTATAACCTGTGTCGGGAGTGCGAAAATGGTGAAAAAGGAAACTATCCTGGACGCCCTCAGAGAGTGTTATGACCCCGAGATTCCGATTAATGTCGTCGATCTCGGTCTGATATATGATATCCGGATAAATGGCGACCGGGTGGAGATTGATATGACCTTAACCGCCCCCGGTTGCCCGATGCATGTTCCGATTTCAGCGGACGTCAAAGAAAAGGTGGAAGCCGTTGAAGGCGTTAAAGATGCGCAAGTGAATATAGTCTGGGAGCCCCCCTGGACACCGGCCCGGATGTCCGAAACCGCCAAAAAATCGCTCGGTTTCAGATAATGCGCCGCCCCGACAATTGGCTTGACAAAAATGTTGCCTCATCTTAGAATGGATTAGGAGACCCCACTATCGCCCTCACTGATAACTGGATAAGACACAGATAGTATTGTGGATTAATTAACGGTTGTTCGGCGAACATGGATTGTTTGCATCTTGAGGGCCGACTGCCAAACAGAAACCTTTAACCCTTTACGGGGGGTGAGTATTGATGAGACGAACTGGCATCATCACTATCATTCTGTCAGCCTTTCTTTTCTCTTCGATATTTGCTGCAGAGGTAAGCACGATTACGGTCTCGAAGCCGCGGGTTGAGGCAGAGAGAATCATAGTCCCGATCGAGCTGACCAATTCGGTCCCGATGACCGGGCTCGACCTGCCTCTGGAGTATTCGAAGGGAGTCACGCTGGAAGAGGTAACCTTTGAAGGAACTCTTTCAGAAGATTTCGATTTCCGTCACGCCAACATTGATAACAGCAAGAATCTTGTTATCCTCGGGTTTATCCCGATGATTTTTGGTGTGAATCCGGACCTTGCCGCCGGCAGAGGAGTAATCGCAAACCTTGTCTTTTCTATCGATGACCCGACGGTCAAGTCAGTGGAGTTGACGCCGGTTACGATGGAAGACGGGAGCCATGCTCCGATGTTCATTTACACCAATGAAAAGGGTGAGCAGTTTGATGTCACGCCTGAATTGGTGGGGTTCAACGCGGAACTTCCGGTGAGCGAAGTCAACGGGGGGAACCTTCCCCGCACTTTCGCCCTGAAGCAGAATGCGCCCAATCCTTTCAACCCGACGACGGTGATTTCCTATGACCTGCCGAAAGCGGCACATGTCTCCCTGGAAGTCTTCAACGTCCTCGGCCGGAAAGTGAAGACACTGGTTAACGGCTTCCAGGAAGCCGGTTCCCAGAGCATCGTTTGGGACGGCACCGATAATTCCGGAGCCTCGGTGGCAAGCGGCATTTATTTCTACCGCCTCGGCGCGGGGGAATTTAATGCTACTAAGAAGATGATGATGCTGAAGTAGGTAAAAACCAGGCAAGAAAGTCAAATTTAGTAGGCGAGTAAGCCCCTTCTGAGTAGCGCAGGAGGGGTTTCTTATTTCTGTCCATCACAGGAAAGGAGCAAACGGCCTCCGGCGCCACCAGCCGACTCGGCTGGATGGTGGTAAAGTCTAGCCGAGCGCCGTCGCCGTTTTCAGCCTGCGACAGTCAACTGCTTCACATTTCGCAGAATCATCAAGTCTTCTCGCAAAGGTTGCGCTGTTTTCACGCGGCGCACTCATTACTATTTCGACACAAACAGCCTATTATGCGCCTGCATAATCAGTTACCGTATATGCCAGAATAATGGCACAGAATTTGTAGTTCAATAATATGGGTAATGGAAAGCCAGAAACTTTGAGGTTGCCCACTATTTGCCGATTGACTGCCGCCGGCGTCTGGATCGCCCGGCAGAAAGATATCTTACAGCAATACTCTGGCGGTACGCTGTTTGATTTCTCGGAAACGAGAGAAAAGGGTTCCCCAACCTGGAAATTGGGAGCCCTTTTTTATTTGAGCAGAAAAGCGGCGGCGGTATCCGGCTCCGCCGGGGCCACCATCAGTCTGTTTTCCTCTCCCCGTCCCGAGCAGGTTATCTCCACTTGAGGAAGAGTTTTCGAATCGCAATAGCGGGCGGTGATTGCCGCCGCCAGTTCCAGTTTGTTATCGCCGTTGTCGCTAATAAAAAGCCCTATCGGCGACCCGGTCCCCAGCGCTTCCAATTTTATATGGTGCGGCTTGGCATATCGCTCAATCTTGTCGTTGTCGCTTTCATTCCGCCCGATTATCAACTTGGTCTGCTCATCGAGCCGAAAATGCCGCCCCACCCGCAGCAGATTCAGGTCATCAAAATCAATTTTTTCGGTATGCTGAAGAAGGTCCCGCAGACGGTTGGAGTAGCCCATATCGGTCAGTAGGCATCCGGCGGCCGGCGAGGGGTAATCTTCCATCCCAAACTCTGCCGCCAATTCCATTTGACGTTTCCTCGAGCGACCCGATATCCCCTCCAGTTTGCTCCGATCCAGAAGTCCGCTTTTCTCCGGCTCGGTCTCCGGAAGCAATTTCGCCGAAAGCGGCCGCACCAGTTTCCCCGCCAGTTCCGTATCACGAACGACAATATCCATGCTCGGTCTCATCTGTGACTTTGGCCTCTGTCCCAGAACCTCGCCGGTGATTATGAAATCGGCTCCGGTCAGTTTCATAAACTCTTTCGCCTCGTTGAGCATCAGTATCCGGCAATCGATGCAAGGATTCATATTTTTTCCGTACCCATACCTGGGCGAGCGTACGATATCGATAAATTTCTGCCCCAGATGCATCAATTTCACATTGAACCCGAACTTTTCGGAGACCGGAAAGGGGTTATGTCCGCAACTGGAGCGGTCGCTGGCGTCACAGCCGAAATGAGTCAGAAACGTCAACGCCGTTACTTCAATATCCTGTTTCAGTACCAGAAGTATCGCCAGCGCCGAATCAAGCCCGCCCGAGAAGAGGGCGACTGCATGCCCTCTTTTTGACTTATCTTTATTATACATATCCAAATTCCTGCGTTAATATATGTTAGAACGATACAAATCCAAATAATTATTGACCTTACTCTTCTATACTGCCCAATCTGGACGCAAAAAGATGCCTTGACAATTTTATCCTTCCCCTCTACCATTATCGCTGATTAATTAGCGCGGTAAAATGAAACTTATTCGGTTATTTCTTGACTGGTTAAAATCATTCGCCTACGAGTGTCAGCGGCTTTTCTATTTTTCTCTGAAAATGCTCGCCTCCACGGTGGGCCGTCCGATTTACGTCGCCGAGACTTTTGAGCAGATGTATCTCATCGGCATCGGCTCTCTGTTTCTTATAGTCCTGACCGGGCTATCGGCCGGGCAGGGGATGGCTCTCCAGTTCTCCAACGAACTGGCGGACTTTGGAAGCAAAAATTACCTTGGACGGATAATGGTTCTGGCGATTGTCCGCGAACTCGGACCGGTCCTGACCGCCCTGATGGTTGCCGCCCGGGTTGCCGCCGGTATCACCGCCGAAATCGGGGCCATGAAATCGTCAAATCAGATCGATGCCCTTATTGCTTTCGGTATCGACCCGGTCCGTAAACTCGCCGCCCCCCGTCTTATCGCTCTGGTTATAATGGTGCCGGTTCTGACAATTATTTGCGATGTTATCGCTATCACGGGCGGATGGATTATCGCTCTATTTATTTCACACATTACGTCCATCACTTACTGGACCGCCGTCAAAGAGCGGCTGATTTTCGGCAATATCTTCATGGGTATCACCAAACCGATTCTTTACGCCTTTATTATCGGATTCGTCTCCTGCTATAAAGGGTTCACCGCCGAAGGCGGCACCAAAGGAGTTGGTCGCGCCACCACCGAGTCGGTCGTTATCGCCTCCATAACAATTCTGGTTGCCAACTTCATTTTCACTAAGGTAATCTTTTCGGCGCTCAAGGGGTACTTATGATTTCATTCAGCAATGTCAATTACTCCATTGGCGGCAAACAGATATTGAAAAATGTCTCGTTCACTGTCCCTAACGGCGAGTCCCGGATTATCATGGGGCATTCCGGCTCCGGCAAATCGACCATCCTGCGCCTTATACTGGGCCTTATCTGCCCTGACAGCGGCTCCATTATGGTAGATAATCTCGATATCTGCGGCGCCCGGGAAAAAGAGAAGCGGGAAATCCGCAAACGTATCGGCATGGTTTTTCAGGATGGGGCCCTCTTTGACTCATTGACGGTCGGCGAGAATGTCGGTTTTTATCTCTTTGAGCATACCAAAATGAAAATAGATGAAATCGAAAAGAAAGTCCGCGAGATGCTGGGCTTTGTGGGACTCTCCGATGAGATAATCGACCGTCTGCCGGAAGAACTCTCCGGCGGGATGCAGCGGCGGGTAGCAATCGGGCGCGCCCTTCTTTCGACCGACCCGAAAATCATGCTGTACGATGAGCCGACCACCGGCCTTGACCCGACCGCCACCACTAATGTAATTGCTCTAATCAATCGTCTGGCGGAAGTGAAACATGTCACCTCCATTGTGGTCACACATCAGATAGCCGATGCTTTCGAGATGGCGGACAAGTTTATCATTATCGATTCCGGCGAGGTCGCCTTTGACGGGAATCTCACCGAACTGCGCCAATCGCGGGAGCCGCGGGTGGTTGAGTTTCTGGAGCCTTTTCGCGAGACTATTGCCAATGTTCGTAAAATAGATTTTATTTGAGGATATAATGAAACGAACCATTCGAATAAAATGGGGGGAACTGAAGGTCGGGCTGATTGTCACTTTTGCCATAGCCGTCCTGCTCTGGGCATCTTTTGTCGGCGGCGGCACCTCAATCTTCGACCGCAAAGTCTCCTATAAAGCCTATTTTTCCAACGTCAACGGACTGGTAAAAGGCTCGCCGGTCTGGATTTCGGGCGTTGAGGTCGGCAATGTCACCGGCATCGAGTTTGTCAATCTCGATTCGGCCCGGCAGATTGAAATCGGTTTCCGGGTCAAGAAAGCGGTCACCAATATGATTACCACCGATGCCGCGGTCAAACTCGGCACTATCGGTTTCCTCGGCGACAAGTATATTGAAGTCAACCCCGGTACTCTTTCCAATCCGGTTCTTGAACCGGGAAGCGTTGTTAGAACCGTTTCCGCAGGCGACCTCACGGCCATGTTTGCTGAGGGGGAAAAGACCATGACTTCGACCAGAAAACTGACCGAAAACTTGAGCGATATCACATCCAAGATGAAACTCGGGGAGGGAACCGCCGGGCAACTTTTTACCAACGACACTCTCTATCACGAACTGACCAGACTGGTTACATCATTGACCATTCTGGCAAACGAAATGCAGTCAAGCCAGAAGCGGCTGGTGGCATCGATTGAAAATGTCGCCACCAATCTGGATACTATCACTTCGCAGATAAACTCCAATCAGGGGACGCTGGGGAAACTGATTTCCGACCCGCAGTTGTATGACAATTTGCGTTCCTCGACCGCCCTGATTGATTCGATATTGGCGAAACTGAACCGCGGTGAAGGGACTGCCGGGGCGATGATTAATGATGATTCTCTCTATCAGGAACTGACTACGGTAATGACCCGGGTGGAGAATCTTCTGGTTGATATCTCGAAGAATCCGAAGAAGTATTTCAAGTTCTCAGTGTTTTGATACTTGTAGGTCGGGTTCCGAAGATGAGATTTATCGAATCTGAGAAACCCGACATGAGAAACGAAAGCGGTATTCCGAAGATGAGATTTATCGAATCTGAGAAACCCGACACCCTTTTATGAAGTCACTAAGACGATACAATGTCGCTGACAGCGTATACTTCATTACGATGGTCACTTTCAACCGCGAACCAATCCTGACAAGTGATATATCACTATTCTGGAATTGCTGGGAGAACTTGAACGTCGACGCCTGGGTGATCCTTCCCGACCATACCCATCTAATCCTTGCCAATAATGACTTATCCATCAGTAAGATCATTCACCGGTTCAAGACGAAATACTCCCGCCTATTCCGCGACAAGGTCCGACCGGGCCGAGTTTGGCAGAATAGATTCTGGGACCATGTAATAAGAGATGAAAACGACTGGCGAAGGCATATTGATTACATTCATTTCAATCCTGTCAAACATGGTATAGTTGATGACCCGTTCGTGTATCCCCATTCATCCATTGGCAAATTCCACAGGTTGAAGATGTATGAGCGGAATTGGGGAGTGATTTCGAGGCCGGAGTTTGATGGCGCATTTGGGGAGTGATGGACATGTTGGATTTTTCGTCCTCATTTAACCGCAGAAACGTAGGTCGGGTTCCGAGTCCCGCTTGCCGAGCGTTACCCTTTGGTTGCGGAACGAGAAACCCGACACCCATTAGCTCATTCAGCGAGGCTTGGATGTCGGGTTTTTCGCCCTCATACAATCGAGAACCGACCCGATTCGGACTCAGAACCCGACCTACTTCTACTGACCGATATTTCCCGGATTGGTAGTGTAAATTCTTTTGTGTAAATTTGGTAT
>DYGG01000006.1:84162-87517 GCA_020724775.1 Ignavibacterium sp. | reverse complement strand
AGAATATAAGTATAGGTATTGGCGATGGGGCGTCCAATTGGAGTTGATTTTTGCCAGTCGTTCAGAGATCGAATGGGATAGCAGCATGTGAAGGTTGTGTTCTCAGTTGGCCCGTACCCATTTATCAATTGGCAATCTCCAGCCGTTAGCATTGCTTTGCGCACGTGGCTGGTTGAAAGTGCTTCACCACCCGCCAACAATTGTCGCAAGTGTCCGATCAATTCCGGTTGTTCATCAATCATTTGGTGGAATAATCCTGCTGTCAACCAAAGGACGGTAACATTGTTATCTATAATTACTTGTTGTAGTTCTGCCAAAGAAGTTGCGCCCCCTGGGGATGGGTAGATTACAAGATGGGCGCCATCGAGCGGATCCGCGAAAAAAGCGATACCGGCTGGTCGGAGTACATAAAACTGCTTGACCGCTTCATCTACTTTGGCGAGTAGAGCCCGGGCCACCCGACGTAAAAATGCGCCATTTCAAAAAAAAGACTTGCCAAATAATTTAAGAAGTCGATAGAATTGACGAAAATCTTCTATAAGAAAGATTTTTGAGTCGACAACGGAAGATTCTGTGCAAGAGTCTTCTACCCTGATTCGCTTGAGGGCGGATCGCAAAAGGCCGACACCGTTTTACGGGAGGTAAAACAATGGCAGGGAAAACCCCGACCAAGAAAGAAAAGAAGAAACCCAAAAAGAGCGGCAAGAAGTAACCGCCACGGATTTTCTTTTCGATGTAATAGAAGCCCCCTTCGCGGGGCTTCTTTTTTGGGTGCATTATCATCAGCCGCACAAAAACCATTTGGCGGAGGAAGGAATTTGTGTATATTAACGCCCTATGGAGGAGAAATTCATCTGGGCTCCCTGGCGTTCAGAATATATTCTCGGTAAGAAGGAAAAAGGGTGTATCTTCTGCAACCGCATCCGCCGCCGTCAGGACAGCCGCGATTTGATTGTCTATCGCGGTAAGAGAATTTTTGTCATTATGAATAAATTTCCCTACAACTCCGGGCATGTTATGGTTGTACCCAAGCGGCATATTAAGTCGCTGGAAAGTATGACGACGGAGGAATCGGCGGAATTTCTGGAATTGATCAAGTTAACGACGCGGGTGCTCCGCATGACGCTCAATCCGCAGTCGTTCAATTTAGGAATGAATCTGGGGCATGGCTCGGGGGCCGGGGTGCCCGGGCATATTCATATGCATATAGTTCCCCGCTGGAACGAAGACACCAGCTTCATGCCGGTGATAAGCAAAACAAGGGTGGTATCATTCGACCTGGGAATGATATATGACATGCTGAAAAAAGGATTCGATTTGGTATGCCCCGAACAAAAATCCCGACCAAAGCGGAACTAGTTCAATTACAAAGACTCTACAAGACCGATGAAAAAATCGCCGAGCGGCTCGGCGGTGTCACGGCTCATCTGGTAGCCTACTGGCGGCGGAAGAAGAATGTCCCCCGAAACACATTCCCGAAATTTTCGGAACGAGAAGTGCGTGACCTCTGGGAGCGGTTTGGGGATGATTACCGCTGCGGACTGGAAATCGGCATTTCCAAGGCGGCTTTTTACAACTGGCGGCGCAAGTATCATATTCTGGAAAAACCGGCCTTTCTCAAACTGGAACAGTTGGAGTTAAATCTTGATGATTCCAGCCGCGCCACCATCCGGCGCACCAACTATGGCCGGCAGACTATCTCCCAGAAAATTCTTGCGGAAAAAGCGGACAAAGGGAAAGTGGAACCGGGGGAAACGGTGGCGATTGAGCCCGACCTGGCAATCTGCGATGATAACTCTTCAGCGGTGATAAAGCAGTTCCGGGAACTGGGCGGGAATTTTGTCTGGAATCCGGGACGGGTAATCTTAGTGCTGAATGAATATGGCGCAGAAGCCACCCCGGAAAAAGCTGCCGACTACTTTGCCGTGCGCGAATTTGCCCGTCGGCAGAATATTAAGCACTTCTATGACACCCGGGAGGGGGCATGTCATCAGATTATTCTGGAACGGGGGCAGGTGCTTCCGGGACAATTTGCAGCCGGCTCCGAACAGTTCGCCGTTGCCCACGGCGCCATTGGTTCCGTCGCCTTCAATATCGGTATCTCCAATATGGCCGGACTCTGGGCTAAAGGAAAAGTCTCACTGAGTATCCCCAGAACGGTGAAAGTGGTCTTGAACGGCAAGGTACCGGACGGCGTAACGGCGCAGGATATCGCGCTCTGGTTTGTGGCTAACGGCAAGAATGGCGCCTGGAATGGAAAATCTGTCGAATTTTATGGTTCGACCGTTCCGATGCTCTCCATGTCGGACAGATTCACTCTGGCGCATCAGTCGGCGACTCTGGGGGTCCATTCGGCAATTTTTCCGTTTGACTCGGCCACGAGAAGATTCCTGCAGGGACGGACCAAGATGCCCTATCGACCGGCTCTTGCCGACAAGGATGCGGTCTATGCCGACGAACTGGAACTGACGGTGACAACTTTAACACCCCAGATTGCCCGTGTCTTTGGTTCCGGTAAGGTTTCGCCGGTAGAGGAGTTGGTGGGGACCTCGGTCCAGCAGATAATCCTTGGCTCCTGCGCCAACGGACAATTTGAAGATCTGAAACTGGCGGCGGATATTATAAAGGGGAAAAAAATCCACCCTGATGTCCGATTTTATGTGCTTCCGGGTTCTCGCTCTGTTTATCTGGAAGCGCTCAAAAAAGGATTAATTCGCGCCTTTATTGAAGCCGGCGCCATTGTTATGAATCCCGGGGCGCTTCATCCACCAATAGACAATCTTGGATTCATTACGGGGGGGGAAAGATGCCTGGCTTCGTCATATCTTACAGCCACCCCAAAAGTGGAAGCCAATTCAGGGGAGTTGTTGGTGGCATCGCCGGCGACCTGCGCCGCGAGTGCACTAAAAGGGGAAATAGTCAATCCCGCCTCTGTCATCAAGTGACGACTGAGTTTCAATTTTGAAGAAGCGGCCTTTTAATCCTTCATCGACTGCAGGAACTGCTTGTTGTTCTTGGTCTTCCTCATACGGTCAAGAAGGAATTCCATCGCTTCTATAGGATTCATTTCCGCCAGGAATTTCCGCAGAATCCAGACCTTCTGAAGAACATCCGGCGGAAGCAGCAACTCTTCCTTACGAGTGGAACTGCGATTAAGGTCCATGGCGGGGAAGATTCTTCTGTCAGAGAGCCTGCGGTCAAGCACCATCTCCAGATTGCCGGTCCCTTTGAATTCTTCAAAAATCACTTCATCCATACGGGAGCCGGTCTCTATCAAGGCGGTGCCGATTATAGTCAGGGAGCCGCCTTCTTCGATATTGCGGGCGGCGCCGAAGAACCGTTTCGGCTTATGCAG
>DYGG01000006.1:0-84152 GCA_020724775.1 Ignavibacterium sp. | reverse complement strand
CTATCCACGCCGCCGGAGAGAATCTTGCCGGAATGAGGCACCACGGCGTTGTGGGCGCGCGCCAGACGGGTGATACTGTCAAGCAAAATCACCACATCATGCCTGTGCTCCACTAACCGCTTGGCTTTTTCCAATACCATATCAGCAACCTGAACATGCCGCTCCGCCGGCTCATCAAAAGTTGACGAAATCACCTCTCCTTTTACCGAGCGGCGCATGTCGGTAACTTCTTCGGGACGTTCATCGATGAGAAGAACGATAAGTTTGACCTCGGGATGATTGGTGGTGATGGAATTGGCGATCTTCTGCAGAATCATCGTCTTCCCGGCCTTAGGCGGCGATGTAATCAGGGCGCGCTGTCCCTTGCCGATGGGAGTCATCAAGTCCATTATCCGGGTGGTCAACTCATCGGAATTCACCTCGAGCGTGAAAGGGACATTGGGATATAACGGGGTAAGGTTGTCAAACAAGGTTTTGTGCTTGGCAACATCGGGATCTTCGAAATTGATTGCCTCGATTTTCAGAAGGGCAAAATACCGCTCATTATCTTTGGGAGGACGGACCTGCCCGGAAATAGTGTCGCCGGTGCGGAGATCGAATCGCTTTATCTGTGAGGGAGAGACATAAATGTCATCCGGACCGGGAAGATAGTTATAGTCCGGAGAGCGCAGGAAGCCGTATCCCTCCGAGAGGATTTCCAGCACCCCTTCGGCAAAAATCATCCCCTCCTCTTTCGCCGAGGTGGCTTCCATCACTTTGTAAATCAGTTCCGATTTGCGCAGCCCGGAAACTCCGGGGATTTCTAAAGCCTCGGCGATTTCAAGAAGTTCCGCAATAGTTTTGTTCTTAAGGTCTGTGCTTTCCATAACATACCTTATAAGTTAAAAATTGAATTTTCAGATTTTGACAAATATAAATCGGGGGCTACTCAGCTAATTTCTTCCACGGGAGCGTCTCCCCACAGTCGCTCCAGAGCATAAAATTCACGGGCGGATTTCTGAAAGATATGCACGACCACATCAACATAATCCAGCAGAATCCATTTGCCTCCTTTGGTCCCTTCGCGATGCCACGGTCTGACGCCCTTTTCGAGGAGCCCCTCATCAACGGCGTCGGCGATAGCCTGAACATGAACATCGACATCGCCGGTAATAATTACAAAATAATCACAAACCGAAGTGAGGTTCTTGAGTTTGAGGATTTTTACGTCGTAACCTTTTTTGGTGAGAGCAAGTTTTCCTGCTGTGCGTGCGATAGACAAGGCCGTTAACTTCAAGTTCCTGTCTAAATTCTCCTATTTTGAAGGTTTGAAGACCGTCACGTAGTCCGTACCCAATACCAGGGTCACATCTATGCTGCGATAGTTGTTTTCAATCGGCTCAAAGACGATATTGTCGGCGTCAAGCCCCAGCGCTCGCGCCAGACTGGCCGCCTTGCCCAGTTCGGGCGTGCGCGAGATAAGAAAGCATTTCTTAACGTCGTAGGCTTTGAAGTCATAGACTTCCACCACATCCACATCCAGCGGCGGCTGCACCAGGCTGGAAATCGCCCGGGCGACCGCATTGGCGGCACCCTGAACTCCGCAACCGTTGAGCAACTGAACCCGCACCGTTTCCACCGACGTGTCAACCGTCTTGGAGACACCGGTGGAAATCTTCAAGGCGAAACTTGCCCCATAGATTATTACAAGGGCAAAAACCGCCAGAATTATCAACTCCAGAAGACGGGAGTGCTTTTTCGGGCGGGCGCTTCGTCTCTTTATTTTTCTATTCGAAGAATGGCTGCTAATCATTTTTTAAGGGATGTATGTCACGCTCAGGTCAGCGTCCATACCTCCAGCGGTAATCGTAAGGTGAATAAGGGTAGTAGTAGCTGCCGGGGTAGGATTGGACTCCCACCGACAGATGGAATTTCTCGGAAGGATGGTAATCAAGTTTCAGTCCAGGTAGAAAGGCGGCATCGGTGCTGATATTCCGATTGACGAAACTGCCAGGGTTATGGAGCACTCCCAGACTTAAGTCAAGCGATAACGCCGATGAAAACTCGTAAAACAGAGAGGCGGTATATAACCCTGCCGTGCCGCTGGCTCCTCCGCCAGAAAAGTAACTGACAGAATAGGAGTGGCTCCATTTGATGCGAGATAAGTCTATGAGAGAAAATGGCTTATCAGCCGGCTTGAGACCCAGATAATCCTTGTCGGTGGTCTTAAGTCGAGCCTCATCGATAAACTGAGCCGAAACGGACCCGGCTAAGATTATGAATGCCAATGTAATATAAAGTGTTCTCATTCTTCTTTACTCCCCCGCAACTTCGCAGGCTATAATTGAAATTATCAAGTTTTAAAATTTTGTCAATCTATTTTTACGTAATTAAATATCGACAAAATCCTGCTTTCAGGTTAGTCTATATACTAATACAGTCGGTGGGGTGAATTAGTTTAACTCATTCGGGAATTAAATGCCGCTTCCAGCGCTTGCAGTTCCTCAGGAGAATTGACTCCTTCCACTTCAAACGGGTCATCAATTCTGAAAACCTGACAGAGTTTTCCGGCATTCTTGAGGATTTTGATGGTGTCGGTAATATAATATTCCTTCTGGGCGTTATTATCATCGAGGAAGTCAAGAGCCCAGAACAGTTCCGCCGCGTTGAAACAGAAGACCCCGGAATTAATTTCCCGAATTTTCAGAATTTCCGGAGTGGCATCCTTCTTCTCGACTATCGCCTCCAGCCGGTCGCTATTTCCCTCCCGCAGAATCCTTCCATAATTTTTGGGGTCCTCCAGCACCACAGTCATGCAGGTGGCGCTGGCGCCGCTTTCATGATGCGCGGTGATCATAGACTCCAGAGTCCTCTGGGCAAGAAACGGCACATCACCGTTGGCGACGATGACACAGCCGGAGAAATCTTTCAGAGCCGGGAGTGCGCATTTGACGGCGTCTCCGGTGCCGCGCTGCTCGTTTTGCCAAACAAATTCCACCGGAAAATTCTGCAACTCTTTTTTCACCATCTCCCCTTTGTGCCCGATAACGACAACTATCTTATCGAGAGAGAGTTTGGCAAGGGTCTCCAGAAGGTAACTTACCAGAGCTCTGCCGTTGACAGTATGCAGTACTTTGGGAAGGTCCGATTTCATCCTTTTTCCCAGACCGGCGGCAAGGATGACAGCCGCAGTTTTAACGCTCATATGGAATCTATGTCAGACGATTTTGTTGTGTTTGTCGACTTTGACAAACGTGGGCTGATAGTAGGCGGCTTTTTCGCGGTCCAGCAGGGCGTAGGCGATAATTATGATAATATCCCCCACCTTTCCCTTGAGAGCGGCGGCGCCGTTCAGGCAAATTACCCCCGAACCGGCTTTTCCCTCTATGACATAGGTCTCCAGCCGCTCGCCGCTGGTGACATTGGCAATCTGGACTTTTTCAAAGGGGACTATGTCGGCCGCCCGCATCAAATCGGAATCAATGGTAATTGAGCCCTCGTAATTGACGTTGGCTTCGGTAATGGTCGCCCGATGGATTTTCGACTTGCAGATATGTATTAACATTTTTTCTTCACCAGTCTCTAAAGATAAACAACCGCAAAATATAATTGTTTCCGGAAAAATGGCAATACCTGAATAAACCCCGCCGCTAAAATTCTTGACCTGCCGCCCTTATTTGGATAACTTGAATCGATTAGAAACAGCAAATTCATGCCCGAGAAACTTCTTTGATACGGAGGGGAGATGTTTTGCCCCAAGTGCAGATATGAATATGAAATCGGACTTTTCGTCTGTCCCGATTGCGGCAGTCGCCTGGTAGAGACTCTTCCTCCCGATGAGGAACCGGAGTATACCGAACTGGTCACCGTTCTTACTACTGGCGATGCCGGACTTCTCGCCCTTGCCAAATCGATTCTGAATGATGCCGCCATTGATTTTTTCGTTAAGGGGGAATCTGCCAAGGACCTTTTCGCAGCCGGTTTTTATGAGGTGCAGGTCAATCCGGAGCATGAAGAAGAAGCGCTCGGATTGATGGAGGACATGCTCAAGGGGGGGTATACGCTTGCCGGAGAGGATTATGATGATGAAGATGGGGAGGATGAAGCAGAAAGGTAAAAGACCGCTATCTTTCGATGTTGCGACTTATAATTGAAATCATTTTTGCAATTAGTACTATCACGGCGGGTGTGCACTCCGCCTCAGAATCAAGTAATATGCCACCCAAAACGCAGTTCATGGTTCATCTGATAGGAACGCGGGAAGGCTGGCCCGACAATATGACCGCCGAGGAAGAAAAAATAATGTCGGAGCATTTTGACTATCTCAAGAATCTGACCGCGGCAAAGAAAGTGATTCTCGCCGGGCCCTGTTTTGGTCTCAGGGCGGGAATCATTGTGCTTCAAACCGAATCGGAAGCGGAAGCGCGTCAGATTATGGATAGCGAGCCCTCGGTGCGTCAGGGGGTGCATAAATACGAACTCTATCCGATGGTGGTGTCGCTTCTGACCGACTATCAGGCGCCCTCCAGATACCCCAAAGAGATTTCGGACAGGGTGCTGAAAAAAGAGATAGTGATACCAGCGCCGCGAGCCGATGTCTGGCGCGCCTGGACCACTACCGACGGGGTGAAGTCATTTATGAGTCCGGAGGCCCGGGTAGAACTCCGTGTCGGCGGACCGTTTGAAATCTATTTTGTCCCATCCTCGCCGCCCGGCATGCGTGGCTCGGAAGGATGCCGGTTCTTGAGTTTCCTTCCTATGGAAATCCTTTCGTTTGAATGGAATGCTCCTCCCCAGTTTGGGGAGTTGCGGTATCAGCATACCCAGGTGATAATGAGATTTTTTGATGTTCCTCCCGACAGCACCAGGCTCGAGTTTTTCCAATATGGCTGGGGGCAGGGAGAAAAGTGGGACAGCGTATATAGTTATTTTGAACGCGCCTGGGGGAATGTCTTGGAGAATCTGCGGAAACGGTTCGCGGAAGGACCTTTGAATTTTGAAGCCGAGTGATTGTCGGTATAGTTTTGAAATATATCCCTTGCAGTTGTTCTGAGCCATATGTCAAGGAGGATTCGTGAGACTGTGTAAGTTGCCGGTGGCGGTAATGGTATTGCTCCTTGCCGCCGGATGTATCCCATCCCTGCACCCGCTTTATACCAAAGAGACCATGATAACAGAGCCGCGGCTGATTGGAGAATGGGTCGAAGACGGTACCGATAATCTCTGGAAATTCACTCAGGTTGACGAGTTTGCGATGGAATTAGTTTATACCGAGAATAATGAACCGGGAGTTTTTGAAGTGTACGGAGTAAAGATTGGGGAGCATCTTTTCATGGATATGTTTCCCGAAGAGCCAAATTACAAGAACGGACTCTATAAAGGCTCATTTCTGCCGGTTCATAATTTCGCCCGGTTGGAATTTGTCGGGGACAGCCTGCATGTTTATATGCTTGATGCCGAATATATCAAGAACGAAATCAAGCAGGGGAAAACAACAATTGCACACGAACTATATAATGATGAGATGCTCCTGACGGCTCTGCCGGAAGAACTTCAGAAGTTTATTATTCAATATGCCTCCGACAGCAGAGCCTTCTCGGTTGAGATAACCTTACTGAAAAAATAGAGATCTTCCCAAATCTCACTTTCTTCTAAGGAGAGTTGGATTCCTCGGCGGAAAATGTTACAACTGCCACAATAATCGGACAAGATATTGCGGAACAATAAGATAGATAGCATCACAATATGGACAAATAATTCAAGGATTGCCCCGCCGGAGCCGAAACTAAGAGTAATGACCCGGTTATAATCTCACATTTGCAAGGGAGGGAACGATGTCGGCAAGATACGTTTTTGCGCCTTTGATAACAGTCCTATTCATTCTTCTTCTATTTGTAGCCTGCGGCGAGGACAATAAAACTATTTCCGGTGGCACCGGCGACCCGGGAATTTTCGCCAATCATCAGGTGATAGATGATTTTGAGAATATTCCGGCGGCCATAATCGACAGTATCAAAACCGGATTCAAGATATTTTACGGGCATACCTCGCACGGCAGCCAGATTATTACCGGTATGAATATCGTGCGCGAAGAGAATCTCTCGCTTGCGTTCAATAGTGGCGCCGGCACTCTTCAGATTGCGGAATATGGCGACGACTTGGGACATCTGGGCGATACCTCCTGGGTAGCACCGACACGGGAGCGGCTGAACCAGAGCAGTTACGGATATAATGTTGTAGTCTGGTCATGGTGCGGCGGCTGTTCGGACAATACCGTAGATGGAATTAATATCTATCTGCAGGCGATGAGCGCTCTGGAAGCCGATTATCCCGACGTTAAGTTTATTTATATGACCGGTCATCTGGACGGCACCGGTATAGACGGCAATCTTTACCAGCGCAACAATCAGATACGGGCGTTCTGTCGCGCCAACAACAAACTTCTGTTTGACTTTGCCGATATTGAAAGTTACGACCCGGAGGGGAGCTACTATCCTGATGCCAGCGATGCCTGCGAATGGTGCGCCAATTACTACGCCGAACATCCCGGCCCCGAATGCCCCTCATGCGCGCATTCCCATTGCTACAACTGTTATCTCAAAGGAAAAGCGTTCTGGTGGATGCTGGCACGTATGGCGGGATGGAATGGCTGATAGCCAGAGAAAAAAGATGCAGGTGACGGAAAGGGGTTAATCCCCTTTCCGTTTCCCCCAGGTAATTCCTTTATCAGTAATATAAGCGGTCACCAATTCCGCCGGCGTGATATCGAAAGCCGGAGAATAAGTTTTCACGCCGGGAGGAGCAATTGGCACTCCTCCCCAGTTGGTCAATTCATCCGGAGAGCGCTCCTCGACAGGAATATCCTCGCCGGAATTTATCCCGGGGTCGAATGTCGAAGTCGGGGCGGCAACATAAAAAGGTACGCCATGTTCTTTTGCCAGAATGGCGACGGAATAGGTTCCGATCTTGTTAGCGAAATCGCCGTTGGCAGCAATACGGTCGGCGCCCAGAATAACTGATTCAATTTTCCCCTGCTGCATCAGGAACCCTGCCATATTGTCGCAAATGAGAGTGACATCAATTCCTTCCTGCATTAATTCCCAGCAAGTCAATCGCGCCCCCTGCAGGAGCGGGCGAGTTTCATCCGCAAAAACTTTGACTTTCTTGCCAGAATCGCGGGCGGCGTATATAACAGCCAGCGCCGTGCCGCTTCCGCCGGTGGCGAGTGCCCCGGCGTTGCAATGGGTCAGCACGGTATCGCCGTCTTTCAAGAGCGCCTGTCCGTGCGCGCCAATGGCATGGCACATCGCCTCATCCTCAGCAAGTATCAAAGAGGCCTCATTCCAGAGAATCCGACGGTATTCGTCGATTCTGTCACCGGCATAATGGTTGGCTTTATCAAGGGTACGGTCAACCGCCCAGGCGAGATTGACGGCGGTAGGCCTGGCCGACCTTATCTCCCGAGCGATATCGACAAGAATTTTTTTTAGCCGCTCCAGGTCGGTTTTGACTTCGGCCTGTGCGGCGATGGCGAGCGCAAAAGCGCCGGCAATGCCGATAGCCGGAGCGCCGCGGACTTCAAGGGTCTTTATCGATTCGATAATGTCCCGATAATCATCATATTCGTTATATCTGACTTCCCGAGGCAGCCGCCGCTGGTCCAGTATTTTCAACTTATTTCCGACCGGTTCTATCGCCTTGAAATTCATTGTCTCTCTCCACAGGTTGTTTCTGCTCATGCCAATTGTACAGCGTTCTTTTTATTTTGCGCGACGAAGTCTTCTCGAACTCTTCCGTTCTGATTTCAAACTGGCATAATCGTTTATAGTCGGCGAGACGGTTGTTGACCGCCTCCACTTCTTCTTTAATTATCCGGCGAATGACGCTTTCGCCACTCTCCCCCGTCGTTGCCGGAGGATGCCGGTTTATCTGCTCCAGATCCGGTAAGATGATGGCGCAAACCTCTTCCCCCATTTTTCCGCTTCGTTTTCGCCCCAGAACCAGCGCCTCCAGAATGCAGGGCGACAGCATCAATTCCGCTTCTATCTCTTCCGGATAGATATTCTTTCCGGCGGCGCTGACAATCACGTTTTTCTTCCGTCCTGTAATATAAAGATAGCCATCCTTCACCTGCCCCAAATCACCGGTATAAAGCCAACCGTCACGTATTAACTCTTCCGTGGCGCGCCGGTTATTCAGGTATCCGGCGGTAATATTTTCTCCTTTTACGGCTATCTCCCCCACTCCGTCAGAGGATGGTTCCACGATTTTCACTTCGATATTGGGCAAGGGCGGTCCGACCGAACCAAATTGAATTTTGTGGGGGCGATTTACGGCGACAACCGGAGCGCATTCGCTCAAACCGTAACCTTCGAGGAAATCGAAGCCGGTCAGATTAAACCAGCGGGCGATTTCGGCCGGAAGCGGCGCACCTCCTGAAACGAATAAGCGAATAGAACCGAGACCGGCGCGATGTCGGAGTCCCCTGAAAAGCAGCCTCCCGGGTTTCAAGCCGAGACTCCATCCGAAATTGCTTAAGTTATAGAAATTCTTAAGAACCACTTTCTTATGAAATGGCAATTCCTCAATCTTTCTGGTGATGCTGTTATAAATTTTTTCAAACAGCAGCGGCACCGCCACCATGCAGGTTACCCGGTAGCGGGAGATATCATCGAGGATATCGCGCGACTTGAGCGAACGGGCATATGCGACAGTCAAGCCCAAGGTGAGCGGCGTCAGCAGTCCGCAAGTCGCCTCAAAGGTATGATGCAGAGGTAAAACCGAGAGAAAGAGGTCTTCAGGATAAAATTCGAGGGCAGCGACAATCCCTTCCAGGTTCGCCATCAGATTGCGATGGGTCAGCATCACCCCTTTCGGTTCACCGGTGGTGCCTGAGGTATAAATCAGCGTTGCCAGGTCGTTCCTGCTGATATCTGATGCTTGAAAAGGAGCGGCAGTGGAAATTGCCAGAAGATTGGGGGTAATAATATCATCCAGACCGATTATCTCAAGAGGTCTATTATCGGCCAGGTTTAATTCTCGCAGGAATGGGTACCATTTTGCCGTGGTGAATACAGTCGTAATTCCCGAGGAGCGAATGGTTCTCAATAATTCCTGCTCCTTCCAGGAGGAATCGAGCGGAACTACCGTGCCACCGGCAGCCAGTATTGCCAGATATGACAAACCCCACTCCGGACGATTCTCCGAAAGGATTCCGGCTCGCTGACCCTTCTGGAATCCCCGGCTTTTAAGGCTTCCGGCGGCTCCGGTTACAATCCGTTCAACGTCTTTGAATTTGTATTCGGAGACGGAACCATTCTGGCTGATAAGAGCGGTCTTTTCCTTATGGGCGCGGCAACTATTCAGAATCGTTTCATAGACAGTTGAGCCGGTGAGAACGGCGGTCTTGGGGATGGGGCGCATGGTATGAATTTATACGGGCGACGGAAATCTGACAAGCAATTAAATCAAAAATAAAGGGCCATCCCGGGCGGGGATGACCCTCTCGAAACAAAACAGGAGTGAACTTAATTGGTAAGGGAGATTGACTTCGTCAGCGTAATATTGCCGCGCGGGTCAATATCCTGCACTCTCAGGATGACCGAGGTGATAGTGGTATCGGTCGGGGCATTGAACAGGAAGCCCGAGGCTTCGCCGTACATATTGGTTTCCTGGGTTCCGCTGCTGACGGTGCCGCCGCCGGTCACGCTCGCCACCAGAGTATGGTCGCCGAGGGGATTGCCCCAGCGGTCTTTGATGGTGACCGAGAACGGTACCGAAGTCCCGTAATTGACAGTCTGCGGCGCATCCAGAATACATCCTGAATAGTATGCAGGACCGGTCAGAAGAGAACAAACCGCGACGGAATTGACAAAACCTTTATAGTTCGCGCTGATGACATCGATGGCGCCGACCCCGTTGTCGTTTCCGCCGGTAACCGAATAGTCGTAATCAAGAATTACCGAGGTCATGAAGGATCTGACGGTGGAGGCGTTGCAGCCATCCTGTACTACGCCCGAAGCGACATTGATGAATTCGCTTTCGATATCAATTTCGGTCTGGTCATTGACGAAGTTCATATTGAGGTCGCGCACTTCGACAAAGAAGACCTTTGTGCTCTTGCCGTCGGCGTTGATACTGGTCGGGAAAGGAGTGACAAACCAGATAAACGCCGGTATCCAGGAATTGATGAAATAACCGGTATCAGCCAGAGTCCCGCCGTTGGTCTCGGCGATGATTTCCACGATACCATCAGCGGAGGGGTCATCATATCCGGAAATCCAGATGCTTCCGGCTAAACCTTCTTCGTCCATCGTACGGGCTTCGTGTGCTTTAATAGTGCCTTCATCGCAAGTGAAGTAAACGACGGTGGAATCGGCCACCGGATTATTATAGATATCGGATACCAGAGCCGTAACCGTCACGCGCTTGTTCAACCATCCCCAGTAAGGGGCATTGCAAACTTCGGAGCCGACCACGATATTGGCAGGCGGTCCGGCATGAACCATTATCTGGGTGGCGTTGGACAGTACGGTATCTGAATAGGCTCTGATTCTAATTGTCCCGGAGACGGTGCCGGATGAAATAGGGCAGTTCGCCACACCCATGTTGTTGGTAACGGCGACATAGGGACCGTATCCGACCGCGCCAAGGTGTTCGCCACCACCCGGACCGTCGGTTATGACAAACGATATCTGCAAGCCTTCCGGAACGGGATTGCCGTTAGCATCATAACCGGTGGCATAGAGCCGCCCCGTTTCGATGCCGCCGGTTGATTTGACGGCAAGGTGAATCGGGGCGCCCATCAGGGAGATGCTGGCAATAGAGGCATCCGGAGTCAACTGCAACTGGGCTTCGGCGTCGCCGGTGATTCCGTTGTCAGCAACGGTCGCTTTCACATACACTGTTACGGCTTCGGTTCCGGCGGTATAATTGACCACCGCCTGGCCGCTTCCTCCGGTAACTACGGCGGTCGAAGGAATCATGCCGATAGGGTCCCAGCGCCCGTTGGGGATGGCGTCATACACGATGGAATCGACACCGTTAGAGAAATAGCCGTTGCCATCAACGTCTACGAATTTTTCTCCGGCAACCAGCTTAACGACAGTGGAATCGGGAGCCGGCTGGAACGAATCATCTCTTACGGTAATGGTGACCTGAGAGGTCGCCTGGCCATCGGCCAGAAGGAGCGTCGGGGTGACAGCCATATCAATATTTCCGGAGCCGCTCCCTTGCTGGGAGGTCACGCTTAAAGCCACGGAGCGATAAACAGCGGTCGTAATTGCCGCTGTTATCATTACCGAGCCGGACTGCGTAGCGGTAAAGACAGTCGCCACGATGCCATCGGCATCGGTAGTATCGACCGCCGGGGTAAAATATCCGGACGAAGAGGGCGATACGGAAAACGTTACCGCCCTATTGGGCAATGGGTTGGTGCCATCAGTAATCTCCGCTTCCACGATGGCGGTGGAGCCGACGGTAATAGATGTCGGGCTGGCGGTGACCCGGGTAACCTGAAGCGCCGATTGGTCGTTGGAATCGCTGGTTGAGGAACTGCAACCGCCGAGGACGAGTCCCAAAAAGACAACGATGAACGCCAGAAGAAGCGCTGTGTCATAAATGCCTTTGCGAAACATTTTGACTCCTGTTTCTTTATGATTAGTGTTAAGTTGTTTACTCTTGGCTGAAAGTTTTTACTCTCTTAGTATTATCGGAAGATTTGGCGTCTCTTTTAGTCACAAAAAAACCCGTCCGGAAGAAACCGGACGGGTTCAACAAATCCCCCTATAAACTTACGGAGATGTCTCTGCCAGGTCGTTCTGAACTATGGTCGGAGTGACAAAAATGACCAGGTCTCGGTTCTCGACCGAGGTCTGCTTATAGCGGAATATGGCGCCAATAAGCGGGATATCTTTCAGAATCGGGATACCGGTTTCCGCCTCCACTTCATCCTGGGTGGTCAAGCCGCCGATAACAGCGGTCTGACCGTTATTTACAACCACATTCGTCTCCGCATTATTGGTATTGATAATAATGCCAGACGGGTCCGGCTCCAGAGTGCTTCGCTCCGGCTTCAGATGCATCAGAATCTGATTCTCAGCGGTAATATGAGGAGTCACACTCAGAATGGTGCCGACCTCTTCGAACTGAATGACCACATTACCGGCCTGGTCATACTGCTTTATCGGCACCCGCTGACCCATCTGGATGCGGGCTTCTTTATTGTCAATAGTGGTTATTTCGGGATGAGCGATAATCTTGCCCTTACCATTGCTGACTATGGCGGAAATGGTGGCATTTATATCCCAGCCTCTTTGTAAAGCAGTAATATTGTACTGCCCTAAGGGGTCAGTAACGCGATCGCCGTTCTGGGTGAATGTCTGGGTAATGGAGCGGGCGCCGTTAGGGACATAACTGCCGCCGGCGGACCAATAAATGCCCAGTTCATCGGCGTCGGTTGAATAAATTTCCAGAATCTGCGCCGAGATTTTTATCTGGCGGGCCGGGCTGTCGAGTTCTTTTATGAAATTGACCACCCGCTCAATATTCTCGGGGACTTCCTGGAGAATCAAGGAATTGGTGCGGGCGTCAGCGTCAACTTTACCGCGGTCGGTCATCAGCGATTTTACTGATGCCACCAGTTCGTTGGCGGCGGTATTTGCCAGGCGGACTATTTTGACTTCAAGCCGGGTCAGAGTTTCCTGTTCCAGTTTATGTTTCTCTTCTTCCGTCCGCTCTTTGCGGTAATCGGCCGAAGGGAGAACCCGGATATAACCGTCAGTCTCAAAAACGACCGCCAGGTCGTAGGTCTGGCCTATGATCTTGAGCGCCTGGTCCCACATAACATCCCGAAGGGTAATAGTAACGCTTCCCTGAACGGTCGGCGCCACGACCACGTTGACCTGACCGTAATCGGCAAGAAACCGTATTACGGCGCGGATGTCGGCAGCCTGAAACGTAAGGTTTTCAATTGGCACCGAGGGGTCTTTGGAACCGCTCTGCGCCGAAACCGGGGCAACTGTCAGCAAGACCATCAAAAAGGTCAAGAGCATAATGCCGAAATGCCAAGTCTTTATTCTATTCATATATCTTCCCGCCTTTCCTTAATTTCGACCCAGGTAGAGAGCGATAGTACGGCTCCACCCATATTCAAACAGTTGGAAAAATGCTTTGTCGGAATCTATTCTTTCCACATATCCTTTTTTCACTTTATCGCCGGCTTTGAGAATGTAGCCGTAACCATCAAGGTCTTCCAGGAGCGCACGATTTTTCCCGCTGGAGGATTCGAGAATACCAACCAGGCGCGAAGTCTCGACATCGGGGATTCTCTTCTCCTGCGGTCCCTCGTTCTGCTTGGTCTCGTTGATGAGGGTCTCAAAGGGGTCACGAAACACTCCAGGGGCATATTCTATCACCATTCGCTGCGGGAATTCGGCTACGATGGTTCCTTTCAGTTTTGCCGGGAAATAACCGTCGCGACGGAACCGCGAAGTCGGCTTCTGCCCGGTGGAATCATCAGGTGAAACCTCCGCCAGGGCGGTGGGGTCAATCGCGGGAAGGTCATCAGGAGAAATTTCCTGAACCAGGACGCCAGTATCGTGATAGAGGTCCTGAGATTTTAAGGCTACCTCGGAACCTTTGACCGAACTATCGGTGGCTTTGGTTTCGGCGACCGGCGTTTCGGCCGTCTGCGGAGTCGGCACCGCGACCGATTCTACCTGCGGCGCTATTTCCGGCGCGACAGCGGCGACAACGGTCGACTCAACATTGGTTGACACCTCGCTTGTCTCAGGAGATGTGGTTGTTACCACGGTAGGTTCATTCTCCGGCTGATATACCGGCGTTGCGGCGGGAGTCTCTTGAGCGAAAGCAGGCTGGGATGTCTTCGCCATCTCCTCATCGATAAAGCGCGACTGCTGCGGGCGGCTGAAAGTCCTGAGGGGCATCAGGTTTTCAACCGTCGCCATCACACTGGATTCTTCCGAAGAAACCTCTTCCTGAGAGACAGCTTCTGTCGGCGGTTCTGCTTCAACCGAAGTCATGGCTTCGACCGTCGGAATCTCTTGAGGAGGATTGTCCGCTTGAGCAGACGGCTTCTCTATTACTGCCGTTTCCACTGGCTGACTGGGCGGTTCTGCCCTAACTACCGACTGGGGAACTTCCTTTTCTACCGGTTTGCTGGGTTCCTGCTGATTGTTGCTTGACCACTCGGCAAAATCCGGGCTGTTGTCCGGAACGTAGATGAAAACAAAATCGCCACTTTTTTCAATTCGATATATCGCCTGTTCCTGCAGGTCAAGCACCACGCGGACCACCTTTTCCGGTTGCACCGCAAACTGGCTGGTTCTGATGGAGGTAACCAGTGAAGTGGGCAATTGGGTGAATACCTTCCTGCCAAGTTTATGCACGGCCGGAAAGAGATCGATAATTATCCGATTCGGCTTGCCGTCCTTTGCCACTTCAGACTGATGCGAGAACTGGAATGGTCCGGAAAGGTCAATCTTGAGAACGGTTTCATTATTGATTTTTCGTAGATGCAGAGCCTCGACCCCGGTCTCAGCCAAAGTCGAAACGGCACCGAGAACCAGGACGAGAAATATTGCCATATTAAGTTTCTTTTTCATATTGACTCCATCCTCCTCTATATAGCCAATTCCTGCAACCTCTCTTCCGGTTTAACGAAATAGGTAGAGAGGATGAAGCTTGCCGTTAGAGTCGGTTTATGCAAACCGACCGATTTCTGTTCGTCGGGCTGAGGTTGGCCGGTCTTTGCCACCGTCTGCGAGGTCAACTTTATGTTGGAGACATTGGCTATGAACGGAAAATTGGCGACATAACCTATGAATTTGCCGAAGTCGTGATAGGTTCCGGTCATCTCCACCTCGAAACTGGCGACATTATAAAAATTCTCCGGCTGAATCGGTTGCGGTTCGATGCGGGTAATCCTTGTGCCGGTCAGTGATGAGGCGGTGTGCAACTGCACCAAGAAGGAAGGAATTTGTTTCACTTCCGGTAGCAACTGCTCAATTTCCTGGTATTTCGCAAGAAGGTCTTCATATTCAATCTTGAGAGCATCCAGGGACTTCGATTTCAACTCGACATTCTTCAAGTTGGTAATCATCGTCTCATATTCCCGCGTCATACTGGTCAATTGCGCATCGTAGGTGGAATAAAGCCGGGAGTACCAGAAATATGCCACTACGAAGAAGGCGACGACGCCCAGCGCAATCTTCTGAACTTTAGGGTCTCTGAAATCCATGGTATTACTCTCTAATTTATGTTGTCATCGGGAGTTTCATTTACGGTCTGCAAGACCATTTTCTCCAGTTCTTCGTCGGAGAGGTAATGGACGTTGCAGGTCAATTTGAAATTGTACGCTTTCTGCTTTCCGATGGCGATTTCCTTTGAGAAGACCAGGTCGATATCCTCAAAGTAATTGGAGCGCATCATTTTTATCATAAACGACGCCAGGGCGTTGAGGGTAAAAGCAAACCCTTCAATCTCGGCCGGCTTAACCACCGGCGCATTGGGGTCAACAGGAGCGGCCGCCTGTGTCGGCTGCGGTTGAGACGGCTGCGGGGCCTGCTTGCCGGGCGACGCCAGGACATTGCTTCTCTGAGACGCGGCCTGCGCCGGATTTTTATCTTTCAATTCCACAAAACTTGAAAGCCAGACAAACTCCGGCAGGTTGCGGCTGAAGTCCTCCAGTATTCGGACCCAAGAACTGCGATGACGGTCGAGGCGCTCCACCGCTTCCATACGATTGGTTATCTTGCCTTTAATATCAATGAGGGCATCGACCATTTGAATATCCTTCTGCAACTGCATGGTGCGGGAACGGGCGATTTCCATCTGACCGTTCAACTCTCTCATTTGGTGCAGTTGATAGAGGGTGATGGCGCCCAGCATGAGAACGACACCGCAGGCGGCGGCGACGGCGTATATTCCATGTTTGCCAAGACTTATGCCGGCGGACCGCTTAAGATACTGTTTGGGAAGTAGGTTTATGTTTATCATATCATTACCTCGTCTTCCTCATCGCCAGCCCGATAGGAACGGTCAGAAGCGGCGCGATCTTTTCCGGCGCCAGATAGTGGAACATATCGGGGTCGAAGTCAATATTCCGGAGAGGATTGAGAATCTCGAGCGGGACATTCAATTTTGACTGCAGAAATTCCGGAAGGTACGGCACCAGGGCGCCTCCGCCGCTGAGAACCATCCAGTCAATCTTGTCAACCTTTGCCTGTGTCTTAAAATAGGAGAAAGCCAGTTCCAGACCCGAGACCAGTTCGTCGGAGGCCGATATAATGGTCGCCTTGAGCATGTCCTGGTCGATAGAGTCCTTCATTTCACCTTTGAGAGCCTTATTCGCCAACTCCGCATTGAGGCGGAATTCTTTCTGAATGGCATTATAGATTTCGCGAGTTCCCGACGATATATCGCGGGTCGAATGATACAACCCTTCGGTGAGGTAAAGAATGTTGGTCACATCGTACCCGAGATTCACCAGCACCGTAATTCGGCTGGGGTCGATTTCATAGTTATGTTCGTAAGCATTGAGAGTCGCGAAGGCGTCAATGTCGACCACCACCGGCTGAAGACCGGCATCCATGATGAGTTCCACATACGAATTGAGAAATTCGTTGCGGGCGGCAACCAGAAGAATTTCCGCTTTCCTTGTCTCTTCGTCGACTTTGATTACATGATGGTCGAGAGTGACGTCTTCAACGTCGAAGGGAGACCGCTGTTCCGCTTCAAACAGTATTGCCTGCTCGGCTTCGGAGCCCGATTTCTTATCAATCATAAATTTGTCGGTAATGACACCGAAACCGGAAATCGAGATAACGACATCCTTGATTTTCGGGTCGATCTGGTCGACTAGGGACTGAATATTAAAGATGACCGCTTCTCTATCCTTGACCTCGTCAGCGACAATCGCTTCCGGGGGCAATTCCCGGATGCCCATGGCGCTTACAGCCAGACCGTCCTTGTGGCGGTCGAGTTTCACCAGTTTTATGGAACTGGCCCCGACATCCAGGCCGACCGTACTCTTGTTCTTTTTCAAAGAAAACATAGGCGTCTCTTCTATTTAATAAGGCTCTTTTTGTTCATCTTAGTTTCTTATCGTCAATAATTCCCTAAAATTAACATCTATCCACTTGACTCAATTAGGGCTTCTCTCAATTCATTCGGCTGGGCACGGTATATTCTTTGATGTTATCGGATTGTCAGTTCAAATTTTTAACATCAATCGGAAATTTATTTTGGCGACTAAAAAAACCCCCCGCCGTGAGGTGACAGGGGGTTTACCGGAGGATGAGAAAGAGGGAGTTATCAATAATTATTGATATACTGTATTTTGGAGCGCCCGGTTGACGCTAACACATTGAGCTGTGTAAGGTTAACCGTTCCGGTCGGGTTTGAAATCATAAAGACATCGCCAGTAGCATTGGCCGTTCCATTAGCCTGGAAGATTAACGCCGAATTGGGGAAAGAAGCATAAAGATAACTGAATTCCAGAGGGAGGGTATCAACACGAAGAACGGAATCGGCGCCGACATCATAAGCCAGGTTGCTCGGATTGGCTATGTCTTTAAAGAGGGTTATGACCCGGGCATTGCCGTCGAAATGAATACCGTACTGGCTTTTTTCTGCGATGGCGTGTGAGCGGGCCGTCCGCATAGTAGATAGCAGGTTCTTTGTCTCCGAGCGGAACTTAATTCTCTGTATTGACCGTTCGAATTCCGGGGCAGCCATAGAGGTTATGACCCCGATAATGACCACAGCGGCGAGCAACTCTACCATGGTCACACCTTTCATCTGCCGAATTCGCTTGAACATATATTAATATCCTTTCCTGGTCGATTTTCTGAGGCAAGAATCCGCAGAATTAATGCCTTCCCGCCAAAAAAAGTGGCATAAGTGCGTAAATGGGGAAACTTAATTGGACGATAAGAGGTTATGAGGTTTGTAGCGAAGTGCGTTCGGCTTGAGTAGCCAATTTCGGGCGCAAATTAAGCGATTAAGTATAGGGAATCCCCTATACAGATTGCCTGGCGGCAACTAAGTATTGACATTGGAAATTGAAACAGTAAATTCTTAAATAACGATAAGTGTGCCCCACGTTTACCCGCCCTCATAGGAAGGACAACCGATGAATTGGAAGTTAATCTCTTTTTGTTCCCTTTTGACATTAATCTCCGGAACCGCACAGGCGCAGAACCAAGTCGCACAGGTTCTGAAATCTGAGCCGGTCGTTCTGGAGAAGACGGCCGATGTCTTGACTCCGCCGGTGACCGCGTTTCTGAAATCAAAGAATCCGGAGACCGCCCGCATCTGGGTATTTTTTAATGACAAAGGAATCCTCCGGAAGGAGCAGTTTGCTGCCGCCGCCAGTCAGGTGAAGATTGATGAGCATGCTCTTGCCCGTCGCAAGAAAGTCGGGTTGGAAAGTGTGACCTTTGCCGACCTGCCGGTCAGCCAGAAATATATAGATGCCATAGTAGCGGCGGGCGGCAAGTTTCGTCGCGCCTCCCGCTGGCTGAATGCGGCAAGTTTCGAGATTCCTCATTCTCGTCTTAGCGATATAGCGGCATTACCTTTTGTGAATAATATAAGGCCGGTGGCAGGATATTTCCCTGAAAGAGATATTACATCTGAGCCGGAGTCGGTGCTTCCTCAGTTCAAACCGATGGCGGCTGATGCTCTCAGTTATGGCTCGTCATACAATCAACTGCAGATGGTCAATGCTCCGGCGATGCATAATCTTGGCTTCAAAGGTTCGGGAGTAATAGTGGCAATGCTGGATACGGGATACCTGAAAAGTCATCAGGCTTTTGCCGCCGCCTTCAGCGAGTCGCGAATGCTTGCTGAGTATGACTTTATCTTTGACGACGGTAACACCCAAAACGAGGCGGTCGATGCTGCCAGTCAGCATAATCATGGCACTTTGACCTGGTCCACTCTGGGCGGTCAGACAGCCGGAACGCTCTATGGACCGGCTTATGGCGCCTCCTTCCTGCTTGCCAAAACCGAAGATGTCCGCAGTGAAACGCCGGTGGAAGAAGATAACTGGGTGGCGGCTTTGGAGTGGGCGGACAGTCTGGGAGCGGATGTTATTTCCTCCTCGCTCGGCTATTCCGACTGGTATTCATACTCCAGTTTTGACGGTCAGACCGCGATTACATCGATAGCGGCCGGGACGGCGGCGAGCCTGGGAATAGTGGTCTGCAATTCCATGGGAAACAGTGGGCCTTCGGCGGCCACCCTTAGCGCTCCGGCTGATGCTTTTGATATTATCGCCTGCGGTGCAGTCGATGCCCTTGGATATATAGCCCAATTTTCATCCCGGGGACCGACTTTTGACGGCAGAATCAAACCGGAAGTATGCGCCCAGGGGGTCAATACATATTGCGCCGGCACATCGTCGAACACTTTTTATACCACCGCCAGTGGAACCTCTCTTTCGACGCCGCTCGTCGGCGGCGGAGTGGCGTTGCTTCTTTCCGCCAATCCAAATTTGACACCTTTGCAGGTGCGCAGCGCCCTCATGCAGACGGCCAGTCAAGCCGGCTCGCCCAATAATAATTACGGGTGGGGAATCATCGACCTGGTCAAGGCGTACAACTGGGGAGCCAATTTCCGAGCAAACACCAGAATCGGGTTTGATTCCTTGACGGTGCAGTTTACCGACAGTTCCCTTTCTTCCGCTTATGACTGGAAGTGGTATTTCGGTGATGGCGATTCATCCAGCCTGGAAAACCCGGTTCATACCTATGATGCGCTTGGTCTCTATGATGTAACGCTGGTAGTCCAGTCAAGCGAAGGGACACTTACCCGCGTTAAAGAAAATTATATCGCGGTAGTGGCTGATACGGTTCTGTTTGTGAGCGACTCCGTTGATGCCGGGGGGAAACTTGGCGTATCGGTCTATCTGCGGAATACGCAGTCTCTGAATGTAATCACTTTGCCGCTGACTTTCGCCGGGGCGCTCGATTTGACGCTTGATTCGATTAAGTATGGAGCCCGCACCGGTTATTTCGAACTGTTGCAGCCGTACTATCTCAATAATTTCACCAAACAGGTCAGTTTAGAGATGGTGGCAAATAACGGCGGAGGGGCACCGCAACTTAGCCCGGGGTTTGGAGAAGTAGCCAAACTCTATTTTACGGCCGAAGGCGGAGCGATCCCGGGAGAATTTGCGGTGATAGATTCCGCGACCATCAGCACCCGTTCCATAAGGCTCACCAGCCCGATACTGTCATTTGCGCCGCGAGTGACACAAGGATATGTGATTTGCAAGGGAGGGTTGCGGGGTGATGCCAACGGTTCCGGCGGTATCAATATACTGGATGCCACGTACCTTCTGGCATATCTCTACAAGGGAGGGTCGGCGCCGCCGACCACTCGCTCCGGAGATGCCGATTCATCAGGAGTCTTAAATATCCTTGATGTCACTTTCCTGATAAGTTATTTGTACAAATCCGGTCCCCCTCCGGGAGCCTGAAACGACCATAAAAAGCCCCGCCTAGCGCGGGGCTTTTTGCTGTCAGATGGTGAATGCGCCGTTGCGGTAAATCACTTTGCCGTCGGCTTCAATCTCTCCCCCGTTTTTCAGGTCGCACACCATATCCCAGTGAATGGCTGATTTGTTCTTGCCGCCGGCTTCGGGGAAGGCGGCGCCGATAGCAAGATGGCAGGTGCCGCCGATTTTCTCGTCAAACAGGGTGTTTCGGGTAAATTTCTGAATCTCATAGTTGGTTCCGATGGCAAATTCTCCGAGGCGCCGGGCACCGTCATCGGTCCCCAACATTGACTGGAGAAAATCATCATGCTTCTCCGCTCTGGCATCGGTAATAACACCATCTTTAAAAGTCAGTCTGACCCCGGGAACTTCCCGTCCGCCGTAGAAAGCAGGAAAAGTATAGCGAATGGTACCATTGACAGAGTCTTCGACAGGCGAGGTAAAAATCTCACCGTCGGGGAAATTCTCCTGGCCGCAGCAGTTAATCCATTTGCGATTTTGAACTCTTAGTTTCAGGTCGGTCTGTTCGGCGCGCAGATGAAGCGAATCGACGTTATCAAGAATCTTGATTAACCGCTCCTGTTCCTTTTCCACTCCTCTCCAGTATTCCACCGGGTCATCCTCGTGAAGATGACCGGCGCGGAAAACAAAATCCTCGTATTACCGCAAGGACATTTCGGCATCTTGGGCATGCGCCTCGGTGGGAAATTGTGTCCCGCACCAGTGCAGGGTGCCTTCAGCCTGACGGGCAAAGAACCTTTCCATGTACGGTCGGCCCGCTTTGCTCATTAGTTGCTGACGGGCTGGGTCAACACCACTGAGGAATTTGGTATTGGTGGTTCCCCAGATGCTGAGCATGGCGTCGATTTTCTCCACTTCCATCTGCTTCATGGGAGAATAGAACATTATCTGCTCGTCGGAGCCGTAGCGCAAAAGCGCCTCCCGTAAATCGATATAGACAGCCTCGGCGAAAATATGGGCTCCCTGACGCAACGCCTCTTCGTAAACTGCGGTTATGAGAGGAGCGGCAATCGGCTCCGCCTGTATTTTCAGCAGTTGTCCCGGTTTAATGCCAATTGAGTAATTGACCAGCACCCGGGCCAACTTCTGTAATCTCTGGTCCATAATTGGTCCTTAATTAAGAGTTGTCTTGCTCCAGTTTAAGTAGTTTTAATTTCATTTCTGTTCCGCCGCCATATCCGCCCGGACCATTCCCGGCGACCACCCGATGACAAGGGATAATCAACGGCAGGGGATTTCTGGCATTGGCGGCGCCGACTGCGCGAGAGGCTTTGGGATTTCCGATTTGCGCCGCTATTGCGCCATAGGAGCGGTTTTGACCGTACGGAATTTGCGCTACCTCATACAGGACTCTTCTCTGGAACGCAGTGACCTGCAAATCCAGCGGTATCTCAAACTTCTTTCGTCTGCCCCGGAGATACTCATTTATCTGCCCGGCGAGCCTCTTGTTTACCTCACCTCCAGTTTCGGAGGGAGTCGCCGGATACCGACGAGTCAGCCAGTTCTCCACGTACTCTCGCCGAAGGGGGGGTAATATCAGAAGAGTTATGCCTCGTTCTGTCGCCACCGCTCCCATTTCGCCAAGAGGTGTTTCGAATGAATATATGTGAATCAAAATCCTGCAAACCTCCGTCGCATTTTAAGCGCCGGTATATCGTACTTACGGAAGAATCCTCAATAAGTCTGAAAATCTCTTTAGACTCAAGTCGGGCGCGGCTGCCTCGGGGAAATCGGAATTACCATAAGGAGATTCCACCAGGGCGATCGGAAGTGAGGCCGCTCTGGCGGCAAGGATATCGTTAATGGTGTCCCCGACAATCAAGGTATTCGTTTCAGAGCCCTTCAGAATAGCCATTGCTTTCAAAAAGGCATCGGGGTGGGGTTTGACGCGAGGGACATCATCGGCGCCCACCAGCGCTTCAAAGGTTTTATCCCAGGAAAATTTCCGGACAATTTTTTCAAGATGGTAATGAATTTTGGTTGTTCCAATTCCGAGGCGGTAGCCACGTCTTCTGAGTTCAGCCACCGTTTCGGCAACCCCGTCAATGGCAACGGCGGACTCGGTGATAGCATCTTTACCCAGTTCCTGAAACTTCTGCCAAAGAAGGTCATACGGTTTGCTCGAAAAGGCGGAAAACATCTCCCCTAAAGGAAAACCGATAAATTTGATTATCTCGCGGTCGGGCCGCGGCGGTTCGCCAAAATATTGAAGGGTGGCGTTAACTGACTGTACCACACCGGCTGAAGTATCGACAAGAGTGCCATCAAGGTCGAAAATCAGTACTCTTATGCTATTCAATTTCATTGGTTATGAAATAGATTGCGAACTTACCGTAGGCATAGGACAAGATAGGGGAACTGGATTCTGATGTCAACCGCCGGGAATAAAATACTGGGAGGCTGCTATCTGTTTCAGCACTGAACAGAAATATTGCATTGCTTTTCATAGGTTTGGCTATGCCCTATCGTATAATAAGTTAGAGCGCAGCAGCGCTCAATTAAGCATTACTTGGATGATGATATGTCTAAAGAGTATTTCAACCTGTTAGCAGATAATCAGTTGATATTCTGGCTGTTCGCTCGTCTAAATAAGTGAAACCAAAAAGGTGGAATAACTGTTAAATCATCAAGCAGATAGAGTACACGCCGGTTCTTATCTTGCTTGACAATAGGATGTAAAAAGGTAGATTGAAATTAAGGATGCTCCATTGGAGGTTACGGATATGAAGAGATTCACGATGATGATATTCTCCCTGACAGCGTTTCTGTTGGGGCTAATTTGGGTGGTTGGCACGGGTGAAGCGGTGGCTCCGCCGGAGACCAAGACCATTATCCTTGCCGACACCGTTCATATCAATCTGGATGAACTTCCGACCGCCGACTCCGAAGTCAAAAATAGGGATTCTCGTGAAACCCTTTTCAAGGAGATAAAGAAGTTTAATCAGACCGTTTATGATATCAAGAACCGGTATATGGAAGATATCGATACCGAAGAACTGATAAATGCCGGAATTCGGGGGATGCTGGAAGGGTTGGACCGGTTTTCGGTTCTAATGGAGAAGCGCTCTTATGACCAATTGATGGAGAGCACGCACGGAAAGTATGAGGGGCTGGGGATGGAAATTGATGCCCGGGATGACCATATTATAATAGTTACGCCGATGGAAGGGTCCCCGTCTTACCGGAGAGGGTTGAAATCGGGCGACCAGATTTTTGAAATAAATGGGCAGTCAACATTCAAAATGACGACGGCTGACGCCGCCAAGTTGATGCGCGGGCCAAGCGGAACCAAAGTTACTCTGAAAATCAAACGTGAAGGGATTGCCAATCTGCTTGAATTTGAACTGGAGCGGGCTGTAATTGAACTGAAATCAGTCAGTTATTACGGAATAATTGATGGCACCAACGTTGGATATATTCGTCTGTCGCGCTTCGCCGAGGAAACCAGCCGGGAGTTAGTGGATGCTATCACCGAATTGAACGGCAAAGGGATTGAAGCGTTAATTTTCGACCTTCGCTCCAACGGCGGTGGACTTCTCCAGCAGGCGGTCGAGACGGCTGAGTTGTTTGTTCCGGAAGGTAAACTGGTGGTATATACCAAGGGGAAGTATGCCGATTCCGAGCGCCGCTATTATTCGCGCCGTCTGCCGCTATATCCTGATAATCCTCTGATAGTCCTGGTTGATGAAGGAACGGCCTCTGCCTCTGAAATTGTTGCCGGCGCCATTCAGGATTGGGACCGCGGTGTGATAATGGGACATCCCACTTACGGCAAGGGATTGGTTCAACAGATATTCCCAGTCGGCACTGATGACCAGGTGGCACTGAAATTGACCACAGCCAAGTACTATGTGCCGTCGGGCCGTTGCATTCAGAAACCGGACAAGGAAAAGAAGAACCCCGCCCATGCTTTGTTTGACACTGATTCCGAGACAGAAGGCGCGGCCGACTCCGTGGTGACCGACACCATGGCGGTTTCCAAGAAAGAAGTCTATTTCACCAATAAAGGGAGGCCGGTCTATGGCGGCGGCGGGATACTTCCCGATGTCGAAGTTGTGCGCGACCCGTACCTGGAGCCGCTCGAAATAAACCTGGAGCGACAGGCGATGTTTTTCGATTTCGCCGTGAAATATATGGCGTCCCATCCTGATGCCACGGCCGATATCGAAATCACCGACGATATCATCAAGCAGTTCCGCTCGTATCTGGAGAGTAAGCATTTCAATTACAAAACTTCGCTGGAAGTTTCTCTCGACAAGATTAAGGAAATTGTGAAGGAAGAGAATAAGGATACTCTATTCAACCCGGCGGTTGTGGCTTTTGAAGATAAGATTAAGAAGGAAAAGGAAGCCGATTTTGTCAATTCGCTCGATTATATCAAGCGGGCGATTAAACGCGAGATTGTCGCCAAGATCAACGGCGAGCGGGGTGTTTACGAGAATATCATTCTGAAGAGCGATCCGGGCGTTGTCCAGGCACTGGATCTTCTCAGGAACAAGACCGGATATTCCAAAATTCTCCAGAGCGGGGAAGCGCGAGGGCAGAAATTGGAATAATCCGGCGCTGCAAAATTAAAGCCCCGCCACCGGCGGGGCTTTTTTATTTCAAATCGAACTTTTTAATCAGCCAGGTCTCCCCCACCTTTTCCAGTATAATTTCGACCGGCTGTCCGGAGTCGGCGCTGTCGGCTTTGACGGCACATTTCACCACCCCTTCTGATTTTGTGTAGAAAAACTCCCGATGCCCGAAACCGAAGAATTCCCGACCGTTCAGATGGGAGTCAATCTTCTCAAGAATCGAAGTAGAACTGTAACCGAGTTCATATGATTGCGCCATAATCAGGGAATCGATGGCGGCGGCATTTTCCTCTTTGATAGCCGTTTCCAACCGGGCAAGCAGGTTCTTGATTACCGGAATCTCATCTCGTGGCGGATTTTTCTTGGCGCAAGCGCCCAGAAGCAGCGCCAATATGATAAACATACCTACCGGAAATAGCCGATATTTTTGAATCATTGTAAAACCACCCTTTGAAAGTGATAGAAGCCATCCCCTTCTTTCTCAATCAATTTTGTCTGCTCCAATCGCTCGATAAGCCGTGAAACCACCAGATTCCATGCCCAGTATCGCACGCCATAAATAGCCAGCGAAGATGACGGTGACTTATAACTCTCTTCTATTTTGGAGCGCAAAGCCTGTGAGGCTCGCGTCAATTCATTGCCGAAAAAAGGCACGGCTAAATTTACAGTAGAGTCGGCGTACTGAAAATAGGTCGGCTGGTTCGAGGCAAAGGAAGTCCAGTCAAAAGAGCGGGGGGCGCCGCTTATGGAATCAAGGAAAGCGTGGCAGTCTATGGCGATTTCACCCGCGCCGAAGTAGAACATATCGCCGCCGGCGCCATCGTCACTCAGATAAAAGTAAAATGTCTTCCCGGCTGTTTCTTCCGGACCCACCGCCAGATAATTGTACTTGCCCATTCGTGCCCGACAGGGGTCAGAACGAAGATACTTTCCCCTTTCCATCCCTTCATTAGCAAAGATGTTGAACGGCTTACCGTCGTTGACAAACTCTACCCCCATTTTGCTCCAGAGCAGAATGGCAGCGAGGAAAGGGTACTTATGATACAGCACGGAGGTAACGTCAAGAACGGAGGTGCCATCACGGGCGATCTTTTTCTCGGTGGCAAGACGGGCAAGATACCGGTCATATTCGGGAAGTTTCGCCTGAAACAGACGATAGAGAGCCTCTACGGTCCGCTCCACTTCGGGGAGCAGCAGGGTAAGGTCATTGGTATCGATAACAGCATTCAGAGGAGCATATAACGAGTCGGCTTTTTTAAGATAACCGCGCTGGGTGAGTCCATTTAGTTGCGAAAGTATTACCGAGGTATCAACGCCAGTTTGTTCGGCCATCTCCAGAGCCGTCCTACCTCGCTTTGCCATGACAATCAGCGCCCGGACAAAGTCGTTGTCGAAATCTCCCCAGCGATGCCCGTACGGCGGTGACTTTATATTCGAAAGGTCCCCCGGCAGCGTTGACGGAATCTGAAATGTTTGACGGTGCTCAAATGAAGCGAATTTCTGAGTGGGGAGAAGATTATCCAGGGTGTCGACCACATTGTAAAGGGTGACACTCACCAGTGCTGTTCCGAAGTTGCCGGGGATTTCCACCGGGACTGCAACCTTAACGGTTTGCAGGGGCTCGACAATCATTACGACGCGACTCTGACGGTCAGAGTTACCAGGCGCGTTTTCGAATTCAACATGAGACCAGGCGACAACAAAGCGATAGTCATCAACCAGGTTGGTAACTGAAACATTTACCGTCTGCTTGCCCCATTGGAGTGAACCGAAATCGGGAGTGGCTACGATAAATTCCTGAGCGAACGCTCCGCTGACCAAGAAAAGAAAGATGACACAAATCTTTAGACCGAAGGAGTAACTCTGCATTGTACCTCCAGAATTCATTGCTGGTATTTTCCGGCAAGTTGCCCGCAGGCGGCGTCAATATCGATACCCCGGCTTTTGCGGACGGTAACCGCAGGAGCCCGCGGATACAACAATCTTCCAAATTCATTGACCTTCTTCTCGGAAGGACGCCGGAATGGGAAGCCCGCGACCGGATTGTACGCGAGGATGTTGATTTTGCAGGGAATTCCGCGAATGAGTTTGGATAGCGCCTTAATATCCTGCGCGGAATCGTTGAATCCTTCGAAAAGAATATATTCAAATGTAATCCGTCTCTTACGCTTTAAGGCAAAATATTTCGCCGCGTCCATCAGCCTTTCCAGGTTGTATGCCCGGGCGATCGGCATTAATCGCCCCCTCTTGTCGTCTGTGGCGGCATGCAACGAAATCGCCAGGCGCACTTTGATATCAGAATCTGCCAGAGTCAGTATTTTGGGAACTACCCCGGCGGTCGAGATTGTTATCTTCCGGGCGGTAACCGCCAGCCCGATCTCTGAGGTAATAATACTGATTGCCTTCAGAACGTTCTCATAATTGAGCAACGGTTCGCCCATCCCCATAAATACAATATTCTGAAAAGCGGAATCGCCGAAACGCTGGCGCAGAAAAAGAAGTTGCCCGACTATCTCGCCGGGAGTCAGATTTCGTCCAAAACCGATCTTCCCGGTGGCGCAGAAGAGACATCCCAGGGAGCAGCCGACCTGACTGGAAATGCAGACCGTCCGTTTCCTTTCATCCGGAATCATTACCGCTTCAATCAGTTTGCCGTCGTCAAGCCGAAACAGATATTTTTCGGTGCCGTCAGAGGAGCGGGAAATTCGCTCCGCGGTAAGCCCAGTAAAACAGTACTTTTCCGTCAGGACCGAACGGGCGCTCTTGGAGATATCGCTCATCTCGGAGAAGTCAGGCTGACGTTGCGCGTAAAGCCAGTTAAACAGTTGCCGTCCCTTGAACCGTCGCTGACCCAACTCCTGCATCAGATTCTCGAGGTCATTGACGGTGTATCCGAGGAGATTGACTTTTTGCATGGCTAAACCGTTATGTGGCGATACCGAATAGTTGCGATTACTTCTTTTTGTCCAGCGCCTTTGCCAGTTGGTCGATCTTCTTGCTCAGTTTCTCAAGGTCTTTCTTAGTGGCGAGTTTGAATTTGCTGACCTTTCTGTCAATGTCTTTCTGAAATTGACCGGTTTCCTTCTTCAGTTTGCTCGCCATCCGGCCGGCCGACTTTTCGGTTTTCTCCAGCAGTTCCAGAATCGCTTGCTGGCGTTCTGAACTGTTAATCTCCCCGGCTTTGATGAGTGAATCAATAACCTCTTCCGCCTTCTTGCGCGTAAGGTTATAAATCCCGACTGAGGCAAGATAGGTCTTCTGTAGAATTGACATATTACCTCCTTCTGTCCGGTAAATAATACACACTAATACCCCGACCGATTCAAACAGTACCGCCGGGATAATATTGGTTGCGGTCTAAAGAATAAGGAGGAATTACCGGAGAGGCAAGGGATTTCGCTTAATGCTTGCCGGTGGACATCAAGATAATATTGACAATTTCCAGCAGTCTTTCGCAGGAGAAGGGCTTCTTAATGAACATATCGCCGCCAACCTTGAAGGAGCGGCCCATATCGTCATTGCGGTCTTTTCCGGTCAGGAAAACTACCGGTATATTAGCGGTGGCCGGGTCATTCTTTAATTCATTGCAAACCCCGTAGCCGTCGGTGCCAGGCATCATGATGTCAAGCAGGATGATATCCGGTTTAATCGCTTTCGCCCGTTTCAGCCCCTCATTGGCAACATTGTTGACAAAAACCTGATGACCGGCGTTGGTCAGAAAGGCTTCGATGATTTCCGTTATCTGCGGCTCGTCATCGATGACCAGTATCTTTGCTTGTCCAGTCTTCTGTGCAATCGCCATATCTTTGCCAATCAATTGTTATCTTTGAGTTTTATCGGCAGGAGACCGGTTTTCATTAGCGAAAGATTCGAGAGGATACCCCCGGATTCTGAGAAATAATAAATTCTCTCGAGGTAATGAAATCAGAGGCAGGAACGACAAAATCTAATACAATTCCGGGCGACGGTCGGCAAGGAGGTCGTTGTTTTCGGTAACTCGTTTATTATCAGCCAGTTCCGGATTTATTTCAGAGGCGATAAATCCGGTTTGGTGGGAATCAACCTGTGCTAAGACTTTCCCGTCAGGTGAGATTATTCGGGATTTCCCTATGAAGCGAAGTTTCTTTTCACCCCGAATTTCTTCGCCGATGCGGTTGGCGGTTATGGTAAAAACGGCATTCTCGAGGGCTCTGGTTATCATGGCATCAGGGCAGTGGGTCAGGACAAGATTGGAAGGATGGCAGACTATCTGGGCTCCCAGAAGAGTCAGTTTGCGCGCTGCCTCGGGAAAACGCCAGTCGAAACAGATCATCATACCGATTCTGGCACCCCGAAATGAAAAAACTGAAAAGCCGGTCTCGCCGGGAGAGAAAATTTCCTTCTCCGTATCGAAGAGATGACTTTTCTGATATAATAGATACTGCCCATTGGGGAAAACAGCCAGCGAGGAATTAAACAACCTCTTCCCTCGCCGCTCCGGGAAACCGTAAATGACAAGGCCGTTTTTCTCGGCGGCCAACATGCGAATGGTTTCAAAGACATACCCCTTGCCCGCTTCTTCCGCCAGCAGAAAGGCCTGGTTGAAATCAGAAAAAAGATATCCGGTGGCAAAAAGTTCCGGAAGCACCAGAAGGTCAAACTTATGCGGTTTAACGGCGGTGAGCACCTCATCCAGGTTCTCCGCCAGTTTTCCGAAGCGGGGGTTGCTTTGATACAGTGATACAATCATTGGCTGGTCCTTAGTCGCCATCAAAATAAGCAATCAATAAAACAATTGCAACCGGTATGCCTCTCCTCTATATTTAGCCCCATGTCGGAGGAAAAGAAAAGAGAGCGGAGCATTGTTACCAACCGCAAAGCCTTTCACAATTATGAGATTATTGACCGTCGTGAAGCCGGTATCGAGTTGAAAGGGAGCGAAGTGAAATCGTTACGGATGGGGAAAGTCAATCTCTCCGATAGTTACGCCGCCGTTGAGAACGGGGAAGTAATCCTGTATAATCTGCATATTTCACCGTACGAAATGGCGACCCGCGACGGTCACGAGCCGCTTCGTCCCCGAAGGTTATTGCTACATAAGCGCGAAATCCGCCGGCTACTTGCCGCCACGGAAGAAAAGGGTTTCACCCTGATTCCGCTGCGAATCTATTTCAAGGGTTCGGTAATTAAAATCGAACTGGCTATTGCCCGCGGGCGTAAGAGTTACGATAAGCGGGAAAAAACAGCCGAGAAAGAAGCCGAGCGGGCGATTGGAAGGGCGATGAGGCGGAAGATAAAATGACCAGATATGTGCTAATTGCTTTTCTCCTAATCGTAGGACTGTTTTCCCCGGCTGCGCAGGGGGAACTTCTTTCAGTCCAGATCTCCGGAGGAACGGAAAAGATCGACAGTTTTGTCGAGAAAGATGTTCTCTATTTCTCCATGTCGCAACTGGCGGAACTGTTTGGCGACCGCGTTACTTGGGAAGAGATCGGGTTGTCGATAGCTTATCAGTCGGCAGCGAGTAAGACTCTTTTTTTCATCGACTCGCCATTTCTCCGAATGGGGGATTCGGTTCGAAACATGGTATACCCGGTCATAATCAGAAACGGGGAATTGTATCTTCCGGCGGAGACCTTTATGCCGGTTTTAAACCGGATTCGCCCGGAGAAGGTATCCTGGGATGCGCATCGCAAAACGATTCGGGTTGATTCGGAATGGTATAATGTGACCGACCTGGCTTTCTCCCCCAAAGCCAACGGACTCCTGATTGAGATTTTTGTCAGCGGTATCAAGGATTATGAAATATTCCAATCGGAAGGAAACTGGCTAAATATCACGATACCGAACGGCACCGTCAATCGCAGACAACTGCTCAGCCGCCGGGACAAAGAATTCCTGTTGGACATGAATGTCCTTCAAAATTCCGGCTCCGCCCAGGTGTCGCTGAGATTGCGGCGGAAGATTGACAAGATGACTCATCGACTGCAAACCGACCCGGATCGGATTCAGATATCTCTGATAGATTCACTGGTGACGCCGATTACAACCAGCGAGATGAAAAAAGTCGGTCCCGATGACCTGATTGATAGAATTATAATTGACCCCGGACATGGCGGAAGCGACTACGGCGCTATCGGGCACAACGGAACAAGGGAAAAAGAGGTAGTTCTGGATATCGCCAAGCGGCTGGCAAAGATCATAAGAAAAGACAAGGTATTCTCGGCGGTGTTGACAAGGGAAAAAGATGAGCATCTATCCCTGGCGGAGCGGACCCGAATCGCTAACGAAGAGAAAGGAGATATCTTCATATCGATTCATGCCAATGCGTCGGTCAAACGCTCGGCGCGCGGTTTTCAGGTTTTCTTCCTGGCGCCGGCAAAGAATGACTCCGCCCGGGCCGTGGCACAACTGGAAAACGCAACCTTTCTCGCCGAATTGGGAAGTCAACCTGATTCGCAATATGATGATTTAAGCCATATTTTAAGCGATATGATTCAAACCGAATTTCAGGCTGAATCGGCCGACCTGGCGGCGATGATAGAGCGCGATTTCAGACGAAAGGTGAATTCCACGGAGAACCGCGGTATCGACCAGGCCGGGTTTTATGTCCTGAACGGCGTCTATATGCCTTCGGTTCTGGTAGAAACCGCCTTTATAACCAACCGCGCCGATGAGCAACTTCTCAATAGTAAAGATTTCCGTGAGGAGGTGGCACTAGCGATATATGAAGGGCTGAAAAGATTCAAAGCGAAATATGAGAATAAATAAATGTCACAAGATGAGACAAGAAACAAACCGATAGGGATATTCGATTCCGGGGTGGGCGGACTGACGGTGGCGGCGGAAATCATGAGACTTCTGCCACAGGAGAACATTGTCTATTTTGGCGATGTCGGGCGGGCACCGTACGGCGGACGCTCCAAAGAGATAATCACCAAATTTACACGTCAGGATATTTCATTTCTGATGGAACATAAAGTGAAATATATCGTAGCGGCTTGCAATTCCGCTTCCGCAGTGGCGCTGGAGACAGTCCGGGGGGAATTTGACATTGGTATTCTGGGGGTGATTGAGCCGGGCGCAGAAGCGGCGGTAAAATATACCAGGAACGGGAGGATTGGAATAATCGGGACGGTGGCCACTATCGGTTCCGACAGTTATGCCCGGGCTATACAGTCGCGCAACGGTTTGGTGAAGGTTTTCTCCCTGGCCTGCCCTCTTTTTGTGCCTCTGACTGAAGAAGGGTATATCGAAAAGGAAGCAACTCTCTTGATTGCTCAGGATTATCTTAAAACTCTTATAGATGTTGATATTGATACTCTTGTACTGGGATGCACCCATTATCCTTTATTGAAAAAAGTTATCGGCAAGGTTATGGGTGAGAAAGTGCGATTGGTGGACTCGGCGGAAGAAACGGCGCGAACTGTGGCCGAAGCGCTGGCCGAGAAAGATCTGCTCCGGATTTCCGGCGGCGAGGCGTCGGTGAAGTTCTACGTTTCGGATGTTCCCGATCGCTTTTCTCAAGTAGTAAAGCAGTTTCTGGGCAGGGGCATCAATAATATTACACGACTGGACATTACGAGATATTAGAGATGGACCTGCTTCTGCTTTCTCTTATATTTCTGGCGGCAACCGGCGCCGCGGTTTTTGTAGTAATCAAAATCTACAGCCGGCGAATCGAGCGGGATATTCTAATGCGAATAGAGGAATCGTTCGGCAAAGCCTCCTTGCAGGCGCTGGCACAGAATTCGGAGCAGTTCTTGAGACTGGCGGGGGAACGGCTGGGGCAAGCCTCCCAGTCGAACATTAAGGAACTTGAATCAAAGAAGGAGTTGATTGACAATACTCTTAAGCATATCCGGACCGAATTGGAGAAGATGCAGGGGCAGATAACGGCCTTTGAGCGGGACCGCAATGAAAAGTTCGGCGCCCTTAATCGCGGACTGCAGAATCAATCGGAACAGACAGCCAAGTTGCAGGAAGTAACGACCGGATTGAGCAAGATTCTCTCCGGTTCCAAAGTGCGCGGTCAATGGGGCGAACGGATGGCCGAAGACCTATTGAGAGTCGCCGGATTGGTGGAAGGAATCAACTACCGTCGGCAGAAAGATTTTGCCCAGACCGGAAGGCGACCCGATTATACCTTTCTTCTGCCGGAGAACCGTTTTCTCAACATGGATGTCAAATTCCCCCTGGACAATTATATAAAGTACTGCGAGGAGACCAACGAATCGCTCCGTCAGAATTATAGAAAGCAGTTTCTCGCCGACGCTTCCAAGATGATTAAAGATGTGACGGGGAGGGATTATATCAATCCCGAATCGGGAACGCTTGATTATGCGCTGGTCTTTATACCCAACGAGCAGGTCTATGCCTTTTTACTTGATAATGAGATTTCTTTTGTGGATAACGCCCTCAAGTCAAAAGTAATCGTCTGCTCACCGGTTACTCTCTATGCGGTGCTGGCGATTATCCGCCAGTCTCTCGACAACTTCAATCTGGAAAGGTCAGCGCACAAGATTCTGGAACTGATGAGCGCCTTTCATAAGCAATGGGGTCAATTTATCGGCGGGATGGACAAACTGGGCAAGAGGATTGAAGAGTTGCAGAACGAATTCAATTCAATAGTCACCACCCGCCGCAATCAGCTGGAGAAGCCGTTACAGCAGATTGAATCGCTGGCGCGCCAGCAGATAAACTCCAGCGAGAGCGGCAACGGCAAAGATAATATTGAGGCTGAGGGCGCATCAACTTTCACTCTTCCCCGAAAAGAACTGCGAGGCGAATGATGGATCTGGTAAAAGCAAAGATGGAACAGGCTATCGATATCCTGAAGGAACTTGATTTCGACCTCTGGATGATATTCTGCCGCGAATCCGATATGATGGCTGACCCTGCCCTCGCCCTGGTGGTGGGGCACAAAGTTGTCTGGCAGTCGGCTTTCTTTTTTTTCCGCAGCGGCGAAACTCTGGCGCTGGTTGGTAATTATGATGCATCCGATTTTGAACGAGCCGGGCGCTTTCAGACAGTTGTGCCGTATGTCGAGGATTGCGGACCCAAAATCAGAGAAATCATAGCCGGGCGTTCCCCCCGTACCATCGCGCTGAACTACTCGCCGAGTGATGATGCTGCCGACGGCTTGACGCACGGGATGTTTCTGCTTTTAAAAGAGTATCTGGAAGGAAGCGAATATCCGTCGCGCTTCATATCCTCAGAAAAAATCATTTCGCTTCTCCGGGGCCGCAAAACACGTGAGGAAGTGGAATTGATTTCATCGGCTGCTTTCATGGCGGAGGATTGCTGGACTCAGGCGCTGAAAAGTATAAGAGCCGGCATGACCGAAATTGAAATTGGAAAACTAATTGACGAGAATATCAGGTCGCTGGGCGGAGTGAACTCTTTCGACACCATAGTCAACGCCGGAGCGAAATCATTACCGGGACACGGTCATCCGACCGATGCGGTTCTGGAACCGGGGGACTTGCTACATGTCGATTTCGGAGTTCGTCTCCACAATTACTGCTCCGACATTCAGAGACTCGCCTATCTTCGCAAGAAAAATGAGAACGCTCCGCCGTCGGACCTACTGGCGGCGTTTAACAAGGTTCGTGAGGTGATAGATGAGACCTCCAAACTATACCGTCCCGGCGCTTTAGGATTCGAAATCGATGCTGTGGCTCGTCAGATTCTGACTGGCGCCGGATATCCCGAGTATCAGCATGCTCTGGGGCATCAGATTGGGCGCTCCGTGCATGACGGCTCCGCCCTGGTAGGACCGCTCTGGAAACGATACGGTACAGCGCCGCAAATTCCCCTTGAGAAAGGGAATGTCTTCACTGTGGAACTGGGAATCGAACTGCCAGGTATCGGCTATGTCGGGTTGGAAGAGGACCTGGAGGTGACGGAAAAAGGAGGACGGTTCCTTTGTCCCCGTCAGACGGAGCTCGTCATAATATGAGATACCTCTTGCTCGTAGCGGCTTTTTTGTTTCTTTTCATCGGGTGCACTCCTGCCAAGCGATTTCCAAGAGATGAGGGGGAAATTCGCAAAGAACTTTATTTCTGCGCTCCCACAAAACTGAGTGTCAAGCCGGGGAACCGCAATCTCTTCCTGAAATGGAATACCAATTGCCCGCCCAATGTCCTCCTATCAGGTTATAATGTTTATCTTGTGCGTGAGCCGCTGGATGACAGGTATCTCGACGGCGAGATGCCGTCACGTATAAAACCGTACAATTCCGCCCCCTATCCGGGGGATACCGACCCCGAAGGAAGTTTTGAGACGATGCTCATTGATAACCTGGAAAATGGGAGAGAATATTTTGTGACGGTACGGACAGTATTCCCGGACGGAAATCTTTCCATATCCTCCAACCAGGTTTCAGCCATCTGCCGGCCGGAAGGAGAATTTCGATTAGCCTTCAGATATGCCGACACCAATGACGGCTTTTCCTTTGCCGCCGGGAAACCGGTCAGAGCCGACGCGTCAGGCAATGACCTTTATTTTTTCAGTAAAGACGGTTTTGATTATATCTCTTCGCCGCATCGCCTCAACGGTTTTCTGAGAGAATCGCAGTTTTATTCCCTGGGGGCGACCAGAGATATCTATCAGCATTCAAAATTCAGTCTGGACATCCCCTCAATGGATAGAATACCGATACGCGCCAAGGAAAGTTACGCCGTCAAGACCGCTGACGGGAATTATGCCAAAATCAGGATTGAATCGATTTCCGGCGAAGGAAAAGAACGCCGTCTTACCGTGAAATATATATATCAGACTGTCCCGAATCTTCTTCGCTTCTAACCGCCTTATAGTTCTGAGAGATTAACCCGCTAACCCCAGAACCGCTCTTTAAGGAAAATTGCTTCAAGAATGAATCTATTTACATCCAGTACTCGTATATCGCACTAAGACAAGGAATTACTTCTGGTTCCGCAAATTTTGAATGATCTGACCGGCAAAAGGATTCTTTGGGCAATACTGTCCGGGGGATTGATATTGCGGCTGGCTCTGGCTCTCTTCACCGATAATCTGAGTCATCCTGATGAGAATTTTCAGATTTTCGAGCAAGCCCACCGCCTGGTGTTCGGATATGGATTAATCCCCTGGGAGTTTCGATATTCGGTTCGCTCCTGGCTTACACCCGGTTTGACCGCCTTCTTTCTGTACCCCTTTAAGTGGCTCGGATGGGACAGTCCGAATATTTATATACCGGCAATACGCATAATTCTGGGAGTATTATCGCTTTGGCTGGTCTATTCGGCATATCTTCTGGGAAGAAAGATTGCCGGAATGAAAGCCGGTCTTGTCGCCGCATTTCTCTGCGCGTTCTGGTATGAAATAGCCTATTTTTCGATACGCCCCTTAAGCGAGGTCTGGGCGACAACTTTTTTTGTAGCGGCTTTGGCGATATCATATCGCGAAAGTGGAGTCCTAAGATTTGTAACAGCGGCATTCCTTCTGGCTCTGACCGCGGCTTTACGAATCCAGTATCTTCCGCTGGTGATTCTTTATTTCATTTTTATCATCTACGGCATCGAAATCAGGAAGGCGGCGCTTGCCACATTGGCGCTGGTCGTCACGATTGTAGGCGCCGGAGCGCTTGATGCTGTTACCCTGGGTAAATTTTATGAGTCTTATGTAAATTACATCGAGATTAACCAGCATTTCAGTTTTGGAGGGGCGATTTCTCCCCGGTTCTCATCGGAGTTCTTTCTGTCACTGGGTCACTCGTCGCTTTATTTGCACTGAGTAATCCTGGCAGCCGCGCTCTGGTTTCTGCGCCGCCACTGGATTATCCCCTTGTCGGTGGTAATTGTTATACTTCTGCATTCTTTTCTGCCTCTGAAAGATCATCTGGTCAGCATACGGTTTATTTATCTGGCTATCCCGTTATTAATGGTCTCGGCGGGGGGAATTGCTGCCGATTTTTTGAATGAAAACCGAACCGTGCGCAGACTCAAGAGGCTGCCGACAATTGCAATTGCCGTTTTCGTACTTACTTCGGCTGGTGGTTTTTGGGGACTCCTGCCGGGGGAATCCGAAGTCTATCGGCAGGGAATACTCACCAAAGAGCCCACGCTTCAGGCATACCGTTATCTGTCGCAAATCCCGAATGTTGTCGGAATATACGATATGTCTCAATTCTGGTTTCAAAGCGGCGGGTATTTTCATTTGCACAAAAACGTCCCGATTTATTTTGATTCAAACCAACCGAAATCGGAGGATTATGTGAGTCATGTAATGACACGCGAGCCACTTCCTTCTAATGTCGGTTTCCGGCTGGTCAAAAGTTTTGGGTCATACAGGCTCTACGAGCGGAATGACCGAAGATTCCCTTACCGAAAAGACCTTCATTACTCCCCGGACATGTATCAACCGGGGATTGACGACAGATTACCGCTCAGCCTGCTTTTCTGATTGCCCCTGAAGACCGCCGTAAAATCATTTGATAAGCGCTATTTTTATGGCAGAGTGGTACTGCTCACTGCGCAGTCGGAAGAAGTAGATGCCGGACGCCGCTTCTCTGCCGGCATTGTCACAACCGTCCCAGATTATGCTCTGCCGTCCGGCCGGCGCCGCTCCGAGCGTCCATCCTCGAACCAACTGACCCAATAAATTATAGATACCGATTTCGACGGCGGTGCTTCGCGGCACCGCAAATTCTATTATTGTAGTCTGGTTGAACGGATTCGGATAATTCTGAAAAAGAATGAACTGCTCGGGAAGCAAGGAAAAGTTGTGGTCGTCAACCGGAGTAGTCTCGCCTTGAATTTTTGCCAGGTAAAGGTCGGAACCGCCGGAGCCAAAAGAATAGGTATAGCCGACCAGAATATAGTCGCGGGAGCGGTCCTGAAAGACCATCCTTCCGTAGTCAGCCTTAGCACCGCCGTAGGCACGAGCCCAGATTTGGTCGCCGTCAGGATTGACACGAACGGCATAGAGGTCAATCATCCCCGCCCCGTATGATTCCGTCGTACCGGTTAGAATATAACTGCCGTCACGGGTGGCAAAGATGGAGTAAGCGCGGTCATCCTTGCTTCCGCCGAATGTTTTTTCCCAGAGTTTGGTTCCGGCGGCATCGACTTTCAGAAGATAAAAATCGGAATAGCCGGCCCCGATGGAAGCGGTGGCGCCTGCTATCAGGAAACTTCCATCAAGCGCCACTTCGACCGCGTTTCCGAAATCTGCGGCCGCTCCACCAAAATCTTTTGCCCAGAGGGAATCACCGTTAGCGCTTGTTCTGACAAGATAGACACTGCTGTACCCGGTGCCGAAAGAGCCGGTGGAACCAACCGCCACAAATCCACCGCCGTTTAGTTCCCGCGCCGAGGCGCCTGACTCTCCTCCGGCGCCGCCAAAAGTTTTACTCCAAAGAGTCTGACCGACAGAATCAGTCTTTATTAAGATGAGGTCAGAATATCCGGAGCCCGAGGAACTACTGTTGCCGCAGATGATGAATCCACGGTCTGAAGTCTGGCGAACCGACCAGCCATCATCATCTTCGGCTCCGCCGTAGGTCCGTTGCCACAGAAGATTTCCGGAAGAATCAACCTTTATCAGGTAGATATCTTTCTTGCCGACGCCAAACGATTTAGTAGAGCCGACCAGAATGAATCCACCATCATTGGTGGTATGGATATCATATCCGTATTCGGTCAAGGCTCCCCCGAAAGTTCGGGTCCAGAGTGTGTCGCCGGCGGCGCCAATCTTGAGCAGGTACAAGTCAAACTCACCCGCTCCAAAAGAGTAGGTGCTTCCTATTACCATATAAGAGCCGTCATCGGCCTGCACGGCGGCATACCCCCCTTCATTATATATGCCTCCGTGCGGAATGTCCCAGATAAGGGTCTGGCTTTTTAAACAGGGTGTGAGCGAGATTAATAAGAATGCGAGAGAGAGAGGACTTTTCTTGAGCAAATCTGAAAGATGCATTAATGACATTTCATTCCGATTCGAGAATTCTCTGTCCAAAAATTGAACAGACCACTTTATCTGGAGTATCGGATATTTCCCACACTACTTTAGTGTCAGGTCAGAGAATTCTGCCTCTAAAGCGAAGTTGAAATCGTTTAGCCTCAGACTCTTAAACCGTTTGAAGTTGTGTCCGATCGGCGTTTCCGAAGCCAGCCGGCGGCGGTTTATTTTCGTAGCGGCTTGTAACTTATTATCCCCGGCGAGGTTGACACTGCTCGTATGGGAGGTTTCCCCTCATCTTACTCTGACAAACGCAATTATGACGACCTGACAGCCTCCCTAACGTTATAAATGACATAATCTTAAAACAGCAAATAGCGGACGGCATCGGGATTGCCCTGATATTGAATGCAAAGGAAAAGGTCAATATCAAGGAGGAGATAATGTCCCGAGCAATTCTGGTTAAAGCGCTCAGTTTTGCCTCTCTGGCAGCAGTTCTTTTTTCGATGCCGGTGAGCGGTCAAGAGCGGGGGGTGATTCATGCCACGGCAACGGTGCTGCCTGCCATAAGAATTACCGGACTGAATGATTTGCGATTCGAAACGGTTGTTCCCGGAGTAGATAAATCGGTAGATAAAGCGTCCATTGGCTTTGCCGGCGCCTATGAGGTTATCGGGCACAACTCGGCTGAGGTCAGTTTCGATTTTGATCTCCCGCCGGCGCTTCTGCTCGATTCAACCAGTTTCATGAATATTGATTTCAGCAGCACGGATGCGTCATATGAAGACGGCAGCGGCGGCGGTCAAGGGTCTCCCTCCGGTGTACTCGACCCCAATGGACCATTCACCCTTCGTCTCAGTCCGACCGGGCGTCTGGATATCTGGATTGGAGGCACGGTCCATCCTACCATTACCCAGACCGGCGGTGATTACTCTTCTGAAGTGACTCTTACGGCGATTTATACCGGTAATTGAGTGGCATCAGGAGACACCCAAGACTCTGGAAGTCATTCTGACAAAAATTTAGCGGTCCGTTACGAGGAATTTATAAATTGACTTTTGGTATCCGGTGCGATAGGTTTTTTGCATGCGCCGGCGTTTCAGCATTTGGCAAAGGACGATACTATTCATATCTCTGGTTTGGGGATTAGGTGTCTCTGCCTCCTGGGGACAGAGTATAACCGTCAATAATGACCTTTCCTTTGGAGATGTCTTTCCCGGCATTCCTAAATCTATAGCCAAAACCACTCCCGGCTCTGCTGCCGAGTTTCTGATAAGCGGAACGGCCGGCTCGGAAGTCAGCCTCGATTTCACGCTTCCGACATATATGAACTTTGGCGGCTACAATATGCAGTTGGTTTTTAGAGATACCGATTGCGCCCTTGACTCGAGCGCCGCGCCGGACCAGACTGACCCGGGCGCTGATAATCTCGATCCCTGGCACACTATTACCTATCGCCTCGGCTCAAATGGACTGACCGTCTGGCTGGGAGGAACGGTGGTCCCCCGCCTTAACCAACGGCAAGGCAGTTACACGGCTCTGATTGTCCTGACCGTAGCCTATACCGGGAATTGATATAATATTTTGTATATCAATTAGTTAGACAACTTGCCCATCTTCGTGAAACAGCCCTTTGCTTCTTAAGCACGCCTGATGTTTATCTGAGTCAGTAAAAGTATCCTCGATTTTTCTGTCCAATTTTTTCGCAGTTATAGTCAAGTAATCAAACGGAATGACGATTATAAGTTTGAATAGATATGTAAACAATTTGGACAGATTCTTCTAAGATAGCAATAGAAGGGAGTTGTCTATGCAGTTCTTTTCAAGGATGAAATTTTACCGCACGGTCACTTTCATCCCGGCATTTTTGATGGTACTTCTGCTGCCGTTGCTTGCCACCGGTCAGGATGTGGCGGTCGGCCAGGCCACCGCCAATGTGCTGACAATTCTGACGGTTACAGCAACACAGGACCTTGATTTCGGGAATGTCCTGCAGGGGGTACCGAAAAGTCAGCCGCGCAATGATGATGACAGTTCGGGAATCTTCACCATTACCGGCGCGGAAGGTCGCGAAGTCTCCATGCATCTCCAGTTGCCTGATTACCTGTGGAACAGCACGGGACAGGATCGGATGGTGATTGCCTTCAGTACCGCTGATGCCGCTATTGACAGTTCCGCGGCGGGAACGCCCGGCACACCCGGAGGCGGCGCTCAAATAAACCTTGACCCGCATAACCTTCCTGATTTCGGGATTGGCAATGCCGGGTTGCGGATTTATCTGGGCGGCACGGTCTTCCCTACCGCAGACCAGAGGGCATCAGCCTACAGCGCTGATATAGTTTTGACGGTTGCTTATACCGGAAGTTGACCGTCTGATCAATTTGGGAGTACGATTACACTTAACGCATACAGTGAGGTCTAAGATGAGAAAGAGTTTACTAATCACAGGCGCAGCGGCCCTTATAGTGGTCTTATCGGCGGGGCTGGCGACGGCGCAGGATGTCACCTCCGGTCAGGCGACGGCAAACGTACTTGCCGTGTTGACCGTTACGGCGACGCAGGACTTGGATTTTGGCAACGTGCTTCAGGGTGTCCCGAAAGCGCAGCCGCGCACTGACGATGACAGCGCCGGTGTTTTCACGGTGACCGGAGCCGAGGGTCAGGAAGTGTCGATGCATCTGCAACTGCCCGATTATCTCTGGAATTCGACCGGTCAGGACCGGATGGTAATTTCGTTTGGGACGACCGACGCCGCTCTTGACAGTTCGGCGGCCGGCACCCCCAGCGCTCCCGGCGGCGGCGCCCAGGTCAACCAGGACCCGCACAATCTGCCGGATTTTGGTATCGGCAACGCCAGTTTGAGAATCTATCTGGGTGGCACGGTCTATCCGACCGCCGACCAGAGAGCCTCAGCTTACAGCGCCGATATAATTCTGACAGTGGCATATACCGGAAGTTGACAATTGATATAAAAATGCCCTGATTTTGGCTAAATATAATCCGGGGATAAGCCGCCGTGGCTTATCTCCGGAACCAATTAATAATAGGATGAGGTTACTATGGATAGTGCTTCGAAGTTACTTTCTCGTTTCTCGTTAAATCACCCCGCACTTCTGTTCAGCATCATTATTTCCCTGCTCATCGGCGCGGAAAGTATGGCGAGCGTCCTAGTCGCTCCGACCGTCGTCTTTTTGTCTGATAAAGATAAGACGGGAAGGATGACTATCCAGAACCCCACCGATAAGCCGAAAGAGGTCTCAATATATATCAGTTGGGGACTTCCCACCTCCGACAGCGCCGGCAATATTCAGGTCATCCTGCAGGATAGCGGCGTGACCGATGCGCATTCGGCTAAAGACTGGGTTAAGCCTTTCCCGTCGAAGATGATTCTGGGAGCCAATGCCTCGCAGGTGGTGCGCTTTCGCGCCAATCCGCCGGCCAATCTTCCGGACGGCGAATATTGGGCACGCATTGTGGTCAAAGCGCAGGAAGGAGAAATGAATTTGCCGGTACCTTCCAATCAGGACAAGATAACCACCAAACTCAATATGATTACGCAGACGGCAATTATGCTTAAGTACCGTACCGGCAACCTGGTCTCGAAACTGGAACTGGTCAATGCCGAGGCTCGTGGCACCGATTCGGCCGTTATTGTCACCGCCAGTTTTGAGAATAAAGGGAATGTATCATACGTCGGGGTATTGCGCTGCCGTCTGGTTGATGATGCCGGCAATCTGGTAGCGGAGGATAGGCTCGACCTGGCAGTTTATTATTCTCTCACCAGAAAAGTGACTTTTCCTTTAAAGGAAGACCAGTCCGGCACGCCGATGCGGGTGGAGATGGCGGTAAGCACTTCGGGACGGACTGATATCTCCGACCAGGACATGATTCCAGGCAATTCTCTGGAACGTTCGCTGGTGGTCAATCAATAGGCGAAACCTATGTCAGGATCTAAGTCCGACATATCAAAGATGAATCATCAATTGAAGAGGCGTTCGATGATACCGGCGCTGCTTGCAGTGTTATTGCTGCTTTGTTTCCAGACGGCGGCGACGGAGCCAGCGATCACCGAAGAAATCGTGGTCCGCTTTGAAATTCCCAAGTTTGTTCAGAAAGATATTATTGCCCACTACGGAAGCAACCGTATCTACTTGCCGCTGGTAGAAATCTTCTCCACTTTGAATATCAATATTAAAGCAGACCTTGAAGAGGGAAAAATTACCGGCGAGTACTTTGGAGGCGGCAGAAAATATGAACTAGACCTGACGGAATTAAAGGCGAAATTTTCAGGAGCGGAATTCCCCCTTGAGGCGTCCGATTTCTTGGTATCCCCAACGGAGTTTTTTCTGGAAATTGAGAAGATAAGAGAGATATTCGGACTGAGACTCACTTTCAACTTTTCGGCGCTGAGCGTCTTCATGCCGCTTGACCGGGAATTTCCCGCCTATCAAAAACTGCTACGCCGCCGCGCACAGGAAGAACTTAGAAAATCAACCCAGACCAGAAAAGATATTGTGGAACTGCCACCGCGCCGTGAAAACCTGCGAGGCGGAGTAGCCGACTGGACTCTGGTATCAACGCCGCTGGGAGGTGGCGGCCATTACGGCAACCTCAATTTGGGAGGAATGTTTCTGGGAGGCGATGTCGCGGTCAATATGGCCGGTGATAACCGCACCGGTCTTGACCCCAATCAATTGCGTTACCGCTGGCACTACTTTTTCAGGAATACTAAATATCTGACACAGGGGGAAGTCGGGAATATCAACACCGTTGGCTATCTGGCGCGAAGCCTGGAGGGTGTCAGCATCAGCAATCGACCGCAGACTCCCCGCAAGTTTTTCCAATCGTTGAACCTGGATGGATATTTGGGAGAGGGATGGGAAGTGGAACTCTATGTCAATAATGTCCTGACCGATTTCTGTTATACTGACCAGAACGGCGAATATCGTTTCATGACCGACATACTTTACGGTTCATCGCGCGTAATGTTAAAGATGTATGGTCCGGGCGGCGAGATTCGAACCGAAGAAAAATATATAAATGTCCCCTTCAACCTGGTTCCGCGAGGCGAGATAGAATATACTCTGGCGGCGGGGGCAACCGAAGACCGGACCGAAGGACAGAAATATTTCCAGGGGATGGCTTATTACGGAATTCTCAACAGCCTGACGGCGGGGATAGGCGGCGAATCGCCATTCGATAACGGCGCCCAGCCCGATAAAGCCTACGTTGGGGAGATGACGTTCCAGCCGCTGGGAAATCTTTATCTCAATGGAATCTTCTCACCGGACAACGCCGCCCGTTTTTCGGTCGGCTATACCCACCCCTCCATGATAGGCATTACCGGCGGCTACACCAGATATTATGAGAATCCGCTGCGCAATCGTATTCGCCAGCGCAATAACACTACCGCTTCCTTCACTCTGCCGATAAAAATCGGCGCGCGCAGAATTGGCTTGCGGTACCATTTTGGATATAGCCGCTTTCCTAACTATGAAAATATGAATATGAATTACGGTCTGAGCGGCTCGGTGTACAAATTTCATATCAATTATCTGGGCAATTTCAAAAAATCGCGCAGCAATGGGCGCGACGACCGGGAATTGATAAGTCAGATTTTTCTTTCATCCTCAATTCTGCGATGGATTAAACCACAGGTTCGATTTCATTACAGCCACACCGAAGAGCGACTTTCGGCAGTCGGGTTGTACCTCAACAAAAGAATATTTAAACGGGGGCAACTGGCTATGACTCTGGAGCGGAATATGATATCGCGGAGTAACAGTATCATGTTCACCTTCAATTTCTTCGCAGGCGCCGCCGACTTCACCTCGAAATACTACGCGGCGGCGGGAAGCGAGTCTTTCAGCCAAATGCAGCGCGGCTCGGTAAGATTTGACCAGAGCGCCGGTTCCTTCCGATTCGACCGCCGCAATGGTCTGGGATTCGGGACAGCCGTGGTGGTGCCGTATCATGACGCTAACTACAACTCAAAATTTGACAGCGGGGAAAAAATCCTGACCGACCTGAGAGCCAAAGTGGGGGGCGCCGCGGGACGAAAACAGGCGGAGGAGCAACTATATTATTTTGACAATCTCAGGCCATATGAGGAGTACCTGGTGCAGATTGACCCGGTCAGCCTTGATGACCCGCAGCTTCGCCCCGCCCATGAAAATTTCCGCATCAATGTAAACCCGAATGTGGTGACCACAGTTTATGTTCCAGTGGTAACATCCGGCGAGGTGACCGGCACGGTCGACCGGCTCATCCCCGATGGCTGTATCGGCGTTGGAGGCATAAGAATTTTGATTGAGAATATAAGCACCGGCAAGAGATATGAAATCACTACCTTCAACAACGGCGAATACTACTACCAGGGGTTGGTCCCGGGAATGTACCGCGCCTTCATTGACCCGGAGCAACTGAGCGCCTTCGGATACAAATCTGAACCGTCGGAAATCCCCTTTCAGATTAAGACCATTGAAGGGGGCGATTATGTTGATGGAGTAAAATTCCTGATTTCTCCCGAATAGAAATCTTTTGTAATCAATCGGAACGGGCGGTCATTAATCGATTTAACAACCCGTTTTCAGCATTAAGCAGTTGGCTGTCGTTGATTTCACTTCCGCCGATAGAATTTTCTCCGGAACCTGGGGGGAAGATTTACGGTTTAATCAATAAACCTGGCAACAGGATTACCTCGATTAATGACTTGAGAGAGGGAGTGCCATGACCCGACCGATAATAGCGGCGCGGAGCGCAATCGCACTGGAACTTGAACCCGGCAGATACCACTGGTGCCGGTGCGGCCGGTCACAGAATCAGCCGTTCTGCGACGGCTCCCACAAGAACGGAACTGATTTTACGCCGCTGGAATTTACTATAGATAGCAAGCAGAGAAGAACCTTTTGCCGCTGCAAGCATACAGGCAATCCCCCTTTTTGTGACGGCACACATAAGACTCTTTCCCTTTGAAATCAAACAAATACTAACTCTTTAGAGGAGAGCAAATATGAGAAAAAGATTAACCCTCACGACGATTCTGGTGACGCTTCTGGCCGGGACGGCGCTGGCGGCCGATACCTTTGAAATCGACCAGGCGCATTCCTATATCGGTTTCAGCGTCAAGCACATGGTCATTGCAACCGTGAAAGGTAATTTTACCGACTTTGCTGGAACGATTGTTTTTGATTCGACCGACTTATCCAAGTCATCGGTGAATGTAACTATTAAGACCGCCAGCATTAGCACTGACAATACTCGCCGCGATGACCACCTGCGCAGCGCCGATTTCTTTGATGCCGCCAATTCCCCGGAGATTTCCTTTGTCAGTGAAAGAATTACCAAAACCGACAAAGGGTATCTGGCTAAAGGGAAATTTACCATGCGGGGAGTGACCAAGGAGATAGAACTTCCTTTTGAAATCCTCGGCGTTATTGCCGGAAGCGACGGGAGCGCTAAGATGGGTGTCGATATCGCACCAATTACAATCAATCGTCAGGAGTATGGCTTAAAATGGAGCAAACTGACCGAGACCGGCGGGTTGGTGGCGGGCGATGATGTGAAGATTGAAATTCACCTCGAATTGAACAAGAAGATGAAATAGCAATTTCAGAGAGAATTAAGAAGCCGGGAGAGAAGTCCCGGCTTTTTTTGTTGGACGTAAATTCAAGGCCTTCATTTCCTGGTCGGGTGATATTGCTCGTACAACTGGTCGATCTTTGCCGCCAGTATGAAATCGTTTTGATGCAGGCCTGCTATAGCGTGCGTCCAGAGCGAAAACCGGACCCGGTCATAGCAAACGCAGAAATCGGGGTGATGCCCTTCCGTTTCGGCGATTTCTTCCAGATCCCTGAGGAATGCCATCGCATCGCGAAAATTCTTGAATTTTAATTCTCTTCGAAGACAGAGTGCATCTTTGCCGGCAGTTGGCTGGGTTTCAACCTTCCAGGATGTGATCTGGGAAGCCAGCGCCGCAATTTCTTCTGACGAAAGAGGCGGCATATCACCCCGGCAGGGGATACACCGCCTCTCTCTCAGCGGGATATTATCGGACATAAATTTTACTTGGCACCGAGAAGCCGCTCAATAGTCGAGACAACTTCCTCGCTGGTGGGCGCGGTCTTGGTGGAAAAGCGCGCCGCCACATTTCCATTTCGGTCCAGCAGAAACTTGGTGAAATTCCATTCGATTTCACCCGACTGGGGAGATTCTTCGGTCAGATAGACATATAAGGGATTTTTGTCTTTTCCTTTGACGCTTATTTTGGACATCATGGGAAAAGTAACATTAAAATTGCTCTGACAGAAATTGAGAATCTCCTGGTCGGTTCCCGGTTCCTGTTCGCCAAAATTATTGGCGGGAAACCCCACAACCACGAAGCCTTTATCCTTGAACTTGCGATAAAGTTCCTCCAGACCGGCGTATTGCTTGGTATTTCCGCATTTGCTGGCAACATTGACCAGCATGACCACTTTCCTCTTGAAATTCTCAAGGGTAGTATCGTTGCCGGTAATTGTCTTGAGCGGCAGATGGAGATAGTCGATTTCCGTGGTCTTTGCTTTCTCGGGCTGCTTCATATTCTTCTCCTCCGGAATCTCTGATGCTGACGATGATATGCCACCGATTAACAGGAAAATCATCAGCAGTATTGAATATATGGGTCTTGTCTTCAAACCAATCCTCCTCGACATTATAGGACTAAATATATCCATTATAGATAGAAAAACAGCTGACCCCGGCAAATTGTTCCCCTATCAAAAATGCGGCAAGAGCAATAAAGGGATCATCTCATCTGAACGTTTTTCAACCGAGAAAGGACTCCGAGCCATTAGAATTGGTTTCGAACACGACCCCAGGCCTGGCAATTCCTTTTTGTCGCGGGCAGAAAATCTCCTGCGTGCCAGACTTTTTTATTCAATACGACAGGGCGACACGCCCCCTTTGAAGAGGTACTGAATAATAAAAGTGGCATCGAGTATATTGACAATCCCGTTACATTGGGCGTCGGCCGATTCTCTGGGGTATGGTTCCGGGCCCCCTTTGAAGAGATAACTTATGATGTAGGTGGCATCCAGTATATTAATGACGCCGCTTCCGTTGGCATCGCCATTCATATAATGCCATTCTTCTTCCACTCTGTAAGTTGCCGTATCGACCATACCGGTGGTGGGAACATCGGCATTGAAGACAACCGTAGATTGTACCGAACCATCGATACGGACACCGATGCTGTAGGTAGCGCCGGGAGGAGCGCCATTCTCCGCGACAACTTCTATCCGATAATTGCCTACAATCGGTCGCGGAATATTTACGGAATCACTTTGCGGGTCATCATAACTCGCTGGAAAAAGGGTCTGCTCAAGATTACCGGCGGCATCACGCCCGATATAGAAACCGTCGGGGTCGATAATTCTCAGGTTAACAGGCGAATAAGCAATCACAACCAGGGGTGACGGAATCAGTATGATATTGCTGCTGAATTCCGAACTGTTCTCCAGAGTATCAATTGTGAGCAGAGTCACTACCGAAAACTGCCGATACGTCTTTGCAATCAGATACTCAAAGGTGCTATCTATGCCGGCAATTGTAGACCCAATGAACTGATACGCCTCTCCGTGACCGGAAGGGTCAGCCGGCCTGACATCGTCCCCTTCAGGGTGAGCCAGATAAATCTGGTTGCTGCTGTTCGGAGCAGATGTTCCATATAAAGTGAAACTGCTGTCCGGATTCATAATGACCGAATCGACGGTGGCATAATTCTGCAGATTATTCGGACCGGTGTCAAGGTCACCATCGTCATTGATGGTAACGCCATCGTTATTCAGGTCAATTCCGAGTCCCCCGTTATGGTATATAAGATTTTCGCTCAGCCTGTTGCCGGAAGCCGGTGAGCCGAATACAACAATTCCGTTACCGGGAAAGTTGCGTATTACAAGCGCTTCCACTCTGCAATCACTGCCTTCGATAATCAGCCCGTCACCTATCGTCAGATCCGACCCATCAAGAACGATCGACCGGGCGCCGGAAGGAGCGCTCTGCCCGTCAATCCAGGTGTTGTCATCAATCAAGGAAGGAAGCGGTGATTGCAGGGGAATGGTGCCCGAGACGAGAAACAGGATGGTATCGGGACCAACCAAAAGATTCGCCGACTCCATGGCATAGCGCAGACTGCCGTACCCATGGTCGTTGAGGTTGGTCACCGATGTGAGCGGCTCGAACGCCACCGGATAACAATATGGGAACCCGGCCTGGGAAGCATCAATCGGTCGAGCAATGGCATCATCAAAATACCAGCCAAAACTCTCATTGGGCTCTTCCACGGTATCGATACAGAAAGTTCCGGCCTGGTCAATCTGAAAGTGGAACTCGTAGAAAGCAACCGTTCCCATATTGGCGGGAAGTCCTGTGGTAGAGCCAAAAGCATGACCAAAGATGTCCGGCAGAGTGCCATCGAAGTTGTCCTGATAGAAGGCGTAGGGCCAATCGGACGGGTTCCCGAAGAAATTCCAGTAGGATATGTCTTCAAAACCGTTCTTGAGAACAACGTTGTTATATGGAGCCGGCAGAGCGCCCGAGACCCCCAATTTGGTAATAGTAGGGATGTCCGGTGACGTAAATTCAAGCGTCATGGAGCCGCCAATCATACTGGAATCATTTACGTAATTCCAGAGGATATCGATATAGAATGGCTCCCCTAATCGGATAGTGGGAGTTCCAACATTATCCCACAAAAACTGGCCCGGTATTTGGGGAGTTATGGTCAGAGTCCCCTGGGCGGCAAGATTACAGAACGGACAAACTGAAATGGCGATTATTGCGATAACGACATACTTAGGCACAATGGCTTCCTTTTGACGCACTCCTGTCTACAGGTGACGCCCGGCGCTCGTTTTTTTCTATCTAATCTAAGGCAGTTCTTGCTTGGAGCTGTACCTAAAGTACATTATCAATCTAACGGATTATATTGATTTGTCAATTAATTTTGCTGCCAATTGGCGCACTCGCCTGACCAAACTCGGATTGCCAGGCAATAGCCAATTAGCCGTTGTAATCCGGACTTGTAAGAAATTATCATACATAATGTTACCTGGGCACGCGGAAATGCCGGGAATGACACCCGAGAATTTGACTATCTCTCAGAAATTATTACAATTGCGGCAAATATCGATACTTTCCACCTCGGTGGCAATTCATTCTATTGCGACAGGATATCTAAGATGGAGATATCGATTGACCAGTGAGATTGACTCAAATTAAAGTACCCCCGGCAGGACTCGAACCTGCTACCCTCTGCTTAGAAGGCAGATGCTCTATCCGGATGAGCTACGGGGGCGATTATAGACCAAAGGTAAGTTATGAATATAAAAGCAGTTGTCAAGACAGGAAGATTCATGAGAGGCAATTCAATTCTTGTTGTTGATTTATAACCTCATAAAAGTATATTTGTGCGGATATGGAAAACCAGTTCATCGGCAGTTATCAGGTTCTTCGGAAAATCGGCGCCGGCGGGATGGCTAAAGTCTATCTTGCCGTGCATAAAGATGTCCCCAATCTCAAAGTAGTCCTTAAGATTCTCAGCGACCCCAGTCTGGTGGAGCGGTTTCGTCAGGAAGCCGACAAATTAGCGCTTCTCGACGGGCATCCCAATATCTGCCAGATTAAGCACTTCTTCAGCCATGGTGATGATATGGTAATCGCCATGGAGTATATAGACGGGACCACCCTGGATGAAATGATCCAGTCAAGACAGCGGCTGGAGATTCCTGAGGCGTTGAAAATAATATCGGAAGTGCTCGACGTGCTTGACTTTGCCCATCGTAAAGAGATTTATCATCGCGATATAAAACCGTCAAATATTATGATCGATGTCACCGGCAGAGTGAAAATCATCGATTTCGGTATCGCCAAGGCAAAGACCGACCCGAATCTCACCACGGCCGGATTTGCCTGCGGAACCCCCGCATATATGGCGCCGGAGCAGTTCACCCCCAATGAGAAAACCGACTACCGTCTGATAGATATTTATGCCGTTGGCACCACTCTTTTCTATATGCTGACAGGCAATATGCCGTTTGAAGGGGATAATGAATTTGCCCTGCGCGACGCTAAATTGTTCAACGACCCACTCAAACCGCGGCTGCTCAATCCGGAAATCTCTAAACCGCTCGAGGAGATAATCCTTCGAGCGATAGAAAGAGAACCGCAAAACCGCTTCGGCGCCGCGGCCGAAATGAGGGGGGTGGTCGAGGAAACCCGCCGCAATATAACCAGCCCCACGGTAGAAGGGGCGGCAGTTGCCGGCAAAACCGGCAGACATCGCATATCGAAGAAAGGGGTCATAGTTGCTGCCGTTCTGGCAACGCTGGCGGTGGTCGTTCTCGTCGGATATTTTCTATTCTTCCCGGAAAAGGAAATGGCCGATACAGAATCGGCAGCCTCTAATACAGCCGCCGGACCTGATACTCTTTCCTCGGCAACAGGGGCCATCCCCGCAGTGAATATTCCCGGCGTGCTGGCGATGACAGTATCACCTCGCGGAGATATCTACATTCAGGGCAACCGGGTGGCCTCACAGGTAACGCAAAAGACAATACCGCTTGATTCCGGGCGTTATACTCTGGAGATAAGAAACAATCAAGCGGTCAATAAAAGCATACTGGACACTCTACTGGTACGGCCCGGAGACACGGTGAGGCGGAGTTATACTTTTGAAATGCCGGAAATAAAACCGGCGGTTGTGGAAACCCCTCCCCAGATTACCCCGGGGACGGCGATAATCGGCTCGACGCCACGGGGCGCCTATATATTTATTGACAACGTCTTTCAGGATAAGCGGCAGACGCCGTACACCTTTCGCCTTGAGCCGGGTGAACATCAGGTTACTCTGAAACTCAACCTTGACGGTAAAGAGATGGCGCGCGACACTATCATCAACATAAAGTCGGGCGAAACGACCAAGATTAATATAGATTTCGAAGAATAATTACTCGAATTCTCGAAGTTCAGTGGTATAAAAATAGACGGCATCAATTCAATAGAAAGGAGTCGGTGATGATTACTATTCGGGCTTTTGTCAAGGCTGCGGCGCCTCTGGGACTTGCGATCTTCGTTGTGGCGGCAGCGATTAATGTCTCCGCACAGGAAATCAATGTTGCGGAAAAAATCGGTGAAGCACTCAAGTATTACAGCGAACTGGAATTCGAAAAGGGGATTAACGTCGCCAGCGAACTTCTGAAAAGGACCGACCTGACCCCTCGTGACAGCATCGCCGTATTTGAGGCATTAAGCATTATCACTTATGCCAAAGGCGAAGAGTATTACCGCAATTCCATCGATTATCTCAAGAAGATATCTGATGTCGGCCCCTGCGTAACCCATCTGCCTCAGGATATCTGGCCCAAGGAACTGCGAGATAAGTGGTACGAAATACTGAAGAATAAGAATGCTCTCTCCTGCGATGAAGACAAAAACAGCGGCATCAAGACTATCGCCATAATGGAATTCGACAATTTCTCGGTCGGCAAATATCAGCAGGAACTGGGATATCTTTCCAAGGGATTGGCCGATTTCTTCGAGCATGATTTTGGCAAAATCTCTTCTTTGAAAGTTGTCGAGCGGGATAAGATTGACTTCGTCCTCAAAGAGCAGGAACTTCAGAAGTCAGGCGGGGTTGACCCGGCTACCGCGGTAAGGGTTGGCAAGATTCTCGGGGCACAATATATGATTTTCGGGAGCATTACACAGATAGACGATAAAAGCACCCGGATGATTGTTCGGGTAGTCAGTGTCGAGACCTCCGAGATAATTGCCTCGGTCGATAAAGAGGGAAAGCCGGAATATGCCAGGTTGGAGAAGGAATTGGTAGAGGAACTGGCGGCGCGGCTGGATGTGCAGTTAACCGATGCGGTCAAGAATCTGCTGAAAGAGGGCGGTACGGAATCGCTCGACGCCACCACTCTATATTCTCGCGGTCTTGATTTCATGGACAAGTATGATTACAAGAATGCCTACGAATGCTTTAAGAAGGCGTACGAAATGGATAATTCCTTCGCCGAAGCCAAACGGAAAATGGAAATCTATAGACCTCTGGCAGGGTAATTTAAGATGAGGAATATAAACAGTCCAAGAAAGTGGCTTTTGGGTTTGTTTTTCCTGTTTCTGATTTCGGGATGTTCTCATTCTCTGTATATGCAGGGAAGCAGTCTGGCGGAACAGGGGGATTACGACCGCGCCATAGAAAAATATTATGCCGAGATAAAGGCGAATCCGGCAAGCGCCGAGGCCTGGCGGGAACTGGGTATCGCCTATTACAAAAAGGGAGAGTTGACCAAGGCGGAAGATGCCCTCAAACAGGCAAATATCATCAAGCCGGAGCCACTCTCCTATTTGTATATCGGGCTTCTGTCGGAGAAGCAGAATAATCTTGACGCCGCTATCGGCGCCTATTCGACGGCTCTCAATCTCAATCCTAAAGGTGAAATGGGAAATACGCTTAGGCAGCATCTTGACCGCCTGGCGAATCTTAAATTGCAGGCGGAAATCGCCAACGCCGTGAAAAATGAAAAAGAGATTGATGTGCAGTCTATTCCCTCCAATTCGATAGCGGTGGTCAATTTTGACGGTTCCAGTCTTCCGCCGGAGACTGCCCCGCTAGCAAGCGGTCTGGCGGAATTCACTGCTATCGACCTTTCCAAAGTCAGTTCCCTGCGTGTTGTCGAACGACAGAAGATAGACGCGCTCTTGAATGAACTGAAACTGGCGGAAACCGGGGTATCCGATCCGAATACGGCGCCGCGGATGGGGCGAATTCTTGGCAGTCGCAATGTCGTCACCGGCAATCTAATCGGACTAGGGAAAGAGGAACTTCGCCTGGGCGGAGCGATAGTAAATATTGCAGAAAGTTCCGCAGTAACAACCGACCCCAGCGAAGGGAAACTTAAGGGAATATTCAAACTTCAGAAAGAGTTTGTCTTCAAGATAATCGACAACCTCAAAATTGACCTGACGCAAGAGGAGCGGGATGCCATTCAGAAAGTACCTACGGAGTCGTATCTCGCCTTTATGGCTTATTGCCGCGGTCTGGGATATGCCCGCCGCGGGATGTATAAACAGGCGGCGCGGGAGTTTCAGAGCGCCGTGAAGATCGACAGAGGATTTCAATTGGCGCAGAATCGTTATCAGCAGGCGTCAATGGCGGCAAAGGCCGGACCGGGCGGCGAATTGTCGTTTTCCCAGTTTGAGCAGAATGTAGAGAATGAGGCGCGGGAAGAGCGCGGGAACCGCGGTCTGGAGCGACGACTTCGCTACGTCCTCAGCAATTCCGGCGCCCTCCGTAACTCGCTTCTGGACAGGGCATCACAGATTCCTCCCCAGGTTGACAACTACGGACGGTTGGTAATAGGAGGGAATCTCGATGCGAAATAAAATGATTATTGCCGCAATGGTCCTTCTGGGGACGACATCGATTTTCTCCCTGAAGAGCGAGGCTCAAATTCTTCTGGGACAGCCGACCTCGGGCGGCATTCAGCCGGTATTCAGTTACTGGGAATTGAAGAACTCCGATGTCAAAATAAAACTGGCGCAACTGGCAACCCCGCTGAGCGGGTTTGTTCCGCTGGGGGAAAATTTGGAAGCAACTTTTTACTTTGCCGGAGCTTCCAATGAGCTGACCACGCCATCGAATGAGTACTCCCTCTCGGGAGTGGGGGATGCCCGTATGCAGTTCAGCCGTTCTTTTTCCAACGACCAGTTGCTTTTCAGCGCCGGATTCAATATTCCGACCGGCAAAAAGAAACTCAATTTGAGCAAGGAATGGCTGGTTATTGAGTATCTTTCTCAAAATTACTTGCAGTTTCCCATTACAAAATATGGTGAAGGATTCGGTTTCAATGCCCTGGTCGGCGGCGCTACGATGCTGGGGAAAATCCGCTGCGGCGCCGGCGCTATGTTTGAATACACCGGCGAATATGAGCCGTACGAAGGAATGGAGAAGTACAATCCGGGCGATATTATCTCTCTTAACGGCGGCATGGAACTGGGCGAGAGAAACAGGCTTCTTATGGCAAATGTCATCTATACTATTTTCACCACCGACCAGGTCGCCGGGAAAAAGATTTTTAAGCAGAGCCCTCTGCTGGAACTGCAGACCGCGGCGTCGGCGGGGAATGATTTCGGCGCCGCCACGGCCGAATTGCGCTATCTTGCCCGGGGGCGGAATACCCGTTACAGTGAAGATGAATCGACATTAGAGCAACTGAAATTTTATGGCAATGAATTTGCCGCCGGCTTGACGCTGGGGAAATATTTCTCCAAAAAATGGATTTTTTCTCTGGCGGGAGAGATGCGACTTCTCGGCTCCAATGAACTTAACTTCGGCAAGTCCGAAATTTTCGGCGTTGGTTGCGGAATCGGCAGCCGTCCCGAAGAGCGTTTCGGCATAGGCCTGGACTACCGGTATTTTACCGGAAGTGTTGATGACAATCGAATAGATCTGACCGGACATCAGGTGTTGGTCAGTCTTTCAGCCAGTCTGTAGGAGGATACGAATATGAACATTGCAAAGAGGACAATTCTCCTGGGCAGCCTGGTTGTGACCATGATTGCCGGATGCTCGGAGAAAATTGTAGCGCCGGGTCAGACCGGAGCGGTTACTATCAGTATGAAAATTGATGCCGCGCAGGCGAGCCAGTCAATCAGCCGGATGCTGGTCTATGTAGTCCTGCCTGAAAGAGAAACAGACCAGTTGATGGTGGACAGTCTCACTGAAAAGGATGGGTATTTTGTCGGAGAGTTAGCGATACCGGCCGGGCGCGACCGACGGATTATCGTAGAGGGAATTGGAATGGGACGCCAGGATATCCCGATTCTGCTTTATAAGGGAGAGACGGTGGCCGATGTGCTTCCGGGGATTATAACCCGTCTTTCTATTGACCTCTACCCGGTGGTGCCGATGGTAAAACTGCTGCCGCGATATCTGGAGATTCCGTTTGCCGCATCATTTCGGTTAGATCTGGCAGTTTACAATCTAAATTTGCTGGATTCCGCTGTAATCGGCGTGTTCTTCGATTCTCCGTCACTGGCTATTGACAGTGTGGTCCGTAATCGGTCGTTGGGAAGCAGTGTGGCTGAGATCGACTGGTTTGACGGCAGCCAGGGAGAAATCACCGTCTACCAAACATCACCTTTAGGGACCATCGTAAATTCCAATGGATTCGCGACATTAGCCACAATCTTTGTCAATAATTACCAGATGCCCGACACCACAGTCTCTGTCGACACCTCTTTCTTTCAGATTTTTCCGGTATCCCTATCCAAACTGGGGCTGGATAGTATTCCGGTATCGAGTGTCTATTATGAATCGGCAAGGATTTTGGTTGACAGCTCCTTTGGGTCTGCCGTCATAAGATAGTTGGTCGACCCTGCAGGACTGCAAAATGCCCCCCAAGAAAAACGGGTCACCGGTTTGGTGACCCGTTATACATTTGTGATATTGAGCGGCTGTATCAGTTTTCCAGTATTATCCCTTCTTTCACCGTTGCGGTATAGACACCGTTGGGGTCGATTGTCCCCTCTCCCCCTTTAATGAATAGTCCGAAAATGAGGAGATACGAGAGCAGTTTCTTTCCGCCCCCTTTCTTCTCGATAGTGCCGCCCAGTTTTATCTTTTCGTTTTCGGGGGATTTGAAATCTCCGGTCGGCTCCAGTTCGGTGAATTCAATTTTAATAATTCCCGGCTTTCCCGGCTTCCCGGCTTTCTTGACATCGGCGACCACAGCGGTCCCGGGGGCATCTTTGGGGACTAACACCACTCCGGCGATTTCAATCGGCTCCACCAGGTAAATCTGCAGAGGTACCCCCTTTTCCAGTTTGCCGGAAGAGATTTTCATTTTGGGGTCGAAGCGGACTTTTATTTCTTTCCCTTCCGGTAACTGCACTTTTCCGGCATCGGCCATCGGCGCCGCCAAAGCCATAATCAATAACACCGCCGCGAAAATGCGGAAATTTGTGAATCGAATTATCAACTGTTTCATTTATCACTCCCTGAAATTAAATCATGGTTCCAGTTTCGGTATTTGCTCCTCCAGTGGAGGGACAAAAGATATATTAATCTTTTTTCCGATATTTCCAAAGGTAATCTCGCCGTTCATTTCAAATATGGAATACTTTCCTTTAAGCGGTTTTCGGTCGCTGGGGTCTTTGCCCAACTGGCAGACATGTTTGGCGGTATCCATTGCGATATGAATATCATCGCCAATCTTCCAGTAGAACTCGATTTTGTCCCCTTCAAATATCTGATTGACCTCACTCCATTTGGGGTCTTTTCCCTTCTCGGTCACTTCGATATGAAGATGCGCCTTTCCCGGAACCGATTCGATCTTGCAGGTGAATTTCCGCCTTTGAGACCATTTGGCGGCATCCTGAAGGTACTTGTTAATCATGGTAACATTTTGCCTATCAACAACCGGGTCAAGGTTAGCGAGAATCTGCCGCAACTGCGTCAGGGCGGTCTCAAAGCGGAAAGCAGGGTCGGTAATGCCGTTTATCTGTTCCACAAATGAGCCCATTTCGCTGGTGATTCTCTGCGCCACCACCGCCTGTTCTTTCCTGGCTTTGCGCGTGGAGAAGGCTTTCAGAAGGTCTTTCTCGGCGGAACTCAGTTCATGACCGAAATCGGTTTGGAAAATCTGCACTTGCTGGGCAATCGCCAGCCAGGGGGTAGAATCGGTCGGATTTTTTATCGCTTTTTCGAAATTATCCCAGAGTTGTTTGCCGCGATTGCTCCGTTTGTAAAGTTCCGTATAGTCGGTAGATTGCCGGTAGCGATTCAGTTGCTCTAGAATTTTGTCATGAATCGGCTGGTATCTTATGGTGGAATCGGTCAGGTTAAAGACCGGCCACATAGAGGGGTCGCGCACGACCGAGGCAAAATCGCGCAGGGCGCTGTCCAGCGTCTTGACCGCCATCCCCATATTAAATGCAGTATATGCCTCGCGAATTTCCGAAGAGGGATACTTGAAATTGGGAAACAGGTAATTCACAGTCCAGGAACGCTCATATTTTCGATACTGGTCGATTATTTCCTGCCGCTGGTCCGTATTCAATCCGAGAACGGAGCCATCAGTCGCCGCCAGCACTACTTTCTCTTTAGATTCCAATCCGGGAAGGAGCATTTTGAAATGATACAGGTTCGGGATGGAGTACAAAATAATCCAAAGCAGACTGAGCAACATGACAAATTTCGCCACCGTTCGAAAACGGGAGACTTTGCGACTGCGGAAAATCGATTTCAGCAGCCAGTAAAACGGCTCTCTCACGCCAACGGGATGGATTTTCGCCGGCGGGACATATATGGAACGACCCACCTCGGTGCCGATTTTCTCCGGAGTCTGACCCGTGTTGGAAATGAAAAAAATCTGAAAATCGAGAGTGCGCCCTACCACCACGTTCAAGAACTCTCTCAGTTTGAAAAGGACATTTCGGACCGAGCCGGCCCATGCGGAATTGGAAGCAATTCTGTTGCTGCTCAGAACGCGGTCGAGAAAGGTCTCAAAATCTTCAGCGAGAAAATTCTCATCTTCGGGATTTATCAGCACAATCTGATTTTCGCCAGTAAAACCGGGCAGAATGTCGGCTTTGGTGACGACCAGGGCGATTGGCATGGGTAAACGGCTTTTGAGGGGAGCCAGACGCTCCAGCATGCTGACAAATGAAGCCACATGTTCCTGGCTCTGAAGTTCCGCCGCCAGAGTTTTGGGGTCGAAGAAGAAAAGTATCCCGCTGCAACCATCCATGAAATCAAGAACTTTTTCCTTCAATTCGATGCGGTCAGTTATCGAAACCGCCCGCCCGTTATAATCATAGGTTACAACGGAGACTTTTTTATTCTTATCAAGAATGGCATTGAATTTAAGGACGCGGTCGCCGGCGGTCGGGTCAGGAAATTTTTTGTCGCCGCGACGATCGACAACGGTGCCGACATCAGTAGCGGAACCGACCCCCCAGATGGCTCGGTAATTGGCGAGAAATTCACCCGCGGTAGCGTTGTCGATTACCGATATCTGCAGATCTTTGGCTATTTTCGATTCTTCATTGAGGACAGTGAAATAGACGGTCTTACCGGAATTGGCATGTCCATATACGCCGATACGAAGCCCCGGAGGCCAGCCGTATCCCGGTTCTCCTTTCTTCCCCTTCTGCTTGCCGGCAAGTTTGGAGCCTTTTTTGAATATTTTCAGTATTGAACCTGGTCGCATTTATTCCCTGTAATTATTCATCTCAACGGTTATTTCAGACTCCCGCTCTGCACCTGGGTGACTTTGTCCTGAAGATTTTGCAATTGCTTCTGCGAATATTTATTCCAACTTACCGGGACAAATATGGCAAGAAACAGAAAGAGGAGAATAAGAAACGTATAGTAGAAGTATGCCAGGTTTCTCTGAGTAAGGACCAGGCGAAAATAACGCGAACTGGAAAAGACTCCCTTGAATTTCCCGCCCAGAACGCTGAAAAAATCTTTTATTGTCTGCCAGAAACTGGTCTTGGTCAGATACTGCCATTCAGTAAGATACTGGTCCATCAGGCGGCTTTTCTGTCCCAGTTTGTTGAAGTTATTCATCCGCTGGAGATTGAACTCAAGGCTGCTGCGGTCTTTGAGGATATCGTTTCCGAGTTCTACCCGTCGGCGCGCCAGTTCAAGAAATTTCATCGGATCGGAAAGCGCCGAAAACTCTTCGGGTGTCATACCCAGATTGACCTTCTTGCCAAATTTGTTTATGTACCGCGCCATCTCATTAAGGAAGAACTGACTGAGTCGGAAATTGCCGCCGAGACTCCCCTCTTTGAAGAGCAGGGGGAGAAGATAATTCTCGAAGAAAGGCACATCCTGACGAACCCCGCGCAATCCCCGGCAGTAGAGATAGGACTTGTTGGTCTGACCGTCGGTATCGGCTTCCGATTCGAAATAAGTTATCATTATCTGCACCGCCAGTTGCCGCAAATCAGAACTGGTCAGGGGAGATTGACGAATCCAATCATGAAAGTATTCATCGACTTTGACCGCCTTGTCGCGCTGCTCCCGAAGCGCCTGAAATACGGCATAGATGCCGTTGTAGGTCTGCAGGAAGGCTTCCGTTTCAAAACCGGCCGCCCCTTTCTCGAATGACTCGATATATTTGAAGAGGTCCTGTATATAAGCGCGTATTTCCATTCTAAGCCTGTGCCGTCAACTACATCGAATATATTATCAAATCCATTTTCCCCAAACGGGAGAATTTCGAGGCATCTTTGGCGCCGCGGAAAATAAGGGTAATCTGTCGCACAGATGAAGAACGCATCATATCTTTCGGGTGCAGCGCCACTTTGTTGCCGAAGGTGTTAGTGTCAACATCGACCGGGTCGGTCTCCCCCAGCCCACGGGCGTCGTTTAAACCGAGCCGCACCTGCATATTGTTCCATTCGGGGACGGTGAAAAGGTCTTTTGACATCAGTACCACGGCATCTGCGACCGCCCGCGGTTGCGCGACGTCAATCATTAAGTAGCAAAGTTCACCGACCTGCTCCAGCCGGTTGGAACTGAAGGGAGCCACCCGGTAGGTCCTGCCGCTGTAAGTAAGAGTGTCGGTCGCCATTGCCTGCTCGCCCAGTTGCTCCCGCTTCGTTTGCGCCAGGAACCCCAGAACACCCCGCAGAACTCCCAAAATCTCATCGATAGACTGTATATGCTCTCCGAGCGCCTGATGGTCATACTCCTTCATAATGAAGGCTTCGACGATAGAGATGAATTTCCCCACATCGGTATTCAATTCTTTGGTGAAATATTTCTCGTTGAGATAGTCTTTCAAGCCGGGCTGGAGGTTGATAAGCGTAGAGAAGACGCGAAACAGTTTCTTAAAGAAAATGACCAATCGCAAGGGGTGGTAGGCGTTGCGACCGATGACAAAATCATCAATTGATGCCGCCAGATGATAAACCAGCAGATAGACCGTTTCTCGGAAAGCCAATTGAAGCTGTGTGCTTTCACCGGCCATAGCGCCGCTGACCGAGACAGCCAGATGTGCCCGCGATGCCAGCGACAGAAGATTCTCCAGACGATTGCGATAATCAACTGCTTTTTGAGAGAGTCGCTCATCGGCATTCAGGCTCAGACTGGGGGGAAAATAAGTGTCGGAGTTCCGAACGTCGCTGCCGCTGACTATCAGTTCGGCCACTTTCAGATAACTGGATTCCGGAAGGCCGCTTGGTTTCTGAAGATGGGCGGTATAATTATTGACCAGGTACGGAATCCGTGGAAGGTCTTCCTCCGGGTCAGGATCTCCTACCTGGCGCTTGGAGACGGCGTCAACGCTAATATATACCGGGATGACCGGCTCGGTGACATTGGCTTCGGCTCCAATCGGATTGCGCAGGGTCTCGCTAATCTCGATATAGTTGCCATCCGGGGTTAATGCCTGGCATCTGGTAATCTCCAACTTGAGGCGATTCCCGCTAATGACAGCCCTAAAGCCAATCGCCGGCTTACCGTCGAAACTTTTTCGCACCAGACCGTAGCGGTCACCAACGTGAAGGCTATGCCAGCGAGTCAGTTCCTCGAAGTATTTTTCCTGCTCTTTCAGATGGCGCTCGGTGATAAGCATGCCATCCTGCCAGTTCACAGAATATAAGTTCAAGTCATCCATTATCTTGCCTCAAGCATAAAAACTGAATTTACCATCTATCCCTATTGTTGTCAAGCCCATTAAATCTGGCTGGAAAAACCAAGGAAAGATTGACATCTTTTCGTGCCAATATGAACTCTTTTATCCGACGAAACCAGTTTAATCAATCTACTCAAATACCCCGGCATACAGATATCGAGAACGGTTTCCAGTTTCTTTCTCTTTCTTCCTTTCGGCATCCAATCGCGCATCTCGGCGGCGCTGATGTTGCGCACTTCTATCTGGTAGGTAGAATCTGATTCATAAAAGGATTTGCCCAGAATAGTTTCTTTGCCGAGACGTCCGCTAATGGCGCCAAGAGCGTAACGAATATTCGCCGGTATGGCAAATTCGGCCCGGTGATTTTCAATAATTCTGAATTCCTTCTCAAACAGCAATTCCAGGAAATGAGACATTAATTCCGGATTGGCTGACCAGTAATGAAAAGAGGGAAAGAGGGCCGCCCAGAGGAGGGCTTCACGCATCTCATCGCCGCTTTGAAAAACATCGTAATCAAACAGTTTTAGAAATCGAACCAGATGTTCATATTCAACCACCCCAAGGTTGTATTTGAGTATTAGATTTCGGGCTACGGAAGTGTATCGAATGACGGCGGCATCAAAAGGAGCCATTAATTCCCGCGACTGCATCTCCCATTCGCGCGACCGCGCCACATTGGTCTGCAAGCCGTAGAAAAACTGGTACGGCATCTGGTCAACGGCGCTGGGGAACCCGACATGCAGAACGATGCGGCTTTCCTCCGTAATTACCCGTCCCGGGGCCGGCTCCTGATATAAGATTTCGCCCTTATAGTTTTCAGACTCTCCCACCGCCAGAATCTCTACCCGGTCGAGGTCAACACCGATTCGAATCAGGGTATTGAGCGCCGTAGTAAAATGAAAAGGAGATTTGTGACTGGTAAAGTCGGGCATGAACTTTTCGGTCATTGCCTGGTAATCTCCACAGTAAAATGGGTATTGATAGGGCTGCGTGATTTCAGAAATGACTCCAGACGCTGTGACAACAGCGAGGTTTCCTCGTCTGAATGGAATTCGGCCGGATTGATTTTTACTCTGACCATGATACTTCTTCGCACCCCCCGTCCTGCCCGGACCACTCCGTTTTCACAGGTAACAGATCTTATTCGAGGGTCAAACGTTTTAGCCCAGTTGGCAATCTCAACGAAGGTCATAGCGCGGTCGCGGTTGCGAAGTCGCGCCGAAACTTCCATTATCACCTGCTCTTCCAACCGCGCAGGTATAGCCCCGCCGGTCGAGGTGATATTCTCCGCCGAAACCAGGCCGGGATGATTTTCATACAATTCGCTGATCTTGCCGGCATCGATGCCGTTGGCCGCTGTTCCGGACGTGACTGCGTAGGTTACGGTGATAGAATCGGGGGGGAGTTCCAGATCGGACGCAAAATCAAACCAGATAATAAGTCGCTTATCCCGTTCTTCAAGGGAATAACCTCTCTGCCCTTTCTGATTTTGAATCATATGGCGCGGGTAATAAGTGCGCCCGCTGGAATCGATGACGCCGGTAATTTCCAGAATATTGTCAATTTCTTCGGGAAGTTCCACTTCGACCAGTTTGTTTCCACCGGTATGCTTGAAGAGGGTCAGTTCATTCTTGTTGACGGCAATAAAGCAGTTGAAATTCATCTCGAATGAAGAAAGAAGCCGCGCTTTGTCGCCGCGCGGTGGCAAAATGACCTGCACCCAATAAAGCGGAGGGGATGTTTCGAGAGCGGAACTCTCGGCTCCCAGGGCTTCAACCAGTTCTGCCGGCGGTCTACCCTTCTCCCAGAAATGGGCAAACGACGAGGGAATGATTACGAAGTTTTCTTCGAGAGATTTGAACAGGTCAACACCGGTGCGCAGACCGCCCCAGTCAATAATCCTCTCATTGGTGGTAAAGAGTTGAGCGAAATCATTGGTCAAGCCGGGGCAAAATTCGGCGGACTGATGGAATTCGCCCCCGCGATTCCCCGGATACCAATGAGACCAGCGGAGCTGGCGAAGGGCCTCGAGAGAACCTTTTAGAAATATAGAAGCGCCGGCAAAGTCGGTTGGTTGCCCGGCAAATTGAATGCCTATATACAGCTGCCCGGAGCCAGTGGGGGCGCTGGTGAATTGCGAACGGGCCATTGAACCGGGTTCGTTGCGCGAGGAAGGAGAGAGATTAACCACTGAGCGTCCAAATTTGAAGAATACATAACTGGCTTCGGCCGCCAGCAAACGCTCCCGCCGCAGCGAAGAGAAGAAAAAAGTCTGCCCTCCCTCCCGTTTCTCTTTGTAGTAGAAGCGAGTATGAGGGTCAATCTCCACTACCGGGTCGGCCGGCTTGCAGCGCATTACTGTGTGCGCTGGGACAGGCCAATGCTTGCTTTCCGGGCAGACCGCCTTTACCAGAGCGTGAGCGGCATTCGTCCAAACTTCACCTATGCGCCGGTCTATAAGGGACAACTGGTGCGAGTAGAGTTGCAAAAGTATTTTCAGAATCGGGTCGAGACGGTCGGGCGATTCCGGAATCTTGGAGTTCCAGGCGCGCAACTCCCGATGCATTTCATAGAATATTTTTTCCGGAGAGCGGGCTTCTTCAATCTTCATCTTCTGAATTCCTAACCGATATGGAAGGTCCCTTCATATTTTTTTTCCTCCCCGTCATCGCGGTAGTTACCGCTGACTTTGACAGCCATCCCGAGCGAGTGCGGCGAGGTGTCGGCGACGCTGGAAAAGGAGATAGAGACATTATAAAGACGCCGTTCAAATTTATCGATAGCGTTGCGCAGACTGGCTCTAATGTCCGCCTTGTTGGCGGTGTACAGGTCGGAGTACTCTTTTTCCCAGATGTCGCAGCCGTATTCGGGATTAAAGGGCATGGTCCCGATACGCGTGCTGAGTAGCAAGCCGATTGAAAAGGTTATTGATTCCTCGAGATTAGCCCGGGAGAGATACCCCTCTCTTAAAATGAAAGGAAGCGCTAAATAATCCATGGAGCAGGTCAATTCAGTTGGATGATGGCGCCTTTGACAGCAACCTGACTCTGGCCTTTCAAATTCAGCATTGCTCCCTCTATTTCAGCCGGTCCGGAGGCTTTGGCTTTTAACCCGGCGGTTCCTTCCATCTCCAAATTGCCACCGGCTTTGGCAACGATATCCTTATCTGCTTTTATTTCCACCTTATCGGTACTTTCCAAAGTGATGTTCTTGGCTTTCAGTGTTATGTCGCCATCGACGCTCTCAATCGTGATTTTGGGTGAACCGGAAAGGTCCATAGTGATGCTGTTTTTACCGTCCTTCATGGCGATTATCAATTGCTCGCTGCCGCTCTCATCTTTGAAATAGATGCGGTTCCCACCTCGAGTAAGGAACATCTTTATGTCGTTTTTATCATTATTGGTGTCGGCGTGTGGCTCGTCATCTTTATGATACAGCGATCCCAGCGCCACCGGCAGGTCGGGATGTCCCCGTTCGAAACCGACCAGAACTTCATCGCCCACTTCCGGCAGGCAGTACCAGCCGCGTTCGGCGCCGGCGTGCGGCGTCAAGAACCGAATCCAGGGGGTTTCATCCGAGGGCAGCCAGGGAAATTTGACCTTTATACGCCCCAATTTTTCGGGGTCATTATTGTCGGTGACAACCGCGCTTTGTATATGAGTAAGCGCAGGCGGCAATTTTTTGACGCTCGGGAAAGCGGTATCAAGAGGTATGCATTCGAAGGTATTCTGGTATTTACCGCTTTCGTTGTAATGGTGATGGACAGATGTGACATAATAGGTGCCGTCAAATTTATCCATACCGCGCACCTTTACGCAATTGCCGGGAACGATTTTGGGAACTATCGATTGCCCGGTGCAGACAATCATTTTTCCTATAGCGCCGCTCTTCTCATTCTTGAGATGTTCATCCAGCGATTGCGCATCGCTGACAAGACGCGGCTGATTGGAGAATCCCGAAGATGTGTAAATTTTTTTGGAGGCATCGGGTGAAATTTTATACAGATTCGCCAGCGCCGTTGGCGAGGACATGGAACTGGTATCCTGCGAGTATTCCTTGTTCTGCTCATAACTATAAAGGCTCGATTCAAATTCCGCCGATTGCGTTCCCAGACCCAGAGAGAATGAGCCCAGAGTCTCGCGCCAGGTCAGGTCCTCGGTACCGGAGCCGGAGGCTTTAGCCAGCATGAATTCCTTCCCGTTATAGAAAGCGAACTTCCCATAAGCGCCGGCAAGGCGCATTACAAAATCATAATCGGTCTCGTTGTATTGCACGCAGAATTTGAGAGTTCCCCGGGTCGCTTCCTGCGCCCCCATCGTCACAGGGTACTTGCGGATAATATTGCCGATTATGTCGGTTGCAGACAGTTCATTAAAGAAGGCGTTATGCCTGGGACCGTCAAGAGCGATAGTAGGGCTGTGTCCTGTAATCATGACGGTGTTAAGCCCGTCGATGCTGTTGTCAAGACTGACCTTAGTCACTACTCCTATGAATTCCAGTTCCCGCGAAGCATCGACCATCCCGCCACCGGGCTTGATGTTCAGCGCAATGGATTTACCAAGGAAATTGGCGTATTCGGTGGGGTCATCAAAATCCCGGCTGGAGGTTGCTTTTCCGACCTGCCGAATACGAACCTGCAGAACATGATGGTCATCGACATACTGCCGGAGCACAACCGACGATATATCGTACTTAATCTGCTTATTGTCGATCTGAAGGGAGCAGAGCGCCGGCGTTTCAAGTAACGTTGTTTTTTCTTCAGGCATGACCGTCTTTCAGCGGGTGGGAAATACTCCCACCCGCAATATGAAAAAAACTACTCCTGCCAGCGGTTATCAATCTCGGCATCGCCGATACTGAGTTTATGGCAGGAAATTTCGAAATACTCGAAAATCTGGTCGTCAGGACGCTGTTTGATATGAGGTATCATCTCCTCGTAGCGGGTGATAAAACCTTCCTCCCATGATAGTTCTTTCATGGTGGCGTCATCGGGATTCTTAAAAGTCACTTTCCCGGCTTTCCAATTCGGCTTGCTGGAATCCATAGCCCAGCGGGCGATATTGGCATTCTCATCCGACTCACGAGTGATCTTAATGACCCCGGCATGTGCCCGATCGGCAGGGCGTCCGGTTTCATCCTTCGCGGTATAAAGTTCGTACGAGACCTGGTAAACGTTCTTGTAAACCACACCATCGATCTCAAGAATTGGTCTCCGAGCCATAAGAACTCCTTTCTAATAAATATTATGACTGATAAGTTTAAAAACCTTTGAATATTTCCGGTAATTCTCCGCCCGTTTCTGCACCAGGGCAAAACCTTTCGCGTTTACTTATCCTTCACGTTGGTCTGATTGTCCTGGTTCCAGGCGACAAATTCAATATTGAATGTGCGCGCCGGATACTTGGGATTCAGGCTGATTTTGACATCCACTTCCTGACGCTTGCGCATCTCTTCATCGGCGAAAATCTCAACTTTGTAATCCTGAAGAATATTGTCGCCGCCGGTGATTGCCTTCATGAATTTGTCGATATCCTTGCGCATGGTATCGATAAATTTCTGGTCAATTACCGTAAAAGTCTGTTTGTTCAGATAATTGCGCATCGTTTTGTAGACATAGTCGTAGGTGCGCCGGATGGAATAGACATTGAAGGTTTCCTTGGAGAAGAGAGTGGCCGCACCCATCGCCACCGCCATCCCCTCAAAGTTGACCAGCGGATTGACGCCTTTTTCGTTAATCTTAGAGGCGTCGGGCTGGTTGGCTTTGAAGCGAAGATATTTGGCGTCGGCAATCTTCCCAAACTTAAATCCGGCCATCGGCTGTTGCATTCCTATCGTCAGGTCGCCCTGGTACATCTTGCCGGCAACGGCCGCCGACGGGGGAATCCACATATCGTCATCCTCAAACTGGTTGGCGTTGCGGGCGAGGACATAGTTGGCAAATACCGACACGTACTGCTTGTAACTGTCGATACCCATTAGGTTGGCATAATTGGGGTCTTCCAGCATATCCATCACTTCTTCGAATTTCTCAAAATTGGGAAGGTCGGTGAGGATATGAACCTTGTTCGGCATCCCCAGTTGGCGGGCGAAGGTATCGATATTCTCGACACTGCCGAGATAGCCCGGAACAACCGCCATGGCAAAGCATTCTTTGATGCTCCATTCGCGGTACAGGTCAGCCACCGCTTTGGACAACTGCTCAAATTTCTCCCGGTCATCAGGATTAGCCAGTTCCTCGGCTGAGACATTAGCGAAATAGGCGTTGACCTTTTCATCCGGTTCCTGCTGGGCATTGGCGAAGAACTTCTCGATAGCGCGATATGTCGTTTCCAGTTCACGCGCCGCCTGATGAACACGGCGCATGTTCTTTTCGAGGTTCGCCTCCAGTTTGGCCGAATCCTCGCTTAACTGTTTGCGGATTTCGTCGAGGTCGCCGCTGCGCGAGAGGTAATCGAGCCAGATTTTGAGTCTCTGGGCGAGCAGTTTTCTCTGTTTGGCGAATTCTTTTTTGGTCAGAAATTCTTTGCGCTGGAAGTCCTTCTTGGGGTCGAGCCATTCCACCCCGCGGACCAGGTCGCCATCAGCCGTTTTGAATGAGGGAAGCAGATTTGCCAGTTTACTGAAGTCGGCGAAATTGTCTCCCATTATAGACTGGAATTCTTTATCGGATACTTTTTCTACGGCTTTCTCAGCCATTGCTTCCGCCGGCGCCGCCTGCGGCTGCATTTCTCTTTTTTCTTCTTCAGCCATTTCAATCACCTCACTTATTCGCTGAGCAAGTCGATGTAATATTTAGCCACTTTCAGTAGAGCCTCTTTCTTCTCCTTGTCCTCCAGAGTTTTCTTAAGGGCGTTGTTCTTCTTCAGTTGCTTCTCCAGGTCGGAGAGCATCTCTTTTCCATAGTACGCTTCCGACAGTTGGTCGTTTTTTTCAATCAGTTCCTTGGACGTGAAATCTTTCATGGCGCGCACTTCAAAATTGGCATTGACCGCCTGCCCCTCGGTATTCTCCAGTTCCGCCGAGAATGAAGGGCGAAACTTTTCGAATACTTCTTTCTGATTGGTGCATTTGGACGGCGTGACATCGGCGTCTTCATCGCTGTTAAGACGCGCCGCATATAGAATTTTGTTGGAGGGAAGCAGTTCCACCGGAATGGAATCATCCTGCTTGATTCTCTCCGTAGCGCCCAGTATAAACTTCGCCATTTATTCCTCCGCTCTATGTTTAAATTGTTTTTGCCACTCTGTTAAAAATATAACCGTCATCTTTTACGTCAATTAAGACCTCGTCGCCGGGCATTACATTGCCGGTTATAATATCAACCGACAGTTTGTTGATGATTTCTTTTTCTATTATACGTTGAATCGGGCGCGCGCCCAACTCGAAAGTATAACCATCCACCGCCAATTTATGACGGGCGGCCGGAGTGAGGGTCGCCTTTATCTCCTGGTCTTTGAGAAGTTGGTTGACCTGTTCGAATTCCAGACCGGCGATGACCTCCACCTGCTCCTGGGAGAAAGAATGATAAATTATGATATCATTCAAACGGTTCAAGAACTCGGGACGAAACTTGGTGAAGAGAAAACCCCGCACCTCGTCCATATTAACTTCCCGGCCCTCCCGGTCGGCGTCGAGAATCTTATCGGCAGCATAGTTCGAGGTAAGGACAACGATGGTGTTGGAGAAATCGACGGTGCGGCTCTGGCCATCGGTCAGACGGCCGTCATCAAGCAACTGCAGCAAGACATTGAAGACATCCGGATGGGCTTTCTCCACTTCGTCGAAAAGCACAATTGAAAAGGGCTTGCGTCTCACCGCCTCGGTCAATACTCCGCCCGCTTCATATCCGACATATCCCGGGGGGGCGCCGATCATTTTGGCGACGGAGTGCGATTCCATAAACTCCGACATATCGAGGCGCACCATGGCGTTCTTGTCGTCAAACAGGAATTCCGCCAAGAGTTTGGGAAGATACGTCTTACCGGTACCGGTCGGTCCGAGAAAGAGAAAGGAGCCGACAGGGCGGTGGGGAAGTTTCAGTCCGGCGCGGGCTTTCCGGACGGCATTAGCGATTGCCTGAATCGCTTTCTGCTGTCCAACAATTTTTTTGGAAAGAAACTCCTCCATCTTGAGAAGCCGGTCCTTTTCGGCCGTCATCATCTTGGAAAGTGGTATGCCGGTGCGACGAGCCACCACAGCGGCAATGTCGGCGTCATCAATCTTGTGTTCCAGGCTGTCTATTATTTTTTTAAGGTCATCAAAAACCTGGCGTTTCTCGCCGAGGTCTTTTCGAATATCGTCAACTTTCGGCTTTTTGGCGCTCATGATGTCACCCCCACTTTGACTTCAAGGCGATGCCCCCAGAAGCCTTTAAATCGGTCGAAACTGCGCTGAAACTCATCATAGGTTGAATATAGTTTATCAAACAACTCTTTGTCTTTATCCGGGTCTTTCCCCTCGCACTCCTGAGCCAATTTCTCGAGCGCTTCCATCTGGGCCGAGATGACCGGCATCTGGTCTTTGGCGAACTCCTCCTTGACGCTGTATTCGGAGGCGGCTTCATCCACGATATCAATGGCGATATCGGGAAGATTCCGTTCACTCAGATATCTTTGCGCGAACTTGACCGATGCCACAATGGCCGGTTCGGTGTAGGCAACTTTATGATGCGATTCATATTTTGGCACCACCCCTTTGACAATCCTGACGGCTTCATCGAAATTGGGCTCTTCAACTTTCACCCGCTCGAAACGGCGGTCGAGGGCTTTATCTTTTTCAATATACTTTGTGTACTCCTCTTCGGTGGTAGCCCCAATGATACGTATCTGACCGCGCGCTAAGGGAGGTTTTATGAGATTCGCCGCGTCCATTCCCCCGCCGGAACTGCCACCGCCGCACAGAGTATGGATTTCATCTATAAAAAGAACAATCTTTCCGCCTGATTTGACCACCTCACCGACCAACCCTTTGAATCTCTCCTCAAATTCTCCTTTATATTTGGCTCCGGCAACCAGGGAGCCCATATCAAGTGAAAGCACTTTGACTCCGGAAAGAGTTTTCGGCACCTTGTTGGCGATAACCGCCTGAGCAAATCCCTCCACTATTGCCGATTTGCCGACACCGGCTCCCCCGACAAGAACGGGGCTGTTTTTCCGACGGCGCAGCAGAATTTGAATCACTTGCTGCAGTTCTTTTTCCCGGCCTATCATCGGGTCAAATTCTCCGGCCGCCGCCATATTGGTCATATCGACGCAATATTTTAGGGTGCCGGCGACCTCCGGTTTTCCTTCCTCACCGGCGACGCCGACCGAGGGGGTTACCGACGAGGCAATCTCCTGGACAGATTTGCTTTCGGCAATCGCCCGGTAGATATCCTCTTTGGTGATATCGATCTTGTCACGCATATACGGTGACAATTTGGAACGAGGGTCGAATATGGCAATGAAGATATGCTCCGGTTCGACGAGAGCATCATATAGTTTCCCTTTCTCTTCAATTGCCTGCGTCAGCGTTTCCTGCACCGCCGGCGATATAGTCAGACTATCTTTGGCGGTCGCCTTGCGCGGTTGCTCTTTCAGGAATTCCTCGGTCATCGATTCAATTATAGAGGGATTCTTCTTGAGTTGATTCAGAATCGATTCCACCCCGGAACTTTCGGAACGGATGACGGCAATCAAGAGATGCTCCAACTCGATTTCTGGATGCCGAAAAGTGGCGGCAATTTCGCGGGCGTTTTTTATCACAACCCGTGAATCCGATGAGTAATTAGCAATATCCATAGGAAAATAAGACTTCCCGAAACAGGGTTAATCCTGCCAAATAAAAAATAGTTCTTTCTTGGCTAAGTTGCGATGTCACAATATATTAAATTTCGAGGTCACAAAAGTCAAGCAATAAAACCGTACCTTTAATGATTCTATCATAAAAGGGGTGTGTCGCTTTTCCTCCTATCTTGGCGTAGGGGGAGTTAACTGCCCGTGATGGAAACACTGTCCTGCAATCGGCTGGTCTAATTTATAAAAAGGAATCGGGCACATCATATGACGTCCCATTGTCTGCTTATCAGCCGTAGATTGGTCGACATCCCAGCCGAGCGGCGAAGCCAGGATGCCGGCACCGGAAACGCTATGAATGGAGCCACTGATAGCGCTTTGCCATCGGGAACCGCTGGCGCGATTCTCGCACTCCGCTTTGCAATGGGCGATTTCATGATAGGCGGCTCGTGCCAAAAGATTTCCCTGTATCTCAATCCAGTTGGTGGCGTCATAAGCCATACGGGCATTACCAAACGCCTCGGCGCAGGCCGGCATCAGGTCGGTAGCATGAAGAGCCGCCCCCTCCAGGTCGCCGGTATTGCCGGTTATCATACTGCGCCAGGTAGATATATTGGAACTGGGGAACTCCTGAAAACGGCCATCTTCAAGCGCCTGCAGCATGACCAGACTGGGTCTCCTGTCAATAGGATTGCTCGGATTTCGTTCCGCTTCCTTTCGGGTGATATAAACAATTGGCTCGTACATGGCGATGGTAAGGCCACTGAAGTTAGGGACCCCGGAGGATGTCGCCGGTATTTCCGTAACGCGGACTGTGTATGCCGGATGGGAGCCAGGAATATATTGGACTGCCGCCTGCATAAGTGTCTGTAAGGTAGTCCGGAACAGGGTCAATACCTGAGCGCGGGACTCCCGCACATAGGTATCGTTATCAGTCAACTGCGCCGAATTCCCGCTGCTTCCTTCACGCTCAGGAACAAACGTCGGTTTAACCACAAAATAGTAAACATTATAGTTCGGCATGCTTCCTCAATGAATATTCCGCAACAATTACCCTTCCCAATTAGGGAAAACTATTCGGAACTTTCCGGGCGGCACATCCTCCACGCGGGCTTTACCCTCGCCGTCGAGTTGTCCCCTTTTCTCGGTACCGTCAGGAAGCCGCAGAATATAGTCCTGGTTTGGCACCGGCTGACCGTTACTGTCGAGAAGTTCAACTTCTATCCAGTCCTTAAATAGAAGCAACCCTGACTCCTGCTTTTTGCCGTACTCGGCATCACCCAGTTTAACGGTAAAAAAGTACTCCGGGGGGTTGTAAGATTTGCCGTACTCCTGAAGCTCCCGCTCTGTCGGGATTTCATCGGTATCTTCAAAGTATTGGTATTCCCACTTGATTTCGACCTTCTGGTTTTTGACCTCAACCGGCAGTTCAACGATTCTGTCGTTGAGACCGTCGCGGTCGTATTCGTAGATGGTCATTATTGCCTCGGTCTTATCTTTGACCCCATAGACTTCGGCCGAAAGGGTCAGGGTGTCGCCCCGACGGGCTTCTTTGGCGCTCCATTTCAGGCTGGTGACTTTGACGGGCGGATAAACCGGTATCCGGTTGGACTCACCGGAGATGCCGTTTTTGGGAAAGTCAATCTCGAAATAGATATGGTCATCCATCTCGATATCATCCGGGATTTCAAATCTGCCGACATAACTGTTATTGAAAATAGTATCTTTGACCTTCCCCAGTTTTTCTCCGTTTTCGCTTTTGCCGGTGACCTTAATTTCAGCGCCATTGCCCACGAAGACGGTTAACACTTCAAACAGAGCCTGCTGTCCGGCGATAGCAAAGCCCTGCTTCCAGGTGGCCGAAATAAGAGACGGTTCAAGTTTTTCTTTGTGCTCTTCGTCCGTTGACTTATTAAATTTCAGCGGCATAAATCTCAATCGTCTTCCGTATCGGGCCTGGGATTGAAAGAATTTATGATTCTGTCAACCTCGGTCCCGATAGTCTTGATGGTCTTCTTGGAGAAATTGGCGGAAAAGATATACCCGATTTCATCGACTATCAAGAAGACTTGCTTACGATATATGATGTTCTCATCTGACGGTATCCACTTAAAGACAATCTCAACTGCCGGAAATCCGCTATCGAGAGCCTTTTGCTCCTCTTTGAGAACCTCCATTCCCGGCATTGTATTCAGAGTCAACTCCCGTTTCTCGCGGACGTAATCTACCAACTCGGTCTTGCCGGCAGACTTGTCTACTACGAGCGTGAGGAAATGCTGCACTCCGCTGTCTTCGGGCCCCATATAGGTATAAATGGTCTGGTCTTCCCAATCGGGCGGAAGTTTTATCAGAAACGGCACACCGAAATTCATATACTATTATAATTCCTTATATAGAGTATCCAGTTTCGCCTCATCATAGAGTTTCCGCTTGCAATAGAAGAGTATCGATCTTGGGATTATTGCTGTTTTCCTGCCACCAACTGAGAAACTCGGCGACTTTGACGCTGATTTGCTCTTCCTTTTTCTTTCTCACATCCGGTGAATCTTCATCATACGGAAGGTCTAGCTCAAAGCGGGGATACAGCTTTCTGAGCCAGTCGGAGGCCCATTCTCGACGTCCATATACCATATTTGAATCCCTAGCAATCTGAATGAGAGGCACAACGGACTCGCGTTTATATTTCACCGATATAGAAATCCGATTGGACTCTTTCTCCCCTTCCTGCAGATAGCAGGTGAAAACACCGGGGCGAAGGTATAGTCTTTCATTCAGGTCGGTGGTAAAGGTAATAGCGGAGTTTGGCTCAAGGGTCAACGTATCCTTCGGAGGCAGCGACTTGGCATACTGGTCGGCCGTCTTATCCATTACCGTTACCTCAATCTTACCGAGAGTGTAATTGAGGTCTTCGTCGTTCGACAAATCAAGAAGATGCATAATGACATCCAAAGACTTTGCGGGATCCTCGATGACGATTTTCTCCCCCGTATCATTTTTGTAACTTACCTCCGCCGGAATTGACTCCCCGAGAAAGAATGACATCTTACTGAATTTTATTATCATCAAGATTTCTCCTTCTGTCTTTTTGGCGCAGGCAATGAGCGCCATAATTGCCATTAATAGTCCGCATATTATAGCCCGGCTCAAGGCACAATTCCTCTCAGGATTTTCTTTTCCCGTTCTGTAAAAGTAGTCCCCCCTGCCGTCGTGTAATACATAATGCCGGCATTAGATGCTGAGTGGTCGAGGCTTGGTCCAAAATCCTGCCTTCTGAAAAAAGACTGGGTAGCGTGCCCTGATTCGTGTCGCACTACCTGCTTGACCTCAGCGTCGGGATTCCCCTTGGGAACCGTGATTATTCCGTTGCCATGGCTAAGCCCTCCCCAAGAGACCCAGGCGGCATCGGGGTCGCGGTTTGTGTAGTAATGACCGCCGCTACTGTTAGGAAAGACATTTACCCTTAACCATGCCGGAGTCGAGGCGCCGCCAAGGTTCCACTCAGTGGTTACAGAATCTCCACCTCCCGGAGAATACTTGGGATGATAATACTTGATGGCAACCAGCGTATTATTGGGAATGCCGGTGTCTGTGACCCATGTCCGGTGCGCCGCATGAAAAGCATTATCGATTCGGGAAGCCCACGCTTGCGCCTTGTTATTAATGGCCGTTCTGGCCGGGGCTACCAGAGCGACTCTGGCGGCATCGGCACCGGTATAAGTGGCATTAGCTATTTCCTCGGCGGTCGGCGTCTCCGCAGCGGTTTTGGTTTTTACCGTCGCCCAGTTCTCCTGAGGTGTCGCGGAATTCCTCCAGAGTCCAATATATTTGACGCTATGAGTGGCATCGATGGCCGTGGCGGCGCCGGCTCGATAGTCAACAAAGGCCGGGTCGTACACAGGTGAGATAATTGCCCTGGTAGCATTTCGGGAAACATGATTTTCGCCTTGCATCTCATATATGTTTGAAAATGAGACCTGCCTCCAGACGGTCAGCCAGTTGGATTGGGCTGTAACCTCTTGCCTGGCTCCTCCAGCCCCAACCACGCCGGAATCGGCCGCCAGTACCCGCGCCGTCAATCTGAACTTATCGCCACCGACTCCCGAAGGCTTGAATTTAATAAAGGCTTTTCCCTGGTCGCCGCCGTCAGCAGTCAGTGTCCTGACCCGGCAGGTAGTACGATAGCCGTTGTCACTATTGGTATGGGCGGCGTCGGGATGGTAAGTTGCATTTCTTTCCCAGTACACCTCTGCCGCATCTCCCTTCATTCCCAGTCGGTGTCCTGGGCTGTATTCATATGATGATGTTTTAGCAGTATTATTGGCGTCTTCTTCAAAGGAGAAGTGAACGTCTACGGGCGTCTTGATCCGCCGATTCACATTGTTGGAGTCCTTTATAAATACGGTAGCGGCCAGGTCGAGCATGTTAGTGGGAATGTTCATCATAATGCTGTCGGTCACAAAGCTGTTGGTGCGATGCCAGAGACTGATTGAGTTCACTTTTACCTCCACTGTTCTCGTGCGAGTTAGCGCGCGTCCCACGGTGAGTGTCACGGTGTAAGGAGACTTTGTCGGAGTCACCAGTTGACCTCGTGTATCACGGCCATCCCACACCCGGACAGCGCGCCGGTCTCCGGCGAGAGCCAGTACTCCACCAGTATCCAGAACGATAGCATTATCTTTATCTTTTATCGTAAGAGAGACAGGTGCTCCCTGCAGACTTTCACCACGTCGAAATTCATATTCGATATTGAGATTTTCATGTCCCGGGGCGAAACGAGACGGACAATTCAGAGAGGCGGAGCCATCGACAACGACCACTTCGCCTACCCGCACTCTCCCGATTCTGACTCTGCACATATCGGAATTTCACTCGCTCATGGTTACTTTCGTCAGCCACCTGACTCGGCTGGTTATGCCGAGGACTGCGTCACCGACCCCTGACCGGGAAAAGAAACCGACCATTCGCCCGGCGGGACATTTTCGACCTTCTTGTACCCGTTGGAATCGAGAGTTCCTTCAAGGATTTGACCATTGGCAAAATAAAGACGAAATGCGGCATTGGCGACCGGGTTACCGTTATGGTCTTTAAGATAGATTTCGACATAGTCTTTGAATCTCAGAAGCGGGGAACGGGCAATGGCTTTCTCAATCTGCACGATAAAATAGTACTCCGGAAGTGAATATCCCAGTTTCTTATCCTGTTCGGTTTGGACGTCATCGGTGTCTTCGACATACTGGTATTCCCAGTCAACTTCTACTTTCTCGCCGGAGGTCTGTCCCTCTATCGTGGCAATAAGGTCGTCGGCTGAATTGAAATCCTTCTCAAAAATCTGAAAAGTGGCTTTGGTTCCCGACTCGAAGCCGGAGACTTCCGCTTTAAGTTTTACCGTTTCACCAACGCGGGCCTCCTTAACGGACCACTCCGCTTTTGTAATCGCCTTCAGGGATATTTCATAACTGCCTTCCGGGACTCCCCCTTTCTTAATCTGCCCGGCAAGATTCCCTGAGACAACTTTGTTGTCCGGAGACTTTATCGTGTAGGCAACTCCGGTAATCGGCTTACCGGCTTTATCGGTGAACTTTACGTTCAGAAAGTGCCCCTTTTCCTGTTCCACCGCGCCGGAGTCTCCTTCTCCGGAGCCACCGCCGCCTCCCCCAGCGCCACCTCCGCCACCGCCACCGCCGCCGCTGCTAATCATCACAGTAGGACAGCCCGGTGGAGCTATAGTATCCGGGAGACCGGTGCAGGTTACCATGTCGCCGACTACGGCCGCCGGCATCCCCCCTATAAGCACGGTGGGCGCGCCGGGACCTACAATAGGGCCACCCACATGAGGCACGGGACCGGTCGTCATCGGGCAGGTATGCATGTCGCTTATTCTGGCGGCCGGCATGCCTCCGATAAGGACAGTGGGGCATCCCGGAGGCATAATCACTCCGCCATGAACTGTCATATCGCCAACTCGCGCTGCGGGCGGCATAAAGCAATTCACCTTTTAGTTAGTTCAGTTCCTGCCACTAAATATAAAACATAAACCAATTAAGTCAAATATTGAACCGTTTCTAAATTAAAACTTCGGCTGCAATTTGTAGCCTTCCGGAACCTCAAAGACAGACGGCGCAACCGATTCCTCTTTGATATCCAGAATTTCAACATCCATCGCCATAACCGTGGTCATGCCGTCCTCGGATTTCGATTTCGCCATCTTCTCCGGCGATAAGCCCATTTTGCTCATCATCTCGGCCATTTTTGCTTTCGCCTCTTGCTCCTCTTCATCCATCTCTTCCTCAGCTTTTGCCATTGCCTCCCCCATCATCTCCGCCATTTCGTCTCCGCCCGAATTTTTGACCACCATAGAGACTTTGACGGGATAACCGCCGGCCTTCTTGATTTTCTCAAAGAAATCTCCAAACTGCTTCTTATATTTGGAAGCGGCCTGCTCTATCTGAGCGTTGAATCCGGCTTCGTCCATGCCAACGGCTTTGGCATAATTCTCATAATAGTTCTGCATTTCGTCCATTCCGGTCAGGTTCTGCCCTATCCAGTATTCCATCTGCACCACGGTCTTGTCTTCCGGGTCATCCTTTTTGGTACCGGTCGCGGTAGCCTTGAAACGCTGGCAGTTAAAACTCTTGAATTTGTCGGCAATAGGACCTTCCGTCTCAACTTTCCAATCGTATTCTTCAGCAGTATCAGCGCCGGGCATTTCCATATCCATTTCGCTGAACTGTTTCATCATCTCTCTGACAGACTCCAAAGACGTTTCGGTGTACTGCTTATTTTTGGGGTCAAGCGTCCATATAACCCCCTTATCGAGCCGGGTGATTTCAGTGCTTCCGGCTCCTCCGGAAGCCGCCGCCACCAGGGAAGGTTCCCCTTTGCTCTCGACACAGACCCGGTCGCTGCCGATATACTGGGTCATTTCTGATTTCTGTGTCGCCATCCCCATCATATCAACCGACATGGTCATTTTCACGACCACTTCCGCATCCGATACGGCAACTGCAATCAGAAGCGACAGAACCGTGACTAACGTAATTTTTGCCTTCATAACTACCTCCTGGGATTGATTCTGCCGTATAGATAGAGAAGTGACCATCTCCAAACAAGGTTTTTTTGCAGAATTTTAAAATCTCCTTTCGGCATCAATGCTATACTTTTTTCCGACGGGAGTACATAATCAAGGGAGATGCACGAGAATTTCGACAAAAAGTACTTGCTATAATATATTACAGTGACTTAGTTTAGATGATTTCCTATAAGGCTTAGAAGGTCTGCGAAGCAGACACGGAACTATGACCTATATCTTCATTGCAGGATATTTTCATTGGGAGAATAAGAAATGACCGGTAGCGGCGACGAGACCTTTCACGATTTCGGCGGTAGAGAGAGCCAGAATGACCCCCTCGGTATTATCGGATGGACCGTCGGCGGGAAATACCGCATCCGTTCCTATATCGGCGGCGGCGGCTTTGGGGAGGTGTATGACGGGTATAATGTCAATCTCCCGGAACAGAGACTGGTAATCAAGTTCTTCAAACGGGTGCAGTCGCGGGACAAGTTTGCCAAGGAGGCAAAAATTCTCTGCCTGCTGGACCATCCCAATATCCTGAGAATAATAGACTATCTGCCGGAAGAAGGGGCGCTGGTGGTTCCATTCATTGACGGAAACGACGGAGCGACCATTTTGAAAGAGACGGGGGTGCTTCAGGAGAAGTTGTATTTGCGGATGGCGCGAGCGATGACCGACGCCCTGGCGTACGCCCACGAGAAAAAAATCGCCCATCGCGACCTGAAACCGGGGAATATCCTGATTGATAAAAACGAGCATATCTACCTAATTGATTTCGGCATCGCCAAAGAGATGGGGGGCTCGGCGACCAAGACCGCGTATGTGGCATTGACCCCGCTGTTTGCGGCTCCGGAGAGACAGAGCGGCGACCAGGATTACAATCCGTTCTTGAGCGATATCTATGAACTGGGGGTGACCCTTTTCAACTTCGCCACAAATGAAATGCCGTATCGCAATCCAAGCCATCCCAATCCCAATGAATGGGGCGGCGCCACCGCTATCAAGAGAATTTCGCCGGAATTGCGGCGGATACTGCGCAAAGCGACCCACCCGGACCCCTCGGAGCGGTATGCCACCGCTTCAGATTTTGCCCGTGAAATAAGAAATCTGGAAATTGCCTTTGGCGGCGGCAAAGGGAAATCGAGAGTTTTCGCAATAGCGGCGGCAGTGGTGGTTGTCGCCGGGGGGGCGTACCTTGCCAGCCAGTTTCTGATGAAGAAACCCTCGCAGACTAATACTGCCGAGCAACAAGCCGTGGTAAAAAAAGAAGAGCCAAAACCGGTACCTAACAAACCGGAGGACTCACAGCAAGGAGTGAAAATCATTGCCTCGCCACCGGAAGAGACAAAAAAGGAGGAACCGAAACCGGTGACAGTGGTGCCGAAAGATACCGTGACGGCGACTCCGGTCAAACCGCCGATACCGAATTTGACCGTGCGGGTTGTACCGCAATTCAATGCCACTCTTTATGTGGATGGAAGAGAGCGGGCCCTGGAGCGCCGGATAGAACTGGAGCCGGGGCGGCATGAAATACGGGTGCTTCACCCTGACTATCCGATTCTGATTGATACCCTGGATGTTTCCGTGGACAAGAGCCATGAGTACAACCTGACGTCAATCTATGAGGGAGCGCAGGAAGTTAACTTCCGCATTGGGGTGGTGCCGGATGATTTGAAAGATGCCAGTCTGCAGGTCTCCTTTAACGGCAAAAGGAAGCAGTTCAAGAATGAGGAACTTCCGGTTCTCGACTGGCCGGTAAAGATAGGCCGATGGCAGATGCGTTTTGATATTACGACCGCGGCGCGGACCGCCAAAAAAATAGATTCGCTGGTAACATTTCCTCATGGTGGGGGACCGCGGGTGCGGTACAGCGGCAGCGGCGCTACGGTCGATTTCAGCGATGCCCGCTGGCAGAATTTGGAAAATATCGATGTCGTGGTTTATTGGCAAGGTCATTAACAGATATCTAACAGGAGGATGAATGCCCAAAAAACTGAAATTTATCAGGGCGGTGGCGCTGACGCTGCTGGTGGCATATGCCCAGGCGTTTCTGCTGCCATCGTCGCTTCTGGCGCAATCGCCCGGGTGCGATTACAACCCCCAGGCGCCATCGCTGGAAAACGCGCGCAAAAATTTCAAATCACTTAACTATCGCTGCGCCGAAGAGGAACTGAATCTTCTGCTCAAATCGGATACGCTCAGCCTGGAAGACAAATCGAATGCGCATATCCTTATGGCAGCGGTTTATTATGCCATGTTGAAAGACAACACCGAGAAGAAGAACATGGTGATGGAACAGTTCAAAGCCGCTTTCAAAGCATACCGTGACTGGAAAGGGGAACTGGATATCAAGTCGCCGGAGTTTGCTCAGATGATGCAGGAGGCGCAGCAGCAGGTGGACCAGGAAGTCGCCAAAGAGCCGACCGAACCGGAGAAGCCGACGGTCGTCAAGGAAGATAAAGAAAAGAAGCCGACAACTATGGCGGTAACCGGCGAAGAAAGCAAGAAAGAGAAGAAAGCCTGGTATAAGAACTGGTGGGCGATAGCCCTTGGAGTCGGCGTGGTCGCAGGCGCGGTGGCACTGGCGGCGGGAGGAGGCGGAGGCGACGGCGGCGGCACCACTCCCGACCAGCCTCTCCCCGGTTTTCCGGAACCTCCCGCGGGAAAAACCGACCACGGTAACAGCAAGAAGTAAACAGCATAGCCGTTTCAGGCTATTTATATTTTAAAAGGAGTTTGAAATGTCAAGAAAAGCGTTCATTACGGTTTTGTCGGTGGCGGCAATTTTTCTTCTGGGCAGCCTGAATCTCTTTGCCCAGTCGCCGAACACTATCACCTACCAGGGGAAATTGACCAATGCGGCTGGCGCCCCTACTACGGTCGCGACTAATGTGGTCTTTCGGATTTATGCCGTATCGTCGGGCGGAACATTCCTCTGGACCGAAACGCATAACGGCGTCACTCCCGATGCCAACGGAGTATTCACCCGGGAACTGGGCGCCACGGCCGCTTTCCCGGCGACCCTGTTTGACGGAAGTAAGAGATATCTTGGTATTACAGTGGGCACCGATGCCGAGATGACCCCGCGTCAGGTACTAAACAATGCGCCGTATGCCTTTGCGGTAGAGAATGTGCCGGGGATAGCGAGAGGAAAGAATAATACATCTGTGGATATGACAGGTAGTGTTGTCAATCTGACTCAAGCCACTATTACGGTGCCGGGACCGGGATATGTCATAGCAAGTGCCCAGGCGATTGGCAGAATAAGCGGGACGGCAAATGCATACATTTATGCAGGTGTTGAAACATCGGCAAGTGGTTCGCCTACGCTCGGTGAGCATATGTATATAGGTTACGGTGGTTCGACCACTTTTTCAGGCTTCTGGGCTCCTCTCAGCACCGAGAGGGTTTTCAGCGTTGCCTCGGCCGGCTCATATACTTATTATTATAATGCAGTTGGCACTGATGTATATGCTCTGGTATATTCCATCAGATTGCGGCTGATGTATGTGCCTGCCGCATACGGCACGGTGAGTCCCGCCCCAACCATTTCTGAAGATGAAGACATCACACGTTCATCTACAATAACGACCGTGGGTTATGATGCTGCTGGCAATCCTGTCGAAAGGTAAGGTCATGAATAAATTCATTTTTTCTTTGACTCTGCTCTTGTCGCTACTACTACTATCGCCGGTCTCAAATGCCCAAATTGGCAGCACCAATTACAGGATGGCCGGAGGGTATGCGGTAGGAGGCGGCGGGAGTTCCGGCAGCACCAATTACAAAGCGGTGGGGAATATTCCGCTGGGTCCGGTGGGGCGCGCGACCTCGACCAGTTATATTCTCAACGGCGGTGTCGGCGCCGTGATTGGGGCGTCAGCGTTCAGCGTCTCCACACCCCTTGACCCGATTGATTCATTAAGCGCCACCGGCGTTAACCTCAAGGTGGCATATTCGGGAGCCAGCGGCGCGGTAACCGGAACGATGTATTACCGGCCGGGCGGCGCCACCAATTACACATCATTTGCGATGACGGCCGGAACCGGCGATACTCTGGTAGCGCAGTTGCCGGGAACGGCCTATATTCCTCGCGGAATTGAATATTACTTCGTGCTGACAGCCAGCAACGGCACCGCCATGATTGCCTCCCCCTCTAATCCGCATATCATCGTTGCCCATATGACCAATGACCAACTGCGTTACACCCTGCCCAGCGCTTCCTACCGAATTATAGGGGTACCGGCCGGCGTAACGGGGGGAAATACGGTAACGACCGTTTTCGGCGATGACCTGGGCGCTTATAACACGACCCAGTGGCGTTTAGCCGGTTACGATACGACAACCGCCAGTTACGAGGAATATCCTAATTCCGACCCGGTGGTCCCGGGACGGGGATACTGGATAATCGCCCGGGGCGGACGGAGTTTTGGGGCGACAGGCCACTCCATTCGTCCCAACCATGCGCCGGTTATCGGCGGCGAGCCGGGGACGTATGAAGTTGAACTGAAACAGGGATGGAACCTGATTGCCAACCCTTTTGCGTTCCAGATAAATATGGACGATGTTGTCTATGACGATAACGGGGCGATTCTGACCGAGAATGCCGCTTTTAATGCCGTGGATACTGTCGCTTATGCCTATAACGGCAGCAGTTATTTTTCGGCGGCGACCTTGCCGGGATGGAACGGCTTTTTTATATATGCCAAGAAGACCGGCGTTTCGGTCCACTTCCCTTATTATCAGTTCCCAACCGGCTCTCCTCCCAAAGCGACCGCTCCCCTGTCGGCGCAAAAAATCGGCGACGGCTGGAGCCTGCATCTGCAGGTAGAGGCGAACGGGCGGCTTGATGACGGCAATTTCGCGGGAGTCTCGTCGGGCGCTTCGATTACCTCGGATGGCCTCGACTTCTACGAACCGCCGGCGGCGCCGGAGGCGCCCTCACTGGCGTTTCTTATTCCGGGCGACGTGAAAACGCTTCGGAGAACCGACATCCGTCCGGTCTTTGAAGATGGCGCCGAATGGGAAATCAAACTCTCGCCAATGAGCGGCAGGACGGTCCGTATTTCCGGAGTGGAATCGATTCCGGAGAATATGTCGGCGGTCCTGATACTTGATAACGGCTCGGAGATTGCGCTGACTACTGATGTATCATTTGTGCTCGATGACGAAGTCGATGAAGGGCGACTCGTAGTCGGCACGAAGGAATATCTGGAAGGGGAAGGAGTGCGGTTGCTGCCAACTGTCTATTCCTTGGAGCAAAATTTCCCCAATCCGTTCAATCCTTCGACCAATATCAAGTTCGCGCTTCCGAAAAACGGCCATGTGGCGCTGGATATTTACAATATACTGGGACAGAAGGTAACCACGCTGGTCAACCGGGAACTTCCGGCCGGTTATCATACCGTTACATGGGACGGCGCCGACCAAGAGGGACGTCCGGTGGCAAGCGGGATATATTTCTATAAGATTATGTCCGGAAACTTCGCTCAGAACCGGAAAATGGTACTTTTGAAATAAGCGCCAGATCATATCTATCAAAGAAAGGCCGGCGAAATGCCGGTCAGGGTGTTGACAAAATGGTCGACGCCCTTTTTTTATTTTGCCATTTTTGGG
>DYGG01000005.1:49901-89998 GCA_020724775.1 Ignavibacterium sp. | reverse complement strand
CCGGGGTTTTTGAAGCTCTTCTGACCGAGCAGGATGTGATGATTGCCGATCGTCTGGTGCATGCTTCCATAGTCGACGGAATGCGCCTTTGCAAGGCGCAGACAGACACCTTCAAACACTCGGACATGGGGCATCTGGAAGAGAAACTGCAATTGCATTCCGGTGCCCGACTGAAGATGATTATCACCGACGGCGCCTTTTCTATGGATGGTGACCTGGCAAAACTGGACCAGATTGTTGAATTGGCAGAGAAATACAATGCCCTGGTCTTTGTTGATGACTCCCACGCGTCCGGATTCATTGGTAAAACCGGGCGGGGCACTCACGAACATTGCAATGTTATGGGCAGAATTGATATAATCACAACTACCCTGGGTAAGGCGCTGGGAGGAGCCTCCGGGGGGTGTGTTTCGGGCCGAAGGGAACTGGTGGAACTCTGTCGCCAGAAAGCCCGCCCTTATCTCTTCTCCAACACTATTCCGCCGGTGGTGGTCTCCGGGGCAAACGCCGTCATTGACCTTATCAGCAAAACCACGGAAAGACGCGATAAACTGGAGAAAAACACCATCTTCTGGAGAAAAGGGTTGACCGAAGCAGGGTTGATAATCAAAGAAGGCGAGACCCCCATTGTCCCGGTCATGCTCTTCAACGCCAAACTCTCTCAGGAATTCGCCCGGGAACTTTATGCCGAAGGAATCTACGCCGTCGGCTTTTTCTTCCCGGTAGTTCCCAAGGGTCAGGCAAGGATTCGCACCCAATTATCGGCGGCGCACGAGATGCATCATCTGGAAAAGGCTCTTGCGGCATTCACCAAAGTCGGGCGAAAGTTCGATATCCTGCATAAGTCTAAACAGGAAATTATCGACCGTTTCGGCATGTAAACTGATGAGGGCGGAGTCCTTCCCGCCCTCCTCTTTTCCCCCGCTATTTCAAAAAAAAGGCTTTCCAATAAGGGGAAAATGGATTAGAATTATCCCCAACTTGGAGGCACAATGTATCAGCGCGTCAAATACGACCTGAGTGAAGAATTGCGAAAAATTCGGGAAGCCGGTTTGTTCAAGGAAGAGCGTATTATTCTGACCGAACAGAAGGCGGCAATAAGAGTTGAATATCCTGCCGGAGGCAGCCCGCGGGAAGTGCTGAATTTCTGTTCCAACAACTATCTGGGACTTGCCAATCATCCTGAGATTATTGAGGCCGCTCAAACCGCGCTCAGGCGATATGGCTTTGGAATGGCATCAGTTCGATTTATCTCCGGCACGCAAGACCTTCACAAAGCGCTGGAAGCAAGAATCTCGCGGTTCTATGAAACCGATGATTCAATATTATACTCATCCTGTTTTGACGCTAATGCCGGTCTGTTTGAGAGTCTTCTGGGAGCGGAAGATGCTGTGGTCACTGATGCTCTTAATCATGCCAGTATAATCGACGGAATCAGGCTGTGTAAAGCCAAGCGATATATCTTTGAGCACTCCGATATGCAGTCCCTGGAGGCGTCTTTGCGCGGCGCCCGCGAAGGAATTGATATCTGGGAAGGAGACTCCCTGTCCAAAGAACCGGTACCGGTTAGAAATATTATAATCGCGACTGACGGTGTCTTTTCCATGGATGGCGATATTGCCCGGCTCAAAGAAATAACGGCGCTGGCGGATAGATACTGCGCGCTGGTAATGGTGGATGAATCACACGCCACCGGATTTATAGGACTAAAGGGACGTGGCGCTGTGGAGCATAACGATGTCCTGGGAAAAGTTGATATAATTACGTCCACACTCGGAAAGGCGATGGGGGGCGCCTCCGGCGGATTTACCACGGGCCGTAAAGAAATAATCGAAATCCTGCGGCAGAATTCTCGTCCTTATCTGTTCTCAAACACCCTGGCTCCGGTTATCGCCGGCGCCGGACTGGCGGCATTCGACCTGCTTGAAAAAAGCGACAACCTGCGGCGTCAATTATTGGAAAACTCCGCCTACTTCCGTCATGAAATGACCGCACTCGGCTTTGATATCGTTCCCGGCGAGCACCCCATTGTGCCGGTTCATCTCCGAAAATTCGAAAACGACGTATGGCTGGCACAGAATATCTCTCGCGACCTCTATGACGAGGGCATTTATGTTATAGGATTTTTCTATCCGGTGGTGCCCAAAGGACAGTCTCGAATCCGAGTGCAGATGTCAGCCGCGCATACCAGAGAACATCTGGACCGGGCGCTGGCAGCCTTTGCGAAAGTAGGCCGCAGGTATAAAGTCATATCTTAGAATGAAAAGGCGGCGTTCTGACCGTAAGACTTATTGAGAATAAAAGTAGCATCGTATCTGATAGATAGTTCAGGCAATAATTGTATTGGAGAGATAACGTGGCATTTTATGAAGTAAAAGAATTTCTGAAAGAAGCGACCTTCAGCAAGAGGGATGAGGGACAAATTGACCGGTATGGCGGACTGTCGCGAGAGACATTGCGTAAAATGTACTATACGATGGTCTTGGCGCGACGTATCGAGCAGGAAGAAAAGATTCTATTGCGCAAAGGTCTGTGCAAGTTTTTTATCGGTTGCGGCGGTAAGGAACTTATGGATGTAGTCGCGGCGGAACTGCTTCAGTCTGATGACCCTTTTATCGGATATTACCGCAACAAAGCCTTCGACCTGTATCGGGGAGTTTCTGTAAAGCAGAAAATTCTTGAGGCAATAGGTGACCCGCGCTCGGAATCAACCGGCGGCATGTTGCAGCCGGCGCATTCTTCCTACCCGGAGAAGGCGATCTTGCCTCAAGCGTCGCCGACCGGGTCTCACGCCATGGAAGCAGCCGGGTTGGGTGACGCTCTGAAAAGCCCGGTCCCTATTAAGGAGGATGCCGGGCTTCCGGGAGGACGATTCCGGCAGAATGCTATCGTGTATTGCGCTATCGGCGAAGGGGCTACTTCTTCGCCGGAATTTGGGCGCGCCGTCTTTTACTCGACCTTTAACAATACCAAAAACATTTTCGGCATCTATAATTGCGGATGGGCAATCGCCACCAGTGTCAAAGAGCAATTCCCCGATGGCAACCCGACGTCATGTTACATCGGGATGCAGAAGTACGGATTGATGATTGAAGACTTTGATGGTACTGAAATCAAGGAAGCGATTGTTCATTTCAAAAAGATGGTCGAACATGTCGGTTCCGGCAGCGGGCCGGCTATCGCCAACATAAGAGTCGTTCGCCTTGAATCTCACTCCGGCTCCGACGATCAATCGCATTATATGCAAATCGAAGAGCAGAAATATCATATCGAAAATGACCCTCTGCGAAAAACTGCCCGAGCCTTTATTGAAGACGGGATTTTTACTCAGGATGAGCTTCTATCCATCTATGAGGAGACCGACGCTCTGGTCAGGAAGGCCTCGGCCGAAGCGGTCGCCGATGTCAGAACCAAGTCTCCAGCGGATGTTTTGGGCAAAGTCTATTCGTACCGGAAGGAGTCGGCGCAAGCGCGATGGGAAAAGTTAGTCAACGCACGTGCCTCGCTGCGGCAGGAAAAATATCGTGAATTCCATAAGAAAGGGTATTTTGAGACCGACCAGTTGCCGGAGGACCAGCCGCCCATGATGATGCGGCGGGCTATAAATTATACTCTATTTGACCTCTTTCTCTTGTCGAGCGATACCGTGCTTTTTGGAGAAGATGTGGCTGACTTCCCCAGGGAGATTCTGGCAATGGGAGAAGAAGTAACCGGGAAACTGAAAGGCAAGGGAGGAGTTTTTTTGGTCACCCAGAATATGCAAAGGGCGTTTGGACCGGATCGGGTTTTCAATACCCCTTTAGATGAAGCAGGTATTCTGGGACGGGCGGTGGGGCATTCTTATCAAGGGCGCATTCCGTTTCCAGAAATTCAATTTATAGACTATATGAGCCCCGGTTATCAGCAACTGAAAGACCGTATCGCGACCACTTATCAGCGCTCCAACGGACGAATCAGGCTTCCTATGGTGATTCGAACCTCCTACGGCGGCTACAAGCAGGGCGCCGGCGCCATGTGGCATTCCGAAGCCAATTTGGGGACTTTTATCAATATCCCAGGAATTCATGTGGCCATTCCATCCAATGCGGCCGATGCGGCAGGACTAATGCGAACCGCCTTCGTCTGCGGCGACCCGGTTCTGTTCTGCGAAGCGGTCGCCCTTTATAACCGTCGCGATTGGGACGGATACAATATTCTTGCAAAATATCCGCCAATCGACCGGTTAATACCTTTTGGCGTTGCCCAGACCTACAATCCTGTGGCGAAACAGTTATTGATAATAAGTTACGGGATTACGCTTCCGATTGTCCTGCGCGTCTCCGAGAAACTGGCCGAAAAGAATATTGAAGCCCGCGTGCTGGACTTGCGCACGGTCAAGCCGATAGATTGGGAAGCCATTTCCCAGGGAGTAAAGGATTGCTCGCGGGTTATGATTGTTTCAGAAGATAGATTCTACGGTGGAGTAGGGGCAACCATCGCTGCCTATATATCAGAAAGACTCTTTGACTATCTCGATGCCCCGGTTAGGGTCCTGCATGCCCAGGATTGCCGGGTAGCCTATGGTTTGGATGGCGATGCCATCTGCCTGCCCCAGTCCGAAAACATCCTTGAAGCCGCTACCAAAATAGTGGAGTATTAAAGGATCTTCCGGTGAAACCTGCCATCGAGGTAACCGCCCGTACTGCACATGAGCCATCTTACGGCAACCCTATCGTTATCCGCGTCGGCGACTTGCTTGAAACTTTCGGGAAAGACAGCAATTGGCCCGGCTGGATATGGTGCCGGCATCCTGATGGCAGGTCCGGCTGGGTACCGGAACGGATTCTCCGGGTCAGTGGGTCCGGAGGAATCGCCCTTGAAGACTACTCTGCCAGAGAATTAAGCACAAATTCCGGGGAGAGGTTGGTACTTTTGAGGACGGAAAGCGGATGGGGCTGGTGCCGCTCGGCGTCAGGCGACGAAGGCTGGGTGCCTTTAGGGGCATTAAATTCCGAAACGACTTAGTTAATAGAACATATACAAATTGGTCTTCAAATTCGGAACCTTACGGAGTCATCGTGGTATAACCTGATTCAAGGACTCTTGACAACGAGAAGCAAATTTATATTTTTGTCGGTCAATCAGAAATAAGACCACATTGAGGGTATATGATTTCAGTACAGAATCTGACCAAATATTACGGTTCTACCCTGGCCGTCAACAACGTTTCATTCGAGATTCAGAAAGGGACAGTTGTCGGGTTTCTTGGTCCTAACGGCGCCGGGAAATCGACTACGGTCAGGATAATTACCTGCTATCTATCGCCAAGTTCGGGAACGGCTCTGGTCGACAACCATGATGTTCAAACTGATTCACTGGAAGTCCGCAAGAAGATTGGCTACCTTCCGGAAAATGCCCCGCTCTATCATGACATGAATGTCATTGATTATCTGCAATTTATGCAGAATATACGGAAAGGGAAAAGTGGCGCTAACGGTGCCCATATTAAGACGTCCGTTGAACGCTGCGGATTGAATGAGGTTCTTCACAAGAGCATCGGCGAACTATCCAAAGGATACCGTCAGCGGGTAGGCCTGGCGCAGGCGTTGGTGCACGACCCGGAAATCTTGATATTAGATGAGCCGACAGTCGGTCTTGACCCAAACCAGATAATTGAAATCAGGAATCTTATCCGAGAACTGGGCAGGGATAAGACCATTATCCTCTGCTCTCATATCCTGCCGGAGGTAGAGGCAACCTGCAACCGCGTTCTGATTATCAATGAAGGCAGAATTGTAGCCGATGGAGCGCCATCGGAGTTGCAGGCGTCATTCGAAGGGCGAGGGAAAATACAGATTCTTATTAAGAACAATTTGGATACTTTTCTGGGTAAACTCGAACGGCTCGGCGGTGTGGAGAAAGTGATTTCGGAAGGTAATTCCGACGGCGACAGGCACCGGCTGACGGTGGAGACGGAAAAGGGTTGTGACTTACGGGAGGAGATTTTCCGTCTCTGTGTCGAAAACCAAACGGTGCTTCTGGAAATGAAGAGGGAAGAGACATCGCTGGAAGATGTTTTCCGTCGGCTGACCGGAAGGGAGGAATGATATGCACCAGGTTATGGTATTGGCGCGAAAAGAATTCCGCTCATATTTTGATTCGCCGGTCGCTTATGTGGTTATCACTTTGTTCCTGCTTATAGCAGGATACCAGTTTTCAACCGCCTTGTTCATTAATAATTCTCCCGACTTGCGCTCGCTTTTCGGTATCATAAGATTTATCCTGCTTTTCTTCATTCCGGCTCTGTCTATGAGGCTGATTTCCGAAGAAAGGCGACTGGGGACAATCGAGTTGTTGATGACTCTTCCTCTGAAAGAGTGGCAACTGGTTATCGGAAAATATCTTGCCGCTTACTTGCTGGTCATTATCACCCTCATGCTTACGGTAATCCATTATATAACTATCGCCTCCCTGGGCCAGCCCGACCTCGGCGCGACCTTCGCCGGTTATATCGGACTCATTCTCATAGTGGGGGTCTATCTGTCTATCGGGATTTTTACATCAAGTCTCAGCCAGAACCAGATTATCGCCTTTATTTCATCTTTCGTCATAATCTTTGTCCTCTTCTTGCTGGACAAGATAGTCTTTTTCTTTCCCGGATTTCTGGCGACGCTTCTGGAGTTCTTATCGATTGACTATCACTTTAATAACATTGCACGCGGGGTGCTCGATACCCGTGACTTGATATATTACTTTTCACTGATAGGATTATTTCTATTTCTCACTATTCAATCACTCGAAAGCAGGAAGTGGAAATAATGGCTAAAAATTCCAAAACCAAGTCAACCGCCGGGATTTTAATTCTTATCGTTGTCGGTATTCTCATAGTTATCAATCTCATTTCCCTTAATCTCTTTTCCCGGGCGGACCTGACCGACAACAATATCTATTCACTTTCCGAGGCTTCAAAAGACCTGATGCGAGGTCTTAACGACCGCCTCAATGTAAAAGTGTTTTTCACCGATGACCTTCCCGCGCCCCATAACGGCGACGCCCGCTATCTCAAAGATATGCTGGATGACTACAAGGCGTATTCGGGAGGTTATCTGCATTACGAATTTATCGACCCGGCCAAAGAGAACAAAGAACAGGAGGTGCAGGGTTATCGTATTCCTCCGCTGCAGTTCAATGTCTTCAGAAACGACAAAACGGAGTTCATCAAGGGTTACAAAGGGCTGGTGTTACTGTACGGAGATAAACAGGAAGTCCTCCCTTTTATTGAAAACACCAATAATCTCGAATATGAAATCTCCGGCAGTATCAAAAAATTGATTTCATCGAAGATGCCCTCCGTCGCGTTCACTATCGGTCATCGGGAACCGAATATGTCGGAAGGTCTGCAATGGGCTTACCAGTTACTGCAGCGGGAGTATATGGTGCAGTTTCTCGACCTCAACGCCCAGAAGGATATCCCGGCAAACATTGACGTATTGATTGTTGCCTCGCCCAAGAGCGCCTTTACCGATTGGGAAACATACCTGATCGACCAGTATGTCATGCGGGGTGGACGGGTTGCCTTTTTGCTGGACCGCTTTGAAGTTGATATCGCCCAGGCACGCGTCACTCCCATCAATAACGGGCTGGATAGCCTCCTGAAGCATTACGGGGTCGGGTTGCAGGAGAATCTGGTAGTTGATATGCAATGTAACCTGGTGCCGGTAATGCGAACTTTTGGCCAGTATCAGATGCAGAGTATCGTGAAATATCCGTTTTACCTTGCTATTACCAATTTCAATGCGGAAAATCCGGTGGTTAAGGATTTCAAGTCACTGGGATTAATATATGCCAGTCCGCTTGACCTATCCTTACCGGTTAGAAGCGAAACGGAGCGCGAGGTTCTTTTCTCCAGTTCCAAGCAATCGGGGACTATCGGACGCCCCTTCAATATCGCCCCGGAGCGGGAATTTGTAACGGCCGATTTCTCGATGTCCCATCTTCCGCTGGCGGTGGTCATCACAGGCAAAATCAAAAGTTACTTTGCCGATAAAGCTAGGCCAAATTATCCCGGAGAGGATACCGCATCTGTTACGGCGGCTCCGATGGCGCTTGATTCCACCGGCGATGCCCGCATTATTGTGGTTGGAAACGGCTCCTTTATCACCGATGATTTTCGTCGGAATGAGAGCGGATTCGCGCTACTTCTCAATATGGCTGACTGGCTTTCTCAAGATAAAGGCTTGATATCGATTCGCTCCAAAGAGGTCGGAATGCGTGTGCTAAAGGAGACCTCTGATGGCGCCAAGAAAGTGATAAAATATATCAATATTCTTGCTATGCCGTTTGTGGTAATTCTTTTTGGTATAATCAGGTGGCAGATTCGCCGCTCGGTTCGTCGGAGGGAATCATTATGAAACGACTCTTAATTCCGGGGGCAATCCTGGTCGCTTTTCTGCTAATCTGGATTATCCAGAGCCAGGTTGAAAAAAGTGAGATGTCCGGCAAGACTATTGAGAATTTTCTCAATCTGGACCCCGGCAAGGTCGACAGAATCATTCTTCAGCAGGCAAATAACCGCTACGAGTTGGAGTTGATTGAAAGGCGATGGTATCTGCGGGATACTCGCAACCGCCTGGCTGACAGCATGGCGGTTAAGAACGTGCTGGACGCGGCGGTGGAGATGAAAGCCGGAACAGTTGTGTCTCAGAATCCTGAACGCCGGCAGGAATTCATGGTCGATAGTCTGAACGGCAATCTGGTGCAGTTCTATTCCGGGGAGCGACTGCTCAGCCAGATAATTATAGGAAAAATGAGCCCTGATTTTTCCAGCAGTTATGTCAGAATTCCCGGCACCTCCGAGGTTTATCTGGCGCCGGGGCAGTTGTCGTTCAACTTCTCCCGACAGCGCGCACAGTGGCTTGACCGGACAATTCTCTCCCTGCATCCGGAGAATATCGATGAAGTGGACTTCATCTATCCTGATCGGGCTTACCGCATAAGAAGAGATTCCAACAGATGGCTGGTGGCAAAGAAGCCTTACACAGATGCCGTTGAAACGGACAGCCTGAAGACAGTCGCTTTTCTCAACCGCCTGAGCCGCCTGTCTGCAAATGAATTCCCGACCGCCGACGAGTCCGGTTCGATAAACTTTCAAACTCCTCTGTTGACTCTTCGAATTGTCAGCGCCGATTCTCTTTACCAGCTTGAGTTCGCCTCCTCACCGCTTGATTCCCTTCGATTCTTCTGCCATCGTTTCGAACCTGACGACACGCTGGTATTGAGCAAGACTAATTTTGAATCACTGAAAAAAGATTTCGCCAGTTTCTTGCCTGACTGAAAATTTCATTCTATTTTGCTGTTGTGCCGGGCGACTCTGCTGATTATTTTGTGCTAAACATCTCAGGGAGGAAATATGGCAATTTATATCATGGCCATGACTATCAATCCGAACGCCAAGAAACTCCATAGCGACTTATCCAGCCAGGTGGAAATCTCCTTTGACGTCTTTGCGGAGAATCATATCAAAGTCATCAATCTCTACGCCACCCTCGGGCGATATGACTACCTGGCGATTTTCGATGCCCCCGAGCAGTCTCTGGCGTTCAAGGTGGCATCAGCTATCAACGCCAAAGGGATTCTCGAAACGGAAACCTGGCCAGTTATACCTTTTGAAGATTTCACCCGGCTGCTGTCCTGATTAGTTCGGATTATCATCCGGATCCATGGGCTGTCGTTACGGTGACGGCTTGCGGAACATCTGCTCCGCTTGAATCTTAGAGAGTCCGACATCATCCTCAAGAGTCGGATTAATCCGTACCGCGGCCTCATACAACCGCTCCGACTGTTTAAGGAACTGATAGTCACGGGTAAGGAGATAGAGACGATAATTGTACAACCCGTTGTAGAAATAAAGATAGGAATCTCGGGGATAAATATCTATCAACTGATTAAAAGTTTTTAACGCTTCATTGAATCTCTGAGTCTGCAAATAAATATTGCTGAGCAATACCAATGCCGAGCGGTTCCGGGGGTACTTCTCGAGAAATTTCCTGACAAATATTTCGGCGCTATCAGGCATCCGCTCATTATAAAAGTTCGCGGCAATTTCATACTCTGTCGGTGCATATACTGAAGGTGAATTCACTCTGTTGACAGCAATGATTTGCACTTCAACATCTCTGGCGAAATATCTTGTGAGTGGGAGACTCTCCATCGCCTTGCCGTAATCTCGTAAAGCTGCTTCCAGATTGGCGGGGTCTGTTGCCAGATGTGTCAAATTATGTCTTGTAAACAGGTCGGGCTCTTTTTTCACCAGTCCAAACATATAGATAAAGGAACGGAGTTTGGTATCGATGGTCAATGCTGATGAATAAGGTCCCACAATGACGGCATTCTCGCTTACTATCTGGGAGAGATCACTGCCGGCACGTTTTAAGTCATAGGTTGATTTATCGAGCCAATAATAGACCCAGAATCCCTGATGAGCGAGGAACAGAAGCGCGATTATGCAGGAATATTTAATGGTGTACTGAAGCAGCCTGCCAAAACCAACAGAGAAGAGGGTGGTTAATAATGTCAGGATTATCGCCAGAATCAATCCCCACCAGACCGACCTGGTAACATTGTCATAAATGGATACATTGGAAAAAGTCAGAATGACCTGTGCCGTCAGGTACCAGAAGACAAGAAAAGTCAAGGCATACCGAATGAGTCCTTTGACCCGGGCGAGCAATTTGTAAGGGGAATGCGCAATTGTCATCCCTATTATTCCTGAGACGGGCAGAAGGAGAAAAAGTTGATAACGCAACGGACGGTGATTGAATAACATCAGAAAAGCGAACCCGGCCAGAAGCCAGACGGCATTGAAACGGAGATGCCGGTTATGCTCTGCAGAGCCTGTCCCGGTTTTTTCGCGCCATATGAAGATTAACAGGCAGACTGTCAAAAGAATCAACGTCCCCGGTATAAAATAGAAAAGACGGGACTGCCCCCCGAATGTCATGGCCTGGACAATCAGATTGGCCGGGGAGGTCAACGCCGCCGGCAGACCATACATCCCGACAGATTGCTCCGATAAATATTGATAGACGGTGTTGAAGTCTTTCCCGTAAAAAAGATATCCTGCCGCCACAATCGTGCCTGCAAAAGATATTAACAACGTGCCGATACGACGCCAGCGGCTGTCGGGACATCCCACAAGAACCAAATATAGCGGCGGAATTATCATTATGATACCGAATGCTTTCCCCGAAATAAAGCAGATAGCGGCAACCGCTCCCACAATTATTTCAAGCGCCTTACTCCCGTTGAATTGGACGAAGAGGAAGTAGCATAAACCTGAAAGAAAAATTAGTCCGTTCTCCATGAAGGGGAGACGGCCATAACTGAGAAGCGTAATATCGGCCAGCAAGAGAATCGCCGCGATAGAAGCCGCTTTGTGGGAATAGCGCCAAAGCCCTGTCAGAAATAGTAATATCCCGCCCAGGTTGAGCGCCACGGCGGAAAGGTTAGCGGCGACTATCGAGACTCCTAAAGCCGCAAAAGAGATATAGGCGGCAAACGATGACAAGGTATATTTGAAAACTATCCAGCGAGAATAATCGAAGATGTCCCATATACCAAACAGTATCTTGTTTCGGGCAAAATGGATAACATTGTAAGGGTCGGTGAGAAGGTCCTGGGTGGTGCCGGCAAAGAAATAGGGGGGGTCCAAATCAAGGCGATAGAAACGAAAAAAGATTCCTATTCCCAGAGCGACAGCGCTGAGAATGTACCACAAAGTATCCGGGTGACGATGCTTGCCGGGTGATTTCATCTTCATCTGAAAATAAACTTAGATTGTGCTTATCGCAAGCATTCTCTTCCAAACTCCTTTTTTGAAATTCTGGCTAATCTGTATATATTAGATTAAAGAGACAACAATATGAAACTGCGACCGGGATATAGTCTTGCTGGATGCTGCCGCCCGGCAACGGGGGATGGCATAATCGGCTACTACAGTCATGAAAATATCATTAAGGTACATCGTGCCGACTGCGGCAATCTGTCAAAAGCCGAAGAACCGAGATTGATAAAACTGAACTGGACGGAAATTGCTGAGGATGAATCGACGCTCTCCCGCGATGATGTCCAAATCTTCGAAGAGATCGACTACCTAATCCTGAAACATCACAGCGCTTATGGAGCAGATTACTCCCTGGCGGTTGCCGCCCAATTGCGACAGGATAAGGAACTGGTTTTCAAGCGCCACGACTATCTGCGAGAGGAAGGACTTCTCAAGAGAGTCGCGCCGGTTATGATTCAGTATCGCAAGAAAATCGTTAAAGGCAAATGGATTAAGCACCGCAATCATACTTATTACGAACTTACCCCCAAAGGCAGGGAAACTCTGCAGCAGGCTCTCCGCCAGGGCCTTCTCTAACTGCGAAAGTCATCAAGAATATGGCAATCCCGCCTCTCAGTCAATCAACCGTGACTCCACGGAATCCGGCGAGATGCGAGGAAGACGGAACTGCTCCGGACGCTGTTTGACAACCGTTTTCAGCCATTCCTCCGGGTACCCTTTTTCCTTAGGTCTTCCGGTGGAGTCCTGTACATACCCGTCATTATATTTTCTAATCAATTCTTCCCCTAAGTTAGTCCATGCTTTGGTCACCCGTTCGCCTCCGTTCACCGAATAATCGGTAAGATAGCGGATAGCCAGCGCCCGGTCGCTATCCAAAAGTTGTAAAGCGGTCTTCTCCACGAGCGGTTGCAACTGCAGAAAGTCAGATTCCAAATCAGTCTGCACCGCTTGAATATCTTTTATCATATAGGAATACTTCAAATTGGCAAAGTTGGCTACAAAATTGAATACCCACCAGGCGGATTCCCAACTAAACTTTTTCAATTCTCCCACGCTGTATGAATGTGGAATCCGGGTAATTGAGCAATACAGTGGAAAATAACAGGTGGTATAAGTATCATCAACTCCGTACCAGAAAACTCCCCCGACTTCATCAGGCAATTTACCTCGCGATTGGGAGATGAAGGAGAAAGCGGTCTGTTGCGTTGAAATTGGTCTCTCCCAGGCATACTCGATGGAGTCGACTATCCAGTGCATCGGTCGCCAGCGGTATGGTGAATTGTACGAACCGGCGTCAATTCCCTGAGTCATATCATACGCGGTGCCTTCGTAATGGTCCCTCATCAGAGAGATGACATCCGCAAGAGAAATTCTGCGGTCTGGTTTGACCCACAGGGGATATGGTTCCGCACCGGGAACGCCTCTGTGATAATCTGATGATAGATTGAGTGACGGCGCCGCTCGACGAAATAGACTCCAGACTCTCGTTTCCGCATATCTTTGATTTTTCGGTGTCGGCGGGCAATAGACGTCGCAGAATCGAAACGGCTTGCCGCCGTCGCGATTAAAATAACCCATTTCAACGGCGAAACTGATTACCTTGTCCGAATAAAGGCAGTTGTCGGGGTTATTCAGCGGGAATTCCCCAATCCGAGCCTTGTTGGCATGAGCGGCAACATATCCTTCCGGTATTCTAAGGGCCACCCAGACGGCTCCTTTCCTTCCCGGTCCCAATCCAATCAATTCCATTATCCAGACTTCTTTAGTGTCAGCGATGGAAAAGGTTTCGCCGGTAGCCCCGTAACCGTATTCGTCTGCCAAATGCGTCATAACCATAATGGCTTCGCGGGCAGTCTTCGCCCTCTGCAGCGCCAGGACAATCAGGTCAAAATAATTCAGCATCCCTTCCTTGTTTTCAAGTTCCGGACGGCCGTCAAAGGTAGTTTCACTGATAGCCAGTTGATGATCATTCATCATTCCGACGACAGCGTAAGTATGACGAACCTGCAGAATCTTGCCCTTCTTAGTTCCGTGCCAGTCAAGGATTTCGAGGGAATCGCCAACGGCATGCTTTTGGGCAGGAAGATATTCCAGATGCGGATGAAATTCACCGTCGCAGGTGTAAGTAATCATAGTGGAGCCGTCCGCCGAGGCGCCGGCGGTTACCAGAAGGCTGGTGCATCCGATGGCATCCAGGGAAGTCAGAAAGAATGCCGCCATTATTGTCAAAATGCCAGTTTTAAGCATATAGTCCTATCCTGCAAATTTGATAAAAGATAGGAATTATACTGGCTTATGACAAATAAATAAAAAAAGGAAGAGCCGGACAGTTCTTCCTTCTGGTTTAACTCTTCTTGAATTCAAGGACAGTTGGGGTTGGGTCCTCCCTTGAAGAGATAACTTATCAGATAAGTGGCATCGAGAATGTTTATTCCGCCGGTGTTATTTACGTTTGCCGACTGCAGCGGAACCGGTTCCGGAACGCCCTTGAACAGATAAGCAATTATGAAGGTGGCATCCAAGATATTTATCGAACCGTTTCCGTTGGCATCGCCGCAGCGAAAAGTCGGCGGAACTATTTGCCCGCGGATCTCTTCGGCCGGGAATGCTGCTGAATGGACATTGGCATAAAGTTCCTTCTGCATTAGGTCTATAATATCGAGCGGAGTCAGGTACCAGACATCCTTAATCGGGCTTATGGGACTGGTAAATCCAAATAATATACCGCCGGTTATGCACGTACCTCCCAGATGTATATGGCCATCCACCGGGCTGGATACATTATGAGTCAGCGAAACCGTCATTTCACGCCCACCCGGTTTTAGCACTACCATCCCGGTTCCCAGCGCGGAACTGCCGGTGCCGAGGCAATTGTTTGCCTGATTGTCATCCAGATAGAATTTAATCGCTTGCGAATCAGTCAAGGTGTATTGTCCCCGTATTTCGCCGGCCGGGAATGTGGTCGAATGTATGTTGATATAGAGGTTGCCATTAAGGAGATTTGTCAAATCGCTGTTATTGAGGAGCCAGGAATCGGAAATAGGGCTGACCGGGCTGCTAAAAGCAAACTGAATCAGACCGTCCACCCCCGGAGCGCCCAGATGAATATGGGCATCGACCGGACTGCTGACATTATGCTCGCAATATATGTCGAGTTGCATCGGTTTGTATGGGTCTGTTTTCAAAACCAGGGTGCTGAACCCGGTAGCCGGACTGCCGGTATTGCCGGACTGTTCCTCATCAAGCCTTGATGTAAATACGATGTCAGAGTTAACATATTGCCCCCTGATTTCTCCCGCCGGAAAGGCCGTCGAATGAACATTGACATAGAGATTTCCTGACAGAAGGTCAATAATATCCGATTTGCCGAGCGTCCAGGTTCCGGATATCGGGCTGACCGGACTGCTGAACCCAAACTTGATTCCTCCCTCAACACCGGGGGCGCCGATATGAATATGCGCATCCGCCGGAGAGACAATATCGTGCCTGATAGTTGTAGATAGTTCTTTGCCGTTGGCATTGAGCAATCCGATGGCAAGTCCATTGGCAAAACTGCCGGTTCCGGCTCCGCCGTTAGCCTGCGCTTCATCAAGGGTGAACAAAAATCTGACTTCGGTCGGGACAATCTGTCCCCGGATTTCACCGGCAGGAAATGACGGTGAGTGGACATTCACATAGAGATTGCCTGCAAAGAGATTGGCGACATCGGTAGGCGTTAATGCCCAGTTCTCTACAATCGGGCTCGCCGGAGAAGAAAATGGAAAGACTATCCCTCCTTCAACGCAGGGAGCGCCCAGATGAACATGCGCATCAACCGCCCCAGCCACATTATGGACAATATGGAACGAAAGTTGTGTCGAATCGCTGTTGAGGACAGCGACTCCAAAACCGGTGGCCGGGCTGCCGGTTCCGGCGCAGGAGTTTGACTGGGCTTCATTCATAAGGAAGACAAAGACCGTAGAATCGGCCGGCGCCGGCGCCATAAATATCGTGTCCACCATTGTCGGATGATAGGCGCAATGGTAAGGAAAAGGACCGGGACCATCGCCGGCGGTGAAGACAACATCATATGTGTCGCTCACCGACATATCCCCCGAGTTCCAACTCTTGGGAGAGCCGATATCAGAGGTGGTGGTATGGATAATACCGCCTGTCATAGTCCAGCGAACGGTATCTCCCGGATTAACGGTGGTGTTAGTGGGGCTGAAGAAGAAATTGCCGATGCTGATATGGTGTATCACCGCAACGGCGCTGTTGGTGAAGACAGCGATAAGAACCACTGGCAACAGAAATACTCCGAGCAATCTCACTCCTCGGTGCATTGAATCCTCCTATGATTTAGATAAGACAGAACGTTGACTAAATGAGTCGATATTTGGTGTAACATTCCGTATTCGGCAAAAGTTCCTTTAACCCCGGTATTTTGAGGATAAAACAAAAGCGACAAATCGACCCATTTATGACAATGAGAACTCGGAAGGAAGAATCTAAGGGGATAATCCATCGGTATTTTTCAAGATGCCGGAGGTCGGAATCGAACCGACATGATGTTGCCATCGGAGGATTTTGAGTCCTCTGCGTCTACCAGTTTCACCACTCCGGCAGTCTGCCAATAATATATCGCCCGGATTTTGCTGTCAAGAACTAACTGACCGACGAGGATGGTAAGGGGATAAGCGCCTGTCAAAAATGATAAATGTCGGCGCTATCTTCAGGAATAAGAAAGTTGTCTTTGACCGACGGACCTACATAAAGCCCTTTGGACGGGTGAACCGGGCAGGTTTCTGTCGGAGTATCGGACGCTTTGAAAACTTCACGACGAACTTCAATACAGCGATTGGTTGCCAGTTTTCCGGAGTTGAGGCAAACATCCAGGAATACAACCCCCTCCGGGACCTCGAAATCGACAATTGGCAGGGTGTCATGCGCCGCTTTCATAATAGCGGTCCAGACAGGAAGAGCATTGGCGCCACCGGTTTGATTTTTGCCAATAGAAGTCTTGTCATCAAAGCCTACCCAGACGCCGGTAGTAATCTGCGGTGTGAAGCCGATAAACCAGTTGTCGCAGAAGGCGTCCGATGTTCCGGTCTTGCCGGCGGCAGGGCGGGTGAAACCGAGCCAGCGCGCCGCCCGTCCGGTGCCGTTCTCAATGACCGATTGCATCATATTTACCATTATATAAGCGGTCGGCGCCGACAAAACCTCCTCCTTCTGCGCGTTGGAATTATCTTCCAAGACGTTTCCATAGCGGTCAATCACTTTCAGAATATACCGGTAAGGCGCTTTAATACCGTGATTGGGAAAGACCGAGTAGGCGGAGGTCAATTCCACCAGCCTTACCTCGCTGGTACCGATTGCCAGCGACGGCACCGCCTGAAGGGGGGTGTTGATACCCATCCTGTTAGCGTAGAAAATCGCCTGCTCCGGGCTGACTTTAAGCAGTAACTTAATGGCGATAAGATTTCTGGAGAGACGCAAACCGTCCCGGAGAGTCATCTCGCCCATGAATTCATTGTCGAAATTTTGCGGCCGCCACTCCTTTGCGCCCGGTATTTTCAAAACGATGGAATTATCGTAAAGAATATCACTGGGGTGGTATCCATTATCCATGGCGGCGGTATAGACAAATGGCTTGAACGCTGACCCCGGCTGGCGCAACCCCTGCACCGCCCGATTGAATTTGCTTGTCTCAAACGACTTGCCGCCTATAAGGACAATTATATTCCCGGTCTCGTTTTCAATCGACACCGCCGCCCCTTGAATCTGTTTGTAAATTCGCTTGGTTGACTGGTAGCCCGAATCTGGGTCGGGGACTTCTATCGTATAAGCAGGATTGTTAATAGAATAATTGCGCTCATAGAATGCCTGCAAGTCATCTAACTTCCTTTTCATCTCCTTTTCCGCTTTTTCCTGCAGGTCCCAGTTTAACGATGTTATAACTCGGAGTCCGCCGGAGTAAAGCTGGTTTTCCCCATATTTCTCAAGCAGATACTGACGCACCATTTCCGTGAAGTACGGCGCCCGTCCCGTTTCCTCGCTTGGCATCTTCACTTCCAGAGGAAGATTTCTTAAGGAGTCATATTCCGTCCGCGATATTTTGCCCCAGGCATAGAATGAATATAGGGATGAATTCCTGATTCTTACCGCTTGCTCGGTGGAGTCGAATATCGAATACCGGCTGGGGGCTTTCAGGAGCCCTACCAGTAAAGCGCAGTCATTTATATTCAACTCACCAACCGATTTGTCAAAATAGGCGCGGGCCGCGGCCGCAATGCCATATGCCCCCCTTCCAAAGTAATACTGATTGAGATACATCTGAAGTATCTCTTCCTTGGAATAGGTCCGCTCCAATTTAATCGCCGTAAGGGCTTCCTTGATTTTGCGCTCGACTGTTTTTTTGCGATTCAAAAAGAGCATACGGGCCAATTGCTGGGTCAAGGTCGAGGCTCCTTGTGCCACCCGCCATTGCGTCACATTGATAAACAGCGCCTTGACAAGGCGGGGGAAATTTATTCCCCAATGATTGAAAAAGTCGCGGTCTTCGACCGCCAGAAGCATATTCACCATTTTTTCAGGAATTTCATTGTACGGTGTCAGAACCCGATTCTCATTGAAATATTCCTGCAGCAGGGTGCCGTCGGATGCGTAGATCTTCGTTTTCAGTGACGGCTCGATATTATGAAGACTTTCAAAAGAGGGGAGATCCTTTTGATAAACCACATATGTTCGGTAAAGGACGATAAGCAGGAATACTGCGGTCAGAGCCGCCAGTATAAGAAGCGCTTTGCGCTTGCCGATGAAATCGGTAATTCTTTTAATCGTGTCTCTTGGCATATCTTCTATAAATCTCTCCTTTTCGGCTCCAAGTCAAGAAAAAACTGCCGAATTATAATCTGTCTGAAGAGTTATACAACGACAACGGCAAAAGAGGTGTCCTGGAATTTTTACTGTTGCGTTTGAGGTTACCGTTAATTATTGTTGCAAAAGGCTGTATTAAGGATCAAGAGCCTGAGAGAAAGAGGTTTGCCGGAATTGAATACGGACACAAACAAAGAATTTGCTAGGCAATGGGAGACTATCTCCCGTGGCGCGGTGGAGATAATTCCCGAGGCAGAGTTCAAGGAACGCCTTAAAAAGGCGATAGAAGATAATGTCCCCCTTAGAATTAAGCAGGGCTTTGACCCCACTGCCCCGGACATCCATATCGGCCATACCGTCGGCATCCGCAAATTAAAACAGTTTCAAGAGTTGGGGCATAAAATAATTCTGATAATCGGTGATTATACCGGACTGGTCGGCGACCCCTCCGGACGGTCGGCCACTCGGCCACAGTTGTCATATGAGACCATCCGTGCCAACGCTGTGACCTACCAGAAGCAGTTTTTCAAGATATTGGATAAAGCGGCAACGGAAGTGCATTACAACGGCGAATGGTTTTCGAAGATGTCTTTCAAGGAGATAATGGAACTGGCTTCCAAATTTACCGTGGCGCGGATGCTGGAACGAGATGATTTTGAGAAACGTTACCGGTCAGGAAACCCTATCTCGATTCACGAAATGTTTTATCCCCTGATGCAGGCATATGATTCTGTCGCGATTAAAGCCGATGTCGAAATAGGGGCTACCGAGCAGAAGTTTAATCTCTTAACCGGGCGGGAGATTCAACTTGATTATGGCGTTCGCCCGCAAATGGTCTTGACTCTGCCGGTGCTGGTGGGACTGGACGGGCAGAATCGTATGTCAAAGTCGCTGGGCAATTATATCGGAATCGATGAATCGGCATCTGAGATATTCGGGAAGGTTATGTCGATACCGGACAATTTGATTTATTCTTACTTTGAATTGACCACCGATTTGAGCCGGAACGAATTGAGCCGGGTAAAGGTCTCCCTGGAAAACAGCGCGGAGAATCCGATGAATCTGAAAAAGATGCTCGGGGAAACTTTGGTGCGGATGTATCATAGCGCCGACGCCGCGAAAGAAGCCAGGGAAGAATTTGAGAAAGTTTTTTCTCGCAAGGAGATTCCGGATGAAATCCCGGAATATGACTGCAGGAAATACGACGGCAAGGTCTGGATAGTTCGACTCCTGACCGACTCCGGTCTGGTATCCTCCAATAGTGAAGCCAGAAGGCTGATTGCCGCCGGCGGCGTCTATCTTAATCAGGCTAAAGTTACCGATGACAATCACGAAGTTCCGCTCAGCGACGGGATGCTGGTAAAAGTCGGGAAGAGAAAATATCTGCGATTGAGGACCTGATGGGGCCATCTTTTACGGTCCATCATCATATAATTATTTTATGAGAGCCTTAAGAATTATGGGACTTGCTGTCAGCCTGCTTATGATGTCAGGTTGCGGCAAACCTGGCGTGAAAATAACAGAAGAGGCGGCGGTTGAAAAGGTCGCGGTGCCGCCTGAAATACTCAATCGCCAGGCATACACTCATTACACCAACGCCACCATATTGGAGTTGCTGGGCGAAATCCCTCTTGCCAGCCGTCAGTACGCCGAAGCGCTCAAGTACTACCCCGAATCATCGGTGCTTCAATATTCTTACGCCCTGTCGCTTTTCAAACTGGGAAATTACCGGGAAGCGCTCAGCGAAACCGAATTCATTGACCCCAAAGGTTCTGAGGTCTGGCTGCTAATTGCCGATGCCTATCGGGCGCTCGGTCTTCACGATTCGGCAAAGATGGCATATCTTGAGACCGCCCGGCTCGATACCGCCAATGTTTCCGCCTTGAATATGCTTGCCGCATATTACCAGGAGATGGAGGCCCTTGATTCGGCTGTTTGGGCATTTGAAAGAATTTCCTTCTATTATCCCAGCGCAAGGATTTTTCAAGAAATTGGAAACCTTTATCTTCGCCTGGGAAATATCGTCCGAGCCAAGGAGAATTACCAGATATCTATCGATATGGATTCCAGCGAAGCCAATATCCGCTCCTATCTCGGACTGTCCGTAATCTGCGAGGAGGAGGGAAATCGGGCTCAGGCCAAGCAGAACCTCGAAATCGCCGCCCGCCTTTCTCCTAACAATGCCTTGATACATAATCGGCTTCTTGGGTTTTATCAGGAAGATAATGAATTTGATAAGGCGATAGCGGCTGCCAAGACAGTAATTTCTCTGGCTCCACAGGACCGCAACGCTGTCAGAAGGCTCGCCATTCTGTATTTCACCACCGATAGTTTGGCGCTTGCCGATTCCATTTTCGCCGAATTGCTCGCATCAGGCGATGAAAATCCGGTCAATCATTACTACGCCGGAAGGATTGCTTATCTTGGCGACGATTTCCCCCGGGCGGTATCTCACTTTACCCGGGTCACCATCTTGGCTGATTCGATTGCCGACGGCTGGCTCAATCTCGGGATGACTTACCAGCAAATGGACTCGCTCGACCTGGAAGTCGCCACTTACGAAAATTCGCTGAAATATATGCGCAGCACCGATGATTCCTTGCGGATGATGTTCATGCTCGGCTCGGCACTGGAACGGAGGCGACTTTTTGAGCGGTCAGTCTTGACCTTTGAGTCTATTCTGGAAATCCAGCCGGATCACAGTCAGTCTCTCAATTATCTCGGATATATGCTGGCGGAAAAGGGGGAGAGGCTCGATTATGCCCGGCGACTCATTTTGAAGGCTTTAGAAATAATGCCCGACAACGGCGCCTACATTGACAGTTATGGCTGGGTGCTGTACAAATCTGGCGACTATTCTGGCGCCCTGAGAGAATTGAAACGGGCCGCGGAAGTTATTACCGATGATCCGGTTGTATTCGACCACCTGGGCGATGCTTACAAAGCGCTGGGTGATACTGAAAACGCTCGTAAATACTGGCAGAAAGCGCTGGAACTTGACGGTAATAATGAACAGCTACGAAAAAAACTGAGCGAATGATGCAAGCATTGCGATTATTGCTCGCTCTGGCAGTATCTGCGTTCCTACTCCATTGCGCCAAAATCGAACCGCCTCCCGGCGGTCCTGTCGATAAAACCGGACCGACAATTCTTAATACCAATCCCCGGACCGAGGCGGTAGCGGTCCCGGCAGGCGACGAAATATCGGTCGAATTCTCTGAAAAGATTAATACCAAGAGCATAGAGGGGGCGATTTTCATTTCTCCGCATATGGAGGGAAAACTGAGATACAAATGGCAGAACCGGACACTTATAATGAAACTACCGCATGACTTTACCCCCAATACCACCTATGTGGTCAATATCGGCTCAGGAGTTGCCGACTTACGCAACAACCGTATGGAGAAATCTCATCAATTCGCTTTTTCCACGGGAGAAAGTATAGACCGGGGAAAAGTGAGCGGTATGGTATTTCAGAATGGCAAGCCTGTTTCCGGTGTCACTGTTGCCGTTTACGATACTTTTCAGGTTGCGTCGATAGTTAAGGGCGATTCTATTATACCCCCTTTTCTCACTCAAACCGGAAACGACGGGGAATTCTTGATAGACTATCTTCCGGCCGGGAGATACTTCCCCTTCGCCTTCCAGGATAAGAATAAGAATCTTTATTTTGACTTTCCGGATGAGCCTTTTGGTATTCCCGATCGCTTCGTAAATATTGACTCCGGCCTTACGGCTGCCGAACTGCCATTCACCCTCAGCAAGACCGATACTTCCGGCTTTTCCATTCAATCGATTACATTGACTGAAAACAGACTGGTAAGAGTGCGGCTTTCGCGCCCCTTGAACTACGGCAAGGAACTTAATGAATCGATAAATGCATTCCTGACGGAACTGATCTCAGGTGATACATTACAAGTTGAGGGCATTTTGCCCGAAGGCAAAGACTCGGCGGCAAACTTCAGCCTTTACTTCAGGGGTTTAACGTCTTCCGGATACAAGATGATACTTCGGCTCAAGGATATATCCCAGCCCGACACGGTAGTTCTGGAAAGCGCCCATCTGGAATTCCGGCTGGAGCCGGATGTGACGTCACCGAGGCTCGAAGAATTTTCGCATAAGAATATGTATATCTTCCCGGACGACAGCCTGCTGCAACTGACCTTCTCGGAGCCGGTAGACATAGGGAAATTGACAGAGAGCACCGTAACCGTTCTAAAAACGAGCGATTCATCATCCGTGAAAACGGACCGTCATACCGATAATCCCTTCCTGTTGACGCTTGCGACGTCGGATATGGCGTGGGGCGAGATATATCTGCTCAGGGTAAATCTCTCTGAAATTTCAGATTTGGCTGGCAATAGTGCTGGGGATACGGTTCTTGCCTATACCTTTACAACATATGATAATGATTCCCTTGGCGCCGTCTCCGGGACAGTATCGCTGGACAGCGGCGCATCTTCCAGGTCAAATCAAATATGTCTCAGTTTTCAGTCGGCCGGCGAAAGCGGTGTATGGCGATACCGGGCGGCACCGGGCACTTTTAATTATCAACTTCCTCCGGGAAAGTACCTGCTCTCGGCATTTCTTGACGAAAATCAGAATGGAATATTCGACGCCGGAGCGCTGAGACCCTTCCGTTTCTCGGAAGCCTCAATCTCTTACCCGGATACCGTGCGGGTGCGGGCTCGCTTTGAGACAGCCGGTATTGAACTTAATCTCCGTTGACATCTTAGGGAGAAAATAAAGAAGGGCCGACAGCGAGTCGACCCCTATCCATATTTCAAAACCGCTAAATGCCTTAAATCGGTCCCCAGAGTTTAAGCACAACGCGGCGGTTCTTAGCATTGGAGTTCGCTTCATCAGGCATGGCAACCGGCTTATTCTCTCCAAAACTGACTATAAACATCCGGTAGAGGGCTACTCCATACTTGTCAGCCAGAAATGTTTTGACCGACTCAGAGCGTCGAAGCCCGAGTTGAAAGTTGTACTTGGCGGAGCCGGTGCGGTCAGTGTGACCGGCGATTTCAAGAATGGAGCGGGGATTATCCGCCATCTTCTGTCCCAGCGCATCCAGATTGTCTTGGGCTATCTGGGTCAATTCATGGCTGTCATAATCAAAGTTTACGATTCCTTCCCAGATTACCTGATAATCCTCGAAACCTTTAGCCTTGTTCAATGCCATATCGGCTTTACCGGATAACTCTGTGGTCAGCGCCTGCATCTTCTTTATTTCATCACTGTTGCTGTCGGTCTGAGACTTAATACTGCTCACGTCCGTGCTGACCTGGGCCTGCATCTCAGCCATTTTCTTATCCACATACCCTTTGCTGGCGCATCCTGCCAGCAGAAGTAACGCTGAGAGCAGAAACGATACTAAAATTTTTCCAATCATATATCCTCCTGATAAATTCTCTGTTTTCTCAGTCGCTGTTCAGTCGCCAAAATAACGGAATTTACTTTCCGCTGTCAAGAATAAAAAGCAGATTTATTGACGCACGGCGCCGGCAGTAATGCCGGAAACTATCTGCCTTTGGAAAACTAAAAACACTGCCAGTACAGGAATAACCGCCAGCGAGGAACCGGCCATCAGATGAGACCAATCGATCGCCTGATGTCCCTGATATAGAGCCAACGCTACCGGAAGGGTCCGCACCGATTCGGAACTGGTAAATATGAGGGGAAATAAGAAGGAATTCCAGTTGGTCAAAAAGACCTGAATCGCCAGCACGGCCAAAGCCGGCTTACAGAGGGGCATAACAACTTTGAAAATTATCTGCAATTCCGATGCTCCATCTATTCGTGCCGCTTCTTCCATTGATGTCGGCAAGGTCTCCAGGTACTGCCGCACCAAAAAGATTCCGATAGGATTTACAGCGAAGGGGAGAATCAGCGCCCAGTAGGTATCGTACATTCCCAATTTGTGAAGCATTATATAGAGCGGCACAATGACAATATGTGATGGTATCATTAAGACAAATAGAACCGAGTAGAACCAGAAACGGCGTCCCGGGAACGGATGTCGCGCAAAAGCGTATCCTGAGAGAAAACAAAAAAGAATGTTAGCGACGGTGACAACAACCCCAACCAGAAGGGAATTGAAAAAAAATAGAGCCATCTTGCCCGAAGTCAGGATATCCTGATAGGGAAGAAGCGACAACGCCGGGGAAATCAGTTCTTCCAGGGATAAGCCCGCGCCGGGCGGCATCAGAGAAACGCGAAACATCCAGAGAAGCGGAAATATCATCAGCGCCAGCACGAGAGAAAGAGCAATGAGTCGAACCGCTTTCAATAGTGTTTCCTTTGCATCAGCCCCAATTGCAGGATAGAGAATATGGCAATAATGACGAAAAGCAGATAAGCGGCGGCGGAAGCATAACCGAATTCAAAACGGTTTAATCCGGATTCATATATGAAGTAGACGGCGCTGGATGTGCCATATTTCCCTTTGGTCATGACATAAATCTCAGTAAAAACCTGAAATGATTTTATACTGTTTATAACTATGACAAAGACAGTGACCGGATTCAGTAGCGGTAGAGTAATATGCAGGAACTTCTGACGGCCGCTGGCTCCGGCAACCGATGCCGCTTCATACAACTCTTCCGGTATCGCCTTCAGCCCGGCTAGAAATATCAACATGTAATAACCTACCGACATCCAAATATCCATCGCCATGATGGATAGCAGCGCCGTTTTGCTGGAAAGAAGAAAGCCGTTTTCGGGAGGATGCATCCCCAGCATCTTAGCCAGCAGGAAGAGATAACCGTCGCGTGAATAGAGATTGGTGAAGACAAGCGCGATGACAACCATTGAAGTAATCGACGGTACAAAATATCCGGAGCGAAAGAGCGCCTGACCGGGAATCTTTTTTTCTACCAGAAGCGCCAGAATCAGCGCGATGACGGTCGTAAACGGAATCGTGCCGATGACAAAAATGAAAGTGTTTATCAGCGCCTCGATAAAGGCTTTGTCCCGGAACAGGTTTATGTAATTCTCCCATCCGACCCAGTTATAATCGGGGCGCATTAAGCGGAAATCGGTAAATCCGAGGAAGAACGAATAGAACAAAGGAAAAAGCCAGAAAGCCAGGAAGGTCACAATCCAGGGCGAGGCAAGGAAATTACCGGCGAGGATCTGCCTCTTCATTTGCTGTCAATTAATTTCTGGATTTTATTGCGCGCTTCATACAGTGTCTCCACCATGGGCGCATTCTTAAACAGAATTTCCTCCAGCATGGTCTCGATAATATCCTCGATATAAACCCACTGCGGGTCCGGCGGAGGAAATTCGGATAGACGCAGTTGCGAAACGAAGGTCATGAGGTTGGGATCATCCTTGAAAAACGGGTCAAGAGCCGCTTCTTTATGCGACGGATTTGCGGAGTAGTTTGTCTTGCAGAAAAGTATCTGATTCTCTTTTGAAGTGAGATATTTGATAAAGCGTATAGCCTCTCTTTGATGCGGTGATTTACTGCTTACCGCCAGATATTCCCCGCCCACAAACGATTTCCCGGGATATTCCGGTCCGGGTATCAGTGAAGTGACAAAATCAATATTTATATTTCCCCTTTTAATTCTCTTGAGGAGCCAGTCGCCGGATATGATAACGCCGACTTTTCCGGCAAGAAAAGCATCTTCCAGTCGTCTCTGAGTGTCAATCATGCCACAACTGTCGGACAGTTCCTTATAAAATTTCAAAGCCTGATAACACCTATCACTGGAAATTACGGCATATTTGCCATCTTCGCTGATTATTCTCCCCCCGGTAGACCAGTAGAACGGGAGAAATTTCTTATACAAAGTATGTTTTTCGGCGGCGTTTGCGCCAAAACCATAGATATCCTCACCCAGCGAATCAATCTTGTAACAGAGGAGTTTCATCTGTTCCCAGTTGGCGGGGACATATTTGTCTTTCAGTCCGGCTCTGGTTGAGAGCGCATTGTTGACAAAAAGCACCCTCGTACCCAGAATCCAGGGGAAAGCGTAAATCTGACTGTCCAGAGTCGCCGGCGTCCAGCCATGGAAGAGGGACGTGTCCTTCACTACTTCATCGGTTATCGGTGCAATCTGACCGGTTGAAGCGAACTCCCAAATCCAATCCGATCCCAATTCTACTATATCGGGCGCCGTACCCGATGAAAAAGCGATAACGATTTTTTCATGTCCATTCGCCCAGGTTAAGTCGGTAATATTGATTTTAACGCCCGGATTCGCCGCTTCGTAATCAGCAATCATTTTTTCAATAGTTGGTTTTATTGCCGGGTCGGTCCAGAATTGCCACCATTCAATGACGACTCCGTCGGTCTTGCCGCCTCCGCATTGAAGCAGAAGCAACAGCGCCAATATTGCGAAAGAAATAGATATGCTTTTCATAATAGCCTATCAAATAAAAGGCGCTGACCTCAATGTCAAGTTAAACTTTTTGTTGATTTTGCCTGCCGGAGAAAATTTAATATCAACTATGAGAACGTCGTCGCTCAGATTGATAGTTTTGTTTGCTGTCATTCTGCCGCTTAGTTCCTTTCTGATAGCATCGCCGATAATTGCCGCTGATAGTCCTCAGACGGAAACAGCCTGGTTCGACAGAAGAACCCTTCCGGCTCTGATTGCTTCTCTGGTTTCCATAGCGGCAGTGCTATATGCCGTCTGGGTAATCGGCAGGAAGAAGCATTTGTTTATCCGGGAAATTCCGGGGCTTAAAGCGGTTGAGGAAGCCGTGGGCCGCGCCACCGAGATGGGGACGGCTATCGTCTTCACGCCCGGATATGGTGGCGACATACAGCGACCGACCACCATAGCCTCCATGAATATCCTCTCCAATGTTGCCGAGAAAACCGCCTCCTATGATTGCCGTCTGATATATCCCACCCATGACCCCGTGATTATGGCTGTCGCCCAGGAAGTGGTAAAAGAAGGTTATATCAAAGCCGGTTATCCTGACCGGTACAATCCCGATGACATTTTCTATATCTCATCGTCACAGTTCGGTTACGCTGCTGCGGTTGACGGCATCATTAGCCGCACCCGACCTGCATCGGTCTTTCTTCTTGGTACATTTGAAGCGGAATCGCTGATTATGGCGGAAACCGGCAATGCCATCGGCGCCATTCAGATCGCCGGAACCGATTCTACTATACAACTGGCTTTTTTCATTGTTGCCTGTGATTACACGCTGATAGGGGAGGAACTATTTGCCGCTTCCGGGTATCTCACCAATGACAGGGTTATTCTCTCCACCGTAAAGGCTCAGGATATCCTCAAGTTGCTTATTGCCGTTTTCGTGCTGGTTGCCGTTATCTGGTCAACCCTGAATCCTTCCTCTGACTGGTGGAAATTTTGATGTCTTCCCGCATTCCTCTTATAGTTTGCCTTGTCGCCGGATTGATAATGTTTCTGCAGTACTTTTCGGCGCATCCAGTTGCCCGTGCCATGTTTAATCAGGTCAATGACTGGTGGCAGATTATCTTTGCCTTTACGCTCTTTGTCGGAGTTGCTGCTTTCATGAACAACAGTATGAGAGCGATTCGGCGCGGAAAGGAGCGTCCCTTTAAGACTGTCAGCCTTTTGGCTCTGATTAGTATGCCGCTTTTGGCTATCATCGGGGGCACCAAAATCGGCTCCCCCTTTCTCTGGACATTCGACAACCTGCAAGCCCCGATGCAGGCAACCGTGTTTTCTCTTCTGGCGTTTTTTGTGGCATCGGCTTCCTTTCGCGGTTTTCGCGCCAGAAACCTGCAAGCCACAATTCTGCTCGTCGCCGCACTGATTGTCCTCCTCGGTAGAATGCCGATTATGGCATACCTCTCCGATACAATACCCGAACTGACCTACTGGATTCAGGACTATCCTTCTATGGCCGCCCGGAGAGCAATATTAATCGGCATCGGTCTAGGCTCGATGACCACCGCGCTCCGTGTCATCCTCGGCCTGGAAAGGACCTACTTGAGAGGTCAGTGATGAATAATCAGAAAATCCGCTGGACCATATTTGCGTCGCTCTTTGCAGTGATTGTTGTTTCATATATAATCACTCTTAAATGGAGAATCCCGACCTCACCTTCTGTGCAAAAGTCATATGACTTAATTGAAAGTCTTCCGCCATCTTCTATGGTCATTGTTTCCTTTGACCACGAGGCATCCTCACTCCCCGAAATCCAGCCGATCAGTTATATAATTCTCCGCCATCTTTTCAGCAGGAATCAACGGGTAATTGGGATGTCTCTATTTGCCGAGGGAACCGCTATCGGATACCAGACATTGAATAAACTTGCGGCTGAGTATGGCAAGAAATACGGTGAAGATTATGTCTTTCTTGGTTTCAAGCCGCAACATATCTCTGCCATACTGGGCATGGGCGAGTCTATCAGACAGGTGTTTCCTCAGGATTATCTCGGCAATTATCTGGCAGAGATTCCGCTGATGAGCGGTGTCGAAAACTATCGGCAGATTGCGGCAGTCATATCTCTGGCGGACGGCGACCGGACGGTGCAATGGATCGAATATACCGGCAAGAAACATGGTCTGACGATTCTTGGAGGTTTTACCGCCGCCATGATTACAACTTATGACCCATACCTGAGTTCAGGCCAACTCTACTCCGCGGTAGGGGGGATTGTCGGCGCCGCCGAATACGAGGGAATCCTTGGCTTGCCGGGCAAGGCGAATCGGGCTCTGCTCTCGCAGACTGCGGCGCATATCTTTATTGTTCTGCTGGTGATTGCCGGAAATATCGCCTATTTCAAACGACGGAAAGGGGGGAAGTAGATGGACTGGGGCGCTGTTGCCGCCGGACTTCTTACTCTGGCAATTTATTCCTTCCTCTACCGGGACAATCCGGTTTACAAATTCGCCGAGTCGCTGCTCATTGGTCTGTCAATCGGTTATGCCTTGGTCACATTCTGGCAAACCGCCATTCTGGATAAATTGGTGTATCCACTTTTCAGTCACGGACAGTTGCTCTTGATAGTACCTTTACTTCTTGGTCTTATGATGTTCAGCCGGTTCAGCCGACGATTGGGGTGGCTATCCCGGATTCCTCTTGCCCTGATGATAGGCGCCGGCGCCGGCTCCGCTATTCCAGCGATGCTCTATGAACGCACCCTTCGCCAGGTTTCTAATTCCATTCAGCCCTTAGTAACAGCCGGTGGGCAGTTTAATTTCTCCGGGCTAGTTGTCCTGGTCGGGTTATTGTCAACACTGGCGTACTTCTACTTCAGCCGCGAGCACAAAGGTTTTCTGGGTAGTTTTGCGAAGATTGGGACATACTTCATGATGATTTTCTTCGGGGCGACCTTTGGTTATACCGTAATGTCACGTATGTCAACTCTAATAGGAAGAGTCGATTTCCTCTTAACCGATTTTCTCCATTATCTTAAATGATTTGTCCCCGCTGTCGCCGTCCGATGAAAGAACTGAAGCACTCCTTTCATAAGCAGCGGAAATGGGTCTGCCGCGGCTGCGCAAGAGTCCGCTTCCAGAGAAGCAAAAAAAAGTGAAACCGATGAATCTATACTTTACTTTTCACGTAGCATAATTTAGTATTTCGGTAATATGATAATAAGAGTGGGAACATCAGGGTACAGTTTTGAAGACTGGCGCGGCAATTTCTATCCGGAACAAATTGAAAAAGGGAAGATGCTCGACCACTATATGAAGTTCTTCCCAGCCGTGGAAATCAATTCCACGTATTATCGGATTCCCCATCCGGCGGTAATGGCGAATATCGACCGCAAGACTCCTGCTGAATTCGAGTTCATAGTCAAGACCCCCGAAAAATACACTCATAAACGTCGTGAAAGGGATGACGCCCGCCAGCCGTTTCTGGAGTGCTTGAAACCGATGCGGGATTCCGGTAAACTCAAAGGAGTGCTGGCGCAATTTCCTTATTCCTTCAAATACAGCCTGTCAAATCTTAAGTATATTGCCGAATGCTCGCAGGACTTTCCTCCAGACACGTTTTTTGTCGAATTTCGCCATAGTAGTTGGGATAATCCCGACACATTCAAAGCGCTCAAATCGGCGCGGGTACCATATGTCTCAGTAGATGAGCCGCAACTGCCGGGTCTATTGAAACCGGAACTGAAGATTTCCTCCGATACTGCCTATTTACGACTTCATGGTCGGAACGCTTCTCAGTGGTGGGAGGGAGGGGCGCTTCGGTATGATTACGATTACTCCGACCAGGAACTGGAGGAATGGAAGAATAAGGTTCGTCAGTTAGAAGGCCAGGTAAACAAGACATTCGTATTTTTTAACAATTGCCACCTCGGACAGGCTGTCAAGAACGCCCGCCAGATGATGGCAAAACTTAACCTCTGAATTTTTTTGTTGACCCTGATGTGTGTGGACATTAAATAGGGCGCTTGAGGAATGCAATGAACGAATACTTGCGGTTGGAAAAGATTACCAAGGCGTATGACGGCAAGATTGCCGTTGACCAGTTATCTCTGGTCGTGCCTAAGGGCGCAATATACGGTATGCTTGGACCGAACGGCGCCGGGAAGACAACTACCATCCGAATGATAATGGATATTATCGCCCCGGACACCGGCGAGATAATCGTCGAGGGAAAAAAGGTCAATCAAGATTTCAAAGACCGGGTTGGTTATCTTCCGGAGGAGCGAGGTCTTTATAAGAAGATGACACTGCTGGAAGTAATTACCTATCTTGCCGAAATGAAGGGGTTGACCCGTCAGGATGCGGTGAAAAAAATAGACGGATGGCTGGAGAAGATGTCACTGGGCGAATACAAGAACCGCAAGGTCGAGGAACTCTCCAAAGGCATGCAGCAGAAACTTCAGTTCATAACCACCCTCATCCATGACCCTGACCTGATTATTCTGGATGAGTTGTTTTCCGGGCTTGACCCGATCAATATAGAATTGGTGAAGGGGATTCTGCTTGATGAGAAACGGGCCGGGAAGACCATACTCTTTTCGACACATGTTATGGAGCAGGCGGAAAAACTATGTGACTATATCTGTCTGATAAATCGCGGAAAACTTGTCATTGATGGCCGACTTTCTGAGGTTAAGAGCCGCTTCGGGAAGAACAGTATTCAAGTAGAATTGGAGGGCGACAGCGCCTTTGTAAAGGCGATTCCGGGCGTTGAAAATGTGACGGAATTTAATAACTATGTCGAACTGCGTCTCAGCCCCGCTGCTGACAGCCAGGAGGTCCTGCGTCAGATATCCGAGAAGGTTAAGGTTAAGAGATTTCAACTGATGGAGCCTTCGCTGTACCATATCTTCATAGATGTGGCACGGGCAAAACCGGAGGATTTTACCGCGCCGGAAGGAGCCTCTCATGCGTAAAATGTGGATAGTCATCAAGCGAGAGTACGCTCAAGTCGTCAAGAAGAAGTCTTTCCTCATCGGGATTTTCCTCACCCCGGCAATAATGGCGCTGATGATGGTGGTTCCTGCTTTGCTGGCAATGAAAAAGCCGGCCGGGACAGAGAAAGTTGCCATCATCGATTTGGACGGGCAGCAACTGGGGGAGAGGTTCGCCGAAGCGATTAAAAAGTATAAACTCGATGATTCTTCTCCGGCATACCAGGTCACCGGAATTTATAATGCATCACCCGATGACTCTCTGCAACTTTTCTCGCTCAAAAGAGACTTGGATTCCTTGATACAATCTAAAGACCTGCGATGTTATATGATTATAGGGCAGAGCGCGGAGTCCCGCGACAGCATTATCCTGGTGGCAAAGTCTTTCAGTTTCCGTACATCAAACAGATTTGAAAGAGTGATTTCCGATATCCTGTCGGGGCTCCGTCTGGAGAAATCCAATATTAATCTTGATGTCGATTCCGTTCTTCACCTGACGCGCAAAGTAGCCCTTATTGAGCAGTCTCCGGGAGGGAAAGAACGCGACTTTATGACCATCTATATCGGCGGTTTGGTCTTTGTAATGCTGATATTCATGACCGCCATTGGCTATGGACAGGTCTTGATGCGCTCCGTAATCGAAGAGAAAAATTCGCGCATTATGGAGGTTCTGGTCTCCTCGGTCTCCGCCTTTCAATTGATGGCCGGGAAGATTGTCGGGTTGGGAATGGCGAGCCTGACCCAGGTTGCAGTCTGGATAGTAATCGGGGTGGGGATTTATTCCTTCCGAAGCGATCTCAACATCCGAGGCGATATCGCCGGTATGGTTTTCAATCCTGTTTTTATCCTCTTCTTCATCATTTTCATGATACTTGGCTACATCATGTATTCTACACTCTTCGCCCTTATTGGCTCTATCTGCAACAGCGACAAAGAGGCGCAAAATTATATCTTTCCCATAACCATGGCGCTCCTTCTGCCGGTATTTCTGGCGATGTATGTTATACAGGAACCTGATTCGCCGGTGGTGATTACGCTATCGCTGATTCCTTTCTTTACGCCAACCATGATGATAATGCGGCTGAATATCTTGAGCGGCGACGCCTTTTCGTTAAGCAATCCGATCGTCATCGAAGCCATTCTGGGCGTGCTTATTACACTTCTGACAACGATAGCGGTAATCTGGGTCACGGCCAAGGTCTTTCGCGTCGGGATTCTGATGTACGGAAAGCGCCCCACTTTTCCGGAATTGGTAAAATGGATAAGATACTAAGAAGAGGGCTCTGGCGAAAAATTGGCATCGTATCGGCCGCTCTGTTTGCGGTTGCCGGCTCACTTCTCTTCTTATCGTACAAGGTTGTCTGGACTGAGACGGCTCCGGCATCTTTTGCCAGCCTGGAACCGGTCAGGTTTTTTGAGTTTGACCTGCCTGACAGCAATCTTTGTAACGGCATTCGATTGAATTTGCGTTCGGCTATTGCGATAGATAACGAAACGCATCAGGTCCTTTACTGTTTCAACGCCGACAATAAGGTTCCCGTAGCCTCCATTTCGAAACTTCTGACGGCCATGGTTGTGCTCGATGATTATTGGCCTGATTCAGTCGTTACAATTACCTCCGATGATGCCCGCAATTCATCCCGCTCTATTTTTCGGGTTGGCGACCGCGTGGCTGTCCGGGACCTTCTGCATACCGCTCTAATTCGCTCCGATAATCGTGCGGCGCGAGCCCTGGCGCGTTCCGTTGCCGGCTCGATTGAGGCTTTTGCTGCGAAAATGAATGAAAAGGCGCGCCATATAGGACTTTTCGATACGGAAATGTTCGAGCCGACCGGTCTTGACGAGCGTAATAGCTCGACGGCCGCCGATTGCGCCCGGTTGATAAACTACGCCACCCTATATCCTGAAATCGCCCGAACTACCGGTTTGAAAGACTACAGTTTCCGAGTCCTCAACCGCAAGAGGCTGAAAAGGATTATCAATACCAACAAACTGGTTTTCTCCAAGTACAAAATTGTCGCCGGCAAGACCGGCTATATCTCCGAATCTAACTACTGCCTGACAACGATCATCGAAGATGGCAGGGGAAAGCAGGTCACCGTGGTCGTTCTGGGCGCCCCCGGTCCGCAGACACGGTTCCGTGAAGCCAGACGGCTTGCCGCCTACGCTTTCAAAAGATTAGATAATTCTTACTATAATTGAAACTCAATTGCTTCCGTTGTGAGGGGCGAGCCTAATCGGCAGTCAGCAGGGGAGGTTTGTGTTGACTTGGGAGTTATCGATGAAGGCTAACGCTTTGAGAGGGGGTGGAACGTCCTAAAAGATATATTATGTTAACTATTATATCAATTCATACCTGTTCGCCCCATTACAGGGACTACTTCACAACCAGATTAACCAGCCTGTTAGGTATATAAATCTTCTTAAGAATGCTCTTTCCGTCAAGGAAGTCTCTCACTCTCGGGTCACTCATGGCCGCATCTACTGCCTCAGTCTCTGAGGCATCACGTCGCAATTCAATCTCTGAGCGAACTTTACCGTTGACCTGCACTGCTATCTTGACTGTGTCAAAATGAACGGCACTGTCGTCATATCTGGGCCATTCAGCCCGGAAGATTGAGCCGGTTTCGCCGCACTCATGCCACATTTCTTCCGCCAGATGCGGCGCCATAGGTGCCATTAGAAGAATGGCTTTCTTTATAATATAATCATTGAATTGGTCATCTTTAATTCTATCGCTGTCAAAGTCACGGGTCAATTCCATCAAAGCCGAAATGGCGGTGTTATATTGTAATCGTTCATAATCCTCGGAAACCCGCTTAATAGTCTGATTCAGCTTTATATAGATTGACCTGGAATAGTCATCAAGACCGGACAACTTAAAGTATTGCTTTAAGTTGGGGTTGCTACCGCGATAGGCGCCGACCAACGGATAAAAGCGGTTGATTACGAACTTCTCCACGCCGGTGAGAACATCCTCCGACCAGGAAACCGCCTTCTCCGCAGGAGCAAGGAAGAACATGCCGAGCCTGGCAATATCAATTCCTCTCTCATCCATCACATCAATAGGCGAAATAACATTTCCTTTTGACTTTGACATAACCTCGCCTTTGGGGTCCATAACCATGCCGTGATTAAAGAGTTCTCTTGCCGGCTCGTCATCTTGCACCCAGCCTATATCCTTTAGAAACTTCTGAAAGAATCTAAAATAAATCAGATGTCCGGTGGCATGAGTAATGCCGCCGATATATTTATCGATCGGCATCCACCGCATCGCCGTCTCCCTCGAGAAAGGCTCCTTTTCGTTACCGGGATCGAGATACCGAAGGTAATACCAAGAAGAACAGACAAAAGTGTCCATAGTATCAGAGTCGCGCTCCGCCTTTCCGCCGCATTGGGGGCAGTTAACAGAGATAAATTCCTTTACATCCGCCAAGGGCGAGTGCCCTTTAGGCAGATAATTCTCAACTTCCGGCAGAAGAACCGGCAGGTCATCTTCCGGAACCGCAACCTGGCCGCACTTGGGGCAATGGATTATAGGAATTGGCGCCCCCCAGTATCGTTGCCGTGATATCAGCCAGTCCCTCAATTTATAGTTCTTCTTCTCCCTCCCGAATCCTTTCTCCGCGGCGTACGCAGTAACTTTCTTGATCGCCTCCTCCCCGATTGAACCATCAAATATGCCGGAATTGACCATAACGCCATATTCGGTAAAAGCGTCGGTCATTTCGATTGGGTCAAGCGCGGTCTGATTATCGGGATGGATGACAATCTTCATCGGTATATTATATTTCTTCGCAAATAGAAAATCACGGCTGTCGTGCGCCGGGACCGCCATGACCGCTCCGGTGCCATAATGCGCCAGCACATAATCAGCCACCCAGAGTTGCACCTCTTCCCCACTGAACGGATTAATGGCATATTGTCCGGTAAAGACACCATCTTTGTCGCCAGTAGCCGATGCCCGCTCAATTTCCGAGCGAAGAAGAACCTCATTTCGGTATTTTTCCACCTTATCCCGGTACTCCGAGGTCATGTCAAGACGTTCCACCAGAGGCGATTCCGGGGCGAGCGCCATATAGGTAACGCCGAAGACAGTGTCTGGTCTGGTGGTAAAAATTGGCAGTTTCTCCCCGGTTCCTTTTATAGTGAAATCAATTTCTGCTCCGTAGGAGCGGCCAATCCATTCTCTCTGCATCTGTTTTACATTTTCGGGCCAGCGCGGCAGTCTGTCGAGGTCATCGATGAGACGGTCAGCGTAGTCTGTAATCTTAAAATACCATTGCTTGAGTTCTTTCTTTTCCACCGGCGTATGACATCTCTCGCAGGCGCCATTGACTACCTGCTCATTTGCCAGTACCGTTTTGTCTTCCGGACACCAGTTAACCCAGCCAGTCTTTTGATATGCCAGTCCCTTCCTGAACAATTGGACAAACATCCACTGCGTCCATTTGTAATACTCCGGGCTGCAGGAGATAATTTCCCTGTTCCAATCAAATGAAATACCGGTTTTCTTTAAAGTATTCCTTGAAACTTCAATATTCTTATAAGTCCATTGGGCGGGATGAAGTTTCCGCTGGATTGCGGCCCTTTCGGCAGGAAGTCCAAAAGCGTCCCAGCCGAAAGGGTGCAGCACATCTTTGCCTAACATCATTTGGTAGCGGGCGACCGCATCTCCAACAATGTAGTTTCGGAAATGACCCATATGAATGTCGCCGGAGGGATAGGCGAACATCACCAGCATATAGAATTTATCGCGTGAGGGAATTTGGGGCGCTCTGTAAAGCGCTTCACTCTCCCATCTCTGTTGCCACTTCCGTTCAATCGCTTTAAAGTCGTACTTTAAGGTGCGGACCTGTTTTTGTTGCATATTTTACCAGCCAAAGATTGTTAGACTGTTTCAGTATAAGCGACAAAATTATAAGAATATTATCGGATTATCAAGAAATTTTAGCATCGGATTGGCTTATGTCGGTTGACGCCAGTCTTGGGGAAGCATTCGGTTGTAGAGAATAGTCCCGTAGGAATAGGCATTGAGAATATACCCTTTAAGATGCTCCAGCGGCCGTAGCGCTCCCGGTTGCAGTTTTGCCGCAACCGCCAGCGGAGTGTCATGACAATAGATCGCCTCACGGGAAATGCTGAATCCGAGGCGGCTTCGTTTGAAACTGGCAAGGGAAAATCCTCGCAGATACCCGGCGTCCAGGGCACGTACCTCCACCCTCTCATTATAGCGCCCGAAGGGATAACTCAAATAAGCCACTTCCCTGCCGGTAATGTCTTCTAAGATATTCTTGGATTTCTCCAGTTCGATTCGAAGCAGCCGGTCGGAGAGGTCGATCAGGCAGATATGGGTCATCCCGTGCGAGCCAATTTCTACGCCTGATTCTGATAATTGTCGCAATTCGTCCGGAGTCAGATGTTCTTTCTTGCTGAAGAAATAAGTATAGTCCCAGCGATTGTCCTTTCCGGCAAATCCTGCTGGAACAAAGATGGCGAAAGGAATATGACGGGCTCGAAGCGCCGGCACGGCAAACTCCAGAAGACTCCTGTACCCGTCATCAAAGGTAATTGCCAGTTTATCATCCGTTTCGTTGAGGTCCAGATAGTCTTTCAGTCCCCAGAAGCGGAATCCGCGCGAAAGCAGATAATCAAGCAACCGTTCAAAACGCTCGGGGGGATATCTGGTAATGCCGGGGGAAAATCCTCGACTGACTTCATGAAAGGCGATAATAGGCATTGGCCGCCTCTATTTCTTTAGATTGACCAGTCCAGCCCGCGCAGATCATTTTCCGTTGCGGAGCCAAGCAAAGTCACAGTCAATCTGTCTTCCGTGAAAATCTGACGCGCCATCGAGATTATGTCATCGGCGGTGATTTTGTTTATCGCCCTCAGGGTGTCGCCGAGAGGCACATATTTCTCCGCCATAATTTCGAAACGGCCCAGCCGAATCATATGGCTAATCGCCGATTCTAAACCGAGAGTCGTGTTCCCTTTCATCTGCTCTTTCACCTGGGCGAGCCGTTCCTCGGAGATGCGCTCTTTCTTGAGTCGGCGGAGTTCCCGGAATATAATCTCCAGCGCCGCCTTGAGTCGACGTCGGTCAGCGGCCATATAGACTCCGATCAGTCCGTTATCCTTATAGAAATCGGGAAAAGTGTAAACCGAATATGCAATTCCTTTCTCTTCCCGAATTTTCTGGAATAGAACAGACGACATACCGCCTCCGAGATAGGTATGGATTGCCAGTAATGAATTTCGGTTGGGGGCGTCGAATCTAACGCCCGGGAATCCGAGACAGAGATGGGTCTGACTTGATTTTTTATTGAAGAGTCGCAAGAGGAATTTCTCCGGCGAGCGTGCTTCACTGCCCAGAGAATTGCTTCCCCGCGCAAAGCGGAATCGACTTCCGGCTAATTCCACCAGTCTTCTGTGGGAAACATTTCCCGCGGCCGCAATCACGACTTCACGTGACCGGTAATGCTTTTCTCGGAATCTTATCAAATCGCTCCGGCTTAATCGCCGGATATTGGAGCGGTTGCCCATTATGGGTCGGCCTATTGGCTGACCCCTCCAGAAAGATTCCGAAAATAATTCGTGGACATTTTCCGACGGCGTCTCTTCCACCTCCTGAATCTCTTCGATAACAACCGATTTTTCTTTTTCAAGATTTGTCGGACTGAGACTGGGATTCAGAGAGATATCGGCAAGAATATCGACAGCCTGCTCCAGATGCTCGTCAAGTACCAGCGCGTGGTAGCAGGTTTGTTCCCGGGAAGTAAAGGCATTCAGCGAGCCCCCCAGCGATTCCAGAAAAGAGGCGATCTCCTTGGCGGATCGACGGGCAGTCCCTTTGAACGCCATATGCTCTATGAAATGAGAAATGCCGGCTTCATGCTTCTCCTCGTCGCGAGAACCGACATTTATCCAGACGCCTATAGCGATGGAACGAATAGTCGGAATTTTCTCCGATACTATTCGTAAACCATCGGGAAGCGTCGTCTTCTGATACTTGATACCTTCAGACGATGCCATATATGCTTATCGTGACTTTGTCAAAACTTTGCGGGAGAGCCTGATTTTGCCTTCCGGGTCAATATTAATCACTTTAACTTCGACCGTGTCTCCGACTTTCAGATAGTCTTCAACTCGGGCGACATGCTGATGATCGATTTCGGAAATATGCAAAAGGCCATCGGTTCCGGGGAGAATCTCGACAAATGCGCCAAAAGCCGTTATCCGTCTGACTTTGCCGGTATAGACCTTTCCGATTTCCGGTTCGGCAACGATTGCCTGCACCATTTCCAGGGCTTTTTGTCCCGCCGCACCATCGACCGAGGCTATCAGCACGGTGCCGTCATCTTCAATATCAATCTTAGCGCCGGTGGCTTCAACTATCGATCGAATCATCTTGCCTCCGGGTCCTATCACCTCGCCGATTTTGTCGACCTTAATCTTGATGGTTATAATGCGCGGCGCATAGGCGGAGAGTTCTTCACGGCTACGTGAAATCACCGCATTCATTTTGTCCAGGATATACAGACGGGCGACCTTGGCTCTCTCCAGAGCCAGCCCCATGGTTTTCAGGTCGATACCGGTCATCTTGATATCCATCTGGAAAGCGGTCACTCCTTTGGATGTCCCGGCAACTTTGAAATCCATATCTCCGAAATGGTCTTCATCGCCGAGGATGTCGGTCAGGACGACAACTTTTTCATCTTCTTTTATTAAGCCCATAGCGACACCGGCAACCGCGGACTTAATCGGCACGCCGCCGTCCATCAGCGCCAGCGAGCCGCCGCAGACTGAAGCCATCGAGGAGGAACCATTTGATTCCAGGACATCCGAGACGATTCGGATGGTATAGGGAAAACGCTCTTCCACCGGGATCACCGGTTGAAGTGCGCGCTCGGCGAGAGCGCCATGGCCGATTTCGCGACGACTTATACCTCGAATGGGGCGAACCTCACCGGTGGCAAATGATGGGAAATTGTAGTGTAGCATGAAACTCTTGGTCGATTCCCCTTCCAGATCCTCGATACGCTGTTCATCAATTTTAGTCCCCAACGTAAGGACTACCAGCGCC
>DYGG01000005.1:44165-49891 GCA_020724775.1 Ignavibacterium sp. | reverse complement strand
GTGAATAGAGCTGAGCCGTGAGTCCGTGGCAGGACTCCCACCTCGCAGGTTATCTGCCGAATATCATCCGCGCCCCTTCCGTCAATGCGTCGCCCTTCCTCAATTATCATTTTCCGCATCAACTCGGAATCGATTTCATGGATAAGATTAGTAATAATGTTTTCAGACTCGGGAAATGCCTCGGCCAGCGCCGCCTGAATCTCCTCCTCTAATTTGCGCTTATTGTCCCGGCGCAAGTCTTTATCGGCGATTCGATTATACTCATCCAACCGCCGGCGCGCCATTTCATCCACCCTATTTTTAAGTTCAAGGTTGTCCGGTGGCGGCACAAATTGCATTTTCGGTTTCCCGCTTATTTTCTGAAGTTCTTCGATCTGTGCCACGATCAGTTTGATATTTTCATGACCGAAGGATAGAGCCTCGATCAATTCGCTTTCGGAAACTTCCCGGCCACCGCCCTCTACCATTGTGATATGATCCTTCGAACCGGCTATGGTGAGATTGATGTCGGATTCTTCCAGTTGGCTGTAACTGGGAAAGACGATCAGTTGTCCTTCAACTCTTCCGATTCTTACGCCGGCAATAATCGATACCAGGGGGATATCCGAAACAGCCAGTGCCGCCGAGGTGCCGGTAAGCCCGAGAACATCAGCGTCATTTTCCTGATCCGACGAAAGCACAATGTTATGGCATTGCACTTCGTTGAAAAATTTCTCCGGGAAGAGAGGGCGGATGGGACGGTCTATGATTCTCATGGAGAGAATCTCTTTCTCCGTCGGTCGTCCCTCGCGCTTGAAAAAGCCTCCCGGTATCTTTCCGGCGGCATAGGTCTTTTCCCGATAATCAACCGTCAAGGGGAAATAGTCCTGCCCTTCCACCGGCTTATCGGAGGCGCAAACCGCCGACAAGAGCATGGTGTCGCCCAGTCGCATTGTTACGGCGCCGTTGGCTTGCAGCGCCACTTTTCCCGTTTCTATCGACAGCGTCTTCCCGCCGATTTCTAATTCCACTTTGTGATGCATTTTTTCCTGACTCCCGCCCTATCGACGGATATTTAGCTGTGAAATGATTTGACGATAACTTTCGATATCGCGATCCATGAGATAATCCAGCAGGCGACGGCGCTGCCCCACTTTTTTGAGCAGACCGCGGCGGCTGTGAAAATCTTTGGAATGCTTCTGCAGATGTTCCGTCAGAGCATTGATCTCTTCCGTCAGTATTGCAATCTGGACCTCCGGAGAACCGGTATCGGCCTTGTGCAGACGGTACTTGCCGATCATTTCGGCTTTCTTTTCCTTGCTTACAGGCATTTCATACTCCTCTATCTTTTAACTTCAATACATTTGCTTTATCTAACTTAATCTGATCGACCAACTTCGAGGTGTCATCATAGTATCTGTTTTCCCGAATATAGGTCTGGGGATAACAGAAAATCTGGCGGTCATATATGATGTCCTGAAAATCGAAAACATTTACTTCTACCGAAGTCCCCGCCTCTGGATTAAAGTGATTGGTTCCGATAAACATCATGCCGTCATACATTTTTCCTTCAATCTCAGTCTCACAGGCATAGACCCCTTCCACGGGAAGCAGTTTGCGCGGGCTTACTTTCATATTCGCGGTAGGGTAACCAAGTTTCTTGCCCATCCCGATTCCCTTGATGACCTTTCCGCAAATCGGGTAGGGATGCCCCAGCATCATCTGCGCATCGGGCAGGCGGTTTTCGGCGATAAGGCGGCGGATTCGCGAGGAAGAAATCGGCATATCATTAACCAGTACCGGTCCGGCCACCTCCAGGGCAAAATTATGTTTCCGGCTTAGAACTATCAAATCATTGATAGTGCCGGAACGATTTTTTCCGAAGGCGTGGTCATAACCGACTATCAATTTTCCCACTTTCAACTTGTTTACCAGAACGCCAACGGCAAACTCCTCTGCCGTCATATTCATAATTGATTCATTGAACTCTATTACCAGCAGATAGCCGTATTTGAGATACGACTCAAATAACTTTTTCTTTTCCTCCCATGTGGTCAAGAGAGGCGGCGGAGTTTGGGGAGTCACAAAGACGCGCGGATGCGGCTCAAACGTTATCGCGAGCGGAATCATGCCGCTGCTTTCAGCCGATGCCGTCAGTTGTTCCAGAATTGCCTGATGACCCAGATGCAACCCATCAAAAGTTCCAATAGTGGCGACCGTCCTTTCAATGTCAAACGGGAAAGCGCCTAATCCATTTATAATCTTCAGACTCAATTCAATACCCTGACATAAGTAAAGAAATCTTTCCCCTTGAAATCCATTATCTCTGCCGATGAGACTTCCGATTTCCCCACCGCCATAATCCGGCCGGTATGGTCCATTAGACTGATTAGTTGGTCCGGAGAAAATTTGCCCGCCACTTCGGCAATATCTTTTAACCGGGGCGATTTGCCTGAGATTATAAGCGGCGCAAACTGTTCGTTGACTTTAATCACCGGGAAACTCAAGACTTCTTCAATCGGGTGCAGATATCTTTTGAGGGTGCCTGCCTGACGATAATATTTTATTTCGTTCATAGTCAGAGCGTCCTTAAGATGAAAATTCCCCACCATGGTACGATTGAGTCTGTGAAGATATGCGCCGCAGCCAATTCGTTCCCCGATATCATGCGCCAGCGTTCTAATATAAGTGCCTTTAGAACAGGTTACTTCAATTCCAATTACCGGCAGTTCCAATTTACTTAGGGCTATCTTAGTAATCTCCACTTCCCTTTCCGGCGTCTCCACCTCTTTGCCCTTGCGCGCCAATTTGTAGAGCCGTTGTCCGCCTACTTTTACGGCCGAGTACGCCGGCACCTTCTGAGTTATTTTACCGCTAAATTCTTTGAGAATCGCATTCACGTCTTTTTCAGTCAAAGGCGGCACCGGACGGGGCTCCTCTTCCAGGATTCCCTCGGAATCAAAAGTCGATGAACGAACCCCCAGTTTGATTTCGGCATCATAAGATTTGTCAATGTCGGCAAGAAATTGGACTATCTTTGTGGCCCGTCCCAGGCAGACCACCATCAGGCCAGTGGCGCGCGGGTCGAGAGTGCCGGTGTGACCGATACGTCGCACCCCGATGCTCTGTTTCAGATTGGAGACCAGGTCATTGCTGGTAATGCCATACGGTTTACTTACCAGCAGAATGCCGTCATAATTTACCATTGACCATCTTCCTTAAGTCTTCCAGTAAGACTTCACTGACCGACTCAATCGGCATATTCACGGCAAAGCCGGCGGCATTATGATGACCGCCTCCTCCGTACTTGTGCGCTATCCGGGAGACATCTACCCGACCTCTTGAGCGCAGTGACACTTTAGTGCGTCCCTTTTCAATCTCTTTGATAAGTCCACCGACAAGAACGTCGTTCCCATACAGCGTGTAGTCGGCGAGACCGTCCAGGTCGCTGTAGTCAGAATGGCTCTGTTCGAGCATCTTGCGGTCGACCTGCATCAGGCAGATTTTGCCCTGCTCATAAAAATTTATATTGGCGAGTGCCGACGCTGTCAGCCGAATAAGTGAGGGCGGCATGGCATAATATATGCGGTCGCATATTTCACGCGGGTCGGCGCCTTTTTCTATCAACAGCCCCGCTATTTCCATAGTCCGTCGTGTTGTTGAATTGTATCGAAAACGACCCGTATCGGTGAGAATTGCCGCATAAAGATTTATCGCCATTTCCTTGTCGATAGCCTGACCAGTGACGTCAAAAAACTCCACGAGCATCTCCCCAACCGATGATGCCCGGCTGTTGACCAGACTTATCTTGCCAAACAGGCTGTTGTCGGGATGATGGTCTATGTTGATAACAGGCACCTCTTTTCTCAGAAAGTCAGATACTTTCCCGAGACGTTCCCGTGTTGGACATTCGAATATGACAGCCAGGTCGAAATCGACCGGCCCTGAATAATCGTCAACATTCAAAATTCCGGCAATCCCCGGAAGAAAAAGATACTTTCCCGGTATTTTCCCCTGGTTAATCAATGTTACTTTACTGCCGAAGGATTTTGCGAATCTTGCAAAAGCCAACTGGGAACCGATAGAGTCTCCGTCAGGGTCCTCATGTGAGGAGACCAATATATTCTCTGCGCGCGATACTGTCGCAAGTATCTCTTGACATATCTTCGGGAAATCAGGATTCATTCTTACGAGAGATTTCATTAAGAAGTTGCTCAATACGGACACCTCGCTCAATTGAGGGGTCGAATTTGAATTTGATAGTAGGCGTATTTTTGAGTCTAAGTTGTTCCCCCAGGTCTGACTGCACCCGGCCGCGAATATGCGCCAAAAACCGGGCGGCCTCTTTTTTTTCTTTTTCGTCCCCTAAGACCGAATAAAAAATAGTGGCATAGCGGAGATCTTCACTGACCTCGACATCCGTGAAGGTCACCAGGAATTTCAAATTGGCGCTGCATTCCGGTTCCAGTAACCGTTGCACATCGCGCAATATCTGACTGCCGATTCGCTCTGAACGTTTAAACTGCCTCATATATTACCTACAAAATTTCTACCCTGTAATCAGTCAGGTTTATCTCCGGTTCGCTGCGGATATGGTCGATGAGTTTGGCAATAACCTGGTCGGCAAAAGCCTTATTATTAGAGACCACAGCCGCCCCTATTTGCGCCAATCTCAGGTTATCGTTGAAATCAACTTCCGCAATCGATATGTTGAAGCGATTCTGAAGTCTTGTCAGAAGCGGTTTCAGTCTCCGTCGTTTCTCTTTTAACGAGGTCACTCCCGGCAGATTAAGGTCTATTAATACCGTACCGACTATCAAACTGTGTCCTTCTCACTCCAATTTCTTTGCCGTCTCGACCAGATGGTACACTTCAATGGTATCACCGACCTTTATATCGTTATAGTTTTCCACGCCAATGCCGCATTCGTAGCCGCTCTGAACTTCCCGTACATCATCTTTAAACCGTTTCAAGGAACTCAGCGTCCCGTTATAGATAATTCGCCCGTCGCGAACAATATGCACGTTGTCGGTGCGGCGAATGGCGCCTTCTTTCACAAAACATCCCGCGATAGCGCCCACTTTTGGAATCTTGAATACCTGCCTGACCTCTGCCATCCCCGAGAACTCTTCTTTGATAACCGGCGAAAGCATCCCTTCCAAGGCTTTCCGGATATCATTCTCGACATCATAAATAATGTTATATTGGCGAATATCGACCTTCTCTCGTGCGGCTGTTTCGCGGGCACGGCCATCAGGACTGACATTGAAGGCTATAATAATAGCATTAGAAGCCGCCGCTAAAAGCACGTCCGACTCACTAACCGCACCCACCCCTTTATGGATGATAACAGTGCGCGCCTCTTCCGAAGCAATCTTGCTTAAGGATTCCGCCAGAACTTCCGCCGAGCCGTCCACATCGGCTTTTATAATCAGCCGCAGTTCTTTGAGTTGCCCTTCTCTAATCTGGGCATAAATGCCCTCCAGAGTCGTTTGACCAAAACCGCGCCGAATCTCCTGCTCGCGCTTCACCTGCATTCGCCTCAGTGCAATTTCCCGCGCTTCCTGGTCATCGGCGACCACCATGAAGGTGTCACCAGCCTGCGGGACACCATTTAAACCGGTGATGCGCACCGGGCGACCCGGTCCGACCTCCTCAAACGGCAAGTCCCGGTCGCTCAACATTACCCGAACCCTGCCGTGAAACGTTCCCGCAACAATCGGGTCGCCGACCGTCACCGTCCCTTT
>DYGG01000005.1:0-44155 GCA_020724775.1 Ignavibacterium sp. | reverse complement strand
GACGGTGCTGATAGGTCCTCTGCCCCGTTCCAACTTGGCTTCAATAACAACTCCCTGTCCGCGAATCTTTGGGTCGGCTTTGAGGTCGAGCATTTCGGCTTGAAGAAGAATCATCTCCAGAAGTTTATCTATCCTTTGTCCGGTCTTCGCCGAAACCTCCACCATGATATTCTTGCCGCCCCATTCTTCCGGAAGCAGATTGTATTTGGATAGCTGCTGACGAATCATATCGGGATTCGCGGTCGGTTTGTCAATTTTATTGATGGCAACAATTATCGGGACTCCCGCGGCGCGGGCATGGTCGATTGCCTCCACTGTTTGCGGCATCACGGCGTCATCCGCCGCCACCACCAGCACCACGATATCGGTTATCTGAGCTCCTCTGGCGCGCATCGCCGTGAAGGCTTCATGCCCCGGTGTGTCGATAAACGTTATGCTGCCGTTAGCATGAGTTACTTCATAGGCGCCGATATGCTGGGTAATGGCGCCGGCTTCGCTGGCGACCACATTGGTCTTGCGAATATAATCGAGGAGCGAGGTTTTTCCGTGGTCAACATGACCCATAACGGTGACCACCGGGCCACGCGTAACAAGATTCTCCTCGGATTCTGTCTCACGCGCTTCCTCCCCTATCTCTCCTTTTTCTTTAATGCCATAACCGCACTCCAGAGCCAGAGTTTCGATAGTCTCCAGGTCAAGGCGCTGGTTGATTGACGCCATCATGCCCATTTTGAAACAGACTGAAATAAGTTCGGCCGGCTTCATGTCCATGGCGCGCGCCAGTTCCGCCACCGTCATGAACTCATTGACTTCAATGATATTCTCTTCAGGAATTTCGACCGTGCCGCCGGATTTAAAACGTCTTTTATATTTTCGGGTCTTCTTGGGACCGCCCATGGTCGCCATCGTCGCCTTAAAACTCTTGACCACCGCCTTGAGGTCAACCTGATGGGCATCGCGTCCCTTTTTCCGCTTATCGAATTTCTTTTTGCGCTTATCATGACGCTTCAATGCCTGAGACAATTTTGCCAGACGCTCATCCAGTCCCTTCACAACTGTCGTCTGCGACGGCCGAGCCTCCACGACCGCAACCGGCGCCGGTTTCGGTTTCTTCTTTAATTCAATATCTTTCTTTACCGCTTCCTTTTCCGCATCGAATTTGCTTCGAATGGCATTCATCATCTCATCGGTCGCGACCGACATATGCGACTTCGGAGCAAAACCGAGCTCTGCGAGTATCGTCATAAGCGCGTTTGAAGAGATATTGTAATCTTTGGCTACTTCATATAGTCGTTTCTTTGCCATTATATTTCCTTCCCGCGCGTCGCTGGTTCAACGAAACTTGGCCGGATTCAAACCGGTCAATTCTCATCTTTTGCATCATCACTTTCGTCGGCGGACGGCATTTCAGTTTCGCTTTTGGCTTCATCCGTTGCCCCTGCCGCTTCTTCCTCTTTCCGCCGCTTCTCCTCTTCCTTGCGACGGATGGCTAACTCCGCCACCATTGCCTTAGCCTTTTCGATCAGAGTTTCCGCCGTTTTCTGACCTATCCCTTCTATTTCTATTAATGTTTCAGGGTCGGTCTTGGCCAGTTTCTGGACTGTCGTTATATCCGCCGCCACCAGTCGCTCTTCAATTTTGGCGCCTATCCCTTCGAGACTTCCCACCGGAATCAGGTCCTCGGCCTCCCGCTTCTTCATCTCGTTATATTCCGTCTCGGACATGATATTGATTTTCCATCCGGTCAGTTTGGAAGCCAGTCGGGCGTTCTGCCCGTTGCGTCCGATGGCCAGCGATAATTTGTCGTCCTCAACCGCTACTGTCATCGCTGTCTCAACCTCAAAAACATCGATATGAACCACTTTCGCCGGAGCGAGGGAACGAGTAACAAATACCTCGGGGTTGGAACTGAAAGGTATAATGTCAATTCTTTCATTGTTGAGTTCACGGACAATCGCCTGAACCCGCACTCCCTTGATGCCGACACAGGCGCCAACCGGGTCGATTCTCTCGTCGGCAGAATATACCGCTATCTTGGTTCTTTCTCCGGGCTCCCTGGCAATCGCCTTAATTTCAATAACCCGCTCGAATATCTCCGGGACTTCCAGTTCAAAAAGGCAGCGTATAAAATCATTGCTTACCCGCGACAATATTACCTGAGGACCGGCCATAGACTTCTGAACATCAAGGATAAACGCCCTGATACGGTCACCCTGACGATACTTTTCGCGGGGAATCTGCTCTTTGGTCGTCAGAATCGCTTCGGCTTTGCCCAGATTAATAATCAGATTTCCTTTGTCTATCTGCTGAACCGTTCCCGATGCCAATTGGCCAACGCGGGTAATATATTCGTCGTAAATCTTGTCCCGCTCCGCCTCCCGCACTTTCTGTATCAGCACCTGTTTGGCGGTAGTGATGGCATTGCGCCCCAGTTCCTCGTACAACTCCAGATAAATATCCATTTCGTCGCCGATTTGGGCGGAGTCATCAAGTTCGCGGGCATCTTCCAGTGAGATTTCCGTCATCTTGTCGGTGACCTTTTTCACCACTTTCTTGACCGCAATCATGTATATTTCACCTTTTTTACGGTCAAGTTTTATAGAGATATTCTCAGCCAGCGGATACTTCTTTTTAGCGGCGGCAAGAAGGCTCTCTTCCACTTTGCTGACTACGATATCCATATCGATATTCTTATCGCGAGCGATATTCGCCAGTTCCTGTACTATCTCATAAGCCATCTTGGCATTACTCCATCAAAAAAGAATTTTTCCCATCTTAATTTGGTCGAGATTGATTTTTCGGATGCCTTCGGACATTTTTAGTTCCAGTATGACATCATCCGCGGAAATAATTTCGCCCTTAACCGCTGCTATATCCAAATCGTTAAAGGTCAATTGAACGGTCTCGCCCACCCGGCGACGGAAATCACGGGCGGTCACAAGGGGTCGGTCCAACCCCGGCGACGACACCTCCAGAGTGTAGCGAGAGCTGAAAACCTGATTATCTTCAATAATGGTTTCAATGCGGCGCGATAACCGCGCGCAATCATCAAGCCTGACCCCGTTGTCGGAATCTACGAATATCTGCAGGCGGTTGTCTTTTCGGAAACGGGAAAGTTTGATTTCCACAATATCAAAACCTTCGTCCGAAAGAGGGGCGGCCAGAAGCTCCATTATTCTGTTCTTCAGCTCCATATCTCTAAATGTTTATCCTGAGCCGATATGGCTAAGAATATAACTGGTCAATATAATCCAAAATCACCCGTTTCGCAACTGCTTTGCCGTCAGTTGACCTGGCTAAGAAGTTTCCTGACTACCGCCACTACTCCATCCAGTTCAACCAGTTCAACATTATCCGAACCCCGGTACTTTATCTCCACTCTACGCTGTTTTAGGGACTTTTCTCCAATCGTGATGCGCACCGGAATACCAATCAAGTCGGCATCGTTGAATTTCACCCCGGCGCGATCCAGACGGTCATCCAGCAGGCAGTCGACATCATTATTAACCAATTCCTTATAGATATGTTCCGCCGCCTTTTTATGTTCCTCTTTCTCATAATTTACCGGGACAATTTCCACCAGATACGGGGCTATATTCTTGGGCCAGATGATTCCTTTGCTGTCATGATATTTTTCAATTGCGGCCTGGGGGGTGCGGGTAATTCCAATCCCGTACGAACCCATAATAAACGGTTTTTCGTTCCCTTCGGCATCCAGGAAAAATGCCCCCATGGAAGCCGAGTACTTGGTTCCCAGCATGAAAGTATTGCCGACCTCAATGCCTCTTTTTATAGTGAGATATCCTTCACATAGAGGGCATTTCTCTCCGGCTTGCGCCTCTACAATATCAGCCACCGCTGTTGCTTTGAAGTCTCTGCCTAAATTCACATTTATCAGATGTTTTTCAAACTTGTTGGCGCCAGTTATAAAATTGCGTAACCGGCTGATTTCATTATCAACAATGATCGGAATATTAGGCAAACCAATTGGTCCGGCGAATCCGACCGGACATTTCGTTATCTTTTCAACTATTGAGGGGGGCGCCATTTCTAACTCATTGACCCCTAAATGATTTTTCAACTTCGTAAGATTAAGCCCACGGTCTCCTCTAATCAACGCCGCCACCGGTTTGCCATCACCGAGGTAAATCAAAGTCTTAACCAAACGCTTTGCCTCAACCTTAAGAAGGGCAGTCACTTCCTCAATCGTAGATGCCTGGGGGGTATCGACTTCCTTCACCGGATGTAGTTCACTTTCGAGCGCCGGAGGATTGGCTTCTCTAAAAGTAGCCTTTTCCATGTTGGCGGCATATTCACACCGGTCACAGAACACAAGATTCTGCTCCCCTCCTTCAGTATCCACTATCAGCATAAACTCATGAGCCGCCTTGCCCCCCATGGCGCCAGTGTCAGACTCAACTTTTCTGGTATCCAAACCTGCCCGCTTAAATATCGCGAAATAGGCATCAACCATCTTCTGATATGAAACATCGAAAGACTTTTCATCAGCGTCAAAAGTATAAGCATCCTTCATGATAAACTCCCGGCCGCGCATCAGACCGAATCGGGGTCTGATTTCATCCCGGAATTTCACCTGAATCTGATAAAGATTGATAGGCAATTGCTTGTAACTTTTCAATTCTCCCTTAAGCAGATAAGTCACTATCTCTTCGTGAGTTCCCCCAAGAACCAATTCATGTTCGTGGCGGTCTTTGAGTCGCATCTGCTCTTTGCCAACGGTGTTATAACGACCCGAAAGTTGCCAAACCTCAGCCGGATGCAACACCGGCATAGTAATTTCAATCGCTCCGGCACGATTCATTTCCTCCCGTACAATCCGGCTGAATTTCTCTATAACCCGTTGCATCAAAGGAAGATAAATATAAACCCCGGCGGCCAGTTTGCGAATGTAACCGCCCCGAAGAAGGTACTGGTGCGATATGAGTTCCGCCTCTGATGGGACTTCTCTTAATGTCGGTATATATGTTTGCGTCCAGCGCATCTATTCCTCTACTTTCCGGAATTACAGAACCCGAAATGATAGCATTTTATATCTTTTTGTCAAACAAAAAGATTGCTCATCACAGACGGCTATTTTGAAGCCTGTTATTGATTTCGATGGGATAATTGGTTCGGAATTACCGATGATTCGTTCAGGATCCGCTCGGCCGGGACAACTGTCTTCTGGGGCTTAATATGAGCCGACTTTCCTTCAAGTCTGGTAATAACACCGGGCGTGCCGACCACGGTACAATTGTCCGGGATATCGACCATATAAAGAAAGGTATTGGCGCCTATATTTACATTGTTTCCGACAGTCAACGGTCCTAAGAGTATTGCCCCGGTGCCTATTATCACTCTGTTTCCGATCGTGGGATGCCTCTTCCCGGAATGCTTGCCGGTTCCGCCGAGGGTGACGTTATGAAACATCACGCAGTTATCTCCAATTTCCGCGGTCTCGCCTATTACAATTCCAGCGCCATGGTCGATGAAAAAGCCTTGCCCTATGGTCGCGCCAGGATGAATTTCTACACCGGTGAAAAACCGGACTATTTGCGAAAGAAGCCGCGGTATGAAAGGCAGTCCCAGATTATGCAAGGGATGTATAAACCGATGCGCCAAAACGGCGTGAAAACCGGGATAAAGTACAAACTCTATGTTCCGCGCCGCCGGGTCATTGCGGTAAATGGCGCGGATATCCTCTAATATGGTCTTAAAAATCATATATAAGATACGTATCGGCGCCTTAAACCGACAAGTTGAACCAAAGTAAAACCTACTTTTTCTTTAAGAGGTTCTGAATGGCGGAGTCAAACTTATTTTTCAAATTGTCTTTCATCTGCTCCTTCACTGAAAAATCGAGAGACAGACGAGGTGACGAATAACTTCCCCCCAGTCGGAACGGCACCTTAACCCTTCCGCTCCCGCTCTCTTTTAGCAGAGCGGCAAATCCGGAGACAACCCCCGGCTGCGACATTATTTGCCCGGTCACCCTCTCCGACAAAAGTATCTCACCTATATAATCAAGAGAACCGTCAAAACCAACAGACCCCAGAAGATTCCAGTCCCCTAATTGACTGGTGAATTTCATCCCTTCAAACTGCACCCGGCCATCTTTGACCGTAAACTTCGTTGCGGCATCTTTCAGCGCCTCTTCACTGGGCATTTTGAAGTTCAATTGCTTTGACAGTTCCGTCAGAAGATTCAAGTTGACTATTTTGGCTTCATTAAATACCGCCAGACCGTCCATAGAAAGCGACTGTATGAGCGGCTCTGGTTCCCAACCTGACGCCGAAAAGTCCCCGTTGAGATTCACCTTGCCAAACAGGTGGCCACCGAAATTGGTGAATCTGGTCAGGAAATCATTGGCTTCGACCTGGGTCGCTTCAAAATTCCCCGTATAGCGCGGATTATTGAAGTCATTCAAATCAATCTCTGTCGCCCCATTGACATTGCCGGTATAAACTTTTCCTCTGGCATTAGACACATATATAACCCGGTTCTTAATGTCGATATCACCGGTTATTTGGGTAAATTCCACTTTTGAATAGATCAAGGTATCAATCTTTGCCCGTCCTACCCCGTTTAAATCCGGAAGGAGGAGCGGTGGGAGCGAATCGGCTGGTAATGTCGCCCGATTGACGCCTGACCCCGGGACAGCCTCGGGGAAAAGTTTGTCGGTGTCAAATCGATTCGAGGTCATCGTGAAATTCATCACCGGTTTTCTTCCCGTTGCGGAATATTTTGGCAAGATATATGGGAATGGGTCTTTGACACTGCCGGTAATGGCCATGTCGGACGACGGAAACTTTACCGCAAGATTGTTGATGACCCAGTTGTCCGGTGTTATCCTAATGTCGGCATCAAAATTATCTATCGGCTCAGGCAGAGTCGCGGCAGAGTACTTCCCGTCCTTTACAAGAAGGCTCCCTTCCAGTTTGAGTCCGGTAAGGTCTTTGGCGCTTCCGCGCGCGCCTAAATCAAATTCCGCCTGACCGGCGATTTTTGGTTCGCCATTTTTTGGGAGAAAAGGATTGAACAGCGCCAGGTCGATTTTCCCCTTGAAACGACCGTCGATTACCGGATTCTTGAAGCCATTGACCGTCAGGTAGCCTTCGACAGGACTTCCGGCATACGTCCCCCCCGACAACTGCATCTTCAGATAATCGTTCCGCACTTCCGCCAGAAGAGATTTGACCGTCAGCTCACCGGCCATTCCTCTTTGCGAAAAGACCAACTCGCTTACTTCGGCTTTGCCTTCGAAGTTGACGGTCGGCACGGTCGATTTGTTATATCGCGCCATCGCCATTAAGTCGAGCCTGCCCGCCAGAGAATATTCCGCCAGTCGGGAGCGGGTTGTCTCCGGAAGAAGTGAAATGATTCTCGAAAACTCCGCTTTTTTTGTCTCTATCTGAGCGTTGACAAAAGCCAGGCTCTGAAAATTCGGTATTCCCAATTTGAGGTCAAACTCCAGACCATTGACCTTTATTTTGGAATCCGACAATACCACCGACTTTTGCTTCATATCGATGGCGGCGTCATAGTCAACATTCAAATTCATTGCCGGCAGTTTGGACTTCGCTGTAATATATTTCAGGCTGTCTATCATCAATTTTCCGCGCGACTTGTAGAGTTCTGCGCCGGGAATCTCCAGTTGCGATTGAAGAGCCAGCCCGTTAGCATCGATTACGAAGCGTGAGGAATCGTCACGGTATATCAACCTCCCCCTGTTGATATTAATATCTTCAAAGGAAATCGCAAGAGCGGCGACTTTGGTTTCATCTGGAGTTTGGCTCTCGGTACCGCTTGTCTTTTCTTCGGTCACGCCAAATTTGAAATTGACCGTCCCGTTCGGAAGACGTTGCATGAAAATGACCGGTTTTTCCAGAATCACCTGATCAATCTCGACTCTCTTGAAAAGCAACGGTATCAGGCTCAGTTTAACATCCAGAGCCGCCGCCGTCAGCAGATACGGCTGTTCAAATTCGGGGGGATTATCAATCTTGATATCTTCAAGATAGACTCCCAGCCCGCCCCAGAACGAAAGAGAAACTCCCTCAATTGTTACCCGGCGCTCCAGTGCGGTCGATATCTTTTCAATCGCAAGTTCCTTGGCTTTCTCTTTGGGAAAGAACAGCGCCAGTCCGGCAATGCCGAGAATGATTATCAGGGCGATAACCGCGACCGTCCAGCCAATGATCTTACCAAACTTCTTCATATTAATGCTCCGCTTTTCATTCCTTGAGTCATTGCCGGTTAGGGAATTTCGATTTTCAAATCTGGCGTCAGACCGTAATCGACTGACCCGGCTTCATTATGATAACTTCGCTTCCTGTACCTTTCAATTTCGATGCAAATTCCGTTGGTTCGGTATCGATAACGGGCCAGGTCTTGTAATGCATCGGGGTAACCTTTTTGGGTCTTAAGAATTCTACCGCCTTCACCGCATCTTCGATACCCATAGTAAAGTTGTCTCCAATCGGCAAGAAGGCGATATCGATTGGATTCATCTCTCCAATTAGTTTCATATCGTAGAAGAGCCCGGTATCTCCGGAGTGATAGATGGTCTTCCCGCCGATAGTTACCAGGAAACCGCAGGGGTTACCGGTATAGACCAGACCATCACCGGCGGCCGAACCGTGATGCGCGATGGTCAGTTTGACGCGACCGAAAGGAAACACATGGGAGCCGCCAATATGCATATTATGCGCCTGCGCCCCCTGTTTGCTGACATATATCGCCAGTTCGTTGGGGGCGATTATCGTAGCCTTATTCCGCTTGGCAATTTCCACGGCATCACCGAGATGGTCTCCGTGACCATGCGTCACTAGGATGAAATCTACCTTGACATCCGATGCCTTCAGATTTGCCTGAGGATTGCCGGTAATAAAGGGGTCAATTATAATCCTGTGGGTGCCGTCGGTAGCGGCGACACAACTATGTCCATAATATGTGACTTCCAGCATAGTTCACCTCCGAATCGATAATTAGGTACTGCTATCTTTTATATATCGCTCCGGCCGGAACGATTCAACTATTTTTTTTGATTATGCCGCCGCCAAGAACCAGGTCATCGCGATAGAATACTGCCGTTTGTCCCGGAGTGATTGCCCTCTGCGGCTCCAAAAATTCGACCTGTGCCTTATCCAGTCCGGCGGGGATGACTCTGCCGGGCGCCGCTTTATGGAGGTACCTGATTTTAATCGACGCCGATAATGTCTCAGTCGGTGCGCTTATCGATAACCAGTTGATTTCTCCTACCGGCATCTCTAAGGAATAGAGCCTGGATTCATCGCCAACCTTCACCACATTGGTTACCGGGTCGATTTTATGAACATAAAGCGGGGTGGGGTTGGAAATCCCCAGCCCCTTTCGCTGTCCTAATGTAAAGAACGGAATACCGCTGTGCTCGCCAATCTTATTTCCCTGATCGTCCTGGATTTCTCCTCCGACAAAACTTTTGCCGCGCTTTTCTTCCCACTCTCGTAGAAACCGTCGATAATCATCATCCTGAATGAAACAGATTTCTCGTGATTCCGCCCGATTGGCGTTTCGCAATTGGAATTCTCTTGCCAGTTCCCTAACTTCAGTCTTGCACAGAGTTCCCAGGGGAAAAAGCGTGCGCGAAAGGGCCTCCTGTGTCAATCCCCAGAGAGCGTAAGACTGGTCGCGGCTGTCATCCACTCCTTTTCTTAAATGAAATCGCTGTGACGACTCATCATATTGGACTATGGCATAATGCCCGGTCGCGATGTAATCGGCGCCAATCTCTCGCGCCTTTTGCAGGAAGTTTTCCCATTTTATATGGGTATTGCAGAGCACGCAGGGGTTTGGGGTTCGTCCCGCCATATATTCCGCCACAAAATTCTCGATAACCCGTTCCCGGAATTGACGGGAGAAATTGAAAACATAAAATGGGATTTTGAGGTCGTTGCAAATCAGCCGCAAGTCGTTTATCGCTTCCAGCGAACAGCAGCGCCCGTCATAGTGGATGTCACCACCGACATCGGCGTAATCCCAAAGTTTCATATGTGCCGCGGCGACGTCATATCCTTGCTGCTTGAGAAGCAACAGCGCCGTTGAGGAATCGACCCCGCCGGAAACCGCTACCAGAACCTTCTTTGCCATAACAAAAAAAGGGGTCGGACAATCGACCCCGATTATCCTATTAAATTCACTCCTATTTGCCCTTATAAAGAGGCGACATTGCCCGCAGCCTCTCTATAATTTCCGGAATAACTGAAATCGTATAATCCAAATCGTCTTTGGTGGTAAATCTCCCGAACGAAAACCGAATCGATCCCTGCGCCAGTTCCGGCGGAACATTCATTGCCGTCAGTACGTGAGACGCTTCCAGCGAACCGGAAGTGCAGGCCGAGCCGGAGGCGACCCCCACCCCTTTCATATCGAGTGACAATATTATCGATTCCCCCTCCACCGCCTGGAAGGAGCAATTTACCGTTGATGGCACCCTCATGTTATTATCTCTCGGTCCGTTGAGAAAAACATCGGCCACTTTATCCTGAAGTTCCGTTATAAAAAAGTCGGCCAGCGACACCAGACGGGCATGCTCCTTTTCCCGCATCTCCTCCGCAATCTCTATTGCCCGCCCCAGACCGACAATACCGGCGACATTTTCGGTTCCGGCTCTTCTCCCCTTTTCATGATGTCCACCATGAAAGAGCGGGGCAATCTTGATTCCCTTGCGGATAAAAAGAGCGCCCACCCCTTTTGGTCCGTAGATTTTGTGCGCCGACAGCGAAAGCAAATCGATATCCAGTTCTTTGACATTGACATTAATCTTTCCGGTCGATTGCACGGCATCGGTATGGAACAATGCTCCTTTGGCGTGCGCCAGCGCCGCGAGCCCTTTGATATCTTGAATAGTGCCTACCTCATTATTGGCATGCATTATCGAGACAATTGAAGTCTGCTCAGTTACCAACCGCTGCAGGGTCTCGCCCGTCACAATGCCAAGATTATCTGTGTCGGCAAAATTAACTTTAAATCCGTCTTTCTGTAACGCCCGGGCAGATTCCAATATGGCATGGTGCTCAATCGAAGAGATCACCAGATGCTCGCGTTTTCCTTTGCGCTGGTAGGCCACCCCTTTTAATGCTATATTGTCGGCCTCGGTTCCCCCCGAGGTGAAATATATCTCCGATGGCTCCGCCCCAATCACCGCGGCAACCTTTTCCCGCGCTTCTTCAATGCCGGCTTTGGCTTCTCGGCCGAAATGATGTATAGAACTGGCGTTGCCGTATTTTTCTTTCAGATAGGGAAGCATCGCTTCCAGTACCCGCTCATCAAGTGGCGTGGTGCTATTATAATCAAGATATATCGATTTCAAGTGACCTACCTCTTGTATAAAAACATCTAATCTATATAAAAATAGTCAATTTTCGGCCGGTGTCAACAGTCACCGCAGGCATTTATCCTGATAGGTTACGGCTGATTCTTTAGAAAGCATAAAGAATTGTGAAATGGAAGCGATAACCCGGGTCGGTTTCATCGGTGTCTATTCGACGGGCATAATCAAGGCGAATGGGACCGGCCGGCGAGATAAACTGAAATCCGAGTCCATAAGAAAAAGCCACGCGGCTCAATTTAATATCTTCCAACTTGAAAAAGCCGTTTCCAGCGTCGGCAAAGAATGACCCCCACAATTTTCCAATCAGGGGGAAGCGAAACTCCTGATTGGCAATCAAAAGCAAATTGGCGCCGCTGGGAGTGCCATCGGCAAGCCTCGGTCCCAGGTCGTTTTCGGCGTACCCTCTGATACTATTTGCCCCGCCGGCATAAAAGCGAGCATCAATTGGAACATCCCTGGAATCCCCGAACTCCTTGACATACCCCATTTTCAGTCGTGACGCCGAAATCCACCCGGGCCAGACTTTTTGATAACGTGACCAACTTGCCTCGCCGCGGTAGAAATTGTCATCTCCCTTTAATATCCCACCGGCATACTCGATTTTCAGAATACTCATCGAGCCGGTCACCGGCACAAAAGGGTTGTTGCGACTGTCGCGAACGACGCTGTTATAGAAAATCCGTCTGACATTTATCCCCTTATCCTGACGATACAAGATCTCTTCTTCCGGACTGAGTCCATAGATATTGACTGACCGATATTCCAGCCCGGTGGTAATCTTAAGTTTTTGATTGAATTCCCGGAAAGTCTCCAGTGAAATGGACCAGGTTTGAATTCTATATGGCTGGACGGCGGAGCGTACCCCAGGCGAGATTTCTCCAGTAAGCGTCATAGGCATCCTGATTCCCAGAAACCACGGTTCCGTGAAGCGGGCACGATAATTATGGTAGAGCACCCGCCATTCAGTAAATACCACAAACCCAGAATAGGCGGAGAGTTCCAGGAGTCGTGACCCCAACAGGTTTCTTTTCCCCCAGGATACCGAAAGCCCCCATATCAAATCTTTGTATCGGTCCTGACTGGCGCCGGTTTTTATAGATACGTAATGCGGATTTTTCTCTTTCAGAGTAAGTCTTATTCCCGGCTTAAGTCGGCGGGCTGTATCCAGAGTATCTTCCGTATTGCTGTAAAGTTGCATAGTCAGGTAATTGCCAGTGCTCAAAAGCCGTTTCTGCGAATCGATAATCTTGCTGCGGCTGTAGATATCGCCGGGACGAAACGTAATCTCCCGGCGAACACTCCCTGAAGCATATTTCTCGTTCCCCACGATTTCCAGTTCTCCAAAGTGAACCAGTGAGTCTGACTGTATGTTGAATATCACTTCTGACTGGTCGCTCTCGGCCGTGGTATCTACCTTGAAGTCAACAAGGGCATAGGGATACCCTTTGTTGGCAAATGAAGATTTCAAGTCATACGTCGCCTGTTTCAGCCGGAAAGGGTCTACCGCCTCCTTTTTCTTGAACCGGGCAATTACCCGATTTACATCCTTGTTGAACGTTTCCGGATAATCTCCGTGGACTTTCAGATTTGAATAGTAAAATCTTCGCCCTTCATGAATATCAATCTTAACCAAAGCGTTGGAATCGGGAAGAATAGGCACAAACTGCTCCTGCACTTTTACACCGAGAAAACCTGAGGTCAAATAGAGATATTTTATCTCCGAGGTGTCCCGCAACGGGGTCTCGCGCTGGACCCGGATACGTCGGTCAGACTTAATTCTTCGCAAAAAGTCGTCAGTGCGGGAAAAGAGCGAGCGTCTAATCTCCCCATCACTGAAAAAGCGGTTCCCGGTGATTTCGATGCTTTGAATATAGGGCTTACGGCGAAGCCATCGATTGAGATAATCAGATTCGGTACTGGCTCCCAACGATTGTATCGCGACCAGGATAATCAGGAACAAAACAGCCTTTGCGCCTCGCCCCATATTAATAGTCCCAGTAAAGATTCAAGATAAGATGGTACAAGTCCTCGTCGTCGCGTCGTCCTTCAAGCAGCAGATTTCGCTTAAGGCGATATTCGAACCCTACCTCCTGACCGGCCACTCCGGAGATCGCCGAACGGCCGTATATATAGAGATTGGGATGGGTATAAAATCCGACCGTCAGACGTGTCCCCAATGGGTCGAATTTATCTCCGTAAACCGGATCAATCTCAAATGTCTCCACCCCCAGGCTCCGGGAGCCGATTTGCGTGAATTGCGTGCTCAGGTACCCGGAAAGTCCGCTGGTAATTCGGTCGCTGACCCTCTCCGAGGTTCCTCTCGAACCTTCTCCCGATGATTGATAATAATTGGTGAAAATCAGCGGTATTATCTCTTCGGTCGAGAATTGTGACCCCTCGGCGGCGCTGATAACCGGCTCATCCAGTGTCCCCGTCACATGGACTCGTAAATCAAAATTGGAGACTTCATTCTGACCGGTCTGGCTGGTGGCCGACCCTCTTATCTGTGTCACCGCGTAAATATCCAGGCGCGGGTTGGGATATTCAATATCCTCATAACTGATGGTGCTTCCCGTTTCGATTCGAAAAGTCCTGTCTGCCAGGAAACCTTTTCCTCGCAATATTTCCAGAGAGCCGATATATCGATAGACGCCTTTCTCTCTGATAAAATTGATTTCCCCGGCAAACTCGGCATCGATATCGTCGTTCTTTATCCAGAGATTTGAAGATATTTCAACATCGAGGTCCAGGTCCCAGGTCTGGTCGCCCTGTAGCGAGGTCAGCATTATCCAGCCTTCATTTTCTCTGGCGAAATTTTCCCGATAAACGGCCGATTGCAGTATAACATTTCCGGTGACGGTTGGGGGAGTCAGACCCCGGACTTGCAAATCGGCGACGACTACGGCATTAATATCTCCCAGTTCATATACCGCCGGAAAGTCGTTTGCTTTGAGCCTCACATCATAGTCGAACTGGTCGATTGCATTTATTACAATCGTTCCGCCGCCACTGATCAGCCCCGGTTTCTTTTTGTTTCCGCGACAGACGCCGGTGACACTGTCTATCGTTATCACCCGGTCTTTCATGCTCATCTTTAGGTCTATATTTTCTATCGGGTCAACCAGGTCAAAGAGTTTTAGCCGACCTTTTTGAATCATCACCTTGCCGTCGATTTTTGGTTTCACCGGTGTCCCGCTCAACCTGAAATCAGCCCTGAAATCACCGGTCAACTGCTCCACATCGTTGAGAAGCAGGCTCACCATATCCAAACGGACATCTACCGCCGTTATATCGATATTTTGCTCTTCCTCGAGCCAAAGCGGCTCATCGGAGGCCAGGTTCAGATTAATAGGCATTATACCCCGCGCGAGATAATATCCGGTATGGCTGTTGAGAGCGATGGAGTCAATATATATCATGCTGTCGCGATAATCGCAATTTATGTACATATCCCCCAGGACCAATCCTTCATACTGAAGTGAATCGATGGCGCCAATAAATTCTATCCGGCTGTTGTCGAAAGAGCCGGCCAGTCTTCCGCTGCCATGCATGACTCCATCCAGATCCAGGCTGTCGCTGACAAGCGCTACCAGCGGTTTGATATTCAATCTCTCGGCATCAATTGACAGATCCCAGGTATCATCGTAGTTAACCCGGCCCTTCCCTTCCAGAGCGCCCTGAGGGCGAAGCAGTCGGCATTGCTTTATGTCATAGCCGGTGGAATCTATTCTTAAGATGATTTTATCCTGGTTTTCTACATTCAGTTCCATCAAGCGAAGGTTCAAGCTATCTAACTCAAGAACCTGTGGGTACGACAGGTAATCCAGACTTCCTCGGCTATCAGCTTCAGAAAATTGATTGCGGAAATGGGCCTTCTCAAATGCCACGTACTGGGAATCCACCGCCATTGACAGAGTTATAGTATCGAATGGAATTTCGTACGCTGACCCATTGAACAACGCGGCGTTTACGAAACCATCTCGGTCATAAAGGAAATGTTTTAAGGCAAAATCTATTTGTGCCTGATGGGAATATACATCATAGAGCCAGAGCGAGTCTGAAGATATCTCTCCGGCGATATCAGGATTGCGAACCGCGCCGGTGACCTTAAAAGAGAGGTCGGCGCGCCCACCCAATCTTTCAATAAAAGTCTGCCGGTTGAACGCCGAAAGGTCTTCAAACCGGGTGGTGCCATCAAGGTCGATATCACCACTATAATCCAGCCTCCCCGAAACATTAAAATAGTTGTCTTTATAGTGAATTACAAAATTGTCCAGAAAGCGAATACTGTCGGTCGTAATCGCCATGGCGCCGTTTAATTCATAGGCATGATATTCATCAAACCACGATTCGCCAAGGTCAACAATTACGTCAAGAACAAGACTCTCGTCTTTCAGTCCGCTGCCGCTTAAGTCGATATCTCCGTTAAGATTGGTTTCATATGTATCGCTCACCAGGTTATTCAGATTGAATCCGCGAATCTTTGCTTTGAGATGATACCGCTCCGGCTTGATGCCCAGGTCGATACCTCCGCGACCTTCGATGGCGGTGCCGTTGAGAATCTTCCCTGAAAGAGTGTCCAGGGATAGTTCTTTATCGAAATACCGGAACGCCACCATTAAGGAATCAAAGAGACGGTGCTCAAAGATGCCGCTGATTTTCACTTTCCCGGAAATCTTCCTGTCCTGATAAGCAACCTCTCCCTCCGCGGAGACATTCCCGCTCAAATTTACATCGATAAAACTCAATCCTTCGTGGAGATTCAGTTTTCGTGCCTGAAGTATCATCCTCCACGACAGCGTGTGCGATAAAGTCATCTGCCCGCCCAGAGTCAAATCTGACGAATCAGTTTTCAGTACCAGGTCTTGAAGCATCAGATGGCTGCCGGTCAGTGACGCCTTTCCCCTGGCATAATTAATGTTGAACTTCCGTTCCGAGGAGCGGTAACTCAGGGTATCAAGGCGGAGGGCATAAGTATTCTCACGGGCTTCAATGGCCGCTTTTAGAGTAATCCGGTCGAAAATCAGGCTGTCCTCCGGACGCATCATCCGGAATCTGAGGCTGGCTAACTCCAATTCCTGGACCTCAAAGGATATCGCTGTTTTATCTCCGGTTCCCTTTACATTCGGAGTAGGCACCAGCCAGCGGCCATCAGACGCCCGCGTTAAGGTGAATTGCGCCGAGTCGATGACAATTTTCTCAAACCTAATGACCCCCCGCCAGAAATCCAACGGATTGTATCGAAGCCGCAGGTTAGGAATGATTGCCATATTATAGCGAGAGGTGCCATCATCATAATCGACACGAATATCCGAAATTAACAATTCCCGAAAGTAATCGCCACCGATATCTCCGATGTTGACTTTGAGCGGAAGTGTCCCCGCAATAATGTTTCGTAATTGACGATTGACCAGATATTCCAGCAAGCCCAGATGAAAAAACGCAATGTATAGGCCCAGTACCAGAACGAAAACAGAGGAGAATAGAATTAACAGCAGTTTACTTTTCAGCCGCATACTTCTTTTCGACCATATCAATAGTTTTATCGGCTCGTCGGCTCGATATCACTCCCACCAGAGGCGCGATATCATGCGCCACTTCCCTCAGCAGCCGGATGTCGGCGCCAACATTCAGGCTCCCTATGAGATGCGAAATCAATTGCCGTTCCCGGCCCTCCGCAATCAGCGCCGCTACTTCGGCCAGTTCTCTTTCCGTCTGCGACAGCCCCGGACGTGAGAGAACCTTGCCATACCCTTCTATCACCATCCAGCGAAAGAGCTCCGGCGAAAGACGGCTGAATCTCTGCTCCAGTAGCCGGAAATTCTTGCCATAGACTCTTTGACAGAGCGCATACCCCATCCGGTACCATCTTTCAGACTCCTGGGATGAATATCCTTTTACCGGCCGGGTATTCTTCTTCTGCCCGAAAACCTCTCCGAAGCAGATTGCAGCTTCGATCATTTTGGGAAAGCCCAGAAACAGATAACTCTGAAGAATCGTTTCATAAATAGCGGACTGAGGGACTTTGTACTTCTTAAGACAATACATTATTTCTGTAGTCAGGTCATTTTTGCCGATGGCGATTGATGCCGAAAGAAAACTCAGCATCCGCAATCTGCGGTGGCTCTTTCCCCAATCGTGGGAGCGGAAGTATCCGGCGATTTCATCTGTTTTAATCATTAATCCTATAAATAACTTGCCTTGCAATGATGGCGCAACCGATATATTACAATAAATGTCAACCAGACCAATAAAAAAACCGCCGCGGTTCCGAAGGGCGCGACGGTCCTACTATCATGTTATCTAATTATCAATAGGTCTGTCCCGCCTCCATAGTATTTGTTGATTGATTGCTCGGCAACGGACGAATCAGCGGCTGCCCGTTCAGAATTATCTCCAGATAAATCCGGGGATTGACCGGGATAATCAGATTATCCGTTCCCCTGCCGGCGTAAGGGTCAAAATTGCTCTGACTGGCAAGAGAATTGACAAAACCTTTGATGCGATTAACCCGCGCCAATTCCTTATGAAATGCCCACTGCCCAGTGGTGGATGAAGTCCGTTTGTGGATTGCCAACGCATGTTCACCCTGCGGCTGCACTGTCAGATAGCGGTCATCAAGGCCGCTTCCGTGTGAGTGCTGCTCAACCGCCAACGGAGTAGCATCGTGATTAAGAAGATTCTTAACCCCACCGGTCAGGACAAAAGCCAGCACCAAGCAGACTGTTGCCGCCACCGGAAGTGCCCGACTCCAGGAGAATACCGGCACCCTTTTCGGCGGGAAATATGCCTTGCTCCTGGTCTCCTTAAATCGCTCTTCAGCAATACGGTTGAGCAGGCGAGCATTGAAGTCGGAAGATGTTTTATAAGCCATCATACGCCTTCCGGCCATCGACATTTCCCGAACGACACTCTCTTCCCTGCTGCACTCGGTACAACTCTGCAAATGCGCCGCTAATGCCTTACGCTTCCCCTCCGACAGCTCTCCCTTAAAGAAGGCTGACAGGTAGTAGCGTACCCTTTGACAACGCATTATATTCCTCCATTCTTGGTTTCAATTTGTCTCTAAGTATTGCCCGGGCTCGATTAACCCGCGATTTGACCGTACCCAGCGGAATATTCATGATTTGAGCCACCTCTTCGTAGGGAAGCTCCTGAATGTCCCGCAAGACAAACGCGGTTTTATATTTCTCCGGGAGACTCTCTAATGCCTTTTCCAGCACCTGGGGCAGATTCGACGGCAGTTCCATCTCAACCGCTATTTCGCCTTCTTTCCCCTGCATATCAAAAATATCAAAGAACTTAAATCTCTTTCTCTTCCGCAATTCGTTCCGGGCAAGATTCAGGGCTATCGTGTAAAGCCAGGTAGAGAAACAGTGACGAAAATCAAAAGAATCCCTATGCTGATATACCCGGAGAAATGTCTCCTGGACTATATCCTCTGCCTCCTCTGTCCCCTGGACCATCCGAAATATCACATTCATCAGACGGTCCTTGTACTTGTCAACAATCTGATTGAAAGCAACCAGGTCCCCCGCCTTGACCCGCTCCATCAGCCGATAATCAGATTGCTTCTGGTCTTCTTTTTCCACAGGTCACCTGCTTATGTTATTTATAAATATTACATTCGACATTTAATCAAGTTCCTTTAAAAATTGGTCTTTTTATAACGGTATGCAAGATAATAAGTTGCCTCTTACCCAAAAATCCGCCAGGGGTATCCCGCCAAATACAGCAAAGTCCCTAAGAGAAATAAAGTTAGCAGAGGCGGCGCCAGTAGCCGGTAAACTCGAGCAAGATTTGCCTTGAAATATTCATTGGTCAAAATGAGGCAGAAATGTGTCGGCGAAAGCATCATTCCCAGATATCCTGAGAGGAAGGCAAAATAGATATTCCCATAATTGATGTCAGGTTGATAAAGATACCCTGAAAGAAGGGGGTAAGAAAGTCCGATGAATGCTGTCACCATTCCGGTTAGAAGTCCCACCGAAAAAGTAAGGGCAAATATAATCACTCCCGGTGGCAGCCCATACTGAAGAGTCAACTTCGGGATAGAACTGACCGCGTTTGATATTTCCAGAAGTTCCTGGAATGACAGAATACCAAAAACAAGCATAAAAAGACTGGGGGCGAGCGCTTCCTTTAGAACTTCACGAATCTTGCTCCTCTCGGGCCTTTCCCATATCAGAAGCAGCAACAGCGCGATAGCAACCGCTATAATTAGTCGCAGTGAGAATATCGCCGAAATCGAGATAGCCAGAATGATGGGCCAGACGGCAAAAAATATTTTACTGAGGGGCAATAGAATATGCCCCTCGTTCTGAACCGGTTCTTTAACCTTGCTGACAATGAAAATTATCCCCACCGGAATCATTATCAATGAAAGGACTAATTGGAGCAGAGTGATGGTGCCGACTGTCTGACTGGTGAGAGCCGCTGTAAGTATCAGCCCCGGATAAACAGGCCAGCAGAATTCAATTACATGTCTGGACCAGTAATTGAGCACCGTTAGAAACTCCGGCGAATACTTCCCTTTCGGAAGGACCTCCGCGACCAGGGGCGCTGAGAGAAGAGCCCCGCCCGGCATTGGCATCAATCCGACCATCGCCGGCATCACGGCCGCCGCTGTGCGCGCCCCGCCTTTCAGACTCCTGGTGGCATCAACGAGACGGTTGAAATAGCCAATCTCTTTCAGAAGCCGCCCCAGAAAGGTTATCAGGATGATTATCCCGTACAGAGTTAGAAACCGCTCGGACAGCAAAAGGTCCTTGTAGATGGTCGGGAATCTCGAGACCGGAACTTGAAACAGCAAGCCCAATAATATCCCCGCCAGGAAGAGCGTGTATCCTACAAATAACTTCTTTCTTATTGCCAGTATGATGACAATGAAAATAATCCCCAGTTTGATGAGGTCGGTCATAGAACCGGAAATATAGAAAGCAATTCGGTTATGTCAACTACGGTATTGAATAGTCCCCATCCAATCCATATATTGTGTCAACTATATGAAAATAAACTGCTCCATTGACGGGAAGGCTTTGCCGGTGAGTAAGGCGTTAATTTCGATTTTTGACAACGCCCTGTTTTACGCCGATGGACTATTCGAAACATTTCTCGCGGTGAATGACCGCGCTATTTTCCTTGAAGATCATCTGGAGAGATTTGAAAATGGGGCTCGCCTGATAAATATAAACATTCCGGTAAGTCGTAAGAAGTTGTCCCGGTGGATAACCGATTCTATAGCGCTCAATCCGGCTCCTGTTAAGAAAGTTCGGGTGACTCTCACCGCCGGAGATTCGCGATTCTGGTCGGGTCGCAAACAGAAACCGCGCCTGCTTATAATTGTCACCGAGCATAGGCTCCCCAATAATCCCTTTCGACTTAATGTCTCCCCTTTTGCCGTTGACGAGCGCTCCCCTTTCCGACACGTGAAAACTCTTTCCTTTGTGCTGGAGATGTCCTCCCGCAAACTGGCATATATTGACGGCTTTGATGACGCCATTCTCTTAAATCATAAAGGGAATGTCGCCGAAACGTCCTCGGCAAATATCTTCTGGGTAGAAAACAATGAATTATTCACCCCTCCGTTGTCGGCCGGATGTCTTGAAGGAATGACCCGGCGGCATATTCTTGCCCTGGCATCTGATGCTGGAATCAGAGCCGGAGAAAGAAACATAAATCTCTCAAACCTGCTCAAATCGGATGAAATATTCATTTCTTCATCCATCAAACTGGTTCTTCCTGTCACTCACATTTTTCATGATAAAATTGGTTATGACTTCTCCACTGGAAAACTGACGGCTCGCATTCAGCGTCTATTGAATGAGTTGATATTCCAGAGCAATTAAAATGGAATTCTACGAGACGGTAAGGAAACGACGCTCCATTCGCGCCTATCTGAAAAAGCCGATACCGGATGATATTTTTCGCCGGATAATGGATGCGGCCCGCCTGGCGCCGTCGGCAAAGAATTTACAACCCTGGAAATTTATTGTTATCAGAGACAACAGCCGCAAAAGAGAGATTGCCCGTATCTGCAAGGAACGAACCTGGATTGCCGATGCTTCTGTCATTATAGCCGGTGTTGCCACCAATCCTGATTACCGTATGGGTTCGGGACAACCGTCATCACAGATAGACCTTGCCATTGCTTTAACTCATATCACTCTCGCTGCCGCCAGCGAATCGCTCGGAACTTGCTGGATTGGCTCTTTTGACCTGCCGGCGGCGAAAAAGTACCTCGCGATTCCGGATGAATATATCCTTGTCGGCTTCATGACCCTTGGGTATCCGGCGGAATCACCCCCTCAGAAGGATAGAAAATCATTGGAGGAGATTATTGTTAGTGAGCAGTGGCATGAATGATTTGAGTGCATTCAACTGGCGGAATTGAACAATAATTGTGCTTTATCAGCACTGTATTATTACTCGTCGATTTACTTCCTCTCTGGTGAATTCGCGGCAAAACAGTTGGAATGAAATTTGCCTATATCTGTATAACAGATAAGTAGTTTTTTATTGCCACGGTATGGTTAAAAAGGTATTATCGCCCCAAATGAAAGATTGCTCACTTATCATGGAGGGTAGGATGCGTCAATCTTTAAGAACAACGGCGCTTGTAGTAGCGCTGTGTGCGATGACTTTTTCAACCGCCGAAGCGCAGCGGCGGGACCGTAAAGCCAATTACGAGATTCCCCTGCGTTACTTGATTAATGCCCCAACGGCCGGGACTCTGCCGCGCGGGACTTTTGATGTCATTTTGAGAGTGCAGGCAAATGGCGGGATTCAGAGCGGTACCACTATCGGGCTGACCGACCATTTTATGATCGGCGCCTCGTATGGGGCTGACCGGGTTATCTCGGAAACCGATCCGGACTGGCACCCCAGCGTTGAATTTAACCTCAAACTCCGTATCATCGATGAGCAGTACTACATGCCGGCGCTGGCGCTCGGATTTTCATCCGAAGGATATGGTTCATATCACGAGGACTGGAAACGATTCACCTACAAATCAAAAGGGTTTTACGCCGTTCTCAGCCGGTCTTTTTACTATTACAACTGGGCCATGGGCGCTCATTTCGGAGTCAATTACTCCTTGGAACATGAAGTCGATAAAGACAAGGACCCCTCGGTCTTTTTCGGCTTTGACACCCAGTTCAGTTACAATGTCGGGATGACTGTGGAGTATGATATGGCGCTTAATGATGACAAATCCGGCTCATCTTTCGGCAAGGGACGGGGCTACTTTAATATCGGATTGAAATGGCTTTTTGCCGATAATCTGGAAATGGAGGCGGTCTTTGAGAACCTCCTCAACAACCGACGCGATACCAGTTCTTTTGGCCGCGGACTCCGCTTCCGGTACCTCGAATACTTTTAGCCCTCGGAGGTTTGAGATAAATGCGACGCACTATTACCCTCCTGATACCTTTGAGCGTAGTCGTTTTCACTTTCATCGGGTGTTACACGGTCTTAAAACATCCGACCACCGATGAGAGTTATACCGCGCACGATTACCAGAATAACTGCCTTAATTGCCATACCGATTATCACGAATATCCGTACGGATATTTCTATGGCCATTATCCTGACTACTGGTGGAGTACCCCTCGTTGGGGACGATACTACGCCTACCCCTGGTGGTGGGACTATTACTGGTATGACGGCGACCGAAAGTACCGCGATGATGACGCCGTCTCCCCGCGACCATCAGAAGGGGAAAAAGCGGTTCGTCGTGATGCCCTCCGTCCCCCATATACCAGCCCTACCAGCGTGATTCCGTCCTTTCAGGGCACCAATCCGCCGGCATCAGGTGGCTCATCGGGGACCAAACCGGGCACACCCGGCGACCCACCCCAATCCAAGCCGAGCGACGATAAGCAGAAGGATAACTCCGATTCCGGAAAAAAGGCGCCTCGCCGTGGCGGAAGGGAATAGAGTATGAAATCAGTGTCTATTTGCCTTACGTTCTTGCTTTTTTACTTGGTCCCGGCTGTGGTTCAAGCCGATTATATCGAGAGTGTTGAAGAAATCACCGCCGGCAATTTCTTTGGATACGGCGCCCGCCAAATGGCTATGGGCGGCACCGGTCTGATGTCAATTGACGGCGCTTCCCTGTTCTACAATCCGGCGAATCTTGCCCGTATCCCGCGGATTGAGTTCAACCTCGGAATGTCCAATCAGAAATTCAACGATGAGTCATCGATAAGAAATATCCGTAAAGTTGTTGATCGCAATAGTGTCATCCCGACCGTCGATATTTATCCGGGTCGGTTTGAGGGGTATTCTCCAGTATCCGGCACCGCAAAAGATAATCGTAGCAACACCCGAATCAACACGGCGCTGGTAACCGTACCTTATCCCACATACCGCGGCGCTCTGGTTTTCGGATTCGGTATGGCGCGCGTGGCTGATTTTGACCGCACCTTTAAGATGTACCATCGCGACGTAAATGGTCTTGACGATATCGCCGCCTCCGGTTCCGAGTTCCAATCAGGAGGATTATATCAATGGGGCTTCGGATTCGGTGTCGACCTCTCTCCCAATATTTCATTTGGTGGAACGGCGCTTCTCTACACCGGGAAGCACGAATATAACTGGGAATATAATCTCGATTCGGCTAACGCTTTTATATATCGGAAACAGACCTATATTGAAGACAAATATCTCGGGTTCGGCGCCAAATTGGGGCTAGCAATGCAACTGTCCCCTTATCTGGGAATCGGCTTGGCAATGGAAACCCCTGTCAGTTTAAAAGTCGAAGAGAGTTACAACGACTATTACTATTATGCCGATACCGCCGTGGATGAAAGCGAATCCTTTGACTTTGTCGAGTACCGCGTAAAAAGACCATTCGTTTTTTCGGCCGGGGCGTTGGGCCGCTTTAACAATGCCGTACTGGCTGCCGATGTTGACTACACCGACTGGGCGCAGCTCTCCTACGGCGATAACGACCTGATGGAACAGGAAAATAACAATGTCAAGCGATACTATAAAGATGCCCTCCGCTTCCGGGTGGGCGGAGAATATGTTTTCCCATCTTTAGGTTTGTCCCTCCGAAGCGGCTTTTTTACCGACCCCTTGCCTTTCAAGGAAGAGTTTCAGAACGACAGCCGATATGGATATTCCTTTGGTTTGGGAGTCCTGGTAGATCAGGTGATGACTATTGACCTGGCGTGGGTGAGGACGACCTACAGCCGAAATTCTGATTTTCTCTATGCCTCTGTCTATAACGGCAATCCGGCCGTTGACCATTACTTGATTATTGATGAAGACGTTTCCACCAGCCGGCTCTATCTGACTGCGGCTTATCGATTCTAAAAAGAAAGGCGGTCGCTGACCGCCTTTTCTTAGATGCTTTCCCAGTTTTTCAAAATCAGTTTGACAAACTCCTCAACCCTCTCAAATAGTCGCTTTTGAAACTGCCGCGACTTTTCAATGTCGAATCGGGGGTGTCCTTCTCCCTTGGTATAAAGCAGGATTGTTCCGGGAATCGGATAAATATCCGCCCCCGGTCTGACAAAATATGCCATTTTGTCCTCATACGATTTTTCATCGACCAGAGAAGGGTCCACCGCTTGCACCAGCGCAGTTTCATCCAGCGCGGCATGGCCGCCCGCTTCACCGTAAAACTCCACGACCGTATCACGGCAGAGTTCCCACCAGTGAATTACCGCTATTTTGACTTTGAATTGGTAATGGTAGTTGAGAGAGACCTCTTTCAGAACGGCATTGTTCCCACCATGTCCGTTTAGCAGGATTATTTTTTTAAATCCGTTGTGGGCGAAGGAAACCAGAATGTCATCAATATATTTGCGAAGACTTTCTTCGGTTACGGTGACGGAACCCGGATAGCCGTAAAGAGAGCGGGTTACTCCGTAATTGACTGCCGGGGCGATCAGGGCGTCGATTTTGTCGGCAAGATAATGTGCCATCGAGACTGGGATGATATTGTCGGTGCCAAGCGCGGTAACCCCGTGCGCCTCGACCGTCCCGACCGGAAAAATCAGGGTATCTATTTTCTGCGGCACCAGTTCCTTCATCTGGCGCCAGGTCAGTTTCTCCAATTCTCGCTGCATCTTAAATTACCTGCTCATTATCCTTTCCAGCACCAGTTCCGTCTCCTTAGCCGATACTTCATCCCCCTCCAATCGATATTGATTGATATCGCGAATCAAGTACTCCAGGTCTTCCGGATGCTCCACGGCGTACCATATCTCCATCTCCGACCAGGAAAGTCCCTTTTCCTTGAAACTGTTGGCTACTTCGGCATAAATATTGGGGGAGCGCCAGTCAAACGATGCCAGTTCCACATGGTAATTATTGGACATCCCTATCAGGTAGTACCGTCCTTCCACGGTCGGACCGAACACGGCATCAGATTTCTTAAGAAGTTTCAGCGCCATACGCAGGAGATTTTCTTTCAAGGTGGGCGTTCTGCTCCCAATGAAAAGGACGTGCCGATAACCGTCATTAAAGCACTTCTTAAAAGCGGTTTCCATCTTTCTGCCCCACCTCTCTTGTGGCAAGGCTGTTATCCGCAGGCCGTTAGAAAGCATCTCTCCCTTCTTCCCCTTCAGTCTTTTAGAGAGATAATTGAGAACCGTATTGACCGACTTCTTGGTCTCGGGGAAATCGGCGTAAAACAGATGTATATCGACCCCTTTGGTATCGAGAATATTCACGATGGTATCGGCGATGAAGGCATGATGCAGCAGTCGCAAATCTTCGGCAGTCAACCCGCTGCCGATATCGAGTTCGGAACCGTCCTCAGTAACTTCCTGTACGCAGACCGCCAGAACGGCATCATTTTTCCTGTTATTAGCCATATTCTCCGTGCTGTTTACTTCCAGAATTCGAACATTGTTTTCAATATAAAGCGGTGAATCAGCGCCGTCAAGAGACGGCGCCTTGAAAAATATTTTTCCTGCAGTTTACCCAACATTCAAAGCGGGGAAAGCATCAAGCAAGAAATTCGATATATGCTGCAGAAGATTGAAAAATATCAAAATGCCGATAAGCATTAATAAGCCGCCGGAAATGATCTCCACCGCCCGAAAATGCCGTTTGATAAATCCGAAAAATCCGATCAGAAAATTGAACAGCAGCGCCGTTAAAATGAACGGTATCCCCAGACCGGCCGAATAGAACGATAGCAGAATAATTCCCTGGCTGACAGTTTCCTGGTTTGCCGCGAGGGTGAGTATCGAGCCGAGAATAGGACCGATACAGGGAGTCCAGCCGAAGGCAAACGCCATCCCGATAAGAGCGGAGCCGAGTATGCCGAATTTTTTCTGTCCGGCATGAATCCGCTTCTCATAATTAAGCGCCTTTATTCGCACCAGTCCCGTAACATGCAGACCCAGCAGAAAGATTATCACGCCGGCTACCTTGTTGAATATCCCGAGATTCTGAAAAAGCCATTTGCCTATGAAGGATGCCGAGGCTCCCAGAGCAATGAAGACCGCCGAAAATCCAAACACAAAGAAAACTGTATTGGCAATAATACGCGACAGATGTTTTGAGGATTTTTCCTTGTCGGTCAGTTCCTCCATCGAAACTCCCGATATGAAAGAAATATATCCCGGAATCAGCGGCAGGACACAGGGCGATACGAATGATAGTCCTCCGGCGAGAAGGGCGCTCAAATAACTTACGCTGCTTTCAAACATTAGAACTCCTCAATTTCAATTGAGGAGGAATATAATCGGAAATGACTGAATCGGGAATTATTTTTTTGCCGCCAGTATCTTTGCAAGGTCGCTTTTTACCAGTTCGAATATCGTCTCTGCATCAAGTTTTGAGGCGATCTCTTTGGCCAGCCTTTCGGCAAGAAGTTCCGCCACATAATTGGAAAAGTGCCGGACTTCGCCCAAGTCGGCAGATTCCGGAAGCGCCGGTGATTCGCCCCTGTCGGGACTTCCAACTTCTGCCTGGCTCTCCAACTGCTTGACCTCTTCTTTGAATTTCTCGATGAACTGGTCAACTCCGGAACCGACTGCCGGCGGCTTCTCGGGAATATTGGTGGCAGGATGCTCCACTTCCGCCACGGTCGGCGGAACCGGCTCCATAATCTTTTCGCTGGGAGTGGCAGTGACCTTTGGTCCGTCAGGAGTAAACGTAATGTTCGCGGCATCTTTCTGCATCTCCTTGATGAACCAGTCATAATCATGGACACTTGGTTTCGAGACTTCGAGCTTAGCCGGTGATTCGGGAGCAATAAGCCCATATTGGTCGGAGGCAATTTCGATTTGTGATGTTCCTGAGAGTTTTTCGGGCGCCTTCTTGGTCTCTTTGGCCGTGCCGTTATCTTCACGAATCATCAGGGTCTCGACTTTTTGAGTGCCACCTTTCTTTTCCTGGTCATCAATCGGCTGCTGCGCTAAATTAAAGGCATCCCCACTGTCAGACTTACTTGCAGTCTTCAGTTTACCGGTCATAAATGTCTTATCGAACTCTTCGGACGACTCCACGGAGATTTTTTCTATCCCCAGCGCCGCATCCAGGAAGGCGTCATCAATAGTGCCCATAGTGAAGGGGTCGCGGGCTCCGGCGGAGGAAGATGCCGGCTTCTGATTCCCGCCGCCGGCAAAGAGCCGAATCCTCTCGATAAAATCCTGCGGTTCAAAGGGACGGGGTAGTATCACTTCGTCAGGATACGGCAGGGAGCGGCCGTCAGGGTCGGCGATGAGCAGCAGTGGAATTGACGCCATCATCGGATTCTCCTCCAGAGAATCATAGAGATATTTTCCGTCGGTATCTTTCAGGTCTGCCCCCAAAACTATGAGGTTGGGCTGTCCGGTGATGATTAACTCTTTGGCTTTTTCCAGAGTCGCCGCCGAGACGACGTCGTAACCATTCTGATGCAATACCGCTTCGGCGATACCCCGAATGGTGTCAGATTTCTCCGCTACCAGTATCTTCTTTGGCATTTAACCTGTAATTGCAAAATTATTTGTCATTCTTGGATAAAATCTGGCTGGCTTCCTCAAGGAATTTGCGGTCATCCCGGGAAATATTCTCGATGCCTACCTCATTGATTTTATCCAGGATAGCATCAACTCTTCTCATTATTTCTTCGGCTTTTTGACGGTTTTTCTCCAGTTGATTAACCTTTCTTTTGTGCCGCAACGACTTCAGCCACTGGAGGGGACGCCGTAAACGCCAGTCTGCCTTCATGTAAAGGAACCCCACCAACGCCCCTCCAAGATGGGCCAGATGAGCCACATTGGGACCCGCCGCCAGGAAATTAAGGACGGCGAAAAGCGGAATTGCCCATCTGACCTTCATCGGGAATATGAAGAAAATCAGAAGATAGCGGTCAGGGAACATAATCCAGTATGCCAGAAGCACACCGTAGATGGCGCCGGATGCCCCAACTATCGGCCGTGACAGCCCCGGATTTAACGCCAGCGAAATAAGCGCCCCGCCCAGACCGCACAAAAGATAGAATTTAAGAAATGAGCGCGAACCCCAGGACTGCTCTATTTCCGTGCCAAACATCCAGAGTGAAAACATATTGAAAAAGATATGGAAGAACCCGGCGTGGAAAAACATGTAGGTCAACGGTTGAAACAGATAATTCGGAAATTCCCGGAAGAAGACCGCCGGCGTCAGCCCAAACGTCAGTTCAATCGGATATTTGACCAGCAATTGAATAAAAAATACCCCGCCGGTAATAATCATCAGGTACTTAATCACCGGCGACAGGAGCCCGGGACCGATTCTAAAACTCGACGGCGAGCCGGGATAGTGGTCGTTCCAACTCATAATTAACCTATCGGCATGCTTTCACTTATGCTTAATTATGGCGACTGGCGCCAATTTTGTCAATCAAATTGAGAAAAGCCGGCAGACAATTCTCTGCCAACTGTTTTACGAATCACGCTTTTTTTCAGATGAGGTTTCATCCAACTGGATGTCACAATTGCTGGGAAGTCACGTATGTTTGCTTAAACGCGGAAGAACAAATATCAGAATGAGAAACCAGATTGCCAGGAATATTGCCAAAAATATGATGTCATAAGCGCACATGATATACCTACTTGGTTATGCCGGAGTGCTCTTTGAAAATACAGCGGTCCATCACCATAATAATGCCCGCCTTCTCCCCCATGCGAAACGCCGGAATTGAAATCACCCCTTCCTGCAACCAGACCGCTTTCGCTCCGATCGCGATTGCCTCCGCTGTTATTCCCACCGCTTCTTCTCCGCGACGGAAGACATCGACAATATCGACTTTTTCCGGGACTGATTTTAGGTCTGGAAATGAATTTTCCCCGAGCACTTCACTTTCATTCGGATTGACCGGGATGACGTGATACCCCTGCTCCATAAGATATCTTCCTATATTATGGCTCGGTCGCTCGGGGTTGGAAGAGAGCCCTACCACAGCAATAACTTTAGAACTGTTTAGAAGGTCGCGAATCTGCTCTGGGGAGGGATTTTTCCATCCCTCCCCGGTATCACCGTAGGTAGGCATATTTCAAGAAAGTACTTTGGCAAGACGGTTGACCAGTTGCGCTTTTGGGATCGCTCCGATTACCTGGTCGACCAACTGCCCGTTCTTAAAAAAGAGCAGCGTCGGAATTGACATAATCCCATACTGAGAGGCAACCTTGGTATTGGAGTCAACATCCATTTTGGCTATTTTCAATTTGCCGTCGTACTCTGTGGCAACCTCCTCCAGAATCGGCGCGATCATCTTGCAGGGACCGCACCAGGTTGCCCAGAAATCAACTATAACAGGCTTATCAGATTTAATGACTTCCGCTTCGAAAGAACCATCATTAATTTCTACCGGTTTGCTCATCTTTACTCCATTTCGTTCTTAGATTTTATGTAATGATTTAACAATTCGTCACTTTTTATGTTCCCAGCATTTCCCGCCGCGCCAGAGCAATCGGAATCGAGCCGTAAGATAATAATTCATCGTGAAATTGCCGCAAACTTTTATCCGCAAATTTCCGACGGTAGTCGGCCGCCAGACGCTCAATCTCTATTTTGCCGATAAGGTAACTCATCGGCTGCGTCGGATTCTGCGTATAGCGGCGCACTTCGGCTACGGCGCTGGTCGGCTCCAGCATTGCCGTCTCCACCAGCATCTTGACCGCGTCATCGAACGTCATTTCTCCCGTATGCAAGCCGACATCTATGACCACCCGGCAGGAACGCCACAACTGGTCTTTCAATTGCATAAGGTCGGTCCGACGGTCGCGATAAAAGCCTTCTCTCTTCATCAGTTCCTCACAATAAAGAGCCCACCCTTCCACGAATACATTGGTGCCGAAAACTCTTCTTACCTTTGAAGGGAGTCGATTGGCGAGGCACAACTGAAGATGATGCCCCGGATACCCTTCATGAAGCGCCCTGATTTCGATGGCGGCACGGCTGTGACCGGAAAGTTGTGCCTGCTGTAGTTCCATACTGAGCCCCTTATCAATCGGCGTCACCCAGAAAAACCCTTTCTGATTGGCTTCAAACGGCGCCGGCTGCATATAAGCAGCGTATGGCAGAATCCCCCTTTCCGAGGGAGGCGTTGTCATTATCTCCAGTGATTCCCCAGGCGGTAGAGTGGCCAGCTCCCGGGTGACGACAAACTCCCGGGTCCGGCGGACAACTTCACAGTAATAATTCTCAAGTTTCCCTGCATCGGGGGTATCCCTTTTGATATTCTCTATCAGGTCTTGCAGGCTCTTGAGAGGGTCTATTTCGGCCGCCGTCTTTTGCATTTCTCTGAGCGTCCGCTCGAGATACTCCTTGCCTATCCTTGTCAGGTCCGACGCCCGGTAAGGCAGCAGATGATGTCGCTGGAGAAGAATATCGAAGAATTCGCGGCCGGCCGCAAAGGAGCCGACCGCCTTGCGGCCCAACTCATTGTTAATGAATTGAGCGTAATCTTCGAAGAATTTTGCCGCCAGCGTGGCGGCGGCCATCAATTCGTTGCGCAACGGCGGAAACTTGCCAGCGGTCTCCGTAATTAGCCTGGTGAAATATTTCTGGGCGGCAGAATTGGCTTCCTTCGCCATCGCCATCCACTCGCCCGGAATCAATTCGGAGCGCCGCAAATTATCTTTTGCCTCAGACAAAAAGCGCGGGATATCTTTGAGCCGCCCTGCCAGCGCCGTCAGCCTATCTTCAAGCGGCGCAAATTCTCTTATTTCGAGAATCAGAAGCGCCATAATCGCGGCATTCGGGTACAGAGAGGGGTCGTTTTCAAAGCGGTCGAAATACTCCCCCTCGGCAATCCCTCTTTCGATTTCGCACAGAAGAATTTCCAGGTCAAGCCTCTGTCCAGTCTCAAGAGTATCGGCTTTTAATTGTGCGCTGATTTCTTCCCGCCAGCGTCGGAGTTTTTCCTGAAAGTCTTTACGTACTTCATACCCCCAATGGTCCATTTCAGAATCATGCTGGTGGATGCCGTGAAATGTACCGGAAGAACAGTTTACTTTCCAGTAGGCATCAAAGAATGATTCTATAATCTGATTGGCCTGCTTATGCCCTGACACGTTCATGCTGTTCTCTGTTTCGCCTTCTCCTGCGAGTTCTGGGCGAAATTGCGAACCTGCTCCACAAAGGCTTCCAGTCTGGTTTCTTCTCCGGTATCCTGAAGCCCCTCATAACTGATATTCAGCCACGGGATATTACTTAAATCAGCCGCTACCCGACGGGAGAGCGAACTGACGATTGTCCCAGGCATACAGTTGAAAGGCATACAATTGATGATTCCCGAGGCGCCAGTCCGGAAAAAATCGACCGCCTTGCCTATCGAGAGGACCGCCTCTCCCCTAACCGCCACCGGAAGATACGGCGAAGCATACTGAAGCACCCGTGCAATCGAGTTCTCTTTCTCTATGGGGAAGTGCTTTCCAAAGTGCTCCTCGATTACTCTTTCGTCACGATGCTGATAATACCCCTGCAGGGAGGCTTTAAGTATGCTCTTCCACCTCTTCTTGTACAATGAATCCAGTTTGAAAGTAAAAGATGTATAATTGACCCACTCTCCAAAAGTAGCCAGACGGACCTCCATCCCCAGAGCCTCCAGTTTTTCTATGAGATGATTATTGGAGAAGCGATTGTTCCGCAGATAAATCTCCCCCACCAATCCGATTACCGGTTTTCCTTCCGGGCGGCAATTAATCTGCGAGAATTTTCGGGCGGCTTCTTCCGCCAGCCTGTTTATATCCTCGTTGGCGATTATACACTCTTGCAGTTTCCGCAGATACTGGTCATAGACCTCTTGAGATGCTCCATTCTCGATTTCGTATGGCCTGGTTTTAAGTAAGGCTTTAATCAGGCAGTCAATGAATACCATTCCGCGCCATCCCAATCTTCTAAATGGTGTCTTTTCTAATCCAAAGTCGCTATAAGAAGACCGGGAATTGGGCGAATATATCGGGACATTCTTGTGCCCCAGTTCATCCAGGACAATTCGATGATACTGGCTGTACAACCCGAAACGGCAGGGACCGTCGGCGCCCGGCATGAAAAAAACCGATCGCGCCGGGTCGAAATCTTTGGAGTACAGTTTTCGAATCATATCTCCAGTCGTTACCGCACAGGGGAAACACTCTTTGCCGGAGGTGAACTTCTTCCCTAATCGCAAACTCTCTTCGTTCGGCTCCTTCATCACCTCCGCCTTAATTCCGCACCTTACAAAAGCGGCCCTGATGGCATAGGCATGGTCGCACATATTGGGGATGAAAATCGTCTTGTCCGCCGGAGAGAAACTTCTGTCAGCCGGGCTGAATTCAGTGATAGGCGGTTTATATTCATAAAAACGCAATGAGTCCAAAAAGGCCTCAACCCGGGTAATCATCCCGGCATCGGCAGAATGCTCATCCATTTCCAACTGCAAATATGGCTTCCCCGACATATGCCTGCGGAAAAAGTGGGTTATGAATGAATCAGGTCCGCAGCCGAACGAAGTCAGATAGATGGCGTAAAGATTGGGGTGCTTTCTTATGAAATTTGCCGCCGCCAGAATCTTGCGGCCATAAAGCCAGTACATCGATGAAAGGTCCTGACTGCCGAGGTCGAGCGGCAGAAAATCAATATGTATAGTCTTTATCCCCATCTTACGAATCTTGTCAGGTATCTCCAGTGACAGTCGGCGGTCAAAACTGTTATAAGGACGTCCGACTATCACGGCGCATTTCTCCCCCGGTTGAAGGTTCTCCAGAAACTCCCGACCCGTTTCCTGCAGCCTCCTTTGAAACAGGTCATAGGCTTTCATCCCGTCTTCAACCGCTTTCCTGACCTCGCGTTCTTTTAAATGCATCACATTAGATATTGGCTCTAACTGATTAACCATCTTGGCGATATCTCTCTGCAGTCGGATCGGCGTTCCAATGAATCGTATCCCTTCAGCGGCGAAGTCAAACCGGGCCGATATGGTATTTCCGATCGATTGGACATAAGGGCAGATATAACTGCCATATTCATCATCAGGGGCACCACCCTGGAAACGGATAATTCCCGGCAGGAATATATAATCCACTTTCTTCTTAATAAGATTGGAGACATGTCCGAACGCCATCTTAATCGGAAAACAGGTTTCAGCTGTAAATTTCTCCAGCGCCTCTTCAACAATGTCGTGATCGGAGAGGTCGCTATTGACCACTTCGAATCCCAGCGATTCGAAAAACGCTCTCCAGTAAGGATAATATTCGAAGAAATGCAGGACCCGCGGCATACCGACTCGTCCCCGGTTCCGGGTCGGTTTTTCAAAGGAAAGATATCTTCTATATAACAGTTGCTGTCTCAGATTCTGGAAATCTTTGCCGGCCGTTTTTGCCTCCTGTCGGCTGACATCATATTTCTCGCACCTGCTTCCATAGTAAAGCGGCTCTTCGTTTTCGACCTCCACCTTCCGAATCTCGCAGAGGTTGGAGCAGTCCGTGCAGGGGAATGTGGAGATTCTATACTCTCTCTTATAAAGGTCAAATCCTTTGAATTTACTTTTCTGACCCCGGTCTGCTTCCATCGCCAGAATCGCCGACCCGATGGCTCCGGTAATGTCATGATGCGGCGGCACGGTTATCTTCTTGCCGGTTAGCCCCTCGAATGCCGCTACCACCCCTTTATTCCAGGCGACTCCCCCTTGAAAGAATATATTATCTCCTATTTTCCGGTCGCCGACAACTTTTGTCAGATAATTCGAGGCGATGGAATACGCCAGTCCGGCGACCAAATCATCCGTTTCCGCGCCGGCTCTCTGATGGCTCACCAGGTCCGATTCCATAAAGACTGTACATCTCTCGCCGCAACCTACGGGGCATTCCGCAGTCAGAGCCAAATCCCCGAACTCTTTTTCGATGTTGATGGCTAATTTCTCTGCCTGTTCCTGCAGAAAAGAACCGGTTCCGGCCGCACAGGCTTTGTTCATCTCAAAGTCGATAACGGTCTTATTCTGAAGTGAAATGTACTTGGAGTCTTGTCCGCCAATTTCAAAAATGGTATCCACTTTCGGGTCAATATTTATGGCGGCAGTCGCCTGAGCGGTAATTTCGTTTTTTACAATATCTGCCCCGACAAAATCTCCGGTTAAATATCGTCCCGAACCGGTCGTTCCGACCCCTTTTACGATGACTTTTTTGCCAATTTCTTCACCAATTTCGCTTAAGCCGCGTCGCACCGCCTCGATAGGCCTCCCTTCGGTCATTAAATATCTGCGCGCTACCACCTTTTTGTCCCGATCTATAAGCACCAGATTGGTCGAAAGCGAGCCGACATCTATCCCCAGATATACCTCCAGACCATCCGAGACCGACCCGTATTTTTCCGAGGTTATCCCGTAATGTTTAAACTCCGGGAAGTCGAATGTCAGCCTCTCCTTGCCGCCCTTAGGAATCTCTCGAAATTTTAGATACCCCGCTATCTTTTCCGGTTCGACTACCGCATCTGACTCCGCCCCGGCTTTTCTTGCCAGAAATGCCGCGCCGATTGCCCCCATCACATTGAATTTTTCCGGTATGATAAATTGACTGTCCTCGATCTCGAGAATTTCTTTGAAGGCGCGCACTACGCCCGGGTTTGCCGCCACTCCCCCTTCAAAGGCTACGGGTGGAGTGAATTTCTTGCCTCGTGCAATGGCGCTTTTAAAATTGCGCGCTACCGCAAAACATAAACCGGCCACGATATCATAATCAGGCGTCGCAATCTGCTGCAGATGAATCATATCGGACTTGGCAAAGACCGAGCAACGTCCGGCAATGCGCGGTGGATGCTGCGACTTAAGTGCCATCTGTCCGAACTCTTCTTCAATCGAAATCTTCAGCCTCCCCGCCTGCTGGTCGAGAAAGGAACCGGTACCGGCGGCGCAGAGATTGTTCATGCTGAAATCGACCACCGTCTGCCGCCCGGCGTCTATTTCGATATATTTGGAACTTTCTCCTCCCATCTCAATGATAGTCCGCACATTCGGCGCCAGACGATAATTCGCAACAGACAATGCCGGTATCTCGCCAAAAGCAACGCCTCCGAGAATCTTGACGCCGGTCCGGGCTCCGATGCCGGTAAATCCCAGATTCACCTCTGAGGTTAGGTAGGGGGAGAATTCCTCTTCCAGCAGATTCTGTAACGTCTGATAAGGGCGACCATGAAATCGCCTGTAAACAGTCTTGACTATCCGCTCCGATTCGTCAATAACCGCAACCTTGACCGATATCGAGCCAATATCAATTCCCAGCGAGATTCTTTCGAATTCCATTTCGAAGGGCCGCCTTTCGTTGTGAAACTTGCTTCAAAAATAATAAGTTAAACCGATTCCCGCAATCATATTCGGTTGCGCTGATTTAACTAATACATATATTGGCGATGCAAATATATGCGGTTTGTCATTCAAAGAGTAGAAAGCGCTTCTGTTACTGTCGATAATGGTGCGGTCAGTTCCATTCTAACGGGGTTTGTCGTGCTTTGTGGCTACCGCAAGGATGATGACCCGGCACGAATCCCCCGGATGGTTGAAAAATGCCTGAATTTAAGGGTCTTTGAGGACAATCGGGGGAAAATGAATCTCTCTATAATGGACGTCAAAGGAGAACTTCTTGTCGTTTCACAATTCACTCTATACGCCGATTGCCGTCACGGACGTCGCCCCGGCTTTGACCTGGCAATGCCCCCATCTGATGCTGAACAAATGTTTCAGAAAACAGTAGAAGAATTCCGGCACTCCGGCTTGAAGACCGCATCCGGGATTTTCGCCGCCAAGATGAAAGTTACCTTAATAAACAACGGTCCCGTTACCATAATCCTCGATGACCAAGAGTTATTCTAATATCCGCCGCCTGCTATCCCGTTACAAACTTATCCTGGCGTCCGGGTCTCCCCGAAGAGTCGCTCTTCTTAAGGAGAATAAGATTCCTTTCCGGCAATTGGTCCCTGACATTGACGAGAACAATCACCTTGCCGATGACCCGATTACCTATGCTGAGCGACTGGCATTTCTCAAGTCCGAGGCTGTCCTCACATTGACGTCTCCTGATGAAATCATAATCGGGTGCGATACTATTGTAATTCTTGAGGGAGAAATTCTCGGCAAGCCGAATTCGCCGGAGCACGCCTTCCAGATGCTCCGCGCATTATCGGGAAAGAAGCATACCGTCTGCTCGGCGGTTTCTTTACGAAATCACCGCCACGCCGCCGTCACCGCTTCGGAACTCACCGACGTATTCTTTAATAAAGTCTCCGAAGAGGAGATTAAGGCGTATATACAAACCGGTGAGCCGCTCGATAAAGCCGGAGCCTACGGCATACAGGATGCAGGCGGTTTTTTAGTTGACAGAATAGAGGGAAATATTGATAATGTTATCGGTTTGCCATTGACTCTTTTAAATCATTTGGCAGGCAAAATTTGCTCAATACTGAAGGTAAAATGAAATATCTGTATAAAGAAATCGGGGAAATCCTGAAGGCGAAAAGGATTGAACTTGGGCGCGATATTGCGACCATGGCGGCGGAAACAAAAATTCTTGAAAAAAATATCGAGGCGATTGAGGAAGGGGACGTTAAAGCCTTTTTCTCGCCGGTATATTATAACCTCTTCGCCCGTTCCTACGCCAAGGAACTCGGGTTTGATGCCGATGATCTTTTCGGCAGCAAAATTGTGGAGGAGTCCCCGGTACCTAATTCCGTTGCGGAGAACTCTCATTCCTCCGAAAGACCGGTTCCTCTTCCCGCTTCCGTTCCGTCTTCTCAAGGCTCACGAAAAGGGCTCTGGTTCATCATTGGGGTACTGGTGGTAGTTGCCCTGGTGGTGGTACTGATATTCAAGGGCGAACTTCCCACCGGCGCGGACAAAGAATCAGTCCCGGCGACAGATACGACGCTTCTGGCTGACGTCGATTCTTCCCTTCTTGAAACCGATTCACTGGCGACTGACACCCTTGAAGAAATGTCTCTTGTTGATAATCGTTTGCATCTGAAGATAACCGTAAAAGAAACCTGCTGGTTTTTGATAGTTGCCGATGGCGATACGGTTCTTATGGATAACCTTCAGCCGGGTACAATGCATGACTTTACGGCCATAAATGGCTTTCAGATATCAGCCGGTAATCCCGCCGGCGCGGAATATAAACTGAATGATACCGCTCTCAAGCCTCTTTCGCCGTCAGGCAAGCCGATACGGGCGCTGGAAATAAATCATCAGAATAAGGCGAGTTTCTTTCAACCTGGCGGGGGTCCGCGGTAATGGCTGGCTTGAAAAAGATTGTTGCCTCATTTCGTCTCCGCCGGTTAGCGCGTCGTCATACTGGCACCGTCATAAATTTCCCCTTCGACCTTCTCAGGACGCGCAACATAATGGTCTGTCTCCCCGCCGACCAAAAGGAACTGACCATGATAAAGCAATTCCTGCCCGAGATTTCTCGAATTTTTGCCGATTGTGAAATATATCTTCTGGCGGCGCCGGGAAGCCAGGTCTATGGCATTTTCCCCCGCAAGGGATACCGTATCATGACCCCTTCATCGGACCATCTGAGTTGGAGCGGACTGGCGAAGAAAAGTTATATCAACGCGCTCAAGAAAAATAAATACGACCTGATTCTGGACTTGAATTTAAACCCCAATCAGTTTGTGCAGTCGGTTTTGCTCTCTTTTCCTGAGGCGGTCCGAATCGGCGGCAGCAGTTCTTTGGGGCATCCCTATTACAACTTTGAGATTCGAAGCAAATTTCTTCGTGATGAAAAAAACATCTACAAATCAATCATTGAAATGATCGGACAATTCCGGACGGAAACGCCGGCCCGTCCCGACAAAAATCATAACTGACCCCCGGAGGCTCTGTGTACCTTAAGCGTTTGGAACTTCTTGGATTCAAATCTTTTCCCGATAAGACAATTGTCAAGTTAACCCGCAGCGTCACCGCCATCGTCGGTCCCAACGGCTGCGGCAAAACCAATATTCTCGACTCCATCCGCTGGGTCCTCGGCGAGCAGCGGGTGTCGCTTCTACGTGGCACTAAAATGGAAGAGGTTATCTTCAACGGCACTCGCGATATTAAACCGCTGGGAATGTCTGAGGTCACTCTCGTCATTCAGAACAATCGCGGCATTCTTCCCACGGAATACAACGAAGTCCAGATAACCCGACGATTGTTCCGCTCCGGCGAATCGGAGTATCTTCTTAACAAAGTCCCCTGCCGTCTAAAAGATATCGCTGACCTCCTGATGGACACCGGCATCGGAGCGCACGTCTATTCGGTAATCCAGCAGGATATGATAGATGCCATTCTATCTGACCGCACTGATGACCGTCGCTTTCTTTTTGAAGAGGCCGCCGGAATATCCAAATACAAGAATCGTAAGAAAGCGGCCCTGCGCAAACTGGAGGCAACCGAACAGGACCTGACCCGTCTCAAAGATATCCTAGCGGAGATTAACTCTCAGGTGATTTCACTCAGCCGTCAGATGAAAAGGGCGGAACGGTATCAAAAAATGACTGAGGAAATCAAAGCCTGGGAGATATTTCTCAACAAAGAAACTCTCAACCATCTGAAATCAGAGCGACAGGAGAAAACTGTTCAGCGCGACCAGGCGCTTGACGCCCGAGCCGGATTCGACGCTGCAATAGATACGCTCACCGCCCGACAGGAAGAAGAGAGACGTCAACTATCCGAAATCGACCGCCGCCTTTCTCAAATCTCTGCGGAAGTGTATGAAAAGTCAGAAGCGGCACACGCTCTGGAGAATCAAATTTCCGTCATTCGGGCGAAACGGGACCATGCCCGCGAGAGCCGGGAGCGCAATATCCTTGACATCGAAGCGCTCAAGAGGCGAAAGGAGAGCCTCCTTCTCCAGATAACAGATTACGAGAGTCAGATTCAAGAAACGCTCAAGGAAATTGAACGGGGACAGACGCAACTTGCCGAGGTGGAATCACTGGCGGGGGATGCCGATACCCGTCTGCTCGACGCCCGAAAGGCCAAAGAAGAACTGGCGCAAAGACTGCTGAATCTGGAGAGCCGCCTTTCCGCCGGCAAGAGCGATGATACAAACCTCAAAGAATTGGAATCTGATTTAAGTCAGCGCCTTGCTATCCTCGCGCAAAATCTGGAATTGACCCGGAGCCGCGGGAGTGAATTAAAATCAAGACTTGACCACACCTCCGGAGGCACGGCCGAACAGGAGACTCAGCTGGCTTCCCTTCTGGCTCGCAAAACGGAACTGGAGAAAAGCATCGCCGACCTTCTCGAGCAATCGGAAACGATGTCGGGAGAACTGGTGGAACTTACCGCCAATCTGGAGGCCTCGGAAGCCCGCAAGAAACTCCTTCATGATATGATAACCCACTTTGAAGGATATGGCTCCGGCGTGGTAGCAGCCTTTGAGAATCGCGCCCTCTGGCCCGAACTTCTGGGAACGGTCGCCGATTATCTGGCGCCGCACGCCGGGTTTGAAGATGCTCTCGATGCCGCTCTCGGTGATATGGCCGGTTACCTAATCTGCCGCGACCGTCATACCGCCCATCAAATCATCGACTACTTGAAACGCGAGAAAAAAGGGAAGGCCGGCATTATCATAACGGGCGAAATTTCTGCCTCGCTTGAAATCAAGCGACCGGAGATTAATTCGGAAGGTTTTATAGGCTGGGCTGACCAATTCGTTTCGGCTCCGGAACATCTGACCGGGCTGACCCGGTTACTACTCGGAAGGGTGGTCGTCTGTCGCCCGGAATCGGCTGACCTGATCGCCGCCGCCTTGCCGCCATTCTTATTTGCTGTCACCACCGATGGCCGTCTGCTAAATGGCACCTATCTTCTTTCGGGCGGGTCCTTCGAGGGACTCTCACTGCTCGGAAGGAAGGATAAAATCCGCGTCGAAGACGAGGCGATTGCTTCTTATGCATCTCGCCTTGCTTCCCTGCGTGGTTCACGGAGTGAACTGACCACCGCTCTCGGCCGAAACCAGGGCGACCTCAAAGAAACCTTAAGCGAAATCGAACTCTGCCAGGAAAAGATAAGTGAGTTCCGCCGGCAAATTGCCCAGTTGGAGGCGGAAGCGATAGCCGTCAATAATGAGATCATCAGAGTCGAATCAGAATCTGCCCATCTGTCCGAAAGGCTCGCCGCTTTGCGTACCCGGCAGTACGACCTTACCTTGAATTACGACCATCTCGAATCGGAAAAATCCACTCTCCTCAGCGCAATTACCGCCGAAGACGCCCGGATTTCTGAATATGAAAAAGAAGCCGAAAAAATGCAGTCTCGCATGTCCGGACTGCAGATAAACCTGATTGAACTGAAGAGCAAACAGCGACAGCTCGAAACCCAGTTGCAGCATACCCGTGAACTTATCGAAGAAATCGATAATGCGCTCAATACAAAGTCTTCTGAAATAGAAACAGCTGCGGCTGACTTCGAAGAAACCGGCGCTCAAATTGTCATGCTCGAGACTCAATTGAAGACTATTTTTGACGAGCGCAACCAGATTAGTGCCCGTCAGATCGAGATTCGGGAGCAACATTCCGCCCTCCTTGAGAATATCGGTTCTCGGGAAAAAGAAATTAAGACCCATCGGCAGTCACGGGAGGAATCGCTTGACCGGCTTCACAAATTGGAACTGCGGTTAACTGAAATTGATTCGGAATGCCGGAATATCATAGACAAGGTTCTTAATGAACATGACATGAATATTGAATATGAAACGCCCGCGAATCCTGACCCCTCGGTTGCCCCGGAGTTGCAACTACCAAAATTGCATGAACTGAAAGACGCCGTCAAAGCCTACGGCGCGGTCAATCTCCTGGCTCTGGATGAATATCGAGTTGCAAAAGAGCGGCAGGAGTTTTTGACGGCCCAGATGAACGACCTTCTGAATGCTAAATCAACTCTCCAAAGCACCATCACCAAGATAAATACCACCGCCAAGAATTTATTTGTCGAAACCCTGGGTAAGGTTCGCGAGAATTTCCGGAAAGTCTTTGAGGAGCTTTTCACCGGCGGCGAGGCCGATGTCCGACTGGTTGATGAAAATGACCCGCTGGAGTCGCCGATTGAGATTATAGCCCGTCCCCGCGGCAAGAAACTTCTTTCTATCGCCCAGATGTCGGGCGGTGAAAGGGCGCTGACGGCTATTTCACTCCTGTTTGCCATCTATCTGGTCAAGCCTTCACCATTCTGCATTCTGGATGAAATTGATGCCCCACTTGATGACGCCAATATCCACCGTTTTCTCAAAATGATAAAGGCTTTCTCCGACCAGACGCAGTTCATCATTATCACCCATAACAAAATCACGATGGAAGCGGCCGACGTTCTATACGGTGTTACCATGGAGCAGCCCGGAGTCTCCCGGGTGGTCTCGGTTCGCTTTAGTGAAGAACCGGAGAAATCTCTCATAAATACGTCCATAAGCGATCTGGAACCGGATATCCCTGAGTCCATTCAGGAGCGAATCTCATCTGATGTGAAAATCAAGACGGCCGACAGTGAGCTCAATTAGTCTGCCTTGATATGTTCTCCAAACTGAAACAACTCAAGGAATCATTATCTAAGACCCGTGACAATCTTCTGGGCAAAATAGGCCGCTTGATAAGCGGCAGGAAGATTGACGATGCTCTGATTGATGAGATAGAAGAGGTCCTTCTGAAAGCCGATGTAGGAGTAAAGGCGACTCAGAAGATTATCGATTTGCTCCATCGTCAGGCAAGCGAGAGCGGTTTGGCAGATGAAGACTCGGTGCTCCGTCTGCTCAAGAATGAAATCGCCGGAATTCTGACACGAAAACCGTCTTCAAAATCTGAAACCAATAATTCCCGCCCGCTGGTCTGGCTTATCACGGGGGTGAACGGCACAGGTAAAACAACTACTGTAGGAAAACTCGCTCATTATCTGAAGGCTCAGGGGAAGGAAGTTATGATTGCCGCCTGCGACACTTTTCGCGCTGCCGCCGTGGACCAACTTGCCATCTGGGCGGAACGCTCCGGCGTTCATTTTATGAGAGCGCAGTCCGGCGCTGACCCGGCATCAGTTGCTTTTGATGCCGCCACCTCCGCTAAAAATAAGAATATCGATTATTTGCTGGTCGATACCGCGGGACGTCTGCATACCAAGGCCAACCTGATGGAAGAACTTCGCAAAATTCGCCGCGTCACTGAAAAGGTGATTCCTCCCGAACAGATAAAGGCAACGCTGGTTATTGATGGCACCACGGGGCAGAATGCCCTCTCCCAGGTAAGGATTTTTACCGAAACGGTCGGGTGCGACAGCCTTGTAATTACCAAACTGGACGGCACCGCTCGAGGCGGCATTATAATTGCCATCGCCGAAGAACTCTCCGTGCCGGTCGACTTCATCGGTATAGGAGAGAAAATCGATGACCTGCAGCCTTTCGACCCCAGGGAATTTGTAGAGGCTCTTTTTGAAAACTGAAGTTCTTACAGTCCACTCCCACACCCGCGAGGAGATTATTGACATATCTTCGCAAATCCAGGCTATGGTGGAAAAACTGAATATTCGGGATGGACTGCTGGCAGTTTTTGTCCCACATACCACCGCCGCCTTGACCATTAATGAAAACGCCGACCCCGATGTCAAGCGGGATATCCTTAATAAACTTCGCTCCGAAATCCCCCAAACGGATGACTATTACCATTCCGAGGGGAATTCTGACGCCCATATTAAATCGTCCTTATTGGGACATTCCCTCATTGTCATCGTGGAAAATGGCCAACTGCTTCTGGGCACCTGGCAGGGGATACTGTTTTGCGAGTTTGACGGACCTCGTAACCGTAAGGTCTTTGTCAAGCCTCTGATGGCATAATGTATCGCATCACTATAATTGCTATTGGCAAAAACAAAGAGGAATGGGTCGAACTGTCCGTTCAGCAGTACCTTAAGTTTCTCAAGCGATTTGCGGCTGTCACTATTAAGTGTCTTCCCGATATCAGAGGCTGCAAAAATCTGTCACCGGAGCGGTTGCGGCGCGCCGAAGCCGCCCTTATATCCCCCCGTCTTGGACGCAATTCGATTATTGCCCTGTCAGACAAAGGACGCCTCTTCGATTCCAGAGCGCTCTCTGAAAGACTGAACGCCGAATTTCGACATTCCGCCGCCATAGATTTCATTATCGGAGGAATTCACGGATTGGACAAGTCTATACTCGAGCGTGCCCGCCTGGTGCTTGCCCTCTCCCCTTTAACCATGTCACATCAGTTGGTTCGCCCGGTTCTACTGGAGCAACTCTATCGGGCTTTCTCCATCATTCACGGCGGTTCCTACCATAAATGAAACGGGTCGGCTTCAGCAGCCGACCCGCCAGACTGATGACAAAGGGCAGTTTTTCGGGA
>DYGG01000053.1 GCA_020724775.1 Ignavibacterium sp. | reverse complement strand
GCCCCACCCCTTGGGGTGGGGTTATACTGACGGGATTCCTTTTATAGACTATCCCACGGCGAGCAAGAAATCAATTCAGTAGCGGTCGACCCGCGCTTCGCCCCAAATTCAGGCCAACGCTCCGGTTCGCCCCTGCTGATGAAAACGCCATCGGTATTTGAGTTTCTCGGAATCTATTTCAACAATATCGCCTTGCGCGATACCCGCTCGAATCCTGCTTCCAGAGACAAAATATACACCCCGCTCGAAACAACATTACCGGAAGCATCCCTCCCATCCCAGCGAATTTGATATTGGCCTGCAACCAATTCTTTGTCAAGCAGCGTCACCACTTGCCGACCCAGAATGTCATTCACTCGGAGAGTGATCCGAGATTTTGTAGGGATGGCAAACTTGACCGTGGTTTCCGAATTGAAGGGATTCGGGTAATTCTGATAGAGAGCGAATTCTACCGGCAGTATCGGTTCATATTGATAGTTGACATCGGTAGATTCTTTCCAGCCCGAGAAGATATAGACTACCCCTTTGCTGTCGGCATCAATCGCCGAAAACGCAAAGTCATTCACCCCGTCGCCGTTGAAGTCCCCGATGCCGGAGCAATCCTGACCGAAATATATTTGGTAACCAGGAAACGATGAATTATGCAGTTCAAAATCCGGGATATTGTCCATTGGATTACCACCCAGATAAGCATAAACATCACCCAATCCTGATAGAGAACCATAAATGCTGGTCATTAGGTCATTGTACCCGTCGCCATTGAGGTCACCAGCCCATCTTGCCTTACCAGAATTCTCATAAACAATGAGGTCAGGTATGGTGTCAAGATTAGGCCCCCCAAAGTACAAGAAACCAAGGGAGTCGGAACTGGGGGGACGCCCGGCGAAGAAATCATCGTAGCCGTCCCCGTTGACATCTCCGAGATTCTCTAAGATAGTTCCGAACCATTCGTAGTCTATCGCGAAAGTATCCGGTCGAGATATGATGAGATCAGGGATGGTATCAAATGTCGGCCCGCCCCAATAGAGATATATGGAACCATTGATATGCCTCTGCGTAGGATATCTCAGACTCACGCCCAGGTCAGGGTAAATGTCTTCATCGAAATACCCAGTCATGATTCCCTCGCCGAAACTATACCAATTACCCTGGTAGGGGATATTCGCAGGTGTTATCCTCATGTCTGGTATAGAATCATAAATAGAGCCTAACTCAAACATTAGAACCGAATACTGCTGGGACTCCCATGAGAAAATCTCCAACATCCCATTCGAATTGATATCATATCCGTTTGCACTGAAACCGATTCCTCGAAGCGTATCCAATCCGAACCACAGGTCTCTTATTGAATCCAAACCCGGACCACCAAGGTAAACATTCAGTTTCCAGTTGTCTGGATTGCGTCCGCCAATCACGACATCCTCGAACAAATCGCCATCTAAATCACCAATCCTGGATATTCTGTTTTGGACACTGTCTATTCTTAATGCAGGGATTGTATCATGGGGGTCACCTCCATAATAAATATATACACTGCGTCTGTAGTCCCAGACCAGAATATCATCGTAGCCATCACTGTTCTGGTCACCGAGCGGGATAATGCGATAACCGAAGAGAGTCTGAGTCGTATCAGAGCGGATGAGGCCGATTTGAGTGGGGGGAGATGCGACAGAGAGGCTCGATAATGTCAAACCGAGTAGGAACAGAATCAAATTGCGGTAGATTGGTCGAGCCATCAGCCACTCCCTTTGTTAATCCAATATGTAAAGTAGTTGATTGGGGATAATTGTCAAGCGATTGATTTTGCCTTATTTGGGAGAGCCGTCTCTCCCTGCCATCAGGGCCGGATTCGGGGATATTCTGAACTCCCGAAAAACCGTAGCGGTCGACCCATGCGTCAACCATTTCAGGAGGACAAACGTATCGTCTCGCCTTGGTGCCCCACCCCTTGGGGTGGGTTCTTACTGACAGGATTCCTTTTATAGAATATCCCACCGCGAGTCGCCGCGGCGACCAGGACGGTGGGGCACCGATTACCTTTACCCTTTCAACCGCGCGCAGTTCTTTGCCGCCGTCGGGCGCCACTCAAATCATACCATCTACAATTTCAATTGCCGAACACCGTTGAGAAAGCAATATTTTATCTGTAATGATATCAAACAGATTCTTGGAGGAGATATGAAAACCAGAATAATGACCTTGGCCGCCCTCATTCTGACATTGCCGGCAGTTCTGTGTGCGCAGGCGATACCGCTCTATTATGACCGTTACTCTTTTCTGCCGGCGCCGCCGGCGGCATACCAGGAGGGACTTCTCGGTTTCGACAACCCCGCCGGTGTTGCTTATTTGAAAACCGGAGAAACAAGATTTTTCTGGTCAACTGAGGGGAATGATGCCTCCTCTTTTTATAATTGGGGCATTTATAGCGCCATTCCGTATCTGGGCTTTTCCAGCCAGACTACCAAATTTGGTTCGCTGAAGGTGCGCGATTATCGTATCTCCCTCGCCGCCGGAAAGGACGGTTTCGCCTTTGGCCTTGGCTACGGTTGGTCCACCGGCGACGGCAACAATGGTCCTCTGGGCAGAGAGAAACTTCTCTCCATCGGCTCCATTATCCGTCCCAGTAAGTATGCCAGTATCGGCATGATTCAGTATCTCTCGCTGGTGAGCAAAGCGAATGAATTTGTCGGCGAAATCGGGATTCGCCCGCTGGGGACATCACGGTTGACTCTTTTCGGCGACATCGCCCTGCCGCGCAAAGTCGGTCTTTCCGATGCCCCCTACTCGGCCGGACTGGCTGTGGAAATTGCTCCGGGCATCGATCTGGTGGGACGGTATTTCGAATCCGAGGCTTTCACGGTCGGAGTCAATCTGAGTCTGGGACGATTCGGGCTTGGCGGACAGTCGCATTATGACAGCAAGCAAAAACTTTCCCGCTATACATATTCGGTTCGCATGGGAGGACTCAAACCGAGCATATTCAATACGGTGGGGCAGGTCAATAAGAGGTATCTTCCAATGAACCTGAAAGGGACGGTCGATTATCAGAAATATGTACTGTTTGATGACGGGACCGTTCGTTTTTACGACCTTCTGAAAAATATCCGTGCCGCCGCCAATGACCCGCGGATTGGAGTCATAGCGCTCAATATCGCAAGCCTTCGGATTCTTCCCGAACATGCCTGGGAATTAAGAGAGGAACTTCTCAAGGCAAAGAAAAGCGGCAAAGGTCTAATAATATTTATTGAGACACCGGAAATCACCGGGTACCACTTGGCCTCAGCGGCGGATAGAATCATTCTTGACCCGCAAGGTTTTATTATGCTTCCCGGTTTCACTATGGGAAAGACCTATTTTAAGGGAACTCTGGAAAAACTTGGGCTCGGATTTGACGAGTGGCGCTTTTTCAAGTATAAATCGGCGGCGGAAGTGCTCAGCCGGGAGAAGATGTCCGATGCCGACCGGGAGCAGTATCAGGATTATGTCGACGTCTGGTATGAAACGGTGCGCGATGATATCTGCCGCTCCCGCGGATTCACCACCGAGCAGTACGATAAACTTATTGACAGCAATGTTTTCTTTATGCCGGAAGATGCCCTTCAGTTCCGGCTGGTCGATACCCTGGCACGCTGGTCGGACCTGGACAAGATTGTCCGGAATTTCACCGGCAAGAAGAAATACAGTATTCCGGCGCGGGAACTTCTCGACAACGCCCTCGTCCCTTCCGAGTGGGGGTGCCGTCCGCAGGTAGCGATAGTATACGGTCTCGGCGAATGCGCCATGGAGAGCGGCATCAAAGCCCGCTCGCTGGAAAAAACTATCGCTCGGATGGAAAGTGACCGGAATGTGAAAGCGGTCGTATTTCGGGTCGATTCGCCCGGCGGCGATGCGATGGCATCTGACGTTGTCGCTGAAGCCATCAAGAAGTGCGCCAAAAGAAAACCGGTGATAGTCAGCCAGGGGCAGGTCGCCGGCTCCGGAGGTTACTGGATATCGATGTACGGAGATAGCATAGTCGCCGGACCGAATAGCATTACCGGCTCGATTGGAGTTATCGGCGGATGGCTCTATGATAAAGGATTCAGCGGCAAATTGGGGATGACCTCGGATAATGTCAAGCGGGGCGAGCATGCCGAACTCGGATTCGGCATTAGAGTTCCCTTTCTCGGGATGACGGTGCCGTCACGCAACCTCACCGGCGACGAGCGGAGGAGGGTGGAAGAGATAATACGGCGATTCTACGACTCATTTATTGTTCGGGTCGCTCAGGGGCGAAATATGAGCGAGGAGCGGGTGCGCCAGATTGCCGAGGGGCATTTCTACGCCGGCACGACCGGGAAAGAGATTGGACTGGTCGATGAAGTCGGCGGTTTGATGACGGCGCTGGCGATGGCGGCGGAGAAGGCGGGACTGAAGCCGGACGAATTTGATGTTATCGAGATGCCGAAATACAAGGGGTTCCTGAAATTCCCGGACTTGTCGCCGGTACGAACGGAAGTGGCAGATGAACCGTTTTATCGATATATCAAATTATTGAGCGACCGTCCCGGTCAACCGTTGCCGATGCTACTGCCGGGAACATATCCGACGGTGAAGTAAGAACATAAGATGCCCCACTGCTTGCAGTGGGTTTTGAATGGAGAGGATCATTCCCACTCCAAGGAGTGGGGTGTGGATGTAGTAAGGATTTTGCTCACCCAAAAAATAAAACCCAGGTGCTCAGGCAACCTGGGGGCTACGGGAACTTGCCCGTAGGGTAGATTTGTATATATTATACAATCAAATATCGGAAAAAAGTCAAGAAAAAATAGCACATACCAATGAATCCAGCCGCTTTTTTCATAGATGGTTTTAATCTTTATCATTCAATTGATGACAATCCTGCTTACCACAAGTATAAGTGGCTGAATTTGAGTGGCTTAACTTTGGCGTATGTTCGACCCGACGAAGAAGTAATTTCAATCAATTATTTCACCGCCTATAAATTTCAAAACCCGGAGAAATACAGGAGACATAATGATTTAGTCAGAATCTACAGAGACCTTGGTATATATGTGATTCTCGGGGCATTTCGAGATAAATATCGGAACTGCTATTACTGTGGACGACAGAACAAATTCGCCGAGGAAAAGCGGACCGATGTCAATATTGCGGTGACTATGCTCAACCTAGCCTACCAGGGGAATTATGATGTCGCATATATAATTTCTGGCGATAGCGACTTCATTCCCGCTGTGAAGATGATTCGAGATAAGTTTCCAAGAATTACCATTAGACTCATTATACCAATTGGAAGAAGGGCAAAGGAGCTGACAAGCGCCTGTCACGGAAGGATTAAGATGAAAGAATTTCATCTTGCAAGAAATATATTGCCAGACCCATACGTGACCAAGGATGATTTTAAGATAAGTCGTCCTTCGGCCTGGGCATGAACTTCCAATACCTCGGACAAAAAAACAAAATCAGGGGTGCCCCACTGCTTGCAGTGGGATTTGAATGGAGAGGATCATTCCCACTCCAAGGAGTGGGGCACCAATATCGGGAACTCACTGTCCCCGCACCATCCCCTTCCTTGCCAGTGCCGCTGAGGTCGCCCGGCGGGCCACCTCGGAATCGATACTGCATATTTCGATTATCTTGTCCACCGCTTCATCGATTCGCTTCACCCACTCGTTTTTCGGGTATTTGCGCACCAGGTCATCGGTGACCTCATCGGCGATGGCAGCGATATACTCGGCGTAGCGACGGCGACTTTCCACCTGAAGGTACGGCGCCAGATATTTCCTGGCAAACCAGACCACCAGCGCCATGAAGATAGTCCCCAGCCCTCCCAGAAGAGTGAAAATATTCTGGAGGATAAATTCCCAGAGCGAGCCGAGAATTGGAATGGCAATTATGAACATAAAACCTCCTATTGAAGTAGATTATCTTGGGCGTCAGTTCACGCTCCGACGGAGTCGGACCTAAGAACTGACGCAACCGTTTACGGCAAATTCCGGCAGGAGTTCCGTCGTGGCGGACTTCCGGCAGAAGTAGTAATATCGTCATTGCGAGCCACAGGGCTTCGTCGCGACACTATTCTCGCCGATGGCGAGAATCTTCCCGGCTCCTTGCAATGACGAATAAAGGGAACATTGTTTACCACGTCAGCATCCAGTTACTCTGCTGCGGCACGGTGAGACGTTCCCGCAAGATAGTACCGTCGCTTCGCGATATAGTTATCTCATATCTGGAATCATCCGGTATCAAAGAACCGTTTGGTATCAGATCAAGAAAGAAATAACCGGCGCTGTCGCTGACTGCCGAGACCTTAAAGGGCGACACGATGCCGCTGTCAATACGGCCGACTCCTGAAGGAAGGGACGCCGAAATCAGGGCGTCGCGCTCAGGCGCTCCGGAGGCGTCAAATATCCAGCCGTAGATACGGCAGAGTTCCGGCGATGACGGCGTCCCCGGGTCGAAGCGATAGCCAAATACGGTATCCGTTCCGGCACCTGCGACCAGAATCGTATCGGGACCGCCAAAGAGATACCCCGGCGCAAAAGGAATGACCAGAAAACTGTCCGGGTCAAGATTGAAGACAACTACTCCCGATGAGGATGTTACCCCGGTTGCAATCAAGGCGGTTTGAGTCAGATTACGAATGGTCACGCGGCCTCCGGGAATGACCTGTGCGCTGGAAGAGTCGTACAGGAGCACCTGGCGGGCATAAAGTCCTCCCCCGCCGGATATACTCGAGACCGGAGCGTCCAGATATCTCCCGAACGTCCCCGATACCGTATGATTGCTCTGCGGCGTGTTCCAGACCCAGCGAGCCATAGAGGTCGAATCGGAGCCTCCCGCCGCACCTATCCCTGCCCGAAGGAAATTGACGAGCGTGGTGTCGTTATCCAGCGCAAGATTGAATGACGACATATCCACAATGACCGAATCGCTCGCGGCATTAAAACTTGACCGGCTGGAGACCGTGGCATCGAGGTTCGCCAGAGCCGGGGCTTCGCTTGATGTTATGGCACTCGCGGCAATCTGCGCGGCGCCGATGGCATCGGTGGCTATAACCGTGGAGGTAATCGCTCCCGCGGCAAACTTGGAGGACGTAATAGCGCCGTCCTGTATCTCAGAGGACGTGAGCGCATTGGCGGCCAGTTCCGTCGAACCGATAGCATTGTCGGCGATTTTGAGGGCGGTAATCCCGTCGTTCGGTATCGTAATCGTCCGGTTCGCTTCCGTGACCAGGTCGGCGTCCCAGACCGAGCGCGCCTGTTTGGCGGAATCGAGACCGGCATTGAGCGAATCCGAGACCACCTGCAGCGTGGCAAAAGTATGCGTCGGCAGTTTCTTATACCACAAAACGACATCAATCCCCAGTTGCACATTCCCGCCGGGACCGTCGATATCGGCGATGGCATCGACAAACCAGTAGGCGGTGTCGCCATAGTTCTTGGTGGTGTCAATTGAGATATCGGAGAAAGGATAAGTGGTCGAGCGCGCCAGATAGGCGGCGGTCAAAGCATTATCGGCGTAGGTCAGAATATGGGCGCTGTCCGGCTTGCCGGGGATACCGGTCGAATCAAGCGGATTATGCAACCGGAAAACGACCGTCTCGGTCGATTTCTTCACTCCCAGGAAACCGGCGTTGACCTCAATCAAAATAGATGTCCCGGTCCAGACCGCCAGCACAAACAGAAGAATTTTTTTAAGATTATTCATTTTTATCTATCTCCTTACTCTAATCCCGCCACAGGCGGGAGACAATATCCGCAGAGAGAATCCGCCACGGCGGATCTGTTGTATATAGTTATGGTTTTGCCACAACCGGGACACTCCAGCAGCTTGTCCGCTGTGGCGGAAATGCCATCCTTGACCGAAGGGCAGGGATTGTCCCCCGCCTCAGGCGGGGCGGGATTTTCAACTTCCATTTCTTTTATCCCTCTCCGCGCCCCAACAAGCGGGCGCGAAAGTTATTCGCCAGTTCATGGCGGTTCTGGCTCAAAACCCGCCGGGTTACTTCGAGCCAGTCCAGCAATCTCTTATGTTCCGCGTCCGTCATCTCCCTGATTCCGGTGACCGTCAGTCTGGCGATAATATTTTTCTCCTTCATCTTATTCATCTCCACCCAGAATTATAGCCCGTCTCCTTCTTGAGACCACGGCGCCACCGCCGCTGGAGACGGTATAGGCGCAATAGACCGAGGCCCGCCGGCTGGTGTTGGAAACCCAGGTATATCCCGAGGCGTCGCTGGGCAAGGTCGGATAACTGGACCAGATGTAACCGGATGTCGAGTTCCGCTCGATACCGGAGTAGGTGTCATAGGCGATTCTGATGACGGTCGAACTATTGGTGTCCGAGAGATAGACAAAATGGTAGGCGGTGGAAGCGGACAGCGTTCCGGTGAAATTGATATGCTTAATCCAGGTGCCGGCTTCGTCTCCGCTGAAATTGACGGCATCCGCGCCATTAGCCTGATAGGAGGTTCTCAGGTTCGGATTGATATCGGGGCTCTCGTCGGTGTAGATTCCGGCAATGACATTATTATCCTGGGGATTGGTCGCCGCAAAGCAATACCACATTATCGAGTCCACCGTGGCTCCTCCGGCATCGGAGGGGGAAGTATGCGGACCGTCACTGCGAAGATAAAGCCCCATATTGTCGCCGGAGGCTCCGGCGCTGGTCTGTCCGAAGGTCGGGTCGATGGTAATCGGATATTTACCGAAATTGAGCGCCGCTGGCGGCACCGTGACAATCAGGGAGTCTTTGGTTATCTCCAGGTCGCACCAGGTTCTTGCCCCGAAGGCGTCATGCGTCACCGGTCGGAAGATATGAAAGGCTTTGCCGGTGCCGTAGAATTCGTAGGTGGTGTCTTTGGTCGCCAGATTGACATTCCGCCTATTCCACCGTTTAGTGGAGTGATAGACGGCATAAGAGCCGACGACGCTGTCGGGGCGGACAGACCCTTCGGCAACCTCTTCGGGGGTCAAGGGCGGCTGGTAGTAGAAATCGAGTCCTTCGGTCTGAATCGGGAAGGCGAACCGGTTTCCCGCCGGTTTGGCGGCGAGGACGATTTCCCATTCCAATCCGTCCGCCCTCCGGTATATCTGATAACTGACAATGGCATCCTGGACTATTCTAACCCCGGGGTATCCGTTGACCAGAATCGGCGAGGGTCTCTGCAGGGTCGAAATTATTCCGGTCCGCAACCCCATCTTGAGGAAACATTCACCACCCCAGGCGCTCAGTTTGAACCCCGGACGGTCATAGTCACCGAGAGTATCCCCTATCTCAAACTTCAAATTTCTCCCTTTCATCTGCGGAAGAACTGCTTCTGAAGTAAGGGCAAAACTGAGCCAGGTTTCCGACGCCGTCTGACTGTCAACGTCAACCGCCAGTATATTGAGCGCAAGGACAAGAGCGATAATTCTCATGCGACATCACTCTCCTTTTCATGATACTGATTGAGACCGGTAGTATCGGATACCGCCGACGATTCTGAACCGGACAGGGAATTCTTTGGTGTTTTCTTTTCGGCTAACTCCTGACTGCGAATTTTGTTGAGAAGTTTCCAGAACAGTTTCTCAAATTCGCTCTGGGAGGAATCCGGTTTCAGTTTCGCTTTCAGTTCTATGACTTTCAAGATATCGGTCACTTTGACTCCTTTGGGATTAGCGGGGAAATTCTCATAAAGCCGTTCGAGAAGTCCATCGAGTTTCTCCAGGTCGCTTTTTTTCTCTGGCGCGATTTCCGGTGGGGCTGTCTTCTTTTGGGGTGACATCTCAATCCATTTCAATTATAAAAAGGTCCGCCATGACAGCGTCAGGCGCGGTCTTATCCCGGGCAATGCGGAAACCGCTGTTCGATTCCTGATTTACCATAAAAGCGCCCGATGATGACTGCGGACGGATTATCACTCTGGGGGAATTGATTACCGAGGGAAGTTGATTGCCGCGAAAATCGGTCAGGTCGGAGTAGAGGACATCCTGCGCTTTACCATCAAGCGTAATGGCGCCAAAACTGACACGGGCAGCGTCGTCAATATTTTCAACTGCCAGATAGATAAGTTCGGTGGCGTCGCTTTCGCCCCAGACCGAGAAATTCGGCACAAACCAGATTCTGTAACCTCGCAAATAGACGAGCGTACGCATATTTACCTCAGGTTCGAGTGGGAGGGTTGAGCCGGTTTACCGCAGTGCGAAACGGCTTGAGCAGGTTTTCGTAGTCGTTACGGTAACTCTCGGAGAGTTTCAGCCAGTCGGCACGGGCGGTATTGACTCCGGCCGCGGCGATACGGCAGAGAAGCGATGCCGCGAGAAAAGTTGCCGCCGTCTGAAGCGTCTCATCCGCTCCAAAAGCGCCGCCGGGGTCAATCTCCCGCTCAATAATGCTCGAAGCTTCAGACACCGCCTGTTCAAAGACGGCGTCATTCAGAGAACCGAGCGGTATATCAAAATCGACAAAAACTCTCTGTCCTGCGGCGATATTGCCGCCGGCAAGCCGTCGGATTCGTCCCTGTTGATAATCGGCGACGAAATCGGTCCCTTCATGATAGAGATGATAGCGAAAGTACCAGACCGCGACGGTGGCTCCTTCGCCGATAAGACCGCCCGGCAATCTCTTGAGTCGGTTGCCGAGATAATCAAAATAGTAATCGATATTTTCGCGATAGATAGTTCCGAGAGAACTGTCGCCGGCGACCGTCAGGGAACCAGGGACAATATCGGCATAAACCGGCGCCTCTCCCGTTTCGGTCAGTTGAAATTCTTCCTTAACCGGAAGGTAATCTCTTTGCGCTTTGACTTTGAGACTTCCGTCAGCAATGCCGTTACCGGAAAGTTCTTTCCAGTCGGTCCCTTCCAGCAGAATCGGTATCTCCCGCTGGGGAAAGATAAGGCTTTCGGGGAAGACAAAATGTTTCTTTACCAGTTCGCTGTTTGTGTACGACATAAATCACTCCGCCAGGATGAGACTTTGCAGTTCGGTGATAGCGGTTATCTGGGAGCCGACCGGTCCGGTTGAAAATGGTGCGTTGACCATTGCCCGCAGCCAGAATTTCTCCGCGCCGTTGACCGTTTTCTTCTGCCAGTCGGATGGGATAGAAAGATAATCTTCCCAGAGAAGCGCCTCTCTGTCAGTCAGGGAAAAGTCGTACTCCCCTCCGGCCAGGGTGAAACTGCGCCAGTCGGCGCCGTCGTAGTACTGCCAGAGCACGGTGCCGCCGGAACCGGTCTGGGAAAGAAGCAACTTGAGGAAATGGAATTTCTCCTCCATTCCGAAGTAAAGGGCGTCTCCGGCATTCTTGAGCATAGCGCCGGTGGTCGTATGAAAGATATCGCCGGCGGTACCGCTGGCGGCGGCGGAGGTTAAGTCTTGATAAGTCCCAGATGCCGACGAGTAGCAGAGCAGTCGGGCGAGTGTATTTTTGCGACTGTCAAGCAGGGCGGGATTTGAAAATAGGTTTTCGCTGCGGCGGCTGAATAAGATTTTTCTCTGGGCGGAGCCGTAATCGGATAGATATAGCAGATACAGCTCATTGCCGGAGTATTTAATCTGCGGAAAGATGCCGCCGTCGCTGTCAATCTCGACAATTCCGCTCCAGAGGTCGCCCTCATACTCGCGGAAGCGGAGACGATTATCATCAAAGAGGACGCCGATTCTCCCGTTCTCGGAAACGGCGACGTCGAAATGCTCGTCAAGCGAAGTCCCGGAAGCAATAAGCGCCTCTGTCTCCCAAATTCCAGCGGAGAAATGTTTCCGGCGGTACGCCAGAGCGCTTCCACCCCGAGTATATACCGCATAGAGATAATTGCCCCAGATTATCAGTTTCGAATAAGCGTCGGTCTCGGCGTTGGTCAGCGATGTCCCCGGGCTGGAACTTCCGGCAGGCCAGGTAACCCCGTCATCATCGGAAAACTTGACATTAATGTAATAACTTCCCGCCGCCAGTCGGCTCCAGCCAACCCAGAGACGTCCCGACGATTCGACTATAATAGAAGGAAAGTAGTTGTCATCGCCGTCATAAATTGTATTGAGCGACCCTGCCGACCAGAGACCATCGGCAAATGACAACCTCCTCAGGACCAGATTAAATGACGCCCCCAGAGAATATACCAGATAAATATTGCCGCTGCCGTCCATGACCGCATCAAAGGGAGAATCGGCGCTGTCGCTTATGACTGCGGTCGGACTGCTCCATTCGACATAGGGATAATCGGCGTAAGTCAATTTAATTTCTCCGGCGCCGCTCTGAAATAACGCCGCTAATCGCCCGGCAAATTCTCCCGAAATAACCTTAAAGAGTTTCTTGCCGGTGGCAACCCCGAGCGGAAAAGCGGCATTGCTGATTGACAGAAATCTTTTCATCTGACTCCTTATTGAAAGGAGACGATGCCGATCGTCCCCTTTCACCCACCATCGATTAAGAGAAAACGGTATCGAGCACCACTGCCGCTTCGTTTATCACTTTGGCATATGCCACCGATTCCGAAATAACCGCCTCTTCAAAGCGCTGCTCGATGATTTTATCGTACTCCACCATCAGAGGCTGGGTGATAACCTCTTCGACCGCGAAGCGGGAATCAAGCCCGATAAGAAGGTCGGTCGGGACATCATCACACCGGACCAGAGTCGCTCCCAGCGGACTGAATATTTCGCCCTTGTTCTGGAAACGGAATCCGGCCAGGGGGTCTTTGAATTCCTCCATAGTCAGGACCGATTTCAACTGGCTTAAATGGCAGACAATGGTGTTCATTTCAAACGGGGCGAACTCCGCCCAGAGAGTAACCAGGTCGTCATAACTGAGCGTTCCGGAGACGGCGGCATTGACCGCCCGCGCCGGGTTATTGTTGCCGTCACCGTTTATCAGACAGTCGGTGATGAGGGCTATCTTATCGGTCTGCAATTTGAACCCGATATACCAGAGCAGCACTCGGAACTGCGCCGTAGTTCGATAGCGAAGCGCCTTGTAACTGGTCTTTAATCCCAGTCCGTACTCCGGAACCGTAATAGAATGATTCTGCTCGGTCACCAGTATCTGCGGAATCTCACTTCCTTCGCCAATCGGTCGAAGGGAAAATCTTCCGGTGGAGCCGGTGTCGATATGAAAAGGGGTGTAGCGATTATTGGCGACCGTGGTCGAGCCGGCGATAAGGCTATTCAGTTCAGGACGCATCGCCTGCCCCTTTTTGATTTCACGGAGTATAAATTCCGGCATCAGCGGCGGCGCCATCTGGTAGAACTGCTCTACCGTGGTTGCTTTGTTGCCGCCAAGACGGATTCCGGCCAGCGCCAGTTGCCGCTCGAAGGCATCCAGCGGTGAACCGGACGGTGACGGGTCATATTCGGCAGTTTCCAGCAGTTCGCTCACCGTCATACCGCGCGCTTCCGCTTCAAGGTACGTGTCGCGGTCGACTTTGACTTCGGCCGTGCGGCTCAAATCGACCGAACCGCTCAACTCCCGCGCCGCCAGGTCATCGTCTTCCGCCTGACGGCCGAAGGTTTGGACAAATCTATTAAAGGTCATATAATGCTCCTCCCTTAGTTAAGAAGTATGGTGCAGTCGGTGGTTCCGTTGACTTCGAGCACGGTGCCGCGGGCGATATTACCTCCGGCCGGGTCATAACCGGTGAGAGCGGGCGCCTGACGAACGGTGCCGCCGGCGCCGCCAACCACCCGATTTCCGACCACCGGGTAACTGCTTGAAATCGGAAGACGGCAGACCCCGCCGACCTGCACCGTTGCCACCCGTTTGCCGTCATCGGCATCGGTCAAAGTCAGCGCCACCAGTTTTCCCAGAAGAATGGAACCGGAACCGCACGGCCCGACCGTGAAATTGGCGGTCAGCGTCACCGCCTTGCCGATATCGGCATCCTTTAAATCATCGACTCCACCGGTCTGCGATAGGCTGAAAGTCGCCAGCGTCGGCGCTATTGTTTCGAGATTCTGGTCTCTTATTCCCATTGATTACTCCTTGATTTCTTGAATTTCTCGGTTCGGGGATATCCCCGACCGCTTTAGATTTTGTGCTCTTCCCACCGCTTTTCGGAATCTCCTCCCCTGCCGAAATTGAGATACCGGAAACTGGCGGGAAATCTGTTTCGGAAACGAGCGGCAACACGGTGGTACTGCCGGATAAGTTGCTCGGCGCGGAACTGCTCGATATCGCCTGCCAGACGGCTCGCCAGCATGGCGGAATCATCATCTGGTTTGCAGGCGATAATCGCCTTGAGCATGCCGAGTATCCGAGTACGGTATTCTTCTTTGAGAAGACGGCAATCCTGGCGCAGGGAGGCCAACTCTTCGAGTTGCGCCGCGGCCGCTGCCAACACTTCCGCCAGCGCATCAAGATTCAGTTCATCAAGCGATTCCGATGAGATATCGTCCGCCAGTTTCCTTAAGGCGCCGCTATCGATTATTGCTTTCTTCACCTTTCTCTCCTTTGTTCCGACAGATAGAATTCAATCCGGGCAAGGCGCGCAGTGACATCGGTCTTGAATTGGTAGAATTCGTCCTTCCTGATAGTTCCCTCCGCCAGCAGGACCTCCAGCCGCTGGAGCCTCTTGTCAATCGCTTCCACCAGGACAATCTCCGCTTTTTCTGCCAAGGCTACTTTGATATTTCCGATAGTGGTGAAGTAGGCCGCCGACATTCCCAAAAGCGCCATCACAAAACTGAAGAGCGGCTTGCTCAAAAGCGCCAGCAGCAATGAACGAGAACTTTCAGACTTCATACCGGATATCACCCCGCCTTTCCTCCTTCCGGCAGTAAAATAGAAATTTCCGCATCCCTTTTATCCGGACCGGTCGGAAGAAGAAATTACCTTTCAAAAATCCCTCAAGAGCAAGCCGATATCCCTCACCGCAACGTTGCCGCGAAAGAATTTTCCCCCTGTGATGCAACTGTGGTACAGAGGGGGAGCCGTTATCGAGAATCTCTGTCAGGTGGAGTCCTCCCAGTCGAACCTCTTGGGGGGAGCATGGGAATACCAGAAGCGGTCCTTCCCCCTGTCGGAAATCAATAATGGTCTTTTTACCGGGGAGCGCCACTACGGTATAACTGCAACTATGTTCGCTTTCTGAAGCAATCAAGCGCAGTTCATCCGGCTCGCTGCCGACGCCTGTCGTAGCGGTTATCCGGGGATGTTTCAACTCAAGGGAATCGCCGTAGAGGTTCACACCGGCGGTCTCTATTTCGCAGATATCGCCGATAGCCAAACGGTGAGCGGAGCAAATAATATTTTTTACCGGCAATGACTGACCTTGAAAGACTCCGACCAGGCGGTATCGAAAGCCTCGGGAAAACCGCTCCGATGCGGCAATCATGAAACGGGCGCTTCGTCTATGAGTGAAAAGATATCGCGGTACGCCTGTCGCCGAATAGATTTCAGCGCCGTAACGAGTGGCAACCTTATCGACCACCTGAGAAAGGGCAGAGGAGTTGACAACCGTCGCCGGCGCCAAGAGTCCCGCCGAATGCGAAAACAATCTTTCCAATCGTCCCCGACGATTTGTCCCGTTCTCTGCCGCAACTTTATCGCCTGCTCCTTCCATGATATCGTATATCTTTATCTCGAGATGCCGAACCGACGACCGAACGCCGCCCAGATAGCGCGCAACGTCGGCAGCCGACTGTCTCTCCTTGCCGCGATACCCAATAATGGAAACCTCGACCGCAAAATCAGATACCGGGAGTTTCAATTGACTGAAATATTGATATAACGGTCCGGCGACAATCGGGGAGCCATCGGGAAAAGTGACGCTCAGAGTGTCGCGCTTTTTATGCATATGCGCCTTGAGCGACTCATACGCCGGCAATACCAGATATTTGTCCTCTGATGGAATTCTTCCGATATCCCAGACCTTTTGAAGTGGCGGCAGCATGTTGCCGGGAACATTCTCCGAGCTTCCAGCGGCGGCTTTGGTAAATGCCAATTCGTTGGTCAGCAGTGTATTCGCGACCGAGCCGCGATAAACCAGGGACGTCTCCAGCACTCTCTCAATCTTGCGGTAATTGAAATGCGCGACCTTTTTGACACCGCCGGATTCATATTCGGAGAACGGCTGATGCCGGCAGTCTCGCATATCATTGCCGCAGATAGAGCATTCCGGGAAGCCGAAAATGAAACTTATGGAGCATTCTTTATAGATACCGCCATCGATATTCTTTTGAATCTCTTCACTGCCGGCGGCATCCTTGAGCCAATAAAAATATACTTTTATCCAGTTGGCGTTGTCGCGCACGGTTCGTTCGGCGTGGAAATTTCTCGCTATGGGAAGCGAATCTTTGCGATGTCCCACCAGGACCGGCGAATCTATTAATAGCGCCGTCAGTTTCTCATGCTCTTCAACCGGAAAGCAGCCGCCGAAACTATTAACATGGTCCGAAACAATGTACATCGCCCGGACATGGACCATCTCCGCTGTCAGCCGCTTTGGCGGCGCAATGTTCCGATTTATCTTCTGCAGCAGAGTCTCCGGAATTTCCGCTTCCTTTTCTGCCAGTTCGGCCGATAGTCGCCCAATTAGGTTGTCCATTTTACCTCCCTTAATATTTCTCACCGCAATATCGCCACCTGTGGTTCGTTAACGTTTTTGCTGAAAATCGTATGCAACCGGGTTCAACATGGATGGCAAAAGTGAGAACCGGCGGGCCGGACACGGAGAAGGTTTCTTCTGTATCACAACGAGTTACGTAGAAAAACAGTTTCCCCGACTTTCGGCACACCCCTTGCTCAAAGAAAGATTGGAAAAAGAAAAGAATGGAGATGATAATATGGTAATGTATCGCGCCAAGAAACGGTTCCCCTTCAAATGGATAGTCGCCGCGGTAGTTTTTGTTGCCACCCTCTGTATTACTTTTAGTGACCTCTACGGCGCCTGCGGGCCGTTTTAATAAATTCCCACCTTAGGACTTATTTAAAGCAGGGTCTTCGAGCATGAGACCCTGCTTCCTCTTTTTGGAATTCCAATCCCCCCCGACCATCGTATATTCTCAGGCAGAACTCAGTTATGAAAGAGGCGGATATGGATGACAAGAGGAATATTCCAATAGCGGCCGAAACCAGAATAGGGCATGTGCATCTCAAAGTCTCCGACCTGGAACGCGCGGTAAGATTCTACACCGAGGTGCTCGGGTTCGAGGTAACGGCACGGATGGGGCAGAGCGCCGCCTTCCTTTCAGCCGGCGGCTATCATCATCATATCGGGTTGAACATCTGGGAGTCCGAAGGCGGTTCGCCTCCTCCGCGCGGGTCAACCGGGCTGTACCATTTTGCCATTCTCTTACCGAGCCGCAGGGAACTTGCCCGGGCTATCCTCAGGTTGCAGGAGCATAACTGGCCTCTCGAGGGAGCCGCCGACCATGGCGTAAGTGAAGCCGTCTATCTGCGAGACCCGGACAATAACGGCATCGAATTATACGTCGACCGCCCCCGCGACGAATGGCCCCGCGGTCCTGAAGGAGAGACCATTCTATTTACTCATCCGCTTGACATTGAGGGCTTGATTGCGGAATATAGGGAGAAGGATAAGCAGTAGTCATGGGATATCAGAATGAGTGATGAAGAACGGATGAAATCGGGAGTCTCGAAAGAGTACCGCAATGACAAAATTATCGTCCGTTGGGAGCCGCGGCTTTGCATTCATACCGGCAATTGCTTGCGGGGATTGCCCCAGGTTTTCAACCTGTCCGCCCGACCCTGGATTTCCATAACTGCGGCCGATGCCGATAAAATCGCGGAGGTGGTAATGACCTGCCCGACCGGGGCATTGACTTATGAGTGCCCTGACAGCGCTCCTTTGGAACCAAAGACGGAAGTTGTAAAAATTACGGAACGACCCAACGGTCCTCTTTTCGTAGAAGGACCGGTCAAGATTGTCGCCGCCGACGGCACCGTGATAAAAGAGGGGAATCGTTTCTCCCTCTGCCGCTGCGGGCAGACGCAGAATCGCCCCTTCTGCGACGGCACCCATAAGAAAATCAATTTCCGAACCACGGAGTAATAGAGTAAACATTAATTCTCGGAACCGCCCGACGCCATTACTCCAGATTGTCATAACCCCCACTCGTCTCCCGCTATGGACAGGCAACTCGGGGGGATTTTGACCTACTTTAATCTGCCCGGCGAATTTGTTCGTTACCGCGGTGTCAGTCCGCCTCGGCGGATTTCCTGACACATGAAACGCCATTCAAGGTCTCAAATGCGGTGTCAGGAATCATTCCTGACACATGAAACGCCATCGTATGACCTCTTACTTCTTCTCCAGCACTCCGGCGTTCCGCATCAGATGCTTGAGCATCTGCACCTGCCCATAATGCCCGGCGAAATGCTCCAGAACATGATACAACGTCCACTCCCAGGTGATAACATCATCACGCAGTTTGTACTTATGCCCAAGTTCGGAGTCCTTCCATCGTTGCATTTCAATATGGACTCTGGCACGGGCCTTGTCTAACATATTCAAATAGTTCTCAAGCGGTATGCCCCTTAGGACGTCTGGGTGATTCCCCTCGACTGGAAGCGGCATCCCATCTTCTAAATTTGGTGTTCCGAGTATTTCATCTACGATCCTTCTTTCTTCTTTCTCGGGGATTTCTTTGGCGGCAACGACAATCCACCAAATCTCCACCAGCGCCAGATGCGCCAGAAGCATCCCCACCGTGTTCATCCCGGGCGCAGGCTGCCACTCCAGATGTCGCACATCCAGCCCATCAACCGCGCGTTTCAGTTTTCTCGACAGGTCATCAAACTGCGCCGCAAACAGCCCGACAACCGCCTGCGTGTTCCGGTCATATCCCGATGGAAATTCCAATTTAACTTCCCGCATAAGAGTACCCTTTGTTAAATGTGAAATTGGTGTTCAATATACTTTATGCATATACGGAAATTCCATCGACGTCGTGTCAGATTTTTGAATCAAAGTGATATTGCCTGCGTAGATTTTTGAGACAGGCAAATTGAAAGAATCGAGGTGTTACTTATGTCGTTTGAACTTGAGAAGTCAATAGAGATTCTGCAACGAACACCGGACGTTCTGGAAGTCATGCTCTCGGGACTTTCCGAGGAATGGACGCGGGTCAATGAAGGGGGCGAGTCCTGGTCGCCGTACGATATTGTCGGGCATCTTCTGCATGGCGAGCGGACTGACTGGATGGCGCGAATGGAAATAATCCTGAGCGATATGCCGGACAAACGGTTTGCCCCCTTCGACCGTTTCGCGCAATTCGATGAAAGCAAAGGAAAATCGCTAGAGAAACTTCTGGCAGAATTCAAAGAAGAAAGAAAAAAAAGCATCAGGACTCTTCTTTCCAAGAAAATCGACGAGCAGATGCTCAGTCTCGAGGGGATTCACCCGAAGTTCGGCCGGGTAACCTTGCGGCAACTGTTATCAACCTGGGTAACACACGACCTCGCTCACGTGGCGCAGATTGCCCGGGTTATGGCAAAGCAGTATAAAGAAGAGGTCGGACCCTGGATTGAGTTCCTGCCGATTCTGACTTTGAAATAGTCCTCCCCGGTGCGGTTGCGGAGTATCGCCCTGAAGTAGTGTAAATTCTTTTGTGTAAATTTGGTATTGGATAAATAAGATTAACGGG
>DYGG01000052.1 GCA_020724775.1 Ignavibacterium sp. | reverse complement strand
AACTCCGGCGAAAAGAAGGTCATCAAGACCTGGGCAAGGCGGTCCACTATATCGCCCGATTTTGTCGGTCATACGCTGGCGGTTCATAACGGCAACAAGTTCATTCCGATTTATATCACGGAAAATATGGTCGGTCATAAATTGGGCGAATTCGCCCCCACCCGTACTTTCCGCGGCCATGGCGGCAAATTGGCGGAACGGTCCACTGCCGTTAAGGAATAGGAAGAAGGCTCATGATGCAGGCACGTGCTCGAATCAGATTTTTGAAGATGTCTCCTCGCAAGATGCGCCAGGTGGCGGACCTGATTAAGGGTAAACCGGTTCAGGAAGCCCTCAATATTTTGAACTTTACGCCGAAATCGGCGGCGCATCCTCTGGCTAAAACCGTCAAAGCGGCCGCGGCTAACGCTATCGCCGGCGTGGGAACGGCAAAATTAAAACCGGAAGACCTCTCCATTTCAAAAATTCTCATTGATGGCGCTCCCACTGCCAAGAGGATTCGCTTTCAGTCCATGGGCCGGGTATTTCGGATTCGCAAGCGCTATTGCCATGTTATGGTGGAAGTAGAAGGCGAGCCGGAGCCTATTAAAGAAAGAACGGCGGCGGCAAAAGCGAAGAAAGAAAAGACGGAAAAAGAAACCCCGCCAGCGAAAGAAAGCAAAGCCAAAAGCAAAGCCGGACGCAAAGCCGAGGCGGAAGCCGATGTCGCAGAAAAGACGGAAGCGGCTCCTTCCGAAAAGGCTGCTGAAGAAAAAGAAAAGTAGGAAGATATAAGGAGAGTATTTTGGGACAAAAGACACACCCGATTGGGTTCAGGCTCGGTGTCATAAAATCCTGGAACAGCAAATGGTTCGCTGACAGGAAATTTGCTGACCTCATCTATGAGGATATGCGCATTAAGAAATATATCGATGTCAGACTATCCAAAGCAGGATTGTCTCGCGTCGAAATCTTGCGCGCCCCCAAGAAAGTCACGGTAGATATCCATACCTCTCGCCCCGGAATCGTCATCGGACGCAAAGGCGCCGAGGTGGATAAACTTCGTGAAGAACTCCAGATGCTCACCAAGAAAGAAATCTCCTTGAACATCATCGAGGTCAAAAAGCCGGAGTTGTCCGCTAAACTTGTCGCCGATACCATCGCCCGTCAACTGGAAGGCAGAATTTCCTATCGCCGGGCTATGAAGAAAGCCATATCCAGCACCATGAAAATGGGCGCCGAAGGGGTAAAAATTCTCTGCGGTGGCCGTCTTGCCGGCGCTGAAATCGCTCGCACGGAGAAATATATGGAGGGTCGAGTCCCCCTTCATACCCTCCGCGCTGATATCGATTACGCGACCGATACGGCACATACGACTTATGGTTGCATCGGAGTTAAGGTCTGGATTTGCCGCGGCATGGTGATGGGCCGAGGCGAACTGACCGAGCGCGATGACATGGATAAATCGCTGACTGACCGTCACGATATGGAACTTGAAGGCGGACGGAGAGACCGGGGACGGGGTGATGACCGTCAACGGAAAAGACGCCCCCGCGGACGAGTCCGTCGTCCGGACCGGCGCGATCAGTTTGGTGAAGGCGGCGGCGAACAGTCCGACCGTCCCCGCCTGGGAACAGGCGATGACAGAGGTGGTCCTCGCGGCGACCGTCGGGAACCGCGCGATCGGCGTCCCCAGCCGAGCCGAGACACCCGTCCGGCACAGCCCGGCGGCAGTCCGGTTCCTCCGCCACCCAAAAAAGAAGGCGCCGAATAGGCTTTAAGCGGGAGTAAATGTTATGTTAACGCCCAGTAAAACAAAATATAGAAAACAGCAGCGCGGCAGAATGACCGGCAAAGCCTACCGCGGCAGCGCTATCTCTTTCGGCGAATTCGGTCTCAAATCTCTGGAGCCGGCCTGGGTGACCGACCGCCAGATTGAAGCCGCTCGTATCGCTTTAACACGATACATCAAAAGAGGCGGCAAAGTTTGGATCCGGATTTTCCCCGATAAGCCGGTAACCAAGAAACCGGCGGAAACGAGAATGGGAAAAGGCAAAGGCGCTCCGGAATATTGGGTAGCAGTGGTTAAGCCGGGACGTATCCTGTTCGAAATCGAAGGCGTCAATGAGCAGATGGCAAAAGAAGCGCTGCGTCTTGCCGGCGATAAACTGCCCATGAAAACCAAGTTCGTGACCCGTTCCGAGACTGAAGGGGTTTGATTATGAAGATGATAACTTTGCGTGATATGACGCGCGACGAGTTGATTCAAAAGAAACGCGAAATGGCCGAGGAGTTGTTCAATTTGAGCATGCGCAAAACTCTTAAAGAACTGGACAATCCGCTCAAATTGCGCACCCTCCGAAGAGACATCGCCCGAATTGATACCATTCTCTCGGAAGACCGCCTGGGCAAAAGAAAAATAGTCAAGGCGCCTGTATCCATACTGGATAAAGGAGCGACCGAAGATAAGACCGGTAAAGCGGAATAAGGATTAGGCAAATATGAATAGAAGCAATCGTAAGATAAGAGTCGGCAAGGTCATCTCGGACAAAATGGATAAAACCATTGTCATCAAAACCGAAAGGACCATGAAGCATCCCCTCTATGGCCGCGTTATTAAGACCTTTTCCAAATTCTACGCTCATGATGAGAAGAACGAAGCCAGGGCCGGTGACCTGGTCAGAATAATGGAAACCAGACCACTCTCGGCGACTAAACGCTGGAGACTGGTTGAGATTTTAGAGAAAGCGAAATAGCGATTACTGCCGTGATTTGAGCCGGGAGCAAGAAAATGATACAGGAATATACGCAATTGAATGTCGCCGACAACTCCGGAGCCCGACGAGTCATGTGTTTCCGCATACTCGGCGGGACAAAGAGAAGATATGCCCGTCTGGGCGATATCATCGTGGTGACCGTAAAGGATGCCATTCCGGGCGGAACTGTTAAGAAATCGGAAGTCTGCAAAGCGGTGGTAGTGCGGACAAAATCGGAAACCAGGCGGAGAGACGGTTCTATCATCAGATTCTCCGACAATGCCGCGGTCATCATCAATGAACAGAAAGAACCGCGCGGCACCCGTATCTTCGGACCGGTGGCACGTGAATTAAGAGAGAAGCAGTTTATGAAGATCATTTCCCTTGCCCCCGAGGTTTTGTAAAGATGAATATAAGAAAAGGTGATATCGTAGTCATTAGACGGGGAAAAGACCGGGGCACGGCGGAGAAGCCCCGCACCGGCAAAGTGCTGCATGTTTTTCCCGGAAGCAACCGTCTCATTATTGAGGGCGTCAACATAATTGCGCGTCATTCCCGCCCCACCCGCAGAAACCGCAAGGGCGGAATCGTTCGCAAGGAAGCGCCCATACACAGAGCCAATGTGGCGCTCTTCTGCAAGGCCTGTTCGGCGCCGACCAGAATCAGCCACAAAGTCATTGAAGATACTGACGGTAAGAAAAGTAAAGTTCGTCTTTGCCGCCGATGCGGCGAGGCATTATAACGGATGTTGGCTATGGCAAGATTAAAAGAATACTACTATAAAGAGGTGGTGCCCAAACTGCTCAAGCAGAATAAGTACCGCTCTATGATGGAAGTCCCCCGGTTGAGTAAGATTACCGTGAACATCGGCGTCGGCGAGGCTATCGGCAACGCCAAAGCTCTCGAAGCGGCCGCCGACGACCTGGCTAAAATTACCGGGCAGAGGCCGGTCCTTACGCTGGCGAAAAAATCAATCTCGAATTTCAAACTGCGAAAAGGGGCCAAAATCGGTGCCCGCGTCACCCTGCGCCGGGAGCGAATGTATGAATTTCTTGACCGGCTCATGAATGTCGCTATCCCCCGAATTCGCGATTTTCGCGGCATTTCAACCAAGTCGTTTGACGGACGCGGCAATTTCAATCTGGGCATTAAAGAGCAGATAATTTTCCCGGAAATAGATTACGACAAAATCGACAAGATTCGCGGCATGACCATATCGATTACCACCACGGCAAAAAATGATGAAGAGTGCCGTCAGTTGTTAGGCGCGATGGGAATGCCCTTCAGTAAATAACAGGAGAAACAGTGGCGAAAAGATGTTTGATTGAGAAGCAGAGACGGGCGCCCAAGTTTCAGGTGCGCCGCTACAATCGCTGCCAGCGATGCGGAAGGCCCCGTGCCTATATGCGGCGATTCGGATTGTGCCGAATCTGCTTCAGACAGATGGCGCTGGCCGGGGAAATCCCGGGCATCGTTAAAGCCAGTTGGTAGTCCAGCGGAAACACAGGAGTTGATTGTATGTCGATGACCGACCCCATTGCTGATATGCTGACCAGAATCAGAAACGGCTCAAAAGCAAAGCGTAAAGCGGTTGATGTGCCGGCGTCCCGTATAAAAAGGGAAATTGCCCGCGTGCTAATTGAAGAAAAATTCTTGAAAGATATGGTGGAACTGCCCGACAATAAACAGGGTATCTTAAGACTCTATCTCAAATACAGCCGTGATGACGACCCTATCATTCGCGGATTGCGCCGAGTTTCTACGCCCGGTCTGAGAAAATATTACAGCACGGAAGATTTGAAACGCACCGTCCGAAACCAGGTCGGAATCACTATAATCTCAACGTCACACGGAATAATGACCAATTTTAAGGCTTACGAGAAACGGCTTGGCGGCGAAGCCATCTGCAATATCTGGTAAGCCGGGATATATATTGTATGTCAAAAGTAGGAAGACTTCCGGTAAAAGTGCCCTCAGGTGTGATGGTCGATTACAAAGACGGCCTGCTGCAGGTAAAAGGACCCAAAGGGGAACTTCATCTGCGCCCTCATCCTGAAGTACAGGTTAAGATAGAAGACAGCCAGATTACCGTTTCACGACCGTCCAATCTGAGACTGCACCGCTCTCTACATGGTCTGACACGGGTATTGATTCAGAATATGGTGACCGGCGTCACCAGCGGCTATCAGAGAGTCCTGGAGTTGGTTGGAGTCGGTTATCGCGCCGAACTGACCGGCAAAATTCTCACCTTGAATCTCGGTTATTCTCATCCCATACTGTTTCGGGCGCCCGACGGCGTAACCCTCCAGGTGATACCCAGAGAAAACAAAATAATTATAACCGGCGCCGACAAACAACTGGTCGGCATGGTAGCGTCGAAACTTCGCTCCTTGCGCCCCCCGGAGCCTTACAAAGGCAAGGGTGTCAAATATGCCGAGGAGATTATTCATCGCAAAGCCGGAAAGACGGCCGGTAAGTAAAGGTCAAGTGTACTATGCGTTCTAATGATATAAAGAAATCCAGGGCTGCCAAGAGGAAAGCCCGTGTGCGAGGTCGCGTCATCGGCACCAACGAAAGACCGCGTCTGACCGTGCATAAATCTCTTAAGAATATTGAAGCACAGATCATCGATGACGAGAAGATGGTCACCCTGGCGGCGGTATCCTCGTTGCAGAAGGATATCGTCAGCAAGAAAAAAGACAAGATGAAAAAGACAGATGTCGCCGCAATCGTGGGCGAAGCGATTGCCCGTTTGGCTCTCGATAAAGGAATCAAGAAGGTCGCCTTCGACCGCAATCGGAGCATATTTCACGGACGGGTGAAAGCCCTGGCCGATGCGGCGCGTAAAGCCGGTTTGGAATTTTGATCTTTATCATAGAGGTATGAAGTTTGGCTCGATTAGAAATGGATAACCTTGATTACGAGGAAAAAGTAATTAAAGTCAACCGTGTCGCCAAAGTTGTGAAAGGCGGCCGCCGTTTCAGTTTCACCGCCCTCGTGGCGGTCGGACAACGAAACGGCAAAGTCGGCGTCGGTCTCGGCAAAGCCTCGGAAGTCTCCGAAGCGATTCGTAAGGGGACCGAAGCGGCGAGGAAAGCGATGGTGAAAGTCACCATCACGCCCGAGGGCACCATCCCGCATCAGGTGCAGGGAATCTACGGCGCCTCGCGCGTGATTCTGAAACCGGCATCGCCGGGTACCGGCGTTATCGCCGGTGGCGCCGTAAGGGCCGTCTTGGAATCAGCCGGAATTCAGGACATTCTGACCAAAGCGCTGGGAAGCCGCAATCCCCACAATGTCGTAAAGGCGACCATGAATGGATTGATGGAACTTCGCTCGCGCGAAGAGCAGGAAGGATATCGTCTGCAGGGTTAATCTTACCGCAGAGACGAGGTTAATATGGCAAAATTGAAAGTTACGCAGATTCGCAGTACTATTGACAAACCGGCGATTCAGAAGAGAACTATCATCGCACTCGGTCTGGGCAAACTGCGTCGGACGGTGCTCCACAACGATTCTCCGCAGGTTCGTGGAATGATAAAGTCAGTAGAACACCTTGTTAAATGGGAAAAGGTAGAAGAATGACGGCCTCATTGAAATTATCCGAATTGCGACCCTCGCCGGGGGCAACCAAGCAGCGCAAGCGGGTCGGACGGGGACCGGGAAGCGGCATGGGGAAAACCTCCACCCGCGGTCATAAAGGTCAAAAAGCCCGCACCGGCGGCGTCGCCAAAGTGAAGAGATGGTCTGAAGGCGGCCAGATGCCACTTCAGAGAAGGATTCCCAAGCGCGGATTCACCAATATATTCAGGGAAGATTATCAGGTGGTAAATCTGACCCTTCTGGCGCGATGCCCGGCAGGCGAAGTAACTCCTGATAAAATGAGAGAATTAGGGATTATTAAATCGACCCGTCTGCCCGTCAAAATTCTGGGAATGGGAAAATTGGAAGCGGCATTACATGTGAAGGCAGCGGCGTTTTCCAGGTCGGCGATAGAAAAAATCCAAGCCGCCGGCGGAAAAACCGAGGTGATTTAGTGCTCAGTACCTTTCAATCCATCTTTAAAATCGAAGAATTACGCAAGCGAATCTTCTTTACGTTCGCTTTGCTCGTGGTTTACCGTATCGGCGGACATATCCCGACACCGGGCGTTGACGGCTCTCTCGTCGCCCAGGCGCTCGGAAGCGATACCATCTTCGGCTTGCTTGACCTCTTTGCCGGAGGCGCATTCCGCAACGCTACCATCTTTGCCCTCGGCATTATGCCCTACATTTCCGCTTCCATTATGCTCCAGTTGCTGGGGGCGGTGGTCCCTTACCTCCAGAGATTGCAGAAACAGGGAGAAGAAGGAAAACGGAAAATCACCCAGTACACTCGTTATCTGACCGTTCTTATTTCGCTGTTGCAGGCATTCGGAACGGCGCAGTTCCTGTCCACCCTTGACTTCAACGGCCAGCGCATCGTGCATATGCCTTACGGCGAATTCGTGATTATCACCATGATTACCTTCACCTGCAGCACTATCTTCATCATGTGGCTGGGTGAACAGATAACGGAACGGGGCATTGGCAACGGTATTTCCCTCATAATTTTTATCGGCATCGTGGCTCGTTTCCCGGAAGCGGTCATAGAAGAAGTGCAGTATCTCTGGTTCGGAACCCGCTCCATCTTTACCGAGGCGATTCTCGTAGCGGCAATGGTGGCGGTGGTGGCGTCGGTAATCCTGGTTACGCGAGCGCAACGCAAAGTGCCGGTTCAGTACCCCCGCAAAATTGTGGGACGAAGAATCTACGGAGGAGCGACCACTCATCTGCCTCTCTCCGTTAATTCGGCCGGCGTTATTCCGATTATCTTCGCGCAGTCAATCATGTTTTTGCCGGCTACGGTGCAGCAGTTGTTTCCCAATACCGAATGGGTTGCCAATATCGTATCCGACTGGCTGCGACCCGGTCAACTTTGGTATTCCCTGATTTACGGGCTGATTATTGTCTTTTTTGCCTATTTCTATACCGCGATTGTTTTCAATCCGATTGATATCGCCGATAACATGCGCAAGAACGGGGGATTCATTCCGGGCATCCGTCCCGGCAAGAAGACCGCCGAGCATATCGAGCGGATTTTGACCCGCATTACCCTTCCCGGCGCCATCTTTTTCGCTATCATAGCAATTTTGCCCTGGGTTCTCATCAGTTCCTTTGGGGTCAACTATTTCTTTGGAGGCACCGGACTGTTGATTGTTGTCGGTGTGGCGCTGGATACGCTGCAGCAAATAGAATCGCACCTCCTGATGCGCCACTACGAAGGATTTATGAAGAAGGGTAAAATTCGCGGGAGGTCGTACTGATGAATTTGATCTTTCTGGGACCTCCCGGGTCAGGCAAAGGGACACAGGCGAAGAGAATCGCCGCAAAACTCGGACTTCTTCATCTTTCCACCGGTGATGTTTTGCGGGAAGCGGTGAAAAACGGCACCGGGCTGGGAAAAAAGGCACAGAAATTTATGGAAGCCGGTGAATTGGTGCCGGATGAGTTAATTATAGGCTTGATAGAAGAAAAACTGAAAGCGGGCGCGCTCAATGACGGCTTCATACTGGATGGTTTCCCGCGGACAATCCCGCAGGCGGAAGCCCTGAGAGATATGTTCGCCCGAAACAAAAAGGTAATTCATCGAGCAATTCTGCTGGACGTAACCGACGATGAGGTCATCAGACGGTTGTCCGGGCGGTACTATTGTCCGACCTGCAATGCCGGATATAATTATCCGATGCAACTTCCCAAGAAAGAGGGAATTTGCGACAACGATGGCACTCGCCTCCTGCGACGACCTGACGACGAAGAAGTGGTAGTGAAAAATCGTCTCAACGTCTATAAAAAGCAGACCGAGCCAATTGTCGATTTTTACCGGAAGGAATCAATCCTGGCTGCCATTAAAGATAACGGCGGCGGTCCTGACCGGATTACGGAAAGTCTTTTGGCGGAAATCGCCAAGATTAATAAGGCATGATAATTAAGAAGACAGATGCGCATATAGAAATAATGAGAAGGGCCGGTAAAGTCGTAGGCGATACCTTGAAAATGCTGGAGAAAGAGATAAGACCCGGTATATCCACCGAAGACCTTGACAAATTGGCGGAAGATTTTATTTTGTCAAGCGGCGCCCGACCGGCTTTCAAGGGATATCGCGGTTTTCCGGCGACGGCCTGCATCTCTATTGATGAAGAGGTTGTCCATGGTATCCCCGGCAGGAGAATCCTGACCGAGGGCCAGATTGTCTCGGTTGACCTCGGCGCGATAGTTGACGGCTTCTACGGTGATGCCGCCGAGACTTTTCCGGTGGGTGAGATTTCCGTGGAAAAGAGGAAACTTCTCGAGGTCACCCGGCGTTCATTAGAAGTCGGAATTGAACAGGTTTGTCCCGGCAATCGGCTCGGTATGGTCTCATCGGCCATCCAGAAAGTCGCCGAGGAGGCCGGCTATTCGGTCGTCCGGGAATTGACCGGTCACGGTATTGGCAAGACCATGCACGAGGACCCGTTAGTTCCTAATTACGGTTCGCCTGAGGAAGGCCCCATTCTGGAAAGAGGTTTTGTCATTGCCATTGAGCCAATGGTGAACATGGGGACCTACCAGGTGGTTACCAAACCCGACGGCTGGACAATTGTTACCGCTGATGGCAAGCCCTCGGCGCATTTCGAGCACACTGTAGCGGTGACCGATAAGGGTCACGACATTTTGACCTTATAGTCAGGGAGTAATGGCGAAAGAAGATACTATACAGGTAGAAGGAAAAGTCCTGGAACCGCTTCCCAATGCCATGTTCAAGGTAGAACTGGATAACGGCCATGTGGTTCTGGCGCACATTTCGGGTAAGATGAGAATGCACTTTATAAAAATTTTGCCGGGAGATCGGGTCACGCTGGAACTATCTCCTTACGATTTGAACCGCGGCCGAATCATTTATAGATATAAGTAAGAGCGAAAAAGTAAGGTGGTTGATAATGAAAGTCCGTTCATCCGTTAAAAAAAGATGTGAGCACTGCAAGATTATCAAGCGGCACGGTGTGATTCGCGTAATCTGCAGCAAAAACCCCAACCACAAACAGCGTCAGGGATAATAATTTTTTTCAGATAGCAGGAGGATAACTTGGCACGCATTGCAGGTGTCGATTTACCGAGAGATAAGCGAATCGAAGTAGGCTTGACTTACATTTTTGGCATCGGGAATCCGTCGGCGCGGGAGATTCTGGCCAAGACGGGAATCAATCCCAATACCCGTGTGAATAAACTGACCGAAGAAGAAGTTGCGAAACTTCGCAGTGTAATAGAAAATGATTTTAAAGTAGAAGGCGCCCTGCGCAGCGAGGTATCGATGAATATTAAGCGGCTGATCGATATCGGATGCTATCGCGGGTTGCGTCATCGTCGCGGTTTGCCGGTCCGCGGACAGCGAACCAAAACCAATGCGCGCACGCGCAAAGGACCCCGGAAAACTGTGGCCGGCAAGAAAAAAGCCATAGCAAAGAAGTAACTTTTGATGGAGTCTCAAAGTGGCTGAACAGAAGAAAAAACCAAAAGGTAAAAAGAAACTCGGAAGAATCGATTCTAACGGTATCGCCCATGTTAAGGCGACCTTCAATAATACCCAGGTAGTCATCACCGACCTTCAGGGACACACCGTTTCCTGGGCCTCCGCCGGCAAAGTCGGCTTCAAAGGCTCCAAGAAATCGACGCCCTTTGCGGCTCAGATGGCTGCCAGTTCCAGCGCCAAAGAGGCGATGGACCTGGGCGTGCGTAAGGTCGAAGTCTGGGTCAAAGGACCCGGCGCCGGTAGAGAAGCCGCTATCCGTTCCCTCTCTGCGGCCGGACTCGAGATTACCGCCATCAAGGATGTTACTCCCATACCGCACAATGGCTGTCGTCCTCCCAAGAGGCGGCGCGTTTAACCGCCCGGGAATCAGTAGGAGATTATAGGAGAATACATGGCTCGATATCGTGATGCCAACTGCAAACTATGCCGCCGTGAGGGAGAAAAACTCTTCCTCAAAGGGCATCGCTGCCTGACCGACAAATGCGCCATTGAGCGCCGCGCTTACGCCCCCGGACAGCACGGCCAGTCAATGCGCTACAAAACTTCCAACTACGGCAAGCAGTTGCGTGAAAAACAGAAAGTCCGCCGTATCTATGGCGTGCTTGAAAATCAATTCCGCAATTATTTCGCCAGCGCCGAAAGAAAAATCGGCGTCACCGGAGAAACATTGCTCCAACTTCTGGAATGTCGTCTCGACAACATCGTCTACCGACTCGGTTTCGCGCCTTCGCGCAAAGCCGCCCGACAACTGGTGCGCCATCGCCATTTCGTCGTCAACGGCAAAATTGTCGATATCCCGTCTTTCCAGATCAAACCGCATGACATCATTAAAGTTCGCGACAAATCCAAGCATCTTGATTTAATTCATGCCTCGCTGAAAGAATTCGGCCAGACCGACCAACTATCCTGGTTGCGCCTAAATAAGGCCGCTCTGGAAGGGGAACTTTTGGAAGTGCCCAAACGTCAGGATATACCCCTGACGGCCAACGAGCAGCTGATCGTCGAGCTGTACTCTAAATAGTGAAATATTCGCCTTATCGGGAGGCTTTTAAGTATGAAATGGAAAAGTTTACAGATGCCAAAGGAAATTATCTCCGACCAGTCCTCGACCGGTGAAAACTATTCCCGTTTTCTCATCGAGCCGCTGGAAAGAGGTTTTGGCATTACGCTTGGCAATGCCTTAAGGCGCGTCCTGTTGTCATCCATCCAGGGAGCCGCGCCAGTCTCAATTCGTATCGATGGCGCCTTGCACGAGTTTACCACTATACCGGGACTGTACGAAGATGTCACCGACCTCGTCCTCAATGTCAAAAAACTAAGAGTCAAACTGCACGCCGACGAAATGAAAACGGTTACCCTGCGTGTCAACAAAAAAGGACCGATTACCGCTTCAATGTTAACCCCTGACCCGCAGGTGGAAGTCCTCAATTCGAATCTCCACCTGGCGGAACTCGTCGAAGACAAAGATTTCAAAATGGAAATTGACATCGATGCCGGACGCAGTTACGTTGTCGCGGATCAGAACAAACGCCCCGACGCCCCCGTCGGAACCATCTTCCTGGACGCCCTTTTCTCGCCCGTCATCAAAGTCAATTTCGAGGTCGAAAACACCCGCGTCGGGCAGAGAACCGACTACGATAAACTGATTCTGGAAATTACCACCGACGGGTCCATTACCCCGGAAGACACACTCTCCTACGCCGCCAAAATCCTCAAAGACCATTTGCAACTCTTTATCCATATCGATGAAGAAATACCGATGGCGGAAGAAAAGGTGGAAGATGAGGAGACCGTGCGGATTCGCCAGCTTCTCAAGACGCGCGTCGACGAACTGGAACTTTCTGTGCGCTCCTCCAACTGTCTGCGCGCCGCCAATATCCAGACTCTCTCGGAACTGGTTTCCAAGACAGAGTCGGATATGCTCAAATATCGAAACTTCGGGCGGAAATCGCTCAACGAACTGAATGCCATTCTGGAAGAACTCGGCCTTTCCTTTGGTATGGATATTTCCAAATACTTGGAGCCGACTACATAGAGGTAAATGATGCGACACCAGAGAAAAGTCAAAAAATTGAGCCGAACCAGTTCGCATCGTCAGGCGATGTTGAATAATATGGTTACATCTTTATTTGCGTCGCGGATGATCAAAACGACCGAATCCAAGGCAAAAGAACTGAGAAGAATTGCCGACCGCCTCGTCAGAACCGCCAAAAAAGATACCCTGGCCGCGCGTCGCCTGGTGGCTCGCTCTGTCAAAGATAGGGCTGTCCTAAAAAAACTCTTCACCGAGATAGCGCCTCAGTTCAAGAGCAAGCCCTCCGGCTTTACCCGCGTCGTCAAGATGGGATATCGCCGCGGCGATAGCGCCATGATGGCAGTTGTCGAACTTCTTACCGAAAAACCAAAAATCGAAAAAGATGCCGGTAAGAAAAAAGGAAGCAAGAAAAAAGAGAAGGAAGTTGCCGCCGCCGAGGGGAAGTCAAAAAAAGAGAAATCGGCTTCGGCTGAATAAATTATATTCTTATCGATTTTATCAGGGACCGCCAAAAGACGGTCCTTTTTTTTATTTTGCTGTTGCTTGCCGCACGGCCTTTTGCTATCTTTTATCAACCTAAACCAATAAATCATATTTGCACAGTAATATTCTGTATTGTAATACCTTATAATCAGTCAACGGAACCAGTGCGACCTTAATCTTTTTCGAAAGGGAGAAACTATGTCCGAACCGAAGAAAGGGATGTCACGCGGCTGTCTTATCACTCTCGTCGTTTTCGCTGTCATCCTGGTGATTGTCATCGCCATGAGCATTGTCTGTTATGTCAAGAAAGACAGCATTATGGAGTGGGGCGTACTGCAAATCAGCAGTCAGTTGCAACGGGAGATTGTCGCCGACTTGCCGGAAGGGGTAACGAAGGAAGAGGTTGATTCCGTCTTTACTCAGTTCAATCAGGCGGTAAAAGATAAAAGAGTTGACCCGACTGATATGCAGAGTTTGACCGTTATGATACAGGAAATAATGAAGGACAAAAAAGTCGACCATGAAGAGTCTCTGCGTTTCCTGAACGCCATGAAAGAGGCAAGCGGGCAGGCTATACCCGCTGAAACACCCACCGAACCGGAACCGCAACCGGTCGATTCGGTTTGACAACTTATTGATATTATTTGTGTTAGATAGTTTTTGTGGAGTAATGCGTTAATTGGATTTCGTCCTTGTCATATTGACCGCCTACCTTCTGGGTTCGATTCCATTCGGGTTCTTAGTTTCAAGGCTCTATGGGGTCAAAGATATCCGACTGGTCGGGTCCGGCAATATCGGAATGACCAATGTCTGGAGAACGGTCGGACCATCTGCCGCCTTACTGGTCTTTATAGGTGATGTCGGCAAGGGGATGCTGGCCGTGTTCCTTACGCCTGTCTTAAGTGACGCCTCCCTGAACCTGGAATACTTGAAGATTATCGCCGGTTTGACCGCTGTCCTGGGTCATATCTTTTCAGTTTTCCTGAAACTCCGCGGCGGCAAAGGCGTTAATACCGCCCTCGGCGTCATGATTATGCTCCTTCCCCTTGAAATCTTAATTTCAGCGGCAGTCTTTGTCATTACCGTTGCTGTCAGTCGCTATATTTCACTCGGCTCAATAATCTCCTCGCTGACTCTCTTTCTTGTCGTTCTTCTGGAATTTCTCCTTTGGCATGGAAAAGTCGATTCCATCTATATTCTGCTTACATTTATCCTCTGGGTCATGATACTCCTTACCCATCGTTCGAATATCAGACGGCTCCTTCGCGGCGATGAGAATCGTTTCTCTTTCCGCCGCAAAGTGCCGGGAGGTCAACTGAATGGCTGAGAAAATTGCGGTCCTGGGGGCAGGAAGTTGGGGCATCGCAATAAGCAATCTGCTGGAGTCCAACGGCCATGATGTTATTCTATGGGAGTTCAATCCTGTCGATTATAAAACACTTCTTTCACAGAGAAGGCACGACCGGAAACTTCCCGGCATCCGGATTGCCGACCAAATCAAAATCAGCAATCATCTGCCGGAGGTGGTCGAAGAATCTCATTATCTGGTGCTGGCAGTGCCGGTGCAGACAATGCGCCAGGTCTGCGTTGCCCTCAATGATATTGTTACCGGCGACAAACTCTTTGTCAATCTTGCCAAGGGGATTGAAATCGGCTCCCTCCAGCGGGTCTCGCAGATAATTCGTTCTGTTATAGAAGCGGCCGAGGAAACTGATATCGCCGTTCTTTCCGGTCCCAGCCATGCCGAAGAAGTGGCGCGTAATCTTCCCACCTCGGTGGTAGCCGCTTCCGTAAATCAGCGACTGGCGTCAGAGATTCAGAAAATCTTCAGCAATCGATATTTCCGCGTTTATCGCTCGGCTGATATAGTCGGCGTTGAAATCGGCGGCGCCCTGAAAAATGTCATAGCGATAGCCTCCGGTATTACTCAGGGACTGGGATTCGGCGACAACACCACCGGCGCTTTGATAACCAGAGGGCTGGCGGAAATCACCCGCATGGGAGTCCGCCTCGGCGCCGACCCACTGACCTTCTCCGGACTTTCCGGCATCGGCGATCTGGTTACGACCTGCATTTCGCAGCATTCTCGCAATCGCTATGTCGGCGAAAGAATAGGAAAAGGGGAGAGGCTCCGCGAGATTCTTAGCGGGATGGTTATGGTTGCCGAAGGTGTCGATACCTGTCGCTCGGCGAAAGCGCTGGCGGAAAAATATGACGTCGAAATGCCCATTACCGGTGAAGTATATAAAGTCCTGTTTGAAGACAAACCTCCCATAAAAGCGTTAGGCGACCTGATGACACGGTCGCTCAAAGAAGAAGTCTGGAACTAAGATACAGAAAGGTTACTATGCCCCGCCGCAAAAATAGAATGGAGGAAAAACTGTACTACTCCATAAGTGAAGTGGCGCATATGACGCATCTGGAACCATATGTGCTTCGCTTCTGGGAAAAAGAATTCCCCACGCTGAAGCCGAAAAAAAACCGCGGGGGCAATCGGGTCTATCAGAAACATGATATCGAACTGATTAACCAGATCAAACAACTTCTATACAGGGAAAACTATACTATCGAGGGAGCGCGCAATCGCCTCAAAGGAATTAAGCCGACCGATGTGCGCAAGGAACTTCTGGCATCGGCAAAATTCCGCACCCTCATCGCCGATATTCGCAGGGAGATCGAGAGCCTTCTCAAACTTTTCCCTTGCCTTTTCGGCTCACCCCGTTAGATTAGGTCAGTTGTCGGGGAGTAGCGCAGTTTGGTTTAGCGCACTCGCTTGGGGTGCGAGAGGTCGGCAGTTCAAATCTGCTCTCCCCGACCATTATTTTTTAACCTCCAGCCGGGCGCTTTCTGGCGCATCGGCCGATAGCGGCGCAACGAGAATCTCGAAATGTTTATAGGTCATATCGCGGTCGGACTCGCCTCCAAAAAGATTTCGCCGCGCCTGTCCCTTGGCACCCTCCTTCTTGCCGTTCTATTCATCGACCTCCTCTGGCCTGTAATGCTGATAATGGGTTGGGAGAAAGTGGTAATCGACCCCGGTATTACCGCCTTCACGCCGCTTGATTTCATATCGTACCCCATTACTCACAGTCTGCTTATGGTTATCATCTGGGGACTGGCTTTTGGCTTTGTCTATTTCCTGTTTCGACGTCATCTCCTCAATGCCATAATTCTCGGCTCCTGTGTCGTCAGCCACTGGTTACTCGACTTCGTCTCGCATCGTCCCGACCTCCCTCTGGCGCCGGGCGTGCCGACCGTGGTCGGTCTGGGAGTCTGGAATTTCTTCTGGGTAAGTCTCGTCGTAGAATCACTGCTTTATGTTGTGGGAATATCCCTCTATCTTACCGTTTCACGCCCGAAAAACCGAATGGGGACATACTCCTTCTGGTCTCTCATTCTCTTTCTCGGGGCTATCTTTATCGCCAATGCTTTTGGTCCTCCTCCGCCCAATGAGAAAGCCATCGCCTACGCCGGCCTGGCCCTCTGGCTTCTGCCTCTATGGGGGTACTGGATTGAAAGACATCGGGAACCACGCCGAAACTGGTAATGTTCCGAAGGCTATGGAGTCGTCCCAACCCCAGATTCTCATTCTGATTCCGGCTTATAATGCCGCCAAATATCTCTCCGAATTAGTTAAGCGCATCCGCCAGGCCGTCCCCGGTACTGAAATTCTCATTATTAACGATGGCTCCTCCGACAAAACAGCACAACTGCTTCCCGCGCTGGGAACAGCCTATCTGGAGAATCTTCCCAATCAGGGGAAAGGATTTACTCTGAAACGGGGAGCTGATTATGCTCTGCGAAAAGGGTATCGCCATATCGTCACTATTGATGCCGACCTCCAGCATCTTCCCGAAGAAATCCCTCGCCTGCTGGAAAAAACAGAGCGCTCTGATATTGTTATCGGTACCAGAAAAATCACCCTTCGCGTCATGCCCTTTGCCCGCTGGCTTACCAACAATCTTACTTCCATAATAATCTCGGTTTTCAGCGGCCAAAGGGTCCGCGATTCGCAGTCCGGTTTTCGCCTTGTCGCGACTAAAATTCTGGCGCAAACTAAAGTACAGTCGATAAAATATGATTATGAGTCTGAAATTCTTTTTCAAGCCGGGGCGCTCGGCGCCCGTATCGGCGAGGCCACCATTTCGACCGTCTATGAGGGATCGCACTCATATATTAATCCGCTCAAAGATACCGGACGGTTCATAAGACAGATTTGGAGACGAATCCTCCTCTAATTGCGGGATGAAACCATGTTAATTCTTCTTACCAATGACGACGGCATTTACGCCGAAGGATTGCTTTCCCTTGAAAAGGAATTGCGACGGATAGCCGAGGTAATTCTGGTAGCTCCTGACCGGGAACAGTCTGCCTCCAGTCACTCTCTCACTCTGACCCGGCCGCTGCGGCTCCACTCCCGCGGGGAGAAGAGATATATCTGCGATGGCACTCCCACCGACTGCGTCATGCTCGCCGTCCACGGTCTGCTTAAGCATAAACTTCCCGACCTTTTGATTTCCGGCATCAACCACGGCGGGAATATGGGGGAAGATGTAACCTATTCGGGAACCGTTGCCGCCGCCATTGAAGGCTCCATTCTGGGGATACCTTCGCTTGCCGTATCCAACACCGACAGCGAGAATCTCAAGTCATTCGTCGCCGCCGCAAGATTTATCGCCCGTTTTGTTCGTCAGGTCGGCAAGTTCGACCTGCCGGTAGAAACTTTTCTCAATATCAATTTCCCCCGGCTGAAAAACCGCCGATACGACAAATATCGCTTCACCCGACTGGGAAAACGGGTCTATCAGGATATTATCATCGAAAAAACCGATCCCCGCGGCAAAAATTACTACTGGATTGCCGGCAAATCGACCTGGAGTCGGGTGAAGGGCTCAGATTTTGAGGCGGTTTCCTCTGGATATGTCTCCATATCCCCATTGCGGCTTGATTTCACCGACTACGGCGCTATCGAATTGATGAACCGTCAGAAATTACGGATTTAGTCTTGCGGGAAAAAGCATTTTCATAATCCCCTTGACTTGCCTGCACTAATATGTATTTTAAGTCGGTTTTTGGTTAATCGGGGCGTAGCGCAGCCTGGTAGCGCACTTGGTTCGGGACTAAGGAGTCGCTGGTTCAAATCCAGTCGCCCCGATTTTGGATAGTGAGAGAAGAAGTATCCGTTATCCGCCCGCAGGGATAACAATAATCCGGTAACAGAGAGGTCTAACTAATGGCAAAAAAAGAACAGGTCTTTATTGCTGTTATCGGGGCTGGGAAATGTTCAGGAAAACTGAAGGATTTGGCGGAGAAAGTCGGCAAAACAATCGCCGAAAAAGGTGCGATTCTAATCTGCGGTGGTCTGGGGGGCGTGATGGAAGCGGCCGCCAAGGGAGCCAAATCGAAAAAAGGGGTCACCATTGGGATTCTTCCGGGCGACGATAGAAAGGAAGCAAATCCATTCATTGATATTGCCATACCGACCGGAATCGGCGAAGCCCGCAATCTGGTGGTTATCAAATCTGCCGATGCCGTCATTGCTCTACCGGGGAAATTCGGCACCTTGTCGGAGATGGCATTCGCCCTCAAACTGGAAAAACCGGTGATTTCAATTTCATCCTGGAACGTGGATGAGAAAATCGAACGGATTGAAGACCCGGAGAAAGCGGTGGTGAGAGCGATAGACCTGGCAGGGAAATAAGGATTGAGTTTTGTCGGCGCGACAATAAATGTCAGGGGTCTGGTTCAGGGGGTCGGTTTCCGTTATTGGTGCCATAGAAAGGCGCAGGAGTTTCCCATTGTCGGGTATGTCGCCAATCTTCCCGATGGCTCAGTGGAGGTGGTTGCCGAAGGGGATAGGGGAGTAGTGGAAGATTTTATTAAGATTCTTCGGGTGGGGCCGACCTACGCCGATATCTCCGACCTCAAAATCACCTGGTACGAGAAACCGCGCGGTTACGATAAATTTTTCATAGCACATAAAGGATAGGGGTCAAATTATGGATTTAAAGGCAGCCATACGCTCCATCCCCGACTTCCCCAAAAAGGGGATTGTCTTTCGCGACATTACCACATTGATAATCGAGCCGAAAACTTTCAAATCGGCGCTCGACTTGATGGAAAAATTCTGCCGCGACAAGAAAGCCGACAAGATTGTCGCCATCGAGTCGCGCGGATTCATCTTCGGCGGCGCCCTCTCCGACCGGCTCGGTATCGGTTTCATCCCGGTACGCAAAAGGGGGAAACTTCCCGCTAAAACGGTAACTCAGGAATATGAACTGGAATACGGCACCGATATTATCGAGATGCATGCTGATGCCGTCAAACCGGGGGAGAAGGTGATAGTTATCGATGACCTGGTGGCGACCGGCGGCACGCTCGAGGCGGCTTGCAAGATGATTGAAAAAGTCGGCGGCGAGGTCGCCGGAATTGCCGTCCTGATCGATCTGGCTTTCATTCCCTGGCGGAAAAGGCTTGGCAAATACGATATTCTCACATTAATTCAGTACGATTCTGAATAGTCCTTTGCCCCCGTAGCTCAGAGGATAGAGCAGAGGTTTCCTAAACCTTTGGCCGCAGGTTCAACTCCTGCCGGGGGTATGATATCGCCCGGCAATTTTCGTCCCGCATTTGAGGATTGACTTCTCCTATCTTATTCGGCTGTCTATTATCGCGCCGTCAGGAGTCTCTCCTGACGGTCTTCGTGCGCGGCTCCGCCTCATGCGGAGTCCACATCTGCCCGCACTTTTGTGCGTGCAGTCCCGTAGGTCAAGACCTCCGACCTGCCTGGCCATATCCCCAGTGGTCGGAC
>DYGG01000051.1 GCA_020724775.1 Ignavibacterium sp. | reverse complement strand
CCGCCCTGCGGAACAAAGATGGCACGAGCACGGGGCTCGCGCCGTACGAGACCATGAATCGCTTGCGAATAGTCGTATAAGTTGATTGATATGCCAACCTATCAATACAAGTGCCCGCAGTGCGGGTTTGAGTTTGAAGAGTTTCAGAAGATGACCGACCTTCCGATAGAAGTCTGCCCGAAATGCAAAGGGCGGACCCATCGGCTAGTCTCCGGCGGGGCCGGATTTCTGTTCAAGGGCTCAGGATTCTATATTACCGATTATCGCTCTAAGTCTTACAAAGAGGCGGCTAAGAAAGAATCGGGAGACTCCGGTTCGAGCAAACCGACCGAGACCAAAAAAGAGTCGGCGCCGGCCTCAAAAAAAGATGACTGAGAAAGTAGTCTCACTTCTTAAACCCCTGCAGGCTCGCTTCGGCGGGCGTTTGATTTTTGAGACAGACCGTTTCCCCGACTATGCCCGGGATGCCTCAGAAATCAATGTCAAACCGAAGGCGATAATATTTGCCGATACCGAAGAAGAAGTAATCGAGATTATCAATTTCTGCCGCGATAGAAAAATCCCGATGGTGTTTCGCGGCGCCGGAACCGGATATACCGGCGGGGCGGTGCCGGTGGAAAACGGACTGGTGCTCTCGCTGGAGCATCTCAAGAAACTGGAAATCATTCCGGAGAAAAGAATCGGATATTGCGGACCGGGCGTAATCACCATTGACCTGATGAAGGCGGCCGAGAAGCACCGTCTTTTCTATCCGCCCGACCCGGCCAGTTACGACGAATCTACGCTGGGGGGGAATGTCGCCGAATGCGCCGGCGGTCTCCATTGCAAGAAATATGGCGTAACCAAAGATTATGTAATAGGACTGAAGGCGGTGACGGCGGAGGGAGAACTTCTAAAGACCGGAATATATGCTGACAATGAATTGTTCGATATCGCCGGTGTTTTGATTGGTTCCGAGGGGCTTCTGGCAGCGGTAACCGAGATTGCAGTCAGCCTGATTGAGTTACCGGAGAAAGGGGCTACAATTCTTGCCGCCTTCGATGATTCTGAAAACGCCGCGAGAGTTGTCTCGGAAGTTACCCGACGGGGAATTGTGCCGGCGGTGATGGAATATATGGATGGCGATTCGGCGGCCTGCTCAAATCAATATGAGAAAACGCTGGAACTGGAGAAGACCGAAGCGATTCTCTTGTTTGAGACTACCGGAATTGACGCGGATAAGCAGACAGATGATATCATGGCGATCTGCCGCAAACACCGCTCCACAATATTGAAGAGAGAAACCGATGAGGAAAAAGCGGAGACGCTCTGGAAAATCCGCAGGAATCTCTCCAAAGCGGTGAAGGCATCGGCGGTACAGAAGATATCGGAGGATGTAGCGGTGCCGCCGTCAAGACTGCCGGAATTGGTGGCATTCGTCGCGCAACTGGACGCGGAATATCCAGTGCGAATTAACGCTTACGGGCATGCCGGCGACGGGAATCTTCATGTCAATTTTCTGGTTGAAGCCGGAAAGCCGGATTACAGCAAGGAGATAGAGGAAGGGATTAACCGGTTATTTGACAAGACCTTGGCTCTGGGAGGAACCTTGACTGGCGAACATGGGATAGGGCTGACGAAACGTCAGTTTCTGCCGCGGGAGTTCGATGCGGCGACCTTGGGGGCGATGAAAGCAATCAAGGAAGTTTTTGACCCGCAGAAACTTCTTAATCCGGGTAAAATGTTCTGATTTTGCCGTTTAATCCGGTTTCTGACGAGAATCAGACTCTCTTGTTGGGCGAATCACTCAAGAATAATCAACAGTTACCAAAAAAACGGCGGGGCTGATATTGACAAGCGGAGGATAATGGAGTAATATATCCGGGTGAGAATATGTGAAAGAGTTCACAATGGCGGAGGCGGTCAATAAACCCCAATTCAAATAAATAAATACAGGAGTTTAAATTATGTCAGCACTTCAGAAGAGGTTGGCGGAGATTATTCCCGGGTTGCGGGAGGAAGTCAAGGGGATCACCAAGAATCATGGTGATATCAAGATTTCCGATGTAACGATTGCTCAGGCGTACGGCGGTATGCGCGGAGTGAAGGGGATGATCTGTGACACGTCAGTGGTGAATCCCGATTCCGGGCTGGTGATTCGAGGCATTCCGCTCAATGAACTCACAGGAAAACTGCCGGAGGAGATTTTTTACCTTCTCTTGACCGGCGAGATGCCGGACAAAACAGCCATGAAGGGGCTTCAGAAAGAATACAGCGAGAGAGCCAAAGTGCCCAAATATGTATGGGATGTTCTGGAGGCGATGCCGAAGGATTCGCACCCGATGGTGATGCTCGATACCGCCATTCTGGTTATGGAGAAAGAATCGGAATTCCGGAAAGAGTACGACAAAGGGATGAAGAAGGAAGATTACTGGAAGCCGACTCTGGAAGATTCTCTGAATATTCTCGCCAAGATGCCGGTGATTGCGGCCGGGATTTACCGGATGCGTTTCAAAAAAGGGAACCGGATTGCTCCCAAGAAAGACCTTGACTGGGGCGCCAATTACGCCCATATGCTGGGGATCAAAGACAAGAGCGGCAATTTTGCCAAGCTGTGCCAGTTGTACCTTACCCTGCATTGTGATCATGAGGGCGGCAACGTGAGCGCTTTCTCGGCGCACACAGTCGGCTCTGCCCTTTCCGATGCTTATTACTCTCTCTCGGCCGGATTGAATGGTCTGGCAGGTCCTCTTCACGGATTGGCCAACCAGGAATGCCTGAGTTGGATTCTGGATGTGCTCCAGCAGTTCAAGGGAGTGCCATCGGATGAAGAGCTGTACAAGTTCTCCTGGGATACGCTGAATTCAGGGCGAGTGATTCCCGGTTACGGACACGCGGTGCTTCGTGTAACAGACCCGAGATTCACGGCATTCCTTGAATTCGGGAAGAAGTATATTCCCGAAGATCCGGTGTTCCAGTTGGTCGCCAAGGTTTATGACGTGGTACCTAAGGTGCTGAAGGAGCAGGGCAAAGTGAAAGACCCGTGGCCGAATGTTGACGCCGGTTCGGGCGCCCTTTTGTATCACTACGGTTTAACCGAGTTCCCGTATTACACGGTTCTCTTTGCCGTTTCCCGTGCGATGGGAATCCTGGCGCAGTTGGTGCTTAACCGGGCGCTGGGGACCCCGATAACTCGTCCCAAATCAGTCAGCACCGCCTGGATTAAGAAACAGATTCCGTCGGCGCCGGCTCCACAGCAATAATTTGAGAGATGTTTACTATGACGGCGGTCCGGTGACCGCCGTTTTTTTATTGAACCGGAATTTTGATTTTGAATTCCGCGCCGCCGTCTGGAGGGGAAAGAAGTTCGATTCGAGCGCCGATTTCTTCGGCAACCTGATGAACGATGGAGAGTCCCAATCCGGTGCCGCGCTCACGGGTAGTGAAATAGGGAGTGAAGATTTTATCTTTGAGATTTTCCGGAACACCCGGTCCGGAATCTCGCAGAGTCAGGACAATATCGTCGGTTTCTTTCTTCAGACTGACCGCGATTGCTCCCCCTTTGTCTTCGCAGGCCTCCACGGCGTTACGGAGAAGATTGATAAGCATCTGTTTGACTCGGTCGGCGGGCGCCTGAAGATAAATCTCCGGCTCAATGCTGGCAGCGAAACTGATATTTTTGTCCGGCAGGTCGAGACTGAAAAGACGGCAGGTTTCTTCGACCAGCCGGCTCAGATTGACCCGGTCGTGGCGGAGGCTTTTTTCTTTGGCGAGTGCCAGGAAACGGGTGACGATTTCATTGAGACGAGTCGCTTCCGATTTAATCTGGCGGACAAACTGCTGAAATTCCTGATTGTTTGCCTTTGGCTCAAATTCCGCCAGAAGACGCTGGGCGGCGATGGAAATAGAATTGAGAGGATTGCGGATTTCATGCGCCACACCGGCCGCCAAGTCGCCCATCTCAGTCAACCGCTCTTTCCGGCGGGAGGCTTCCTCCAGTTCCCTGACGCGGGTTAAATCGTAAACTAAGCCGACCACTCCGTACTCCTGACTTTTTTCATCCTGAAGACGCGCCAGATTTATTAACAGATACTTACGCGCTCCAGATAAGTCGAGCGCCGATTCATATTCCATAGAATTCTGCGCCGGCGCCAGACGGTCGGGAGCGATAATATCGCGATAGGGAAAGTCGTTCCAGTTGCGCCCGGCCACCTCTGAATCGGAGAGACTAAAGATTGAAAGGAATTCCTTATTCGCCAGTTCGACCTGGCCGTTTTTTCCGATAACAACCACCCCGGAATTGATACTCTCGAAAACTTTTTCAGCCAGAGACTGCATCCTTTTGAGACTCCGGTCGAGATAGAAGCGTTTCTGCCGTCCGACCAGATAGAGCATGATAAGAACGATAGCGGCAAAGATGACCAGGCTGAGGAGAATCATCTGCCGGTCAAATCCTTTCATGATGTCATAATATTTTTCGAGGGAGAGGCCTACTCGAAAGAGGCCGTTCTGATATTCGATAGATGAGAAAGGGCGGACCAGTTCCAGAACATTTCGCTCATTGAAGTCATAGACTCGCGAACTGACGGAATCAACACTGAGGGCAGCAACCAGGAAGGAGTCGCTTTCAATTTTGGGAAGCGGTCCAATTTTTCGGGAGGAGAAGACAATGCCGTCGGCGGTTTGGAAGACGATATATTCGATGCCGACTTCGCGGGCGATATTCTGTATGAGGTAGCCGATTCCGATATCTTTTTTGGCGGAAGTATAGAACAGGGCGTCAGAAAGGATGCCGATAACCCGGCTGCGGTCGGCTGTGAGAGAAAGATAAAGCATGGAGACTTCACCGGGGAGGTCGCTTTCGATAAGGGTAAAGCGGGTACGCTCGGTCGGTTCCGCCAAAAGGTCATCTATTTCAAGCCGGAGATTTTCATTGAGTCGGTCAAGCCGGACAAATAGCCCGCGAACCCCGGAGGCAAGGAGGTTCAGAGCGGTGTCGTAAATGACAATGGCATCGACACCAAATTCCGAAGCGAAATCGGCGAGGTCATCGGATGCATAGTTGAGGTTAGCGCGCCGTTCGAGAAAAGCGGCCAGGTCGGCGAATTTCTCCTGCGTGAGAAGGTCGAACAGGGAGTTGGACTTGATGGTATTATCGGCGCTGAGAGAGAGGCTCTCGATGAGCGCAACGCCGTGACGACGGAGCAGTTCCAGGCTGTCGGCGCGGCTTTTCTGAATGCCGAGATAGGCAAGAATGAAAATCAGTCCCCCGAGAAAGACTAGTAAGAGAAGGATAAGACGAAAATTCAGGGCAGGCAGTGACGTCGATTCGGGAGAACGGCTCATGCCGTTAAATTAGGCGGTTTGATGACAGTAATCAATCGGATAATTGCTTAAGAAACGACCGTTTCCGGATGTTCCGCCGGGGTCGATGAGGCGGTATCTCTCTGCGTCGGCCTCTTTAAAGGGATACGGACCTGGAAAATAGCCTGCGATTCATCACTGGTATGATAGGAGATTTCGCCGCGATGATTGTCAATCACGTTCTTGCAGGTGATAAGACCGAGCCCGTTCCCCTGCCGTCGGGTGCTGAAACGGGTGACAAACAGTTTTGGAATATTTTCCGGGTCAACGCCGGGACCGCTGTCGGCGACTTTAATATAAACCGCCTCGCCGCTGTCATCGAGCGAAGTGGAGATGATTATCCAGCGGGTGCCGTCAAAATTCGCCAGCGAATCGGCGGCGTTATATATCAGGCTTAGCAGGAGATGCTGGAACTGGCCGGCGTCGATTTCAACCAGCGGTACATTGTCCGCCAGATTGGTGCCGATGAGGATTTCATCGAAACGGTTCTGCGGCTTGATAAAGGCAATCAGGTTTTCTATTAACTGATTGAGGTCTTCCTTTTCAAACTCGGAGTTTTCATCGCTGAACTTGGTAAGCCCTTCGGTGAAATTGGTGATTTTGGCAACGGTCTCGCGCATCAGGCTGATTTTCTGCTCCGTTTTGGCTTCATCTCCCTTGGCAATGACCATCGGAAGCAATTCCAGATTTCCCTGAAGGATTGCCAGATAGTTATTGATTTCATGGGCGATATCGCGCGCCATCTTTCCTTTGGAGGCGATACGGTCCAACTTGAGAATCATACTCTGGTAATTTTCGCTCTCCGAGATGTTCTTGATGAAATGGAGAATGGCAATGGGAGGGCACCCTTCGGGACCAAGCGGGGTCTGTACCAGCAGGGCCGGGAATTTGCTGCCGTCACGACGGCGGCAGATAATCTCTTTGGCGGCATGCAGGTCGGCGGGACCATCGGCAAGCGGCTTCTGCGAGCGGGGGATGCTGAACAGATTGGAGATTTTTCGTCCCAGCATGTCATTTTGATTGTAGCCGAAATCGCGCGCCGCCTGCTGATTGTAGATTAGAACCTGGTCGTCGAGGTCGGTGACGATGATGGCGTCAGGGGAATAATCGACCAGCGCCGTCAGAATCGACTCCGATTGAATCAGAGCGTTGTTCGACTGCAGTAGTTCGCGGTTGGCGGCGGTCAGTTTATGCTGTTTTTCCGCCATACTCCGCGCCATAGTATTATAGGCGGCGCTGAGCCGGCGGATTTCCTTGTCCCCTTCCTCTTCGACCACATACCGCTCATCCCCCTGCGCCGTTTTCTCCATCGCTTCGACCAGACGGGTCAATGGTTCGCGGAATCCGCGGAAAATGAGGTTTATAATCATCAGTGAAATCAAAGCCGAAATCAGAAAGAGGACAAAGAGGAGTTCGGCTTTGTTACTTTGCGAATTTTTGGGAAGATTATTAATGACGGTGACCGCCAGCGCATTATTGCCGATTTTGTCTCCGCGCCGCAGAAGATAACTGATTGTTTTGCCATCGGTGCTGAGAACGGGAATAATCTCTCTTTTGATGCCGGCAAGAAGCGGAGGGGCAAAAGGAGAATCAATATTCTCCGAATGAGCAAGTTCGAAAGTGGTCATTCCGGCGCCGGCAAGATTAACCAGGGTATCGCGGCCGCGACGTCGGCAGAGCAGGTCGATCCGCTCGATCTCATGATTCCGAGCAAGAAGTTGGTCGGCTTCAAAAAAGAGGGTCTGGTCGATCACAGACAGGCTGGAATCGGAGGAAATGATATTCATCAGGGAGGCTGCTTCGGCAGAAATCTTCTGCTCCATTTTCTCATAGAACTGCGAGGCGGTTTCATCATCATTGGAATAGAGAAACACCAGCGCCAGGGCGGAGAAAATAAAGAGAATCTGAATGATAATCAGATGCGAAATACGAACAAAGAGACCCGGTCTAAATGAATGACCCATCAAAATTTCTCCGGCAAACTAATAACTGATGATGTTATCGGCAGGATGTACGATTAGGATTAGTGGAATCAAAAAGGGGAATTAAAATAGGGAGTGGTGGAGGGGGGATGCCCGACTCTAACGTCAGGTGGCTGGTAGAACCAGCACACACCACTCCCTAAAATCTCTAACAACTCAAGGAAGCCTATGGTTCACTTCAGTAGATTAGCGCAGCAATCAGTGTGCCACAATGGAGTATAACGAAATCGGCGGCTTCCCTTGACGCGATTTATAAACATCTAATATATAATAGATTAGAGAAGCCCTTAAGTAATCAACTTGAACATCAGCCGCAAATTATGCGCAATATGCAAAAAGATTCATATTAAGAGCATAATAGAATCCGGAGTACGAGGCGATTCAGAATGTAATCACGAAGAATGTCAAATAACCTCATTTGCCGCTGCAATTAATGTTTATGCTCCAACTCTTCGATATATTTCTCGGCGGCAACGGCCGCGGTTGTGCCATCGCCGACGGCGTTGGTAATCTGACGAACCAGTTGCGCCCGCACATCGCCGACAGCGTAGATTCCTTTGACAGAGGTCTCCATCCGCTCGTTGGTGATGATATAACCGCCGCTGTCCTTAGTCAGCGGCTCATGGGTAAGATTGGAATTGGGGACAAAGCCGACAAAGACAAAAATCGCTCCGACCTCAAGGTCTGACTTCTCCCCTGTTTTGACGTTGCGGAGTGTGAGGCTTTTCACTTTGGTATCGCCATTGATAGACTCAACTACAGTATCCCAGATAAATTCCATTTTGGGGTTCTTGAAGGCGCGTTCCTGAATAATTTTTTGGGCTCTCAATTGGCTCCGGCGGTGAATCAGATAGACTTTGCTTCCGAACTTGGTAAGGAACATCCCTTCCTCGACCGCGGCGTCGCCCCCACCGACGACGGCTATCACCTGGTTTTTGAAGAAGGCGCCGTCACAGATGGCGCAGTATGACACCCCTTTTCCGGCGAATTGATTTTCACCCGGGACATTGAGATGATTGGGGGAGCCGCCGGTGGCGATGATAACGGCTTTGGCGCGGTAGATATCGCCGCCGGCGCTTACTACCATTTTATGATTGCCTTCGGAGTAGATTTGAGCCACTTCATCGGAGATTATTTCCAGCCCGAATTTCTTGGCATGCTCGGCCATACGCATCGCCAGTTCCGAGCCGGAAATCAGGTCAAAACCGGGATAATCTTCGACTTCGGCGGTATTGGCTATCTGTCCTCCGGGGAGAAATTTTTCCAAGAGTACAGTTTTCCGATTTGCCCGAGCGGAGTACAATCCGGCGGTCAACCCCCCCGGTCCACCACCCACTATTACAATATCATAGTCCTTCATTGACATTTCATTACCTCAAATATTCTTTTATCTTGGATTCAAAAGAGGTCAAATCGATTCTAAAAATTTCGAGCAATTTACTGTTGTCGGCGACACCTCCGGCGCGAAGCATCTTCAACTGGTCCATCGTCACCGGCGCCGGCTTCAGAAAGCGCTCCAAAATCCAACCGTTTATCATCATCAACCAGAAGGGAATATACAGGTTAAAGCGCCGGATGTTCAAACTCTTTTTGATAATCGCAACCATTTGTCGGAATTCATATATATCGGGACCTCCCAGTTCTATAGTCTGATTGACAGCGCGGGGATTATCGAGAGATGCGACCATTACTGACGCCAGGTCGTCAATAAAAATCGGCTGCATTTTATAGCGGCCATCGCCAATGACAGGGGCAAAGGGAAGCCGCTTGAACATCCGGGCGAATTTGTTGATAGAGATATCTTCCGGTCCAAAGACAAAAGAGGGGCGAAGAATCAGATACTCCCGTCCGGAATTGCGGATAATGGTCTCGGATTCCCATTTGGCGCGAAAATACTTGGTGAACGGTTTATCACTGGTGCCGAGGGCGGAAAGGTAGATGATTTTTTTCACACCGCACTTGCGGGCGGCTTCAACCAGATTGCCGGTTCCCTGTATGACGGTTTTCTCGAAGGTCAGTTGCCTGGTTTCGGCGATGATGCCGACCAGATGATAGACCGCCTGCGCACCATAGAACGCTTTTTCCAGCGACTTAGCGTCATGAATATCGCCCGCAGCGAAAAAAAAATTTTTCGCAGGCGGTATATTTTTCGGCGGTTTCCGACTGACGATGACAACTTCGTGAGATGAGCCGGCGAGAGCGCGCAGCAATCCCCGCCCGACAAATCCGGTCCCTCCAATAACAGCCAGTTTCAAAAATCGACACCTTTCTGCGCCAGAATCCCCTTCTGATAGGGATGCTTTATTTCCCGCATTTCGGTGACCAGATCGGCTCTGTCAATCAACCATTTGGTGGCGCCGCGCCCGGTAATGACCAGGTGCAAGAGCGGCGGCTTGGATTCGAGAAGTTGCTCCATCTCATCAGGCATGACCAGTCCGAGGCTGACGGCGACATTGAGTTCATCAAGAATGACAAGTTGATATTTCCCCGAAGTTATTTTTTCGAGCGCCAGTTCGAGCGCTTTTTTGGCGGCGGCGCGATGCTCCTCAATCGGTTTTTTGTCATCGACGATGCCGACAAACCCCTCCCCCATCACATTCAATTCCACATTTGGCGCCAGTTTCTTGATGCCATCCAGTTCCCCGTACTTCCAACTGCCTTTGATAAACTGGATGATGCAGACTTTCCAGTCGTATCCGACGGCGCGGATGGTCATCCCAAGGGCGGCGGAAGTTTTCCCTTTACCGTCGCCGGTGTACACTATTAGTAGTCCCTTTTCCTTTTTTTCGTGGTCGGTCATAACAGATTCCCTTCAGAGAGTTGTCAGGAAAGTACTATTTGATAAGCCGTTCGGCAAGAATTTCGACAGGATGAACGACTTTGAATTTATTCCCCATTTCGGCGCGGACTTTCATCTGGCACGCCGGGCAGGAGGTCATCAGATACTCGGCCGGAATGGAGGCATATTCCTCTTTTTTCTTTTGAAACATCACTTTCGCCTTTTTGAAATGGATAAATCCGTAGGAGCCGGCCTGGGAGCAGCAACGGTCGGCATAGAGGGGGTGATGTATTTCGACGTTGTCAAGTTTCGATATTAAACGCTCCGGCTCGTGGTGCAAACCGGCGGTGCGGAGATGGCAGGGGTGGTGATAAGTAACGGTCACTTTTCTGCCGGAATGGAACTGGGAGAAATCTATGTTCGCCCGGTTCAGATACTGACTGATATCAAAGCATTTGGCGGCAAGCGCCTCGGTTCTTCTCCGATAAGAGGAATCCTGATCGAAATAATGAGGGTACTCTTTCAGTTTCAGAAGGCAGGAGGCGCATCCGGTGATGACAGCCTTAAAAGGCTCCAGTCTGTCGATATTATATTTTGCTTTGTCTATCAGATTATCGCGATGACCGTAAACCTCCTGCGGCAGGCCGCAGCATTTTTGCGGCGGGAGAGAAACTTTTATGCCCAGGTGGTTAAAGACCGTGAAGATGGCGTCGCCCACTTTTGAGGCGAGAAAATTATCGGCGCAACCATGAAACAGAGCGACATCGCCCTCGCCCGAAATCCGCTCGGGGTAGCGCTGCCGCAAGGTTCTTTTTGCCAGCGACGGGAATTTGACGGAGGAGTCGAATCCAAACTTTCTGCGCCCCAGTATCGCCGTCAGTTTCTTCCCGGCCGGAGTACCGAGCAACGGCTCGGCGACTTTCCCCAGTTTGAGCGAAAGATTGAAAAGCGGTTCGGTATCGGTGAATCGGACGGCAGTCCGGGAGACAAATGACGGTTTGATGGAGCGGAATTTGATGATTTCGGCGGAAATATCGACCCCGGCGGGACAGACAGTTGCGCAGTTCTTGCAGTTGAGACAGAACTGCAGGTATTGGGAGAGATTGCGGCGCTCGTCGCCGGACTGGTTAATCATCCGGAGCCATCCCCGCGGGGAGAAATCTTCGCGGCGGAAATAATCATACGCCGGGCAGTAACCGTTACATTTGCCGCAGGCGGCGCAGTACGATTTTATTTTATCGTAATCGATAAAAGCGGTAAAAGGAGTATCACTGAGGATAACTCCGGGAGAAAGAATACCTTTGGGGTCGAGAAGTTGCTTGATACGGCAGAAAATCCGGTAGATTTCCTCACCGTAGATTTTGCGCACCAGCGGGGCGCGCAGACGGCCATCAGCATGCTCGGCCGTCGAGGACCCGCCGAGGGAGATGACCTTGTCATAAATCCGGTCGTAGATACCTGTGGCAAGTTCCATATCGCTCTTATCGTTCAAGTCAAAGAGAGGGCGAATATGCAGATTGCCATCACCGATATGCCCGAAGACGCCATAGGTGAGATTATGTGATTCGAACAGGTCGGTAAGATACTTGATAAAAGAGGGAATCTGCTCCGGCGGAAGGGAAACATCCTCCACCAGCGGCAGCGGTCTTTTTTTGGGATGATGACGATAGAGGGTCGGGACAATCGCTTTGCGGGCGCGCCAGAGCGCGGCAGTAGAGACAGAATCTTCGGCAAATTCCAGTGGTGAAGAAAGAGCAAAGCGGTCGGCGAGTTGTTCGAAGGAGCGGCGGGACGTTTCGATATGCTCATCAAATTCGACCAGCAACATCGCGGCGGCTGAATTCGGGATGCCAAATTTTTCACGACCTATCAGGTCGAGAGTGGAGCCGTCAACGATTTCCAGCCCGGAGGGATGGAGAGAAAGTATCGGCTCCACAGCGCTGCCGGCATCAAAAAGCGACTTAAAATATAGGCGCGACGTGAGCCGCTCCGCCGGAATATCCAAGAGCCTCAGTTTACAGGAGAGAAAGAGGGCAAGAGTCCCCTCGCTTCCGACTAAAAGAGCAGGGATGTTGAATACCCCCTTCTCCAGGTCGCGAACTACCTGGTACAGATTGTACCCGGAGGAGTTTTTCTTGAGCCGGGGCCAGCGACTTATGATTAGAGGGCTGTTTTTCTGAAGTAAGGCCAGAATCTCCTTGAATTCGGTATGGGCGGCAAGAAACGCCGACAATTCCGGTGAATTTAATCGCATCGGGCGGAGACTGACAATTCTGCCATCAGAAAGAGCCACCTCTATCGCTTCCACAAAATCGGAAGTCAGTCCATATTTGACCGAGCGGGGTCCCGAGGAGTTATTGGCAAGCATCCCCCCTATCTGGCAGGAATCACCGGAAGATGGGTCAGGGGGGAAAAAGAGGTTGTATTTTCTGAGAGCCAGATTCAACTCATCGTAGATAATTCCCACCTGCGTGATGACAGTTTTTGCGACGGGGTCAATATCCAAAATCGAGCGGAAATTGCTGAAATCGAGAATGAAACCGTCTCCAACAGCGCCTCCGGAAAGTCCGGTGCCGCCGCCGCGGGCAGTAACGGAACTGCCAGACTTTGCGGCATTGCGAAGCGCTTCAAGAATGTCATTTTGGCACTTGACGGAGAGGACTTCACGGGGGGTGAGGCTGTAAATGGATGCATCCGAAGAGTATGCGGCAAGAGTTGCTTTTTGGCTCAATTTTGGCATATAATTCAGTACTTTACACCCATATTTTCTCATTTTTGCAGCCTACTAAGGCGGCAAGATTCCATTCAATTCTTAATATACTAAAATGCTGATACGGCGCAAATCATTAAGATTTTCAGACAATTCCACAGGGAGAAGTGGGGCAATTTTGTGAAAAAAGTAACAATATTTCCTTGACATCATCGTCCGAAATGTCTATTATTGTCAATGGAGACTGAGAATATCATCTTTGGTTGGTTTAGCGACTTAATACAACCAAAAGGCATAAGGCGGTAATATGCAGTTCACAAGAGCGGAAGAATACGGCATCATGGGAGTAATCTTTCTGGCGGGACAGGAACGGGAGAGAGTAGTGCCGTTGTCGGAGATTGCTCATGCCCAGGATGTTCCGGAGAGGTTTCTGGCGAAGATTTTTCAGAATCTTACCAAAGCCGGAATTGTCCGGTCGCATCGGGGGGTGAAAGGCGGATTCACTCTGGGTAAAGACCCGACCGTGGTGACCATGAAGGATGTGGTGGAGACGATACAGGGACCTTATCGTCTTATCAAGTGTCTTGATGACCGTGATTGTTGCGAGAAGTATGCCGATTGTCCAATCCGGGAAGTGCTGGAAGAGGCGGAAGCGCAGCTTTTGAAGGTGTTCGGGAAATATTCCATAATGGATCTGATAAAGATGAAAAACGCTCACCATGTAGCCTGAGAGCGGAGCCGGTTCTCTCCAAAAAGCAGTTGGCTCAGACAGAAAGTCTGGTTATATTATTGGACTATTTTGTTAAAGAAAAGGAGAGAACATGTCGGTTAAATCGGATCGGTGGATCAAGGAGATGTCGCTCAAGCACGGAATGATTAAGCCGTTCTCGGCCAAGCAGGTGAAGAAAGGTGTCAGTTTCGGATTATCGTCTTACGGATATGATATCAGAGTCGCCAACGAGTTCAAGATTTTCACGGATGTGAATTCCGCCATAGTTGACCCGAAGAATTTTTCCCCCAATTCATTTGTCGATGTGAAAGCCGATTCGATTTTGGTGCCGCCCAACTCTTTTGCCCTGGCCCGTTCCGTAGAATATTTCAAGATTCCGCGGGAAGTGATAACTATTTGCCTGGGGAAATCGACCTATGCGCGCTGCGGAATAATTGTGAATGTGACCCCGTTTGAGCCGGAGTGGGAAGGGCATGCGACGCTGGAGATATCGAACACGACACCGCTTCCGGCGAAAATTTACGCCAATGAAGGGATTGCTCAGATAATATTTCTGGGCGCCGATGAAGTATGTATGGTCTCTTACAAGGATAAGAAAGGAAAATATCAGGGGCAGAAATTTATTACTCTTCCCAGGACTCTTTAGAGTAGAAGAAATGAAGCACAATTTGCTGGAGATAGATAGTTATGTTAAATAAGACGGATGTTCACGATAAAGAGGCGGCCCAAACGATGCAGTCAAAGAAGCGCAAGATGGTGACGATTGACGGCAACACGGCGGCGGCTTATGTGGCGCATGCCTTAAGCGAAGTGATCGCCATTTACCCAATTACCCCCTCCTCCAATATGGGCGAAATTGCCGACGCCAAATCGGCCGACCGAGAGGTCAATATATGGGGAACGGTGCCGATTGTGGTCGAGATGCAATCGGAAGGGGGCGCCTCGGGCTCGGTTCATGGCGCCGCAACCGCGGGAGCGCTGACAACAACTTTTACGGCATCACAGGGACTGCTTCTGATGATTCCTAACATGTTCAAGATTGCCGGCGAGATGACGCCGGCAGTCCTTCATGTTTCAGCCCGCACAGTGGCGACACACGCCCTCTCGATTTTCGGTGACCATTCCGATGTCATGGCAGCGCGCTCAACCGGATTCGGCCTTCTGGCATCAGGTTCGGTGCAGGAAGTAATGGACCTGGCGCTGATAGCGCACGCCGCCTCACTGGAGAGCCGGGTGCCGTTTCTGCATTTCTTTGACGGTTTCCGGACCTCGCATGAAGAGCAGAAAGTCGAGCAAATTGACTTTGACGATATGCGGGCGATTATAGATGAAGAAGCGGTAACGGCGCATCGGGCGCGCTCCCTCAGCCCCGACCATCCGACCCTGAAAGGGTCATCGCAGAATCCCGATGTTTTCTTTCAGGCGCGCGAGACAGTCAACAAATACTATTTGAAAACTCCGGTGATAGTGCAGGAAGTGATGAACCGTTTCGCCCAGATTGTCGGCAGAAGTTATCATCTGTTTGACTATATCGGCGCCCCTGACGCCGAGAGGGTGGTAATCATGATGGGTTCCGGCGCCGAGACAATGCACGAAACGGTGGAATATCTGACAGCGCGGGGAGAGAAAGTCGGCCTTCTGAAAGTTCGTCTGTTTCGCCCCTTCTCTATCGAAGCTTTCCTGCAGGCGCTTCCCAAGACGGTTCGCCGGATAGCGGTGCTGGACCGCACCAAAGAGCCGGGAGCGGTCGGAGAGCCGCTTTACACCGATGTTCAGACGGCGATAGCCGAAGGGATGGCATCGCAGTTAGCCCCCTTTGAGAATTATCCGCTGGTCGTGGGGGGACGGTACGGTTTGAGTTCAAAAGAATTCAATCCGGCGATGGCCAAGGCGGCGCTGGATAATCTGAAATTGAATCATCCCAAGAATCATTTTACAGTCGGCATTGTGGATGATGTCACCCATACCAGTCTCGATGTGGACTATTCCTTCGTGATAGACAATGATGAAGTATTCCGCGGTCTGTTTTTCGGTCTGGGCGCGGACGGCACGGTGGGAGCAAACAAGAACTCGATAAAAATTATCGGCGAGAATACGGACAATTACGCGCAGGGATATTTTGTCTATGATTCCAAGAAAGCGGGAGCGGTCACAGTTTCGCACTTGCGGTTCGGGAAAAAGCCGATTCGCCGGCCTTATCTGATTACGACGGCCAATTTTGTCGCCTGCCATAATTTTACCTTTCTGGAAAAGTACGACATGCTGGAGGCGGCGGCTCCGGGGGGAGTATTCCTGCTCACCAGTCCGTTTGGACCGGATGAAGTCTGGGATCATATGCCGCGGGAAGTGCAGCAACAGATTATCGACAAGAAATTAAGATTATATGTGATAGACGCCATAAAGATTGCGAAAGAACTGGGACTGGGCGCCCGCATCAACACAATAATGCAAACCGCCTTCTTTGTGATAAGCAATATTTTTCCGCGCGATGAAGCAGTTGATGCAATCAAAGATGCCCTGAAGAAGACGTACGGTCACAAGGGGGAAAAGATAGTCAGGATGAACTTCGCCTCGATAGATGCCGCGGTGGATAATATTCACGAAGTGAAATATCCGTTAAAAGCGACTTCGAAGATGAGTCGCCCTCCGGCCGTTCCCAAGGAAGCGCCGGAATTTGTGCAGTATCTTACGGCGACCATTATCTCCGGCAAGGGGGATTCGCTTCCTGTTTCAGCGATGCCTGACGACGGGACCTTCCCGTTAGCCACGACCCAGTATGAGAAGCGGAATATTGCGGTAGAAATACCGATCTGGGACGAGAAGATCTGTATTCAGTGCGGAATCTGCTCTATAGTCTGCCCGCATGCGGCAATTAGAATGAAGATATTCAAATCGGAGGCTTTGAAAGGGGCGCCGGAGACATTTAAAGCGGTCGATGCCATGACCAAGCAGTACGCCGGATACAAGTATTCGCTTCAGGTAGCCCCGGAAGACTGCACCGGTTGCGAGGTTTGTGTCAATGCCTGTCCGGTGGTCGGTAAAGATGAGCAAGGGAACAAGACCGACCATAAAGCGATTAATATGGCGCCGCAACTGCCGCTTCGGGAGAAGGAAGCAAAGAACTGGGAATTTTTCCTTTCAATTCCGGAGACAGACCCCTCTCTGTTCAATGTTGAGACGGTAAAGGGGAGCCAGTTGGTTCGTCCGCTGTTTGAGTTTTCCGGCGCCTGCGCCGGATGCGGCGAGACGCCTTATATCAAACTGGTCAGCCAGTTGTTTGGCGACCGGGCGTTAATTGGCAACGCCACCGGATGCTCGTCGATTTACGGCGGAAATCTGCCGACAACCCCGTACTGCAAGCGGGAAGATGGCCGCGGTCCGGCCTGGTCCAATTCCCTTTTTGAAGACAATGCGGAGTTCGCCTTCGGTATGCGGCTGGCGGTCGACAAAATGATGGAGCATGCGCTGGAGTTGACGTCAAAACTATTCCCGGCGGAATTTGAGGAAATTAGCAAAGCCGACCAGTCCAGCCAGGCGGGGGTCGAAAAGCAGCGAGAGCGTGTGGAGCGTCTGAAGAAGAAACTGGCGACGGTCGATTCTCCCGAGGCGCGGAAGTTGCTGACTCTGGCTGACTACCTGGTGAAGAAATCAATCTGGGCTTTCGGCGGTGACGGCTGGGCGTATGATATCGGATTTGGCGGGCTTGACCATGTGCTTGCCTCCGGCAAAGATGTCAATATTCTGGTGCTGGATACGGAGGTTTACTCCAATACCGGCGGGCAGATGTCGAAATCGTCGCCGATGGGCGCTGTGGCGAAATTCGCGGCGGCCGGAAAACCGATTGCAAAGAAAGACCTGGGGATGATAATGATGGCGTACGGCTCGATATATGTCGCTCAGATTGCGATGGGAGCAAGCCAGAACCAGGCGGTCAAAGCGATCGTGGAAGCGGAAAAATTCAAGGGGCCGTCCATTGTAATCGCTTACTCGCACTGCATCGCGCACGGTATCGATATGGCGCACGGTCTGGAAGAGCAGAAAAAGGCGGTTGATTCCGGGCACTGGATTCTGTACCGCTTCAATCCTGACCTGATTGCGCAGGGGAAAAATCCGCTACAGTTGGACAGCAAGCCGCCGTCAATCAAGTACCGCGACTATGCCCTGGGCGAGACCCGTTTCCACACCTTGATGGCAAGTATGCCGGAGCGGGCGGAGCAGTTATTGAGCACTGCCCAGGAAGATGCCATCAAGCGCTACAATCTGTACAAACAGTTGGCGGCGATGGATTACAGCAACATTACCAAACTGCTTGCCGGCAAGTAACCGGCATCCTGTATATCAGAGGCAGGGAACCGCTGTTCCCTGCCTTTTTTATTCTCCGTGGGGTATAGATTTATAAAGACTGTGGCAACCCTTCCCTCTCGCTCCGGTCGCCACTCTTAAAGAGATGACCTTTACCGTCGGCGCCGCGCAATAGAACAGTGGTTCTGATTACAGCAAGAAAGGCGCCCCGCTGCCGCGGGGCGGCTTTGCGCATGGTTGGTCGGCCCGCGGGCGGATTTTCTGAGAAAAATATGACGTTGTGGCAGGTTGGCTCAAGCTTCTGATGGGGCGTGACATGAAGCGGCGAAGAATGACGGCGCAAAATTTATAATTTCGTAGAAATGAAAAGTGTCAAGACCGCCCGACCGGCAGGGGAATTGCCAATGAGGTCGGGGGTCTTGACCTACTTGACTTCTTTAATTATCCGGCACTGGCCCCAGAGCAACATGGGCCGCCCCATGCGTCCAAGCCATGGACTGTGGAAAGATAGTTTTAATTATTCGATTGGTTTGCAGGTCAATTACAGGAATAGGCGGCGCCCCGCCTGCACTTCTCGAGGCTCCAAGATATGCCCTGGTCATATCCGGCGTAATGACCATCGAACCAAGACAAGGAGACACATACTCACCTGTCGGGTATACGTATGGCGCAATCCAAGCCATCGGACGATGTGTGGTGGCATTAATGACCCAGATCGGAATCATAGGTACATACCCAAGCATGCAGTTGCCGCCGTCGGTCATATAAATCGTTTTGCCGTCAGGAGTGACTGCAATGCTTCCTGTAGCGCCAACAATATCGATTGTCCACACTAAGGTCCTAGTCTCGCAATTGTATTGGAGAAACTGGCTCCAAGCGGAATACCGTCTGGTGAAATAGTACAAATCGTCCGTCACCCAGTTATAGGCAAGATTCATCACGTTACCACCGCCCGGCAAGTTGACAAGCGAGTCGGTCAGAGTACGAGTAAGGCAGTCAATTATATATACGGTCGCCCCGGAATCAGGGTCAACGGCGGCGAAGAACCTGTCTGTCACTGTATCCAGATAACAGACGAGGCCCGTGGGAACTGGTGTCACTATCGAGTCAATCGGTATTAGAGTCACTGGGTCGATGAAATAGATACTCTGCCTTTTGAGTATTCCATAATTGTCCCCGCCATCGAAGAAATATTTCCCATACCTGTCAGATGACCCGATATTGCTGAGGTCGCTCGCGTTATATATCTCAACTTGCACGTAAGGTGTTGAGTCAATATAGCGCAAGACCAGAAGCCTCTGACCGTCTCCAGTAACAAACAGCCCCTCACTGTTATAATCGACCCGCACTGAATCCACGACGGTATCAGCCGGAACATCAATTGACATCAGCAGACCTTCAGGATTCAAGCCGCTGATGGCATACAGCCGGTAGTGCTCAACTGCCCGCGGCTCCGGCTCTTTCGGGCAGACCGGGCAGTCTTCATCGCAGGTCAATGCCACGAATCCAAACAGAATGACTATTGTCAGGCAGGCTTTCCTCAAGATTTTTCTCATACTCTCCCCTCCGTTCCGCCCCAGGCCGATTCGCCGAGGCGAAAAATCGATAAGTTAAATATATCAAGGGTTACATTCTAAGAGACAGAATTACCCCCATCTCTGATTAATAAAACCTGCCATCCGCCCTCCTTTCAATTAAGTGTCAAAACCCAAGCGGGATTTTGACCTACTCGACTGCCTTTAATATTGTCAAAACCCAAGTCGCCACAGCGCCCAGGGAGGGATTTTGACCTACTCTACTGCCTTTAATATTGTCAAAACCCAAGTCGCCACAGCGCCCAGGGAGGGATTTT
>DYGG01000085.1 GCA_020724775.1 Ignavibacterium sp. | reverse complement strand
GACGCAATTCATATTTCCAGTTCCCGTAGGTCGAAACCCCGCCGCAAGCGGGATGGTTTCGACATCATCATCCCCACCACCGGCGGGGATGATTTCGACATCCAATTCCTGTCAAAACCCAAGAGGGATTTTGACCTACTCGCCTAAATAATCGGCGGCTCCACATACTCCCCGAACACCGGCTTCAAGGTCTCCACTATCTCCCCTTCCGTCGCATACACCCGCACACAGTCCAGTATCGCCTTCTGCGTATTCCCATCCCCTTCGGCGCACCGACGCAACTCTTCCAACGTCCGCTTCACCTTGTCATTATCCCGGTCACTCTTAACTTTCCTGATGAACGCCCTCTGCTCTTTTTCCACCGATTCATCTATCTTCAAAATCGGAATCGTTATCTCTTCATCCTCAATCAGATAATCATTTATCCCGACAATTATTCGCTCTTTCTTCTCAATCTCTTTCTGGTACCGATACGCCGCCTTGGCAATCTCTCTCTGGAAATACCCCTCTTCAATGCACTTCAGTACCCCCCCGCGCCGTTCGATTTCCTCCAGATACGCCTCGGCATCCGCTTCCATTTTGTCGGTCAGCGCCTCCACAAAATATGACCCGGCCAGCGGGTCAATGGTATTCGTCACCCCCGTCTCATGCGCTATCACCTGCTGTGTCCGAAGTGCAATCAGGGCCGCCTTGTCGGATGGCAACGCCATCGTCTCATCCATCGAGTTGGTATGAAGCGACTGCGTTCCGCCGAGCACCGCCGAGAGCGCTTCCAGCGCCGTTCTCACGATATTGTTCTCCGGCTGCTGCGCCGTGAGCGAGCATCCCGCCGTCTGCGTGTGAAACCGCAACAGCCAGTTACGCTCCTCTTTCGCTTTGTATTTCTCCCGCATCCGACGAGCATAAATCCGACGCGACGCGCGATATTTGGCTATCTCCTCAAAGAAATCCTGGTGGGCGTTGAAAAAGAACGACAGCCTGGTCGCAAACTTATCGACATCCTGCCCATCGGCAATCGCCGCCTCGATATAGGCAAAACCGTCGGCAAGCGTAAACGCCAACTCCTGCGCCGCCGTCGAACCGGCTTCACGAATATGATACCCCGATATCGAAATCGTATTCCACTGCGGTACATGGTCGGTGCAAAACGCCATCAAATCCGTTATCAGTCGAATCGACGGCTGCGGCGGGAAAATCCATTCCTTCTGCGCGATATATTCTTTTAAGATGTCGTTTTGAAGTGTCCCCCGCAGACGGTCAAACGGCACTCCCTGCTTCTCCGCCACCGCGAGATATTTTGCCAGAAGTATCGATGCCGGCGCGTTTATCGTCATCGATGTCGATACCTGCCCCAGATTTATGCCGTCAAAAAGGATTTCCATATCGGCAAGAGTATCGACGGCCACTCCGCATTTGCCGACCTCCCCCAGTGAGCGCTGATGGTCGCTGTCGTACCCCATCAGGGTCGGAAGGTCAAACGCCACCGATAAGCCGGTCTGCCCATGATTCAATAGGTAATGATACCGCTCGTTGGTCTGGCGCGGAGTGCCCATCCCGGAAAACTGACGCATCGTCCAGAGACGAGTCCGGTACATCGTGTGATGAATCCCGCGGGTGTAGGGGTATTCCCCCGGAAAACCGATATTCTTGTCAAAATCGATATGGGCGATATCTTCCGGCGTGTACAAGTCTTTGATTTCATCGCCCGAGACAGTTATAAACCGCGGCCGCGATTTCTGCTTCCCGTTCTTCTTGGCCTCATCTGCCCACTTCTTACGTCTATTCTCCACTCCCTCGAGGAATTTCTTCTCGAACATATCAACTCCGCTTTATTCCTAGTAGTTCAGGTCTCAAGGTAGAATTATCCCTGCAGAGACCTGACATTCTTGTCTATCTCGCCTGATTCCGTTGACATCCCAACGTTCCGAGTAGGTCAGGATCCCCGTGATCCTGACTGTCATTCCCGCGCAAGCGGGAATCCAGTTTTCCGTAGGTCAGGTTCCCAGTGAACCTGACACCATGTCATTCCCGACCCGATCGGCCTGCCCGCCGAAGGCGGGGAATCCAGAACAGTGCACGAAACCGAATCGGTCTCGTCACCTTCTAACGCCGTCGGTCCTGCTCCAAGACACTCTGTAGGTCGAAACCTTTACGGTTTCGACATTATCGTCCCGCTCCGCGGGACGATTTCCCTTTCTATTGGCCGTCATCTCTTGTAGGTCAAGACCCTCGACCCGCGTCTTCACCTGACAGTCGGTCGAGCGGTCTTGACATCTTCTTCAATTCGCCGTCAGTGCCGCTTCAAGCGGGACTCCTGACGGACTCAACCGGTCATAACTCTGTTCTTACACATTGATTATAACCATTTTACGCAAAAAAATCAACCCCCGGTGGGCGCCCCTTTTATCGCACGGTATCTAACGCTCCGTGTGGGAAGCTTACCGTTGCGGCAGGTCTTGATTTTACGCTGACATCTGCAAAGCAGATTCATCAC
>DYGG01000084.1 GCA_020724775.1 Ignavibacterium sp. | reverse complement strand
CTTCCGCTGTTGCAAGAAGCGCAGTCGGCATTTACGCGATCCAAAACGGCGCTTCCGCTTCCAACTATGTTCCTGCAGATTTGATTTTTGCGACTTCCGATAGCGCCTCGCTCGCGGAAGAAAGATTGAGAATTACTTCGGCTGGGAATGTTGGTATTGGAACGAGCACTCCAGATGAATTGTTGCATATAAAGAGCAGCGGCAGCGGAGTTGCGGCAACTCTTAAGCTCCAGGGGGGTCAGAATTGGAGAATTGTTTCCGATGCCGCCAGCAGTCCGGAATTCACTGCATCCGCTCTCGTGTTTAGAAATGCAAGCGCTGGCGTCACTCCTTTGACATTGACAAACAGCGGAAATGTCGGTGTTGGTACTACTACCCCGGCTGCGCGTCTTGATATTCACGGATTCGGAACTGTAAGTACGCAACCTGTAAGCGTGCGGATCGGCGGAATATCAACCGGATCTGGCAATGCGAGAAGCTTAACGATAGATCAGACTGCCCAGAATTCAACTTCGGGAGGCGGTCGAGAAGGTATTTTTGTCCAGGCAAACTCTGAAAATACCGGTGGGGGTAGCATTGATATTACGCGTGGCATTAGGATTGACAACCCTACGCTTACCGGGTCGCATACCAATCTTATTGGTATTGCTATTACTGAACAAACTTCCGCTACCAACAACGTGAACTTGATGTTGGGAGCTATCGGAGGATTTCAGGATCCTGTCGGAAACTTCTCCTTATATTCCGCAAGCACAAGAGATTCATATTTTGCTGGAGATGTCGGCATCGGCGAAACAAATCCTGGAACAAAATTAGAGGTAGCTGGAATTACTCGTGTCACTCAAGCAGAAGGTTCTAATTTCTTAGAATTTTATAGAAATTCAGATGATACGGAAAAAGCCGTTCTCTATATTGACGGCTCTAGTGCGTTAGTTGCGAAAGTCGGAGGATCTGACAGGCTTTCAGTTGAAAGTAATGGCAATGTCGGCATTGGGACCACTTCGCCATGGGCGACGCTTGCGGTGGAGATGCAAAACGGATCAGATCCTTCGTTTGTGGTTTCTGATAATGGAACAAGCTCTCCGCAGCTTATTGTGGCGAATAGCGGAAAAATTGGTATTGGAACGGCAAGTCCGAGCGGGAATCTGCATATCTTAGCGGGCGGCACCCAAATCAGTTCAACTAAAACTTTAGTAGTTCAAGATGCTACTACTGCCGGGACTAATGCAACGATAAACGTAATTTCCGGTCCTTCCGGCCAAGCAATTATTTCGTTCGGAAATAACTCTTCCGCTGAAAAGGGAGGTATTAAGTATGACAATAGCGTGGATAGTTTAACTTCCTTTACTAATGGAGGGAATTCAACCGGATGGACAGTGAATACTAGCGGCTTAGTCAGCTTCACGAACGCGACTGCTACTCAACTGACTACTACCGGACAAACTTACCTTGCGACTGCTGGAGGCAATGTCGGTATCGGCACCACCTCGCCATTCACCACCTTGGCGGTAGCCGGAGATCTCACCGTCTGGAATGGAGCTACCCAGGAAGACCTCAAAGTATTCAACGGAGCCATCTGCGCCGATAACAACGGAGACACCAAATGCCAAGCCGCCCTGACTGCCGGAACAGTCTATGGAGACGCCTCTGCCTTCGCCGCCTCCGACTTGGCGGAAAACTACCCGATCTTTGACCAGTCCATAGAAGCGGGGGACATCGTATCCCTCTCCAGCGAGATCTCATACAACCAGAAAGAAGAAAAAGACAGAATCAAAAACGGCCAGCAAGAAGACAAAAAGTCTCTGGAAGAGATCTTGACCACCGCTTTAGTTAAAGCCACTCCGGATAACCAAAACAAAATCATCGGAGCCATCTCCACCTTACCCGGCGTGCTCCTGGGAGACACTACCGGCATGACTCTCAATACCGAAACCAGGCCGGTAGCCCTCTCCGGACGCATTCCGGTCAAAGTCAATCTGGAAGGAGGCCCGATCCAGACTGGAGATCCGATTGCCATCTCTTCCACTCCGGGAGTCGGCCAAAAAGCCACCAAGTCCGGCATGATCGTCGGCTACGCCTTGGAAAACTATAACGGCCCGACAGAAGAAAACCAAGGCAAAGTGCTAGTCTTCGCCAATGCCGGCTATTGGATGAGCCCGGACTTCCTCAACCAGGACTTCTCCAGCCAATCGGCTCAAGACAACTCTTCCTTGCTATCCCTGATTATCAGCACCGTCAAGGATTGGCTCCAATCTATGCAGGTTACGGTGGAGAGTGGGTTGTTAAGAGTCAAAGCGCTGGTTGCCGAAACTTTGACTACCAATAAGGTAATCACCGAGGCCTTTGAGCTAAGAGATAGCGCCACCGGCGAAGTGTATTGCGTACGCATCACTAATGGCGAATGGGAGAAGACGCTAGGCTCCTGTTCCTCTGCGGCAACCAACAACGAAACAGGGGAGCAAGCTGATCAAGAAACAACAGACACAGAAGCTCCAACCATCACCCTCTCCGGCCCGGCTA
>DYGG01000083.1 GCA_020724775.1 Ignavibacterium sp. | reverse complement strand
AAGGGGACCGCAATCTGTTCTTTTCCAAGGATGCCCCTTATCACCTTTCCGATATGGCGCGCCACTTTATGGCCGGAATCTTGCATCATATCAAAGACCTTACTCTGGTATTGAATCAGTGGGTCAATTCCTATAAACGGTTGGTCGTGGGGTATGAGGCCCCGGTTTATGTGTCGTGGGGACGGCGCAATCGCTCCAGCCTGATTCGGGTGCCGATGTTCAAAGCCGGCCACGAAAAATCGACCCGGGTCGAACTGCGTTCACCGGACCCGGCCTGTAATTCCTATCTCGCGTTTGCCCTGATGCTCGGCGCCGGGCTGGATGGTATTGAAAACAAATACCCCTTGCCGGAACCGATTGAAGAAAACATCTTTACCATGAGCAAGGATAAACGGGAGAAGTTGAAAATTGACGCCCTTCCGGATTCATTGGAGAATGCCATCAGGTTGACCGAAAAATCAAAACTGGTGCGGGACATTTTAGGCGATCACATATTTGAAACATTGATAGCCAACAAAAGAGTGGAATGGGATAATTACCGTATCAATGTTACTAAATATGAGGTTGATACTTATCTTCCATTTCTGTGATCAAAGAATATCACAATCTGACAGCGCGTGAAATCGCTGCCGGAGTAAAAAGTAGAAAATTCAGAGCGGTCGAAATCTGCCGGACGGCGCTGGAGAAAGCCTTCAGCGCCGGCAAGAACCTGAATGCCTTTATTACCGTAACGGCAGAACTTGCCCAACGTCAGGCTGAAGCGATCGATGCCCGCGTTATTTCCGGTGAACCGGTCGGACCACTCGCCGGAGTACCCGTTGCCCTCAAAGATAACATCTGCCTGACCGGATACCCCACCACCTGCGCTTCACATATCCTGGACGGTTTCACGCCACCTTATGACGCCACCTGCGCCCGCCGACTGTGTAACGCCGGGGCGGTCATTATCGGCAAAACCAACATGGATGAATTCGCTATGGGGTCATCCAACGAAAATTCCTACTATGGCCCCTGCGCCAATCCCATAAGAGAAGACCTGGTACCCGGCGGCTCTTCGGGAGGGTCGGCGGCAACCGTCGCCGCCCGGATAGCGCCGCTCGCCTATGGCTCTGAAACCGGCGGCTCCGTGCGACAGCCGGCTTCATTCTGCGGACTTTGCGGCCTCAAGCCAACTTACGGCGGAATATCCCGATATGGTCTGGTGGCGTTCGCCTCCTCCATGGACCAGATAGGACCGCTGGCACGCAATACCGAAGACCTCGCTTTAGCCTATCAAACCGTCTGCGGAAGAGACGAGCATGACTCCACTTCAGTTGCCTTTGAACATCCCGATTATTTGAACCTGACATCGGTCGAGAGAAAATTCCGATTCGGTTTGCCGATGGAATTTCTCGGCGAAGGAGTTGACCGAGATGTGAAGCAGAATATTGAGACGGCCATTGAGCAGTTAAGAAAAAGGGGGCACGAGATTATAAATATCTCGCTTCCCCACTCACCGCTGGCAATAGCGGTCTATTATGTCATTGCCGATGCCGAGGCGTCATCGAATCTTGCCCGCTTTGACGGTGTTCGCTACGGTTTACGGGAAGAGGCGGAGGAGTTGGAGGAGATGTACCGCCGCACCCGGTCGCAGGGTTTCGGAGCGGAAGTGAAACGACGGATTATGCTGGGGACATATGTTCTTTCAGCCGGTTACTATGATGCCTACTATTATAAAGCGCAGCAGGTACGGGAACTAATCAGGCGGGACTTTGAGCAAGCCTTCCAAAAAGTTGACCTGCTGATTACCCCGACCGCGCCGACTGTGGCATTTAGCCGGGGAGATAAAGTCTCCGACCCGCTGGCGATGTACTTATCCGATATCTTCACGGCGCCTGCCAATCTCGCCGGCATACCGGCGCTGTCCGCTCCCTGCGGATTCACAAGTGAAAAGTTGCCGGTCGGTTTGCAGTTTATCGGACCACCCTTTGGCGAAGCGATGTTATTCCAGGCGAGTTACGCCTTGGAAATGATTTTGAAAGAAAATGCCGTACTTTAATTCCGGCGGAGTCAGATTGTACTATGAAGTGCGAGGGAATGGCGCTCCGATTATATTCCTGCATGGTCTCTCCCTTGACCATCGGATGTGGTCGGAGCAACTGGCGTACTTTTCGTCAAAGTATAACGTTATCGCTCTGGACGCTCGCGGGCATGGTCTGTCCGACGCGCCGGAGAGCGGCTATTCGCGAGAGGAGAGAGTGGCTGATATTCTCAATCTGATGACTGAACTGAAACTGCCGAAAGTGCATCTGGTCGGTTTATCGATGGGCGGCGGCGATGCCCTGGCGATGGCGGTAGATTACCAGGAGAAACTGCTTTCCCTGACATTGGCAGACACGGTAGCAGCCGGTCACAAACCGAAAATAAGACCTCGCGACCCAAAAGATATAATCGCCGAGAAAGGTATTGATAAATTCAAGGAAATATTTATAGAATCCTCGCTCTCTCGTTACGGAAAGGAGATGCAGGATATCAAGGCAAGACTGG
>DYGG01000050.1 GCA_020724775.1 Ignavibacterium sp. | reverse complement strand
ATCAAAATCAGGATATGCTTATTAGTCAATTTACACAACCTTCTTGACAGAATCTCGATCGAGGTTATCATTAAATTGATTTGCCTTATATAAGAATTATAGATATGTTGTGCGAGAAGGGAGATTCAAGTAGGGCCATCAGCGCCCGGAAATGTGGTAATTGATGATGTCATCCGATGACGATTCAAGCGACACTATCCGACCGCAAGATCAACTGGCAAAAAACACCACTGTCGGGCACTATCGGATTATCGAGATGCTCGGCTCTGGCGGAATGGGGGAGGTTTACCTGGCTGAGGACACCGAACTCAACCGGAAGGTCGCCCTCAAGTTTCTTCCTCATCAACTCTGCCATGATGCTGACTGCCGCTCCCGGTTTAAGAGAGAGGCTCAAACCGCCGCCAAACTGAATCATTTCAATATTGTCACTATCCACGAAGTCAGCGAGTTCAAAGGTCGTCCCTTCATCGCCATGGAACATCTGGAGGGATTGACTCTGGACCTGTATCTGAAGGAGAAACAGCCGGACTTGGAGGAGATGGTAGGGTTGGCGATTCAGATTTGTCAGGGGCTGCAGGAAGCTCACAGTCAGGGAATAGTGCATCGTGACATTAAGCCCGGAAATATTCTGGTTGATAAGAAGGGGCGGGCAAAGATACTTGATTTCGGACTGGCAACCATAAAGGGAATAGATAAGATTACTAAGGCCGGTTCGACCTTGGGGACAGTCAATTATATGTCGCCGGAACAGACCCGCGGCGAGGAATTGGACAACAGGTCGGATATATTTTCTTTGGGAGTAGTTCTGTATCAGATGATAACCGGCCGATTGCCCTTTACCGGCGACCATGAGCCGGCGGTCGTTTATGCAATCGGATTTGAAGAACCGGAGCCGCTGGCGCGATTTAAGAGCAGGGTGCCCGATGAACTGCAAAGAATTGTATGCAAGTCGCTGGCGAAAGACCCTGCCCTTCGCTATCAGCATGCTGATGAACTCCTGGCAGACCTTAAACGATGTTCTAAAAGAGAATTGCCATTAATCGAGACCAAATCGCGTCCCGACTACTGGAACAGATACGTGGTAACCTCAGCGGTGGCGATCTTAATTGTGGTTGCCGTCTATTGGGTGGCTAGGACATATCTTTACACACACGAAAGCAAATCCGACACTAAACGAAAAATGCTCGCGGTTTTGCCGTTCGAGAATCTGGGAGCGCCCGAGGATGATTATTTTGCCGATGGTATGACGGAAGAGATTACCACCTGTCTGGCGGGTCTTTCCGGTCTGGGGGTAATTTCCCGGACCAGTTGCATGCATTATAAAAATACCGACAAGACTCTGAAGCAGGTCGGCAAGGAACTGAATGTTGACTATGTCCTGGAGGGGACAATTCGCTGGGATAAAAGGGGAACTGGCAGCCGTGTGCGGATAAACCCACAGTTGATTAGAGTTTCTGACGACCTGCATCTTTGGGCAAGTAGTTACGATACCATCATTACCGATGTTTTTGGGGTGCAGTCAACCATTGCCCGGGAAGTGGCGGCGGCTCTCGATGTTGCTTTATTGCAATCAGAAAACGAAATTCTCTCCCGGAAAGTGGAGGTTGATCCTAGAGCCTACGACTATTATCTGAGGGGAAAGCAATATTTCACAGTCGCCGGTTATCAGCAAAAAGATGCCCGTCTCGCAGAGAAGATGCATCTCAAGGCAATTGAGCTGGCGCCCGATTTCGCTCCGGCATATGCCGAATTAGGCTCTATCTATATCGAAATGTACTGGGACGGAACCGATGTTTCCCCACAGAGGCTGGAGAATGCCAAGAAGATGGTTGATATAGCGGTGCGGTTGGCTCCCAACACCACTGAGACGCGCCAGGCTCTGGGTTGGTACTACTATCATGGACTTCGCGACTATAATCGCGCTCTCGGCGAATTTTCCAGAGTGCTGGAGCTGCAACCAAACAATGCACTGGCGAGGGCAAGCATGGCATGGGTGCAGCGCCGTCAAGGGAAATGGCAGGAGGCGATTGACGGGTTGGAGAGGGCTGTCGTTCTTGATCCCCGTGATGTCTGGTACAAGTACGAACTGGGCTACACCTACTTTTTCTGCCGCCGATACGAAGATGCCATAGCCCAATTTGAAAAAGTAATAGACTTGCAACCCGACCACCCGTATGGCTACCTACTGAAATCTTCCGCGTTGTTCAATAAAACCGGCGTGACGCATCAGGCCCGTGGAGTTCTTGATACGGGGCGCGTCTTCCTCGGCCGTTCTCCGGTGGTCATCTGGTTTGAAGTATATTTGGACCTTTACGACGGGCAGTTCGAGCATGCCTTAAGCCTATTGACCGCTCCGGGAGTGGTACGCTACCCCGGAAATCCGGACAGCGTTCTATACTACTATATGAAGGGAGACGCCTTCCGAATGATGGGGAAGCAGTCGATGGCGAGAGTTTACTTTGATTCGGCACGCGTGATGCTTGAAAGCAGCCTCTCGGAATCGCCTGAGTCGCCGGAGCTATTGAGTTCACTGGCGGCCACTTACGCCAGACTGGGACAAGGCGAGAAGGCGATACAGTTGGCAAGACACGCAACGGAACTCCTGCCGGTTTCAGTTGACGCCTTAACCGGCCCCGATTATATCAGAGTCCTTGCGAGTTCTTATGCACAAATAGGCCAGGACGAAAAAGCCATTGAACAGCTCGAATATTTACTTACGATACCAGGCATCTTTTCCTCGAATTCGCTGAAATTAGCTCCGGACTTTGCTCCTCTTCGCGATAATCCGCGCTTCCAGGCGCTCCTTAAGAAGTACGAGACGGACTAGTTTGGCTGCTCAATTTTCTTTTGCCAACAAATAGATTTGGTACCAATAGAAGAAGGCCTCGGGATCTGATTTCTTGAGTTTGTTTAGTTTCGGGTACCAATTCCTGTCGATGTTCCAATCACGAATCTGATCAGGCCTTTCAAAGCGAACGATAGTTCTTTTCTGCCGTTCGATTAGCTTCGCTAAGTATGCTACTCGCGCAGCATGCCTGGTGGCTCTTGTAATCTCATAAGATTCTGAGAACACAAATGCTTTGACTTTTGAGATTCCAGCCTGCAAAATCCCAAAATCTGCATCTCCCGCCATTCCCTTTGTGGAAATACTGAGCGCAGTCTGAAATACATCATCAAGGACTACTCCAGTTTCCCCTAAAATCCGGCGGTAATTCATCTCGGAGCGGGCGATTCTATGAAAAGTCTCTTCTATTGTCCCGACATCCTCCAATCCTTCAAAGAGATTACCGAGGTCATATAACTGCTTGATGATTTCCATAGACATACTTACCCCACTCCTGGTATAAGGAATTCCGGTGGTATATGGCGCAAAGGCAGTCATTTTGTCAGCAAACAGATCTTCTTTGCTGGGGACGTATACTTCTGATGGGGGCTGCTCATATTTTATGAAAGGGGAGTTGATTGTGGTAGCAAGTGTCCTGCTATAATTAGAGGGTTCTATCAAGATGTCCAGCAAAATATAGTCTTCTGCCACTCTGGACTGACAGATAGGCAAATAGTAAAACTTATAGTGCAACTTCTCAATAATCGAGATGGGATTTCTGCTGTCTAAGCTGAATCTTATAAAACCTTTGCTTCTCAAGAAGCTATTGAAGTTATCTTCAGGATTGGTCAATTTGCTTGACACTATGTCGATATCTATGGAAATTCGTTTTGGCGGATTTTGAATAAGCATAACCGCGGTCCCCCCTTTGAATATGAACTCCAATCCTGACTGCGATAATCCTTCCAACAGCAATAAAGCTCTGATGGCTTTCTCTACAAGTATCTTATCTGGTGATTTTCGGTGAGTTCCAATATTGACAATTACTTGCTTTACCCACTCATCCGTCAGCGTGTCTTTCGAAATCATATTACTAATTGCTCTTCTCAATTTGTTGCAGCATTCCTCGTAATTCCTCTTCCTTCCCTCGTCTTCTTGCGTACCGAAGCATTTTGTCTATGTTGACGACGTATTTGTCCAGAGCGTTTCTGAAAATGTGTAGTAGTTCATTTCCCTGCAGGAAATAGAATAGCTCCTTATCCGAATATAAATCTACGAGAATCTTCTCGAGTGCCGGTACCGGTATTTTATTGACTCGTATAATTGGAGATTCCATTATGAGCGCTTTGACTATTATAGGATTTTTCTTTCCGATTATAATGTCTTCAATGATTTCCTTATTGGGCTTCTTGAATACATCTTCTCTTGATTCCATTAAGAAATTGTAGATTGTACCCAATGCACCTCTCTCGACTTCCACGATCAGAAAATCCACCACCGAGATGTGCTGGTGAAATTCTCTAATGGATGAGAAACGCCAGCAACAATAATCTGCATAGGGAAATCGTTTTCTTATATGAAGCGCGATTCTCTTCTGTTCCTTGTCCAGTTGTGGTTTGAACTCGCTTTTACCTGCAATAGTAATAGCACCATGCCCACTTCTTTGTATGGTCCCCTTTTGAATAAGCCGAAAAATCCTCAACTTCACAGCATTTCTTGATATATCGGGCTCAATTCTTTGAAAAAGAGCGAAAATCTCGTCCAGTGTAAGAGACTCTTGTCGATTTAGATATTCTTTCAAATTATTTTCGGCTATATTTTTTTTCATGAATTTTTTATAGAAATTATCGGCAATAATTTAATATATTGCCAAAAGTTTCATTATATTCTTAGATAATAAAATCCGGGAAATAAACATAAAAGAATCCATAGAAATTATTGGCAATAAATCAAAATATTGCCAAAAGTTTCGTTATAAAATATTCCAGATATTCCACGGATATTTCCTTATAAATCAATATAATATCCGAAATTATAGTCGCTTTTTCCATCAAAATACTATTATGAGATTTCACAATAAATATAAATGAAAAAATCGTCAAAAAAAGCAAAAAATTGACAAAATTTTCATAAAATGTCGAAAATCTGACGGGGAAAAACTCTAAAGATAATCCTGTCCCAAAATCAAATAAAAATCATCTGCCCGCCAGCCCGAGCCAGGACCTGGGGTTACCCAGCCAACCTACTGCCCCACAATCTTTTCAATAAGTTTCTTATCATTCGGCAAGAGGTCGGAACTGACCAGACGCGACACCAGGGTCCGCCAGGAGGAATCAGCCGCAAACACCTCCTTGAAAATCGGCAGCGAGCGCTCAATTTCACCGGCTGTGACCAGGGTCACCGCATGCCAGAAAAGTATCTCGGCGTTACCCGGGGCAAGTTCCGCCGCTCTGGCGTACTCAGCGTTCGCCTTATCAAACTCCTTGGCGGTGATATATTCATCCCCTCTATCCATATGCCGGTAGGCGCGGGAGATATTCAAAAGCCTCCGCAGTTCTACCAACGGCTGAGGGGAATCATCCACCCGGATATCGACTGTCCGGTCCCGCCAGGGAAGCCCGGTCGGTTTGCCGGTAACCACCACCATCGCCGCCGACTGCATCCCGCGGATATCCCCCCCTTCGTTCTCCGCCGCCTCCAGCGCCGCCATCATCTTTTCTGCTATATCGCCGGGGGTGGTTTCAAACGCTCTTGCCATCGCCCCCCAGACAGTATTATTGCGCATCAGGTTTGCCTGCACCGAGTAGTTTTTGCCAATCTGATGTCCCGCTTCGGCGATACATTTGGCGCCGGTGTGGGCGGCGATGACCAGGTTCTTGTCAATCATCGCCACCTGACGCACCTCGTCGTCCGGGTCAGAAGCGAGGAGCCCCGCCAAAGCCAGTTTCGCGCTTTTCCCTTTTTTCATCATTTCTAACCCCAGAGGACCATAAGCGAAATCGACCAGCGATTGCGTGGCGACGGCGCCGACACCAGGTTCGAGCCAGATGACGTCAACGACTTTGAAATAGTGTGACTGAACGGCGGCGCCGAATTCGCCAGTGAGGGTATCGTAGGCAACAATGGAATAAGTTGCCACGGGACGTAAAGGCGTGACCGGTTCTTCCGCCGCAGTAGTCATACAGGCCTGAAAAACCAGCAGTAGAACGATTGAGATTATAGCGCGCATGATAGTCTCCTTTCGATAGGGATTGAACAATCCGTCAGCAGAATCAAATATCAGGCCGCGCCAAAAAACAAATGAATTTTACCAATCCGTAGTCAGCTGTTTATATATCCCTGTCGGTACGACTTTTTCGGGTCATGACTCCGTAGATCGATGCCATGCTCCAGATAGGCCTTCAGGTTTGCCAGAAAAAAAGTCCAGCCGGTTTCACACCCTTTATGCATCGCCCATTTATCCTTTGGGGTGGTTTTCATATCGTACTGATGAAGTTCCAGTCCCGAGCCTTTCTTTAACGGTTTGATAGTGAGTTTCACCTTCTCCCCTTTGGGACCAAAAGGGAAGAGGAAAAGCCTGTTCTTCTTAATGTCGATAATCCTGGTCTCCAGTTTATCGCCGCCCAGCCACTCGAAATAAAGACGCCCCTTCTTTTTTGGCTCGATTTCCGCTTTGACACAAAACCACCGGGGGACAATGCGGTCGTCGGTCCAGGCGCGGAAGACTTTTTCCGGTTTGGCGGCAATTTCAATCTTCAAACGAAACTGTGTCCAGTCCTGCTTTTTCTTTTCCGGCATGGTAGGTATCTCCTGATTGAATTGAGTCTATTACCACAATATACGAAATCCCCAATAGCCGGGATTATCACATTGTTCCGGCAGAAAAAACTCCTGCCGACAGGCCAAGGTACCGACATCATGGCGCCAAAAGAACTGAAAGCAGGCACTCTTCAATCGTATATCGAATATGAGACTTCATTCCCTTCAGCATGAGCCGATAGAGACGCCCGGAAATATCCTCAAATGGGCGCAGGAACATGGTTTCTCAGTCAGTTGTACGAGATTATACCTCGATGAAAACCTTCCGGGGCTGGATGAATTCGATTGGCTGGTTATCATGGGGGGTTCGATGTCGGTCAATGATGAAAGCAGATACCGCTGGCTTGCACCGGAGAAGATGTTTCTTGATAAAGCAGTCAATTCCGGCAAAAGAGTATTGGGAGTCTGCCTCGGTGCCCAGTTAGTTGCCAACGCTCTGGGGGGGCGAGTATTTTCGAATAGATACAAAGAATTAGGATGGTTCCCGATAAAATTGTCTCCCGTCGGCCTGATTGACCCGGTATGCCGAAATCTGCCTTCTGAAGTTGAGATGTTTCACTGGCACGGAGAGACTTTTGAGCTACCGGCGGGCGCCATTCATCTGGCCGAATCTGACGGCTGCGCTAATCAGGCATTTCGGTACGGGAAAAATATTCTGGCGTGGCAGTTTCATCCCGAAGTGACCGCGGAGATGGTTCAGGCATTTGTCGCCGAAGGGAGCCAGGAATTGAGTGACGGGTTGTATATCCAGAAGGCTGACGACATCCTTGCCTGCCGGGGGAAAGCGGCGCGAATGGAGCCGGTCTTGAATCAATGGCTCGATAATTTCATACTTAATGATTAAATGACACCCTGCCGGCCGGCGACAATAAATACCCGCCCTTCTTCTTCCGGCTTATCCAGCGGTGTCATCAGGTCCTGAATACGGGCGAAATAGATTTTTCCAAAGCCTGCCTCCAGAAGTAGCGATTTCACTCTTTCCAGTTCAAATACGGTATTATAGACCGTTTCATCGAACCGCTGATACGACCTGTCCGCCAGGGAGACAAAGCCGGTGAACCTGGTTATCGCCCGGTCTCCTTCGCCGTCATAGATACCTCGCGTGATGATAAGTACATCCTCGCTGTCATCCACAAAAACATTGTTCCATCGCTTCAGCCCTTTTCGGGTGTTGAGGTCAAAGATAAAGAAGCCGTCACAAACGGCATGCACTGACCGGAAACAACCGAGCAAGGATGATTCATCCTTAAGATGATTGAGGGAGTCATAAGTCGAAACCACCAGACCGAACCGCTCCGGAAGATTGAATTCGGCGGCGTCACCCAGAACAAAGCGAGCCTGACCAGATTTGACAAACTCCCGGGCATTTTCGTTGGCGTAATGGAGCATATGTTCCGAAAGGTCCAGTCCGATAACCCTGTACCCTTTTTCGAGGAAGTGATTGGCCAGATGCCCCGTGCCGCAACAGACATCGAGGACAGTCTTATTCTTCTTTCCGATTTCCGTCGAAGCACAGAAATTTATCAGAAACGGAGCCACCTGGTGCGAGAATGCCGCCCATTTTTTGTCATACACGGCGGCAAAGGCTTTACTATATGCCTGCATTATCTCCTCCCAGAGAAAATCTCTCTAAAGGCGCTTATCACCCTACGGCTTTGGTGACAAAAATAGATAATGGATAACATGGTAAAGCATGCCGGCGCCAAATAGAATGGTTCCCCAGACATAAAGTCTAAATCCGGGTGGATTCCAGAGATGTTTGTATTTCCAGAAAAGTATTGCTCTTATCGGACGTTCCCCGGTGACGCTGGGATGATTTGGCGCCCGGTACCAGAGTGATGCCATAACAAGAATCATACCGCTCAGCACCAGAAGAAGTGAGACACCTAATAGAATCATCGGTAACATATTGGTTCTCCCCTGCTTAAAAGAATGTTCACTTCTATATACGATCCGAAGCCGGGCTGGTTTCTATTGGTAGTTCTGGATGCCACGCAAAGCAAGGCGCAACACTTCCCGCCAGGAATTCCCGATTTAAGCGGGACTGAAGGCTCCGAGAATATAACGGGGTCGCCGGATTCACAGGAATCGCAGCACCTCATCATGCAATCGCGTTCTATAATGCAAGCCGCCCGATTCCATTCCGGCGGCGATACGTTTGTACTCTTCGAACTCGGCCAGGTCGGCCAGACGGGCTTCACGGATCTCGGCAATATCGACCGGCGCTATCTTTCCGGAAAGATATTTTGCCGTGAATACATGCGTCCGCCAGGGTATTACCCGATTCCCGCAACTGAAGGAAGCATTGACTTGCAGTATATATTTTTGCAGTTCAATCTTAACGCCCGCTTCTTCATGAGCCTCGCGAAAAACCCCTTCGTGAAAATCCTCATACGGTTTCAGTCCCCCCGACGGGGCGCGGTACAGGCCCGACGGATAATGATGTTTGGAGGTTACAATCACTTTCGGCCCCTTGAAAATGTACAGGGTGACATCGTGGCATCGTCCGTAAGACTGGGTTGAGCGGATGAATTCGAATTCATCGGCGCTGACCGGCGCGTTCATGGCGATAACCGGCGGGTACCCATAACGGTCCGCCACTTCCTGAATCATTCGCGCCGAGAAATACATAATTAACCGAAAAGCGGAATTATATGTTGCTGCACCGGCTGAGTGGTAATTTCAGGACCGTGCGCCGTTATCATAACGTCAATTTCCGAGCGAACTCCAAACTCCGGCAGATAGATTCCCGGCTCTATGGAGAAAAGATGCCCCGGCAGGAGTTTGCGGCGGTCCTCCGTTTCAAGATTATCGATATTGGGACCGGGACCATGCACCTCTTCCAGAATCGAATGCCCGGTGCGATGAAAAAAATATTCGCCAAATCCGGCCTCAGATATAACCTGACGGCAGGCGTCATCTACCTGATAACCGTAAACTGTCTCGCGGGGAAATCTCTCGCCAATGAAAGCGACCGCCCGGTCGCGCGCCGTTCTGACAATGTCAAAGACCTTTTGGTATTTTTCCGGGGCGGTTTCCCCGGCGTACCCTGCCCAGGTAATATCGGCGAAGACAGCATGGGGTTCCTTCCCTTTCGCCCAGAGGTCAATAATGAAAAGGTCGTTTTTGTTAATCGGTGAGGAACCATGCTCTGGCGGCGAATAATGGGGGTTGCTGATATTGGCATTTACCGCCACGATAGGAGAAAAATCGGTTACCAGTCTTTCTTCCTGAAAACGGCGCAGGATAAAAGCGACAACCGCTTTTTCATTGATATTACTTCCCTCTTTCAGTTTCTCATGGATAAAACGGAAGGCTTCATCCTTTATGCTGTTAATCATTCTTGCCGCGATTCGATGTGTTTCTTCTTGCTTTTCAGTCATCCGCGCCTGAAAGTAAGCAACCAGGTCAGCCGAGGAGACGACCTCGATTCCGAATGATTTTACCAGTTCAATAGTACCGGCATCAACCAGCCCGATATAAGGAAGCCGCCCGAAGGGGGAATATTCCATGGCGACTCGTCGCCGTCCGCGGAGAACGGCTTTGAGCGTCTCTTCAAGTGCTTTGTATGATGAGAAGAAAACTTTATCGCCGGGCAGATGGCGGAAGCGGTCTTTCTCGATATTATGGATGAAGGCGGTCGGGGCCCCATCGGAGGGAATAAAAAAAGCGAACCGTCGGGTAATATGTTCCGGCAGTTCCAGAAATTCTACGGCGATACTGTTGCGCCCATGAAAATCAGCCAGCAGCCAGCCGTCAAGTTTCTCGTCACGAAAGAATCTCTGAATATTGTTGATATCAAACATAAGAGTATATCCTGAATATTTGTATTAATTGAGCAAATTACGGCAGAGCGCCGAAAAAAGACAAGGGGAAAATATAGAATCGGCATCCGTCAACAGGCTCATAAAAGTTGACTTAGTCCGTCATTTCTTCTAACTTTGACTTATGAAACGTGCCTATCAATATTCCGTGGCGGCGCAGGTCTGGGCGCTGCGCGAATTCGGCGAGGTCGGCCCCCGAACATTCGGCGCCCTCATGGCGCATTTCGGAAATTTAGCCGCCATTCTGGAAGCCGAAGAAAATGAACTGAGGGAAATCTCCGGTTTGGGAGAGGTCAAATCGCGGAAGATTTCGGAGAGTTTCCGAGCCCTTGGCCGAGCCGATGAATTTATTAACTCGCTCAAACAGCGAGAAATCGGCGTGGCGACCATATTCGACACCGACTACCCCCCTCATTTTCGGGAATTAAACGACCCGCCTCCGATAATTTTCTACCGGGGAAAACTTCCCGGCGATGGGGAGAAAACCGTGGCGATTGTCGGCTCTCACAATGCCACCAATGAGGGGATTCAAAACGCCGTGCAGTTGTCCGGGAAACTGGCCGCCCGGTCCGTTTCGGTAGTTTCCGGACTGGCGCGCGGTATTGACACCGCCGCCCACATCGGAGCGCTTAAAGCGGGCGGCAAAAGTTATGCCATACTCGGCTCCGGGTTTGACCATATCCACCCGGAAGAAAACCGTCCCCTGGCGGTAGAATTGGTCAATTCCGGGGCGTTGATTTCGGAATATCCGCCCGATGCCGAGTATGCCACCGGACGAATCCTGGCAAGAAACCGTCTCACCGTGGGACTTTCGCAGGCGGTGGTGGTGGGGGAACTGTTCGGCGACTCCTCCGGAACGCTCGATACCGCTACCTTCTGCCGGGAAACCGGAAAACTGATGTTTATCCTGATTGAGGGATGTGACCGTCCCGGCAAGGACAATACCGGAGTGGAAAAAGTGCTGGAACTGGGGGCGATACCGGTTACGCTCAATGAGGGCGTGGAAATCATCCTTAAATCCCTCGTCTAAGAGTGATGGCAAATCTATCCGACAATTACCTCACTATTAGAAGTCGGGCGGAGATAGAACTCAAGGTCAAAGGGTCTAAATTCATAGGCCAGGCGGAGCGATGCCGCACGGAAACTGAGGCTGAAGTCTTCCTTACCGCGGCGCGCAAGAAATTTTTCGATGCTACCCATCACTGCTATGCCTATCAAACCGGTTTGGGGGAACAGAAAAAATTCCGGTATTCCGACGCCGGCGAACCATCCGGTACGGCCGGCAAACCGATATATGACCAGATATCGGGGAAAGATTTGACCAATCTTATTGTTGTCGTCACCCGCTACTTCGGCGGGACTAAATTGGGAACCGGCGGGTTGACTCATGCCTACTCCGAGGCGGCCTCTCTGACCATTGCGGAAGCCGGGATTGTGGAGGAGTTTCTAACCGAAGAAATTTTCATAAAATTGAACTATCATGACTATAATACTATCGAACGGCTGATTCATAAATATGACGGGAAAATACTGGAGCGGGGAGTGAACGAAATTAGTCCCTGTTTTCGAATTTCTCTCCGGCTGTCACTTATCGAGAAATTTCATAAAGATGCCACCGAGGCAACTTCCGGGAGGGTAAAATTTGGCGAAACGGCTTGATTGTCTCGGGTTGGGGATTGCGCCGGTTGATATTCTGTTCCAGGTGGAGACGTTTCCAAAACCGGGCGCTAAGATAGATGCCTCAAGCCTGACTATCCAGGGAGGGGGGCCGATACCGACCGCCCTGGCTACTCTCGGGAGGCTGGGAATGAAGCCCGGTCTTATAGCAGCCGTAGGAAAAGATATCTTCGGCGACTTTGTGAAAGATGAACTCAATAAGTTTGGTGTTGATACGTCACTTCTCATTCGCAAGCCGAGTCCGACCGCTATTGCCGCCGGATGGTATGAGAAAGGAAGCGGACGCCGCACTATTATCCTTGACCTGAAAACAAGAATTAGACCCGGAGATATTAAACTGGACAGACTTCCCGATTGCCGCGCGGTGCATCTGGATGGAAGAGACCTGCCTGCCTGTTTGAAACTGGCGCGCTGGGCAAAAAGAAAAGCCCTGCCGGTCGTATTTGATGTCGGCTCTATTCGGAATGATGTCTCGCCTGTTTTCCCTCTGGTGGACCATCTGGTCTGTGCCGCAGATTTCGCCATGCCTTTTACCGGAATGACAAACCTCAAGAAGGCGGTTGAACGATTGGCATCTCTCTGCCCCGGAACCATAGTCATTACCTCCGGCACTAAGGGAGCGCTCGGGTTCAGTCGTACCGATGGCTGGCTCAGGCAGAAAGCGTTCCGCGTCAGGACGGTTGACACCACCGGCGCCGGGGATGTCTATCATGGGGCATATATCTTCGGTCTCCTTTCAGGAGGAGACTTATCCTGTCGGATGGAGATAGCATCAGCGGCGGCGGCATTAAAATGCACGAGGCCCGGAGGACGGTTAGGGATTCCAACAAGAGCGGAACTACAAAGGTTTCTGTCACGAACGAGGCCCACCTATGAGTGAGATTCTGGCATCGCTGATGGCTCTCGACAAGACTATCTTCCAGTTCATCAATCAATCGCTGGCTAATCCGGTGACCGATATCATTATGCCGTTCATCACCACCGACCTGCATCTTAAAATTTTTTACGGCGTCTGCCTGTTTCTGATTCTCTGGAAAGGAGATAGACGTCTGCGCTGGGCGGTTCTGGGGTCGCTGCTGGTTGTTACCCTAAGTGACCAGTTCTCCAGCGCTCTTATCAAACCGCTGGTAGGACGTCTCCGCCCCTGCAAGATAATGGAAGTACATCTTCTGGTCGGATGCGGCTCCGGGTTTTCGTTTCCATCATCGCATGCCGCCAATCTATTCGGGCAGGCGCTTTTCTTCTATGGGATTGCCCCGCGCTCAGCAAAATTCTTGATTCCTCTGGCCGTGCTGGTGGCTCTGTCTCGGGTTTTTGTCGGTGTCCATTACCCCGGCGATATTTTAGCCGGCGCCATCCTCGGGTCCATGGTCGGACTGGCCATAGTAATCTTGTTTTCTAAAGCATATCGGCGCTTCTATTCAGAGAGCGCGCCGGGTGGCAAACAGATTACATGACGGGAACAGCAATCGATACCGGCATTGACATTATCGAGAGAAGAAACTTATATTCAGTGAGAGAAGTAATGCTCATCGCTATCGTTATTCAAAATTTATGAGTGGTCGTACGTCAGCAGTCTTGCTTTATGGCAGTCTCGTGATTGCGCTTGCCGTCATCGGGATTTTGTGGCGCAACTATGACCGCCGCACCATCATCAATCTCGATTACAAAACCGCTTCTTATCCGGTCATGCGAGCGAAGATCAGTGATTCCAGACAGTTCCTGATGACGATCAAGGACAGACTTAAAAAGCAGGGGTTCAAGATTATAGACGAGCGCCAACCGCAGCCGTCAGTTTGGGAGACCATCGGACAGTCTAGAGGTTTCTGGCTCCTGGCAACCGACCTGAAAAAGGTTACGGTCATAGATGCCGTGTCCGGCGTGAGGGGGGATTCTCTTGCGACCGAGAGAGGTTATCTGGTGTTTGAAGGATTTCACAAAACCGGTTCCAAAACTTTTATATGTGTAGTATTTTTCTCCCTTATGCTGGCGGCTTCGTTCAGGGCCAATAAAGAAATGCTACCGTCGGTCACTCCCAGGATATTTCATAAATGAATTCAAAGATTTTTCTATGAATTTAACAACGATTAAGTCTCGAATCTCGACCCGAGAATGGCAGACATTTATACTACTGTTTGGCATCAGCCTGATACTGAGGCTCGTTTACTTCATAATAATGCTGTCTCAGATCGGCTCCTCCGGCCTGTATGACCAGTTCAATGACCCAGTCAAATATATCAATGCCGCTGATTATCTTATGGGAAGATATCAGCCGGGGCAATATGATTTATTTCTGGTTGGCGTAGGGTACCCCGCTGTCCTGGCACTGAGCCGTATCCTCTTCGGGCAGTCATTTCTGGCAGTAATTATATTACAGATATTGTTGAGCAGCCTGACGTCGATTATAATTTACAAAATCGCCGACCTGCTAACCGGGAATCGACCGACTGCCGTTGTATCGGGAATTTTGGTGGCGACATCGCTGACATCTATTTCGCTCGCTAATGCTCTGGTCACCGAGTCAATCTATTTTTTTCTCTTTTCGCTATCTGTTTATCTCTTCTTCCGATGCCTCGATGAAACGAATTGGAGGAACGCTGTTCTTTCCGGAGTATCGGGAGGATGCGCTGTGCTGCTGCGCTCTGCGGGAGGGTTTTTCCCGGCGATTCTGATGCTGTCTGCCCTGCTGGTTCCGGCTCCAGCGGGGAGAAGAAGACAATTGCTTTACCGGTCGCTGATTGTCTCCGTGATTATGGTCGCCATTCCTGCCGCCTGGGGAGTCAGAAATCTGCTAACCCATGACTTCTTCACTATTTCGGCTACCGGCACATTGGCCGCAAAGACCTATCTTGTTGCTAAAGTCAGGATAGAAGAAGAAGGCAGACATATTAGAGAGTTTCCGGAACTGAGAGACTCTTTGTACCGTGTGTCTCTGAAACATTTTCATGAAGGGAATTTTCGGCTAAGCCAGGAGGAAAGCAATGCTTTGATTGCCGAAACGGCAACAATGTTCCCGGTTACCATGCTCAGGAATTTCTTCCAGATAGCACTGGATAATATGACCGCCGTTTCCAGTCTGCATTATCTCCAGTTGCCCCGGTGGCGCCCCTTTTTTGATACTCTTGACCATTATTGGAATCGTGGCGATACCAATCCAGCGATGCTGACCCTGTCGCTTTTAGGCTTTGTTCTGATTGCCCGGCGTAATATGCGCATTGCCGTAGTACTATTGTTGGCGATGGGATATTATGGCATCATTTCAGGGGTGACATTTGGACAGGGGTCGCGAATTTTCTATCCGGCGCAAGGGTCGGAATTCATTCTTGCCGCAGCGGCTTTAGTGTTTATATACAGGTCAATTTCAATGGCTGCCAGGAAAATATTGGGGAGATTTTCAACCCGTAGGTTGTAACTGTATGAAAATTGGGGTAGAAATTATTCGGGGGGATATTACCTCAACTGACTGCGAGGCGATTGTCAATGCCGCCAATAACCATCTCTGGATGGGCTCCGGTGTTGCCGGCGCTATCAAGCGAAAAGGGGGCGACGTCATAGAAAAAGAGGCGATGGCGCAGGGGCCGATTACTGTCGGCCAGGCGGTCGCTACCGGAGCCGGAAAACTCCCCTATAAATATATCATCCACGCCGCCGGCATGGGGCAGGACTTGAGAACGAATGAAAAAATCATCTATGAAGTAACCCGCAATTCTCTACTTCTTGCCGACCGGCTCGCGATTGGCTCTCTGGCATTTCCGGCCCTTGGCGCCGGAGTCGGCGGCATTCCCCCTGACGTCTGCGCCGCCGCGATGATGATGGCGGTCAGCGATTCCGCTGAGGCGCTCAAGCATTTAAGCCGGGTGATATTCGTACTGTTTGACCGCGAGGCATATCAGGCGTTTCTGGCGGAAGCAGACCGGTACAATTAGAGGCTGGCATTACGGCATCGGATTAAGTTCGGGGGCACGGTAATCTCTCTAAGATTTTGTCCGATAATAAATAATGGTACAATTGCCCTTTCAGGCAGAAAGATTGATTATACATTTAGAAAGTACCTGACAGGCAACTTTTCAATCAGGCATTAAGATTAGCCAATGCTGGAGTCGTTTATGAATATCAAACCGGCGCCGCTCCAATATCTACCACTGGAGTTAATGAAAAGACATCGCATCGTCCCTTTTGAGTTCGACAGCGAGCGAAGAGCGCTCCGTATCGCCAGCAGCACTCCTCACGACACCGCTCTGGCAAACGAATTGTCCCGTCAGTCCGGGGGAGTCAAGATTGAACTGTATCCGGCCAATCCGGAAGCGATCGAACGGGTCATTGCCCGTTTCTCCACCACAACCGGGGAGAATCCGCCGTCCCTTACCGGCACAAAGAATCATCACGATAACTTGTCTCCCAAAGCGGTACCGCCGATACCGGAACCAAAACCTGACCCGCAGCCGCTTCGCAACGTGATGCTGCCGGAAACCAAAAGACACGGCCGTATCCTTTTTGTAACCTCCAGCCGGAAACTGAGCGACCATCTTATTGCCGCCCTGCGCGCCGAGCAGTACACTTTGAAAGTCGCGGTCAGTGTCGAATTCGCTCTCTCCTTCATTGAGTCGGAATCGTTTGAATATATATTTGTCGATGAAAAACTTCGCGACCGAACAGCCCCTCTGGTGAAAAAAGTCCGCCAGGATTTTCCGGCGACTACCCTTCGCTTCTACCGCTCCGAAGCGGCTTTGCTGGTCAACGATACGCAGGAAGAGATGACCGATGACCTTCTGCGGAAAAATCTGGCTCTGTTTCGCTACCTCAATTCCCGGGGCGGGGGAACGCTGGCGCGGCATGAAGCGGCCGTGGCGCATCTGACAGAAATCTTAAGCGTCCGTTATGACCTGCCGGGGCATATTCGAGCGGCCGTATCAACGGCGGCATACCTCCATAATCTCTCCGAGGATGACCTCAATCCGACGCGAGGCTACAGCCAGACCGATATAATCGCACTCTCTGCCACCCGGCTGGCCTCATGGCAATATCCCCCTCTGGTGGTGAATATTCTAAAAGCCGCTTATCAGCATCTCTCCCAGTTGCCGCGCCATATATCGGAACTGGAACTTCTGGCCGGCTCGATTCTGACCGCGGCCGATATCTACTGCCATAATTTCCCGTCGCCCGGTTCTCTTTCTCCCGAGCAGATGACCCAGGTCAAAGAAGTTCTGCTGAGGGAAAGAGAGAAGATAGCGCTCGACGACGTAATTAATCAGTTACTCGGGGTCATTGCCGATGAGGTTTCTTCGCGCGCCACACGAACCCGCCAGTCCTGCCTCCATATTTTAGTCCCCCGAGGAATTCTCCCCAAGATGCTGGAAGAAGCCTTAACTAAAGCCGATTTCAAAGTTGAGTATTCCCGCGCGGTCGCCGAGTGCGTCGACGCCTTGAACAAGACAAAACCGCAGATGATGCTTATCCGGCACTCCGGAAGAATGGAAGAGATTTATGACCTCCTGCTGCAACTGGCGCTTCAAGGTGTGCCGCTGGACCAGATGCCGACTCTGCTCATGGTTGACCAGACCGTCTTAAGCGAAGCGATGGTCTTTATGAAGAACGGTCTCGAAGATATTTTCCCCGAGAATCTGGAGCCGGAAATTGTCGTAACCAAATTGCAACGAATAAGAAACCGTCTGGAGGAAAAGGCACAGTACCGTCGTTCGGTGCTTCAGGAACTGGGGACACACGGTTCCCTGGAGGATATGGGACTGGTCGACCTCCTGGAAGCCTCCCGCGGCGGAAGCCGCCCGGTGCAAATCAGTATCTCCGGCGAAGGACAGCAGGCCTCTCTTTATCTGGAGCAGGGGAAAGTACTTTATGCCGAATGCGGCGCCGAAACCGGCATCGAGGCTGTCAGCCGCTGTATCGGCTGGCGCAAAGGGGTCTGGAGTATCGACCCGATTGATCCCTCCAAACTTCCGCCGCCAAACCTGAACCGCGGCATCGATTCAATATTGTTGGAAGCCTGCGTCAATATCGATAACAACTCAAAGTGACTGTCGAATAACCCCGGAACTACTCCGGTTCCGCAATAACCTCGGCAAATCTGTTTCTATCTTCGTTTTGCTTTGATGGAGCCGGTGAAATGAAGCGTGTCCTCTGCCACGTTGACGAAGGATGCCTCCAGAATCGCCGTGAACTGCGAAGCCTTCACAGAATCGACAAGAATATAACCCGTACGACATCTATATAATTTCAGCGAGTCCGGAAGATGGTACAGTCCGAGTATCTGGCATACCGACCGATTCGTAATATTTAAGGAGTCGGCTTTGACCTCTGAGGGGAGTTCGACAGCAATACGGTATTTAATCTGAGCGTCAACCGTAACCCAGCCGCTCTTAAGATTGAGCATGCTAAAATCGGTTTGGCTTTGCGTGGTGACCAGAAGAATTCCGTCCCCTTTCTGGAAAAGACTTGAAACAGGTTCATCCGAAATCTTATATCCATTAAGGAAATACGATTCTTCTAATTGAAGTCTATTTTGAATACCGTTATCGACGCGATACAATTTGGGAAGGAATTTATTCTGACAGGAGGCAAGGGTGAGGAGAACGGCGAGAGAGATTAAAAAGCGGTATCTCATTTAAATCGGCTAAATCGGCATTTCGACCAGGCGGTATTTCTTGTACAGTTTTGCCCCCATATTTTCGGCGGCGCGGCACATCAATTCGTTTGTCTCCAGAATCCAGGAGAGTTCCGCCCAGTGGTATCCTCTTTCGACCCCTTTGAGATAGGTATCAACATAGAAGATATTGTCGATACCCCGTTTCTGGAATTTCGGAACAACTCCCATCGTCAGCATCCGCACGCCGGTGATTTTTCGGCGAATTTTGGTGTTCCAAATTACTTTGAATATTCCGAACGGAAAGAGCCTGCCGTTAAGGCCGATAAGAACCTGATTAATGTCGGGAACCGCCATTGAAAAAGCGGCCGGTTCGCCGTTAACATAGGCAATCATCACCAGGTCTTCCTCCACCAGCTGCTTTAATTCCTTAGCCATGTAGAAGAATTCATCCTCCGGCATCGGTACAAACCCCCAGTTTCGCTCCCACGCCTGATTGTAGATTTTGTTAATCAGACGGACTTCTTCATCAAATTTGGAGAGATTGACGGAACGAATCTGGATTTTATTGCGCTCTTTGATTCTGTTGACCAGGGCAACCTGGCGGTCAGAAATGGGAGTTTCCTTGGTAATCAGGTAGGCGTTGAGGTCCATTACCTTCTTCAATCCGAATTTCTCCGCCAGTTTCGGAAGATACGGCTTGTTGTACGGGTTCATCACGGTCGGCGCTCTATCGAATCCTTCTATCAGAAATCCGATTTCATGATTGGTGGAGAAATTGGTCGGTCCGCGCATTTTCTCCATCCCCTCCGATTTGAGAGTAATCATGGCGACTTTGAATAACTTGGAGGCGACTTCGAAATCATCAATGGATTCGAAAAATCCAAAGAAACCGACCTTCTCCATATGGAATTCATTGTGGTAGAAATTGACGCAGGTGGCGATCCGCCCGACCACCTCGCCTTCTTTCAAGGCAAGAAAGAGTTTGGTCTTGGCGCCCCGGTAGAAGGGATTCTTGCTCTTGTCAAAAAACTGTTTTCGCTCGGAAATTAAAGGCGGCACCCAGTTAGGCTCATCTTTATAGAGCCGGAAAGGGAGCATTATAAAAGATTTTAGTTGTTGAGGTGTTTCGACCTCAATGACTTCAATCCCGTTAGCCATCGGTAACTTTATGAAATGATGCCCATCTGCTTGCCGATTTTCTCGAAAACTTCGAGAACGCGGTCGAGATGCTCATCGGTATGAGTGGCGGTGTACGAGGTTCTTATCAGCGCCCTTCCGGGAGCGACCGCCGGCGAAATTATCGGATTGGCAAACACGCCGTTATCGAAAAGCGCCTTCCAGAATTTGAAAGTATCCATATCTTCCCCGATAAGAACCGGGATAATCGGAGTCTGTGAATTACCGATATCAAAGCCGAGACGCTTCAATTCGGTCTGCATCCGGCGGGCGTTTTTCCAGAGATTCTGACGTCGCTCCGGTTCCGTTTCAATAATATCCAGGGCGGCAAGAACGGTGGCGGTGGACGACGGGGGAATGGAGGCGGAGAATATCAGTTCGCGGGAAAAGTGTTTAATGAAATTTATGACTCGCTCATCGGCGGCGATAAATCCCCCCAGCGAAGCGAACGATTTGGAAAACGTTCCCATCGTGATATCGACATCATTAATCATCCCGAAATGCTCGGCGGTGCCGCGGCCTCCCTCCCCCAGCACTCCGATGGAGTGGGCGTCATCAACCATAATGCGGGCGCCATACTTGTTGGCGACCTTCACCAGGTTAGGAAGGTCAATAATATCCCCTTCCATCGAAAAGACGCCATCCACCACAATCAGGATTCCGCCGCGAGCGCCGTTTTCGGCGATATTCTTCAATATGCGGTCGAGGTCCTGCATATCATTATGGCTGAACTTAAGGGTTTTGCCGAACGACAGCCGGCATCCGTCAACAATCGAGGCATGGTCGGAGCGGTCGATAACCAGGTAGTCGTTTTTGCCGACCAGGCAGGAGATAGTGCCGAGATTGGTCTGAAACCCGGTGGAGAAAATGAGCGCCGCTTCCCGTTTCATGAATCGGGCCAGACGTTCCTCCAGTTCGACATGAAGGTCCAGGGTGCCGTTGAGAAACCGGGAGCCGGTGCATCCCGAGCCATACTTCTTGGCAGCATCAGCGGCCGCCGTCATCACCCGCGGATCATTGGTCAAGCCGAGGTAGTTATTGGAACCGATCATAATCAACTTGCGGCCGTCAACAATCACCTCATTGCCGGGGGCGGAGGACAGCGGATGAAAATACGGGTAGAATCCGGCCGCCTTAACTTCATCTGCGGTAGTAAATTGCCGACATTTCTCAAAAAGGTCGGAAAAACGGTGGGGTGCGGTCACAGTGGCGGTATCCTTAGAATAATGCTTTTTGGTATCCAAATCCTTTTGTCCTCAATAGTTCCAGTGAAACTTGAAACTATAGAAATCATAGAGTAAAGTCAAGAAAAATGATAGGAGGCTCAAATGACAAAAGCCCGCCTGAGGCGGGCTCAGACTGATGACAAAGGGCAGTTTTTCGGGACTGTC
>DYGG01000049.1 GCA_020724775.1 Ignavibacterium sp. | reverse complement strand
TTTTGACCTACTCGACTGGGCGACGGTAATCCTGGGTCCGCAGACGAGGGCGTCTGCGGGCACAGAGTGTCGAATCCGCAAGGGATTCGACCTACGTCGTGAATAATCGGGTGCGATACGTCGTGATTCCCCGCGCACAGTAGCGGAGGGATACGAGGAAGAGATTGTCAGGCGTTCCGTCCGCAATCGGCAAAAACTGCTTCTATAGATTCTCTGAGCGCGAAACCGTTTTTTCTTATGGACATAGCAGATACCTTGACTTAGATTTCAATTGTGAAGAGAAATGGTTCATATATCATTCTGCTGGCGGTCGCGACTGCCGCAATAGTTTCGGGCTGCGCGATGACGCTGGTCAAGTATTACCGGACACCTGAGGGGAAAGATGCGGTAATCAATTTCGCCGGGTATGAATTGCAGGTTATAATTCGAGCGGTTAACATTTACTCAAAAATAGGGACTGATTCTTTCCGCGTCTGGATTCCCACCGTATATACCGAACTTGAGGGAATCGACCCCGAGCTGGCGGTTGATTCACTGGACTTGCTTACAATCGACTCACTTCATCTTAGATTGCCGTTAACCGGGGAGACGTTGTGGCCGGCGGTCGATTCAGCGACCACAAGCAGTTGGCTGGTTTACATCCGGGGCGGAGAACTTTACGGTCCGGTTTTCAATTATCATCGGGTCAAAATTCCGGAGAAACATACTTCAATTGAAATCGGCTTTGTGGCGCGGCTGATAGATCGTGAGACCGGGAATGAGTTGAAGAGAGAAGAGTTCCGCCGGACAGTTAATCGGGTTCATCAAAGGACCAAATTCTATAGTTATTAGTATCATTTTCGGTGAAGTAATGGGGCTCAAAAGGGGTCTTAGTCGCTCGCGAAAAATATCACAAGTTCAGGAGTGCTATTGGCTTCGCAGGAATTGATGCAATCGGCGAAACCAGTTGACAATCTATGAGATATCAGATATAATTAAGGCTGATATGGAACTGATGGGAACAGCAGTACCGTCATTTTCATTATATACTTTTATGGATCAGAACCGATTAAAGGTGCTTATAAAGCCGGTTGAAGCGGACATGATGCAGTTCGACAGCCGGCTGATGTCTAATCTGACCAATGAATCCCCGTTAATAACTTCTATCGCGCAACATCTGATGAAAAGCCGCGGCAAACGGATTCCCCCCGCCATAATGTTCCTGACCGCCCGCGCCGCCGAATTTTTCACCGAACAGACCATCAATGGCTCGCTGGCAATTGAACTGATACATACCGCCACGTTGCTGCATGACGATGTGGTTGACAATGCCGATATGCGCCGGGGGTTGGAGGCGGTCAATTTCAAATGGACCAACCTGATATCGGTCCTGATGGGGGATTACATCTTTGCCAAAGCGTTTCGCCTGATGGTGAAGACGGAATCGCTGGAGTTGATAGATGAAATCTCCCGCGCCACCGAGCGGGTTTCGGTTGGGGAACTGCGGCAGGTTGAGGAGACCGCCAATTTTGACCTTTCCGAGGAGGAATATCTTAAAATCATAGCGGATAAGACCGCCTCGCTGTTTGCCGTTTCCTGCGCCGCCGGCCCGATACTGGCCCGTCAGAATGGCCGCACGAAAGAGCGATTCACCCTCTTCGGCGAGAAAATCGGAGTCGCTTTCCAGATTGCCGATGACCTGCTGGACTATGTGGGTGACCCCAAAGTGACCGGCAAGGAGCCGGGGATTGACCTGGTCAACGGTAAAGTGACTCTGCCTTTGATTTACTCTTTGCGGCATAGCGAACAGGGAAAGAGGAACGAGATTCTCCGGATGCTGGGGAATGGTGTCGGCAAAGGGGGATTCCAGAAAATTTTGGGGTATGTCCGTGAGTCCGGCGGTATCGATTATGCGTACCGACGAGCGCACGAAATTGCCCAGGAGGGGCTGACGTCTATAAATGGGCTGAACGACTCGATTTATTACAATTCGCTTCTCGGGATGGTTGATTTTTCCACCTCCCGCGCCGGATAAATTATTTCTCCGGCGATTCGCATCATCCAGAATTGGGCATCACGGTATAATTGATATGTTTGGTCTCAAGGAGATTTCATTTGACATTCTGACCGGTCATCCGTTCTTGACCGGGCTTTTTTTCGTTCTTTTTATTCTGTTTGCCGTCTATATGTACCGTCGCACCAATCCGCCGCTTCCGGGGAAACTGCGTATTCTACTCTCAGCGCTTCGCATTGCTGCCATTCTCGCCCTATTCCTGGCGCTTTTTGAGCCGGTCCTGTCGTACAAACGAGAGTACGAACGGCAACCGCGATTGACCCTTCTGGTTGACAAATCAAACAGCATGAATATTGTCGAATCAGGAAGATCCCGCGCGGAGCGGGTCGATTCTCTTCTGGCAAGCAGCAGTTTCAAAACGGTTCTGGGCCGATTCGACGTAAGGGAGCGGTTTTTCTCTGATGGTCTTTTTGGCGACCGTACGGAAATCGACCGGGAGAAGACGGCGCTGGGGGATGCCCTGCAGCAGGCAGCGCAGGCGGAGTTGGGGGAGCCATCGGAATATTGGCTGCTTCTCTCTGACGGCATCTCCAACAGCGGGATTTCACCGCTTGATGCCGCGGTGTCGGTTAAGACGCCCATAATTGCAGTGGGAACCGGTCAGCAGCGGGATGAAAAGGATGTCGCCATTATCGGCGTTGACTACAATCAGGTCGTGTTTGCCGGGAAGCCGACTGAAATGACCGTGCGCCTCGAGTGGTCAGGGATGAAGAACGACCGGGCGACAGTGCAGGTGAAAAGCGGTGAACGGATATTGAAGGGGGAAACAACCAATCTGGCGGAGGGGAATCTGAAGCAGGAATTGAAAATTTCTTTTGTCCCGGAAAAACCGGGGCAGCAGACCTTTGAAATCGAGATACCGTCGCTTCCCGATGAGGAATTCCTCGGCAACAATTCGCGCACGATTTCGATGACGGTTCTTAAGAGCCGTTTGAAGGTGCTTCTGGCGGCGGACTATCTTGATTGGGAATATGCGTTCCTGAACCGGTATCTGGAGAACTCCGCCAGCGTGGAACTGACCGGGTCGGTTCCCAAGGCGGGAGGACAATTTATCGGGATACCGTTCCCGTCGCGTCAGGAGGAGTTGAATCAGTACGACCTCTTAATTCTGTATGATATAAATCTTGCCGCGCTTAAGTCCCGCGCCTCGATAATCAAGTCGTTCCTTTTCGACCGTGGCGGCGGCATGATGGTATTTCTGGGCGAAAATTATCTTCGCGAGTCGTACCCCCGCTGGCTGGATGAGTTTCTCCCATTTGTATCGCGCAGTCGTCGGGATAAGCCGATTTATATGAGATTCAACGGCATTCCGGTTGAAAATTATCTTTTTCACCCGACGGTACGGTTAGCCGAGAGCGGCGCCGCGATTCGAGACGGCTGGCGGAATCTTCCGCCGTTCCAGGTACTGGTAGCGACCGATTCAATCGCACCGGGGGCGGAGATTCTGGTCACAGCCGGCGCCGGTCTTGGCGGCAGGGAGATGCCGATTCTTGGGTACCGCACGGTGGGGGCGGGCAAAGTACTGGCAACCAATGCCGCGCCGTTCTGGCAGTGGAGTTTTTTCAGTTATGGGTTTGGAGGAACCGGCGAGGAGTATCAGAAATTCTTGGGGGGGGTGGTCAACTGGCTGTCGCTCAAGGAGGAGACCGACCCGATTCAGATTAAGCCCGACAAAAATGTTTACACTAAAGGGGAGCCGGTCGGTTTTACGGGTGCGGTTTTTGACCTCGGGTTTCGACCGATAAGCGGGGCGACCGGATACATTTCACTCGTTGATGAAACAAACGGCGATACGGCCGTGGCGCCGCTGGTGGAGAGAGGCGATGGGCATTACCGGGCAGAGTTTGGGGCGCTTGCCTCGGGACGATACAAGTATGGCGGCATCATCAGTAAAGATAATAAAACTCTCAAGGAGAGCGGCGGAGAGATTGCGGTCGAGAAATTTTCGATAGAAGAGAATCGTCGCAACCCTGATTTTGCCGCTCTGGCGGCAGTGGCGCGGACGACCGGCGGGGATTTTTTCCAGATTAGCGAGGAAGACAAACTGTCCGAGAGACTGAAAGCGGAGGCGATTGCGGTCTCACAGCAGAATGAAATCGTTCTCTGGAACAAGTTTTGGCTCTTGGGGATTTTCATTGCCGCTCTGGCGGGAGAATGGTTTTTGCGCAAACGTTTCGAACTGATTTGAAAAACTTTCCCTCACTTTCAGCTGATATCCCAATTTTGATATAGACATTTTTGCTCTGGCCGTTTAAATTCCGTTGTAAATAGCCATTGAGAAAAATCAAAGGGAGAAGATGAAGATTGCTGTAATTGGGTCTGGACTTATGGGGCGGGCGGCGGTGTACGACCTGAGCCGCGCCGAGGGGGTAAAGGAAGTGGGGCTTTTTGATTTTGACGCCGACCTGGCGCAGGAGATTGCCCGCAAGTATGGAAATGACATTACTACCGCGGCGAAGATCGACGCCCGTGACCAAGACCAGGTGGCAAAAGCGCTGGAAGATTATGATGCCTGTATCTCGGCGGTAACCTATAAGTACAACGAAGGGCTTACCCGGGCGGCGATAAAGTCACGCACGCACTTTTTCGATCTGGGGGGCAATAATGATATCGTGCGACTTCAGTTTGATATGGATAATGCCGCCAGAGAAGCGGGGATTACCGTGATACCGGATTGCGGACTGGCGCCCGGAATGGTATCGGTGCTGGCTGCCGCCGGCATTAAAGAGTTTGACAAAGTCGATTCTCTTCGCATCAGAGTGGGCGGTCTGCCGCAGGTGCCGCGTCCGCCGCTGAATTATCAGATGGTATTTTCCTCGGAAGGGCTTATCAACGAGTACTGGGAACCGGTGGTGATTCTGGAAAACGGGCAGCCCCGGACGGTCAATCCGATGACCGGACTGGAGATCATGGAGTTCGACGGCATCGGTGAACTGGAAGCATTTTATACATCGGGCGGCACATCAACGCTCCCGGACACTTACAAAGGGGTAGTCAATTTTCTGGATTATAAGACGATTCGGTATCCGGGACACTGTCATCTTTTCCGCACCATGCTCGAAATAGGCCTTGGCTCGCGCAGTCCGGTGCGAGTCGGCGACGTAACCGTTGAGCCGCGGGAAGTCTTCAAGCGGGTGCTGGAGAAAAATCTTACCTTCAACGAGCCGGACCTGGTGCTGGTGCGATTGATTTTTGAGGGTACCAAATCGGGGCAGCCGAAAAAGTTGACGTATGAAATTATCGACCGTCAGGATAGCCGGACCGGGTTGACCTCGATGATGCGTTGCACTTCCTTTCCGGTGGCGATTGTTGCCTGGATGGTCGGCAGCGGCAAGATTACCTGTCGCGGAGTGGTTCCGCAGGAGATAGCGGTGGAGCCGCAGTTTTTCATCGGGCAGTTGAAGAAGCGGAATATAAACGTAGTTATCAAAGAATAGAAAATTCTCTTCGCTATCCGAGTTTTCGTCCAGAAAAAATATTTGGCTGGCGTTCTGAGCGACTGCAATGAACCCACTGGGGCATTATTTCTTGGTCATAAGGCATTACCGGATAGAAGATTGTCGATTGTGGACAGTGGGGGCAATTTTTGCGAAAAAACTCAAAAAAGCCTTGAAATAATTGTAATATTTGTCCATATTATCCGTCTTGAATGTCGTATATGGATTTAAAAGTAGTTGATTATTAGACGAATTTATAAAGGAGTACGGAATGCAATTGTCAAGAAAAGCCGATTATGCCCTTCGCGCCGTGATGCACTTTGCCGGCATGCCGAAAGGGAAGTTGGCATCAATCGGCGCGGTTGCCAAAGCGCAGAAAATCCCCCGCGAATTCTTAGCCAAGATTTTGAAAGACCTGACCTGGGCCGGTATCCTGGTTTCATATCAAGGTGTGACCGGCGGATATCGCCTGGCGCGCGCACCCAAGGATATCTCCTTTCTTGATGTGGTGGAAGCGATGGAGGGTCCCATCAGTCTCAATCTCTGCTGCGAGGGGGATAAGTGCGAGTGCGAGCATTATAAGGGATGCCGGATGCGTGATTTCTGGATTAAGCAACAGGACTTGTTCCGGAAGACTTTGTCGCAGGCAAATTTCGGTAAATACCGGGCTGTGATTAGAGACAACTGAGACGATAGCGGTCTGACTTTCAGGGTGTGCCGTCTGGCGGCATACCCTTTTTTGTCTCTGAGACAATGACTTTTCCGCAGAAAGAGGGGTTGCAATTTCGAGTCTTTTGCTATTATATTTCGTATGTAATTCTGGAAAGGTTTGGCTCGGCGGGGCCAAAGAAATCGAGCATCATGACGCGATATCTGCTTTTCTGAATAGCAGGGAAATTATGGTTGTTGAGAGGAGCGTATAGAATGAATCTGGAAGATAAAGATTATCGCCTGCGGGTTGGTCTGGCGGAAATGCTCAAAGGGGGCGTTATAATGGATGTTACCTGCGCGGAGCAGGCAAAAATTGCGGAGCAGTCGGGAGCGGCCGCGGTAATGGCACTGGAGCGGGTGCCGGCCGATATTCGCGCCGAAGGAGGTGTGGCGCGGATGGCTGACCCATCTATCATTGAGGCGATAAAAAACGCCGTTTCGATTCCGGTAATGGCAAAATGCCGGATAGGTCATTTTGCGGAAGCGGAAGTTCTGGAAGCGCTCAAAGTTGATTTCATCGATGAATCGGAAGTTCTCACCCCGGCCGATTACCAGTATCATATCGACAAATGGAGATTCCGTGTCCCGTTTGTCTGCGGTTGCCGTAATCTGGGAGAAGCCTTACGACGGATTTCCGAAGGCGCGGCTTTGATTCGAACCAAAGGTGAAGCCGGCACCGGCGATGTGTCGGAAGCGGTGAAACATCTGCGGGAGATTAATGCCGCTATGAAACGATTGACGGTTATGTCGGAAGAAGAACTTTTCGGAGCGGCCAAAGAACTGGCGGCGCCGATAGAATTGGTGCGGCTGGTTGCCCGGACCGGGAAACTTCCGGTGCCAAACTTCGCCGCCGGCGGGGTTGCCACTCCGGCTGATGCCGCTCTGGTGATGAAACTGGGCGCCGAAGCGGTATTTGTCGGCAGCGGAATTTTCAAATCCTCCAATCCTGATAGACGAGCCGTCGCCATTGTCACCGCCGTGGCGCAGTTCAATGACCCGAAAGTGGTCGCCGAATGCAGCCGGGGACTGGGCGAAGCGATGAAAGGGATATCGGCGGCGCAGATTCCGCAGGAGAATCTTCTACAGGTGCGGTGAGACCGGTTACCGTCGCGAGCAGTTATGTATTCCCATCTGACTGTCGGAGTTCTGGCGCTTCAGGGGGATTTTGAGCGTCATTTATTCCGGCTTTCCTTACTGAATGCGAACGCCCGAGAAGTACGGGCATTGCCTGACCTGGAGGGGCTTGACGGATTGATAATTCCGGGGGGAGAATCAACCACCATGAATCTTCTGCTTGACCGCTTCGGGATGCGCTCAAAGTTGCAGGAACTCTGCCGCCAGAAAGGGGTCTGGGGCACGTGCGCCGGTATGATTATGCTGGCGCAGGAAGTTGATGACGAGCGCGTCAAGCCGCTTCAAGTGATAGATATTTCGGTCAAAAGGAACGCTTACGGAAGACAAGTGGATTCCTTCCATACGGAGGTGCGGGCAGAATTGAACGGAAAGCCGTCCCTTCTGTCGGCGTCATTCATTCGCGCTCCCATCGTCTCACGGGTCGGAAAAGGGGTCAAGATTCTTTCAGAACATAACGGCAAACCGATTCTCCTTATTCAAAACAATTGCCTCGTAAGCAGTTTCCACACCGAACTGGATGAAGATTTAACCCTCACCAAATATTATCTCGAAAATCTCGTATCTGTATTTAAATAAAATCAGATATGGATTGTCATGAGCGTTAATATATCCCCTTCGGGGCATACCTCTCAATTGATAAAATCGCCCGCCGCCGGCGAAGGACGTCGTCGTCTCCCGGAATGGCTAAAAGTTACTGCCCATTTTACTCCCGAATATTTCCGTATTAAGGATATTCTGGCGCGGCATAATCTGCATTCGGTCTGTCAGGAAGCCTCCTGTCCGAACATCCGGGAATGTTTCGGCGCGGGGACAGCCACATTTCTCATTCTCGGAAATCACTGCACCCGGGGGTGCCGATTCTGTGATGTGACCACGGCGCGGCCTCTGGGCCTTGACCTCGAAGAGCCGGCCCGGTTGTCCAGAGTGGTGGCGGAACTGAGATTGAAGCAGGTGGTTATAACTTCTGTTACAAGAGATGACCTGCCGGATGGAGGAGCCTCTATTTTTGCCCGGACTATAGAGCTCCTCCGAAGGCAGGATAGCGAAGTCAAGATTGAAGTGTTGATTCCGGATATGAAAGGGAAGGAAGATTCGGTGCGAACGGTTCTGCTTGCCAGACCGGATGTTTTTGCGCATAATGTCGAGACGGTGGAGCGATTGTATCGCCGGGTTCGTCCCGGCGCCGTTTTGGAGCGCTCCCTTGCGGTCCTGAGAATGGGCGACAGTTTTTCGCCCCGACCGGTGGTCAAGACCGGCTTTATGGTCGGACTGGGGGAGACGCTGGATGAAATCAAGGAACTGATGGAGCGAATTTATGCCACCGGCACTCAGATAGTGACCGCAGGCCAGTATCTGCGGCCGTCGGAGAAACATCTTCCGATTGAGAAATTCTATCGTCCCGATGAATTCAAGGAGATAGCGGCTATCGGCAAGGAAATCGGTTTTCAACATGTTGAAGCCGGGCCGTTAGTGCGCTCGTCATATAAGGCGTTTAATCAGTCCAAGGACCTTTTAGGAGTGAAATGAATTGAAGCAGATAATAATCGCCCAGCATTACGGATTTTGCATGGGTGTGAAGAGGGCTATCGCAATTGCAGAGGAAACCGCCGGCAGCAACGGCAGTGTTACCATTCTCAACGAAATCGTGCATAATGAGGCGATTGTAGAGAAATTCCGTCGGGAAGGAGTGGGCCAGTCGTTCTCTCTGGAAGATGTAAAGGAAGGGACTTTAATAATTTCCGCCCATGGGGCATCACCGGAAGTTTTCCGCAAAGCGGAAGAAAGAGGGCTCAAGGTGGTCGATGCCACCTGTCCGCTGGTGATAAGAATTCATAAGATAGTCAAGAAACTGGCCGAAAACGGTTATCATGTTCTGCATTTAGGCGACGACAAACATGATGAGACCATCGGAATAATGGGGCATGCGCCTGATAAAGTAACGGTCATTCCGACTCTTGACGCGCTGGAAGCGCTGGGTCCAATCGACGGGAAACTGGCGATGACTTCCCAGACCACCGCGCGCGTTTCGGACTTTGTCGAGGTGGAGCGGAGAGCCAAAGAAAAGTATCCCCAGATTGAAATCTTTAATACCATTTGCAACGCCACCAATCAACGTCAGGCGGCGATAATGGACCTGGCCCCCAAGGTCGATATGATGTTGGTGGTCGGCTCGGAATCATCGGCGAATTCCAAACGACTGGCGCAAATTTCCAAAGCGATCTGCGGAATCGCTTACCTGATTAACTCCCCTGACGATATCCGTTCGGGCTGGTTTGAGTACAGCGATAAGAAGATCGATGTGGTCGGTCTTTCGGCGGGGGCGTCTACCCCCGATTTCCTTATTGACGGCGCCATAGCGAAATTGCAGGAGATTGGTGGGGGTGAAGTGGAAGTGGTCTATCCGGAAAAGAGGATGGCGAAGAATCGTCTGGCGCTGGCCGACGATGACGATTAATTTTTGCGGGGCGAATTTTGCGAAACATTTTCAGTCGATACTCGTCTAACTGTCAGTCAATTTTAGGTACAATCCCCATACCTCACTCTTCACCGCATACATGTCGGAATCGTTCTGAATTCTGAAATGTATCGGGAACCGGAGAGCAATTAGATTGTTAAATCAAGTGGAAGTGCCCGTTTGCCGTCAGACTGTGAACTTCCTCATGGGAAATTCAGGTAAGTGAAAAATGGTGCAATTGAGAAAAGGTCGCCGAGTGGCTGTGGCGTCTTTTGGAGTTTAGGGTAACCGTAATAGGAGGTTAGAGTTACCAGCGCATCCGGGCACAAAAAAAATTGAAAAAATCGCCAAAAAATAGGTGGACAATTGTTAAAAATTATATATAATAATAATCCTTTTGTGAGGGATGCCGATAATCCAGGTATTCCCCTTACCAAACCCCTGTGGGTGAAATGGTTTAGACTTTCTTACCGGTCTCCAATAGACTTGTGTCATCAGGCGACCTGGAGGTTATATGCAAAAGCGAGTTGATTTCTATACATATCCTCACGAAACCAACTGCGAAGAAATGCGTCAGTTCCTGCAGACACAGGACCTGGACTTGCGAGTCCGTGATTTGACGAAACAACCGCTCACATACGATGAGTTGAATCGTATTATCCGTCACATTGATATCAAGCATTTTATCAATGTGGGCTCCAAAGCATACAAGAAGCATCAACTGGATAGGGAACTTCCTGACCGCAAACAGATAATCACCTATATGGCGGAAGATAATGACCTGCTCCGCAAACCGATTATCATTGCCGGGAGGCTGATGACGGTGGGTTGCAATCGTCAGAAGATAATGGAGATGCTCCAGATTAAATCGAACGGGTCCGACCCGACTGAGAATGGCCGCAGCGAGAACGGTCGCAGCGCCCGTTCCTGACAATTTCTTGTGCGCAGACGCCGGGATTTCTTATATTCCCCTGTTGAACAATTTTACTTTTTCTCTTTGAGGGAGTACTATGGATATCCAGAGAGAAACTCTCGAAGTTGATATTCTTGTGGTTGGCGCCGGACCGGCCGGATTGGCGTTTGCATACCATCTGACTAATCTCATAAATCAAACCGGCGGAAAAATGCCCCAGCCGGAAATAATGGTGATTGAGAAAGGCTCCTATCCGGGAGCGCATTCTCTTTCAGGGGCGATTCTCAATCCCCGTTCGCTGCGGGAACTGATGCCGGACTTTCTTGACCGGGGGATGCCGTTCGAGAAGCCGGTGGGACCGGATTCTCTTTATTATTTCACCTCCAAATCACAGGTCAAATTTCCTTTTTTGCCGAAACCGTTCCGCAACGAAGGGAATTTCATAATTTCCTTAAATAAGTTCACAGGTTGGTTCGGCGAGCAGGTGGAAGGACTGGGCATCAACATTTTCCCCGGCACCGGCGGGTTTGAATTGCTGATTGAAGAGGGTAAAGTCACCGGGGTACGGACAGTTGACCTGGGGCTGGACAAAGAAGGAGAGCCTCGCTCCAACTTTGAACCGGGCTCTCTCTTAAAGGCAAAAGTCACGGTGCTTGCCGAAGGAGTGCATGGCTCGCTCAGCAAGGAAGCGATAGAAAAATTGAATCTGCGCGAGGGGAAACTGCCTCAGTCGTATCTGACCGGCGTGAAGGAAGTCTGGGAGATTCCGGAGGGGCGTTTACGGGAGGGGGAAGTTATTCATACTTTTGGCTGGCCTCAGCCAAACGAGGAGTACGGCGGCGGATTTATCTATGACATGGGCGGCAAAATGGCGGCGGCGGGTTATGCTGTCGGATTGAACAGCCCCAATCCCGCCAATGACCCGCATTACAAATTTCAGTTATTCAAGACTCATCCCTTGGTACGGAAGATTTTCGAAGGGGGCACGATGCTTCACTACGGGGCGAAGACCATTCCAGAAGGGGGATATTACGCCATGCCGCGGTTGTACCATGACGGTTTGCTTCTGATTGGCGATTCCGCCGGATTTCTTGATTCGCAGCGGCTGAAAGGGGTGCATCTGGCGATTAAATCAGGGATGCTTGCCGCCGAAACGGTTTGCGAAGCCCTGGAGAAAAATGATTTCAGCCATGCTACACTGCGGGGGATGGAGTCGCGGTTTGAAGAATCCTGGGCAAAAGAGGAATTATTTGCAGTGCGGAATTTCCACTCGGGATTCGAGCATGGGCTTCTCGCCGGAATGATAAATTCCGGTCTGCAGATGATTTCCGGCGGAAAAGGGCTCTTTGACCGCCGTGAAACGGAGCCGGACCATAAAGCGATGATGCCGCTTACGCAGTATATCGCCCGCTACGGCGAGGATGGCCTCAAGAAAGATTTGAAATTCGACAACAAATATCTCTTTGACAAACTGACCGATGTTTATCACAGCGGCACCAAGCATGAAGAAGAGCAGCCGCCGCATCTGGTGATTGCCGATTACGATATTTGCAATAACCGCTGCACCGAGGAGTACGGCAATCCCTGCCAGCATTTCTGTCCGGCGCAGGTGTATGAAATGGTCGAAGACCCCGCACGACCAGGCAAGAAAAAACTTCAACTTACCCCGTCGAACTGCGTTCATTGCAAGACCTGCGATATCGCCGACCCGTACCAGATAATCAAATGGGTGGTTCCGGAAGGAGGCGGAGGACCGAATTATACGAATATGTAGGCAAGTTCATAATGTCGGAAAAAGTCCGATATTAGAACTATGGCTAATACCGCCGCTCAACGTTTGGTCGAGAGATGGATTCGCGAGAATTTTCTTCAGGGGAAGTTTCATCAGACATTTCAGGAACGCCAGGTGCCATTGATATGGGGCGGGTCATTCAATTTTGACGCGGTTAGCGACGACAGCAAAATCGCCGCAAATATCTCCACGAGCAAAGCAAGAACAAGAAAGAAAAGGGAAGGAGCGGGGAAATTTCATAAGATTCTTGCGGATACGTTTTATCTTCATAATGCCCATGGTCTCGAAAGGCGAATATTGATTTTTACCGAGCAGGATATGTATGATGAATTTGCCAGACGACGCCAAATCGGTCGCTTTCCGCAAGAACCTGAGATTGAATTAATACTTATTGACGATATTCCGCATGAGTTACGTAACGGTCTGGAGAAATCTCGTGATGCCGCATCGCTGGAAGTTACAGTCGAGAAACCGATGAAAGTGGAACAATTATGAAACCTGTTTTATCGATATTATTCTGTTTGGTTCTTATCGCCGCATGCGGAGAAGAGAAGCCAGACATTAGAAGTCAGAAATTAAACGCCCCCTCCGATCGCCAACTTGTTTTTCAGAAAGCCGGTTTCAAAGTGACGGTACCGACGTCGTGGTCAAAAGAGACTTATCGCATTCACGAAATGTCGGCGTCAGAAAGGGAGGAGATTCTCCCGGGAGCGGCGCACTTGATTTCTCTGGAGTATCAGCCGCTGGGAAATCTGTCTGCTCCGAAGAATGTTTTGAGTTTTATCGCACTCTCCGAGGAGTGGCGCGATGAGATAGGGAATGAAGATACTCCCTCACCGGTGGCGGTTCTGGGAAGAAATTCCGATTATATCTATCTGCTAACTTTGCCGCAGGCGAATCCTTTTCCGGACAGCCTCGAAGATTTCCGTCGCTTTAATCAACTGCTGCGCGGACTGGGGTCGGTAATATCGACATTTGAAATTCTTGACGGCGCCATTCCTCCGACCGTCGAAGAGTTGACCGGAGCGGCGTTCTCGGCGCAATTGCCGGCGGCCGATGCTTCCATGCGCCTGATTACCCTGCGCTGCTCGGAAGATGCGGTTGCCTCCATAATTACCGAATTCATCGGAAAGGGGGAGCCGATTAAGGAGATGGGAGAGTGGAATCTGGCGGAAAATGTTTTAAGTTTTCAACCGCGGGTTGCTGATTCGCTTCCCAAAGGGGCGGCAATAAAATGGACGGTCAAAGGGGAATTCCTGATTCCGCTGGAATGGGATAGAAATCTCTACGGCTCGATGGGGCCTCCGCTCCGACAATTGAAACGGCCTGCGGCCGCAACGGAAGAGAGAGTTCTTTAGCGAAAAAAGAATTGGTTGGCTTTCCCCCGACGTAAGGCTGAATTCAATCTTATATCTCAGTAATATTTTTTCGTTTCACTAACGATAACGCCCGACAACAGCAGTAACGCTATCAGATTGGGAAGCGCCATCAGGCCGTTGAAGACATCGGCAACACTCCAGACCAGTTCCAGTTTTGCCACCGCTCCGACCCAGACAAAGATGCAGAATATCACCCGGTACGGCACGATTGATTTGACTCCGAGAAGGAATTCCAGCGCCTTTTCACCGTAATAACTCCATCCCAGGAGTGTTGAGTAGGCGAAGAAAATCAGTCCGAGGGCGACGATGATTCCGCCCCACTGTCCCGGCAGTCCGGCGGAGAAAGCGGTGGCGGTCAGCGGCGCGCCGGTCTGCCCGTTGGTCCAGACACCGGTTGAAAGAATCACAAATCCGGTTAAGGAGCATACCACGATAGTATCAATGAAGGTCTGCGTCATGGAAACCAGCGCCTGCCGGACGGGGTCTCTGGTTTTTGCCGCGGCGGCGGCGATAGGGGAACTTCCCAGCCCGCTTTCATTGGAGAAAACGCCGCGCGCCACTCCCCAGCGTATTCCCTGCATAACGGTGGCGCCGGCGAACCCACCGGCGGCGGCGGTGGAACTGAAGGCGTTGGTGAAGACCATGGAGAAGACCTCCGGAATGGCGGAGAATTTAATTATGACGACTATGATGGCGCCGATGCCATAGACGGCAATCATGAATGGCACCAATAACGTTGTGACACGGCCGATGCTCTTGATGCCGCCGATAATGACCAGCGCCGTGGCGACGGCAAGTATGCCGCCGGTTATCCATTTGGAGACGCCGAAATGGGAAGCGACGGCATCAGCCACCGAATTCGACTGCACCATATTGCCGATGCCAAAGGCGGCGATGGAGGCGAATACGGCAAAGAGAATACCGAGCCATTTCCATCCCAATCCCCGGCTGATATAATACATCGGTCCCCCGCTCATATTCCCGTTTTCATCCACCACCCGATATTTCACCGCCAGCACCGCTTCGGAATATTTGGTCGCCATTCCGACCAATCCGGTGAGCCACATCCAGAACAGGGCGCCCGGTCCTCCCAATGTAATGGCGGTAGCGACGCCGGCGATATTGCCGGTGCCGACGGTGGCGGCAAGAGCGGTCATCAGGGCTTGAAAATGCGATATATCCCCCTCTGATTGCTGTGACTCCTTGCGTTCCACAAAGGCCAGTTTCAGGGAGCGCCAGAGGCCAAAGAACTGAAGTCCGCGGAGACGGACAGTCAAAAAAATTCCGGTCCCGACAATTAGAATCAGCATCGGCGGTCCCCAGACCTGGTTGCTCACCGCGCCGAAGAATTCGAGAATTTTCTGCTCCATATACTCATTCCCTTTTTGCAGGCAGGTTTTCTATTGACGCAAATTGTCCGTTTCCGTCGCGAATTGCGTAACGGTACAAAATTGAATGAATTGATGGCAAGTGAAGATTTGGGCGCCATATTAGGCGCAAGCCGGTCGCCTCAGACGGCACTGGATGAAGGAACGAAAATAGGAAAGAAAGCGAAACCGGTTGCTCCCATCGGCAAACCGTGTCGCACTCGAAAGAAAGATTTTACCCGGCGCGACTAGATTGCCATGCGGAAAATCCGGACGATATCTTCTTTGAAAAGCGGGCGAGGGTTGACCAGAAACTGCTTGTTCGGAGAATATATCCTTATCGTATCTTCCGCCATTTTTTCGAACCTGGAATCATCGCTGATGCCGACATCCTTCATCTTCATAAACCGTCCCACCGAGCGAAGGAAATCAATCATCCATTCCAGTCCCAGTTTCGCCTGCTCCAGTTCCGATTTTCCTTCGGGGTCAATACCGAACAGTTCCCGCGCCATGAAAGCATATTTGGAAGGGCGGGTGGGGTAGGTATATTCCATAAGATAGGGGAGAAGAAGCGCCAGTCCCCGTCCGTGCGAAATGTCATAATATGCCGAGAGGGCATGCTGCATGGCGTGAAGCGGATAACTGCCGCGACGTCCGGGACCGATTATCCCGGAGAGCGCCACCGCCGATGCCCAGGAAAGGTTGGAGCGGGCGGAGATATTATCCGGCTCCTTTACCGCCACCGGAAGGCAATCCATCACGGTGCGCACTACCGCTAAGGAGAAACGGTCCTGAATAGGAGTATCGTCGATTCCGGTGAAAAATCCCTCCATCACATGGCAGATAATATCAATTCCGCCATCAATGGTATAGTCTTCCGGCACGGTGACGGTCAGTTCCGGGTCGATGATGGAAACTTTCGGGAACAGCAGCGGGGAGCCGAAGACCGCTTTCTCGTGGGTTTCCCAGTTGGTGATAACTCCGCCGGAGTTGGCTTCCGAGCCGGTGGCGGCAAGGGTCGGGATTTCGATTACCGGTAGCGCCGCCAGAGGTTTTTTTACGACGGCCTGTCCATGATTGACATAGTCCCAGATCGGATGGTTCTCGGCGGCGACCAGAGCGACCGCCTTGGCGGCATCCATCGGCGAACCTCCCCCCAGCCCGATGACCAGGTCACAGCCGTTTTTGCGGGCGAGCGCCCCGGCCTCATCGATAGTGGAGGTCCTTGGGTTCGGCTCGATTTTGTCGAAAACAACCGCACCGACTCCATCTTTTTCGAGAAGGTCGGTCACCCGGTTTATGATTCCATGCGCGGCCGATGACCGTCGGCCGGTAACAATCATCGCTCTCTCGCCCAGTTTTTTCGCCTCGGCGCCGACCTGAGCGATTTCGCCGGGACCGAATATCAGTTTGGTCGGAAGGTAAAAGGTAAAATTCTGCACAGGCGCTCCTTAGTTCCATAAGATTTCAAAGCGCTAAGATAGTAAAATTTTTCCGCCGGCGAAAGGGGGAGGAACGGATTTTGGGCAAATATCGATATTTGTATCGGTTATTGTCAGTTACGGCTGAAAAAGAGGTTTTTTTATATAAATTTTACTTGACAAAAATATGCCGGCGGCGTTTAATTTAAGTAAGGTTAATTCGTAAATTGCAGGTTGGGAACGGATTTCTAAAGATTCAAGAGTTGTTAAAGATTCGCCGATTTAATTAATTGGGCAGATTCAGCCACGTCCCGACACCGTCTGTAGTCGTTTCCAACGTTTGACAAGTGATTTTCAGATAGATAGAGGTCAAGCCTCGGTTATGGTATTGGCTCTGGCTTGATGATAGGGAGTAACCTTAACAGAGAAGAGTCTGGTGAAATATAATTCCTCACAAGAATATTTCGAATCGGAAGAGATTGCGCTATATATAGAGAAAGTGAACCGGGGATTGGGGGGGCAGAAGAATATAGCCATAGCGGCGTAACGATGAAAGATATGAATATTAAATGGAGAAAATGGTCCTCACTGACGATAATTAGGGTGAGGAGGTTTTTATGAGAAGATTTATAGTTTTCCTGATTGTGGGCGCCATTTTACTGATTGCGAGTGAGGCTGCAATTGGGGGCATAACATATCCAAGGAACCAGATGAGCATTCTTGAAACAAGATTGAATGCGCATCCATGGGATGACCCATTCGCCTCTAACATAGGCATACGAGTGTCGACGATATCAAGACCATCTGACATTGAAGTCAATATGGACTCACAGCCAACAATTAGAAATATTAGGTTTGCTGGTCCATTATTTATAAGATTAGTTGTGACATATTGGAATATTATCATATCGGATTATGAAACCAATCGCGAGCCAATCGTTATTATCAAAGATTGAGATATTGCTGTCCGAGAAGGCTTTATCTGACGCCGAATCAGAGTTGATGCGGGTGAAGTTTGAGACGCTATCCGAGAGTGAACATGCCTATTACTGTTTGCTGAAGGTAGAAGTCTCTCTTTCAAAGGCCCATTATGATGTAGATCATCTATTGGATTGTGCTATCGCTTTCTATAAGAACTACCACGATAATCAGAAGTATGCTTGGGCAAAATACTTGCAGGGTTGGAAGTATTTGGCCGTAGGCAGTCATCCAGATGCTCGAGAGGCACTTCTTGAATCATACGCCAGTTACAAGAGATGCGACGATTTGAGGGGTGTTGCTCGAGCAGCGGTAAAATTAGCTTATCTTGACCTTCTCAGCGGCGACCTCGATTCATCCGCGAGCCGTCTGCAGACGTGCATGGATATTTATTCTAATCTTGGTTTGGGTGAAGCCAGGACTGCTTTTGGAAACAATTTATCTACAGTATTCCGACTCGGGGGAAGAATTACGAAATCTCTGGCCCTCTATCGGTCTTTAACAAATGACATTTATTCATTGTCTGATAGATTGCGGTATAGCTTCTATACTGGTTTTGGGCTCTCGCTTGCAATGAAAGGTGATTACCAAGGCAGCCGCAAAATTCTTGAAGAAGTCAAATGCTTAGTACCACAATCTGAACGAGATAGTTCAATCTATCTTGAATACATGGGCTGGGTTCTCAATGTTCAAGGTGATTTCGATAGTGCAAGAAAGTGCCTAGAATCAGGACTGGCAATTTCTATCACAATTGCCCCTGAATCCGACCTCATCTCCCAGACCAAGCGGCTGTTGGCAGATGCCTATCTGGGGCTTAAGGATTTCGACCGGGCGCAGAAGTATGCCGAGGAGGCGCTGGCGGTCGCTGAGAGAATCAACGAGCGAGCCGAGATTGCCGCCTGCTGGCGGGTTTTTGCGCAGGTGTCGCTCCATCGCGGCGAGACCGAAAGAGCCCGGGCATGGTTCAAGAAAGCGAGCGAACTTTATTCAATGATATCGAGCCGGTATGAACTGGCGGTGACCCGTTACCTGGCGGCGCTTTCGGGTCTCTACAGTGAGGGAGAGCGGGCGGCGCTTCTTTATCTGGCCAAAGAATATTTCGAATCGGAAGAGATTGCGCCATATATAGAGAAAGTGAACCGGGGATTGGGAGGTATTGCCGGTCAGAGCCATAGGATTAGATCAAGTTTTGCCGGCAATAACGGGGATGAGTTTATCGGCGCCAGTCCGGCGATTGTCAAGATACGGAAGTTGGCGGAGAATATCGCCGACTCATCGATGAGTGTCTTATTGACCGGACCGACCGGCTCCGGAAAAGACCAGTTAGCGCGGTACATTCATGTCTGCTCGGGGCGTCCGGGCCTGTTTGTGTCGGTCAACTGCGCTGCCATACCGGAGGGGATGGCGGAATCGGAACTTTTCGGGTTTAAGAAAGGGGCGTTCACCGGAGCCGACAACGATAAGCCCGGGTTGCTGGAGAAAGCCGATAACGGGACTTTTTACCTCAATGAGATTGCCGATACCACGCCCCAGTTTCAGGCGAAACTTCTGGAAGTAATCGAATCGCGGGCGATTCGGCATCTGGGAAGTACCGAAAATCAGCCTCTCAATTTCCGTCTGATTGCCGCCACCAATCAGGACCTGGAGACACTTTTGAAGGAGGGGCGGTTCCGCTCCGACCTGTATCATCGTCTCAATGAGGTTCCGATTTCGCTTCCGCCGCTGAGCGAACGGATGCCGGATATACCGCTTTTGGTCCGGTATTTTCTGGAGCAGTGCCAGGTTGATTTTGACACGAATGGACGTCTGGAGCAACTTTATGACCTCTGTCGGCCTCTGGAGGAGCGGGATTGGCCCGGCAATCTGCGGGAACTTCGGGCGGAGATTCAGCGGCTGCATCATCTGGCGGGGGGCGATTTAGGGGGGATGCTGGCTCTGGTGACGGAGGCGGTATCAACGGAGCAGGAACTTCTTCTGAGAACTCTGGAGCGGACCGGCTGGAACCAATCGGCCACGGCGCGTGAGTTGGGGGTGACGGAGGGCACGGTCAGGTATCGGTCGAAAAAGTGGGGCTTGGGGAAGAGTGACTGCGAATAACTAATCCTTCTGTTTTTTCATGACACACAGATTCTAATCGTTTTCTGAGCTCGTAAATTACGAGTCTGCACAGGTAACATCTCGTAAATTACGAGTTGACTGTAGGGGCGATGATGACGAATTTCCTGTAATTGCTTGATAGTCAATATGCTCTTGTTAGTTCAATCTATGGCGAAATTTGGCATTATGTTTGCTAGTCTCCGATTTGATGCATGAACTGGAACTCCATCAGCATATTGCTTCGAGTGACCAGGACGAGGTAAGTCGAAACGTGGCCAAGATAATAATCGACCGTATAGTCTATGGGAGTGGAATCTTGTTTATTTTGCTAATATCCCTCATTAGCCTCAATACAATACGCAGTTCTATTGCAAATGATGACCCAGTGGTAGGCTCGGAGTCGGACTTCTGCTATAACAGAGGGGAATTGACCGGGACTATCATGGAGGCATCGCTTCTGGGAGCCTTTCTGGAATATGATTCGGTGAGGATGGCCAATCAAGGCAATTTTATCGGACGATTGATATTTGAATTGCGCGGGGGGATAGCAACGGGAAGATTTGAAGTCGTGGAAATGTGTGGATGTCCATCAGGCGAGGAAAAGATGATCATCAACAGGGCTGTAAAGACTCGCCACATTAACACTAATACACAATGAAGGGAGGTTTCCTGATGAAGAGGCCACGGATTAGGTGGAAAGTCGGCATCCTGGCTCTGTGGGTGATGGCCATGGCTTCAGCCGTTTGGGCAATGCCGCCGACGCTCGTGAGCGACGAGTATTTGTTCCTTTGCCCGGCTTTCGATTGGCACTGTGTTGTATGGTGGCTATCATTCATGCTATATTAACGCTCGGGGGGGAGCCGCAGGGCTCCCTTCCGGAGAAAGAATGTAAGGAGTATATGGCAGTTTTATTGTTGACTCTGGTGTTGGCCGCGAGTTCACCCGCCACCGACTGTGACAAGTTTCTGGATATGGGGAAACGGCACTATGAGACTAATTCCTATACTCTGGCCGCGGAATCATTTGAGGCTGCACTCCGCTGCGACTCAAGTCTCGCGGAAGCGCATCAGTCGCTAGGGGTTATCTACTATGCCCAGGACAGGCTTGACGAAGCATTGGTTGAATGGCGAAAATCTTTAAGCGTAAGCCCGGCGTATCCTGACCGGAAACGCGTGTTTCTATTTATGGGAATTGCCGCGTTGTTCTCGCCAGATCTGGCTGGTGATACCGGTTTTATATGGATGGCTCGCCAACATTTTGATTCCGCTCTGTCCATTGACCCGAGATTTGCAGAAGCCCATTATTGGAAAGGGCGAACATTCGAACTCATTCCTGACTTGGACAGCGCAAAGGTTTGCTATGCCAGATGTACTAAATTTGATAATAAGTACGCTCCCGCGTACAATTCTTTGGGATTGATTCTCTTCGCCCAAGACTCCGCCAAAAACGCGGTCTCGAATTTCAACCGGGCGCTGTTTCTGGAAAAAGAAAGCCTCCAGGGCAGTAAGGCTCATCAGGCGGTCTATCATTGGAATCTCGGATGCGCTTATCAAGCCGTCGGCCAGATCAACGCAGCCTATAAGGAGATCGAGAAAGCGCTCAAACTGAACCCGAATATCATGACGGACGGCGATTTGGCGATAATCCGGGGTGGGCCGGGAGTAGAGACTGAGCAGAAGAAGAATGAGAGCGGAAACAAATACATCGGCATTGGCAGGTAGACGTGGTTGGAGTGTAATTACAGGGGTTCAAGGAATGGTGATGTTCCCCTGTCATTCTGTGTGATCTTGGGGCAAATCGTTGGCTACGTAGCGGCGGTAATCACAATAGGTGGGTTCTGTCTGGACACAGGGGCACTATGCGCGCGCCTTTGTTTCGGATTTAGCGAATCTTGTGTTTGAGAACAGGATGATACCTTATTCTGTATGTAAGCTTGAACTTGGAGGAATGTAATGAACTGGTTCTTGGAACCCGTGCGCGACAATGCAAGTACGTTGACCTTCCCCCATTTATTGGTCCAATCATAACCTCACGGTTTCGAGTTTTTCTG
>DYGG01000082.1 GCA_020724775.1 Ignavibacterium sp. | reverse complement strand
CTCTTTTCTTCATTAATCACAGAGCCGAGTAGCCCAAAATCCCCCCGAGTTACTTGTCCATCGCGTATGACGAGTGGGGGTTTTGACAACCTCGTATCTTACTACCGTTGCGGCAGGTCTTGATTTTACGCTGACATCTGCAAAGCAGATTCATCACTGGCTCTCGCGGCGTAAAATTGTGACCTGCCGCTCTTTTCTTCATTAATCACAGAGCCGAGTAGCCCAAAATCCCCCCGAGACAACCTCGTCTGCCCTGAAATTGCCTCACCTTCTTCCGTCGGAACGGCCCGAAAGACCGCTTTATTCGGTCTATTCACACCCCACCCTGGGCGAGGTTCCGCTCTTATAAAGATACGCAATCAAATATGTGGCATCGAGAATGTTGGTCACACAGTTGCCGTTGGCATCCCCGACATACGACGGCAAGGGTTGGCTGCCGCCCTTATATAGCGCGCTTATCAAAAATGTCACATCCAGAATATTGACCACCCAATCGCCATTGGCATCCCCCAACTTCCAGGTGCGGAAAGAGAGAGTGTTGCTCGAATATGTGGCATTGCCGTTGGCATCTTCCGCTTTCACTTTCCACCAGTAACGGGTTCCGAACCAGAGATTGTCTGAAAGGTCATAATAGTTGAAAGGTATGTCGCTAATCGTCTGCACAAACTGAAAGTTGCTGTCCACCGCAAGATAAAGCGTCTGGGTGACATTGTCGAACGGGTCCGGCTCGGTTACTATACGCCAGTAAAACTGGGGAAGCATATCAAAGATGATTGAGCCGGACGTATCCGGAGGACTAATCAAGTCGAAAGGCCAGGGGGCTTCTTCCACCGTGTTCACCCAGAACGAACGCAGCGGGTCCGACCAGCCGGACTTTTCAAACTGGTCGAAAGAGCGCGCCATCCAGAAATATTTTTGATTATCCTCGAGAGGATATTCATTCGGCACTGTCCAGCCGGTGGAATCCTCTCCCTCGAAATTATCCGCAGAATCAACGAAAGGGTCAAAGGGAGGCCCCAGCGGATTCCATTTGGCTATCCGGAAATCGTAAGTGAGCGAATCGGCTTCGGCGTCGCTGGAGTTCTGGATATAGAGAGTCGGAAAAGTTTCTTTGACCACTTCCTCATCGGCGGGATAGAGCGGTGACGGCACCGACGGCAGCGAGTTCATCCGAAAGAGCGTGTCATACCACGCCGACCAAATCGTTCCGTTATGAACTCTCAGTCTCAGATAATAGGTTTCGCCGTCAAGTAGCGGCGCTCCGGCATAGGTGACAAAAGTATCGCTGCTTGCCACCGGCGCCGGATTCCACATCTCAGCATAGGCCCAGTCGTCATCCGCCCCGACCGCGAGTTCGAAGCTGTCTTGCGGTAAAGACTGCATATCATAATATTCCCAGACAATCTTCGGATTATGGTCCGTAACATTGCTTAGAAGGTCATTATCTATCCCGCAGGCCAGGACCTCCACGCCGCAGCCAATTCCACAAGCGCCGACAATTACTCCGCAGATATTATTCTCCGGCAAACACGGGGATGTCGGCATAAGCCCGTAATTTCCTGACGCAGTATCACAGAACTGCGGGTCTGCCGAGAAACTACATAGCCCCGGGTCAATAGATCCACCGTATTCGTTATTCAGTGTATTATTGTAATCTACAAAGACTGAAGAACCGAAAAAATTTGTGATAGCACTGCTGTTGTTAACGAATATGTTCTTTTCAATGTTGATGCTATTGCAGTAGAAATATACGCAGACACCTCCACCATTACCTGATATATTTGAAATAAAAGTGTTATTCCTAATAACTGTATTATTATTCTCGCTGACGAAGACAGCGCCACCCATGCCACTCGAATTCCCAATAAAGAGATTGTCTTCAATCACATAAGTTGCCACACCACCGATAGCGATAGCTCCCCCAAAATCTCCAAACGCCTCATTGTCCTCAAATATATTATCGTAAATCCGCCCCCTACCTGTGGCATTTCCAACACATGCAGCACTGAAAGACCTATTCCCTCGAAATACATTATCATGGCAAATGAGATAATTACCCATCGACACCCCAATCACTCCCCACGAGCTAACCCCTTCATTGTTGTGGTTATCCTTGAAGTGACAAAATCGAATCGTGGCTGAAGAAGTTGTAACCTGTACTACTGCCAAGCGGTGGACCACATCCCGCACCTGGAAACCATCCAAAATTGCGAGTGTATCTTCTCCTGACCCAAATCTGATTAAGTAATCGCACGCTAGTGGATATGTGAGAATGGTACTATCTGCGCCTCCATGGCCAAGCACCAAAATGGACTTGCCAAGAAAATCCAGGATTTCCATATACACCCCCGGCGCCACCAGCACCGTGTCCCCATTCACCGCCGCGTTTATCCCCGCCTGTATCGTCGCCTGGCCAGCCGGCACATGAATCGTCGCAGCAAATAAAACCTGAGGGCAACTGAAAATCACCCCCATCACCAAACACATTATCCTTCTTTTCATCCTAACCGCCCTTTGCAAGTAATTAGACTTCCGACCGTTCCTCTTTCAATATACCGGCAATCGAAAATTCGTCAACCGGTTTTTGAGAACGGCATCTTCTTCCTGAATATAGAAAGGCTCAGTGACAAAGGCTGTCAGCCGTAGTCAGCCGTAGGTCAAAATCCCCCCGAGTTACTCGTCCATCACGATTCACGAGTGGGGGTTTTGACAACCTCGTAACTTACTACCGTT
>DYGG01000048.1 GCA_020724775.1 Ignavibacterium sp. | reverse complement strand
ATATAACCCCAAATTCGAGGTTTCAAATGGACCAGTTTTCGGGGGGAAGGTCAATATTGCGCAGGAATAGTGATATTATCAAAATTGACATTGTTCTCGATTCCGACTGCGAAACTATGATAATAGGCCAGATCGGCCCCAGGGTTAAATTCTCCATCAGTTCTAATCGCAAAGCAGTAGGGATTGTCGCTTACTGCCTGCACCAGAACGTCAGCATCGAATATCATGGTAGCGAAATATCCATTTGCATCGGTATAATCGTTGATCCAATATTGCCATTCGCCTTGATAATTCTTCAAGTAGAAAAAGAGCGTAGTCAATGACAAGCGATTGTCGAGATTGCCGAAAGGGTCGGTATATCTGAAGATTCCATCCAAAATCCATGCATCCGACAACTGAATTCGGAGAATCAGAGGTTTGCCATCTAATAAACCTTCCAGATAGACTTCACCGGTACCCCGTGGCGGTGTCAGGTACACGGCGCTGTCACCCGCTGAGTGTATCCACCATGATTCCTTTATTGAGTCGGGGAACTGTGGTTTCAAAATGACACCGGAATCGGTATCTCGAAATATCACCTCAGACTGTCTTCGCTTAGGAAGGCTGACTGGACCGGTCTGTTCATATGACCCGTCCTTCAATTTCCTCAAGTGAACGACGTGAGGCGGAAGTGGCCTTGGCGCCTTTTCCCCTTCGATTTTCATCTTATCAATTCTGGCCTTTTCATCCGCTTGTCTCTTTCCTTTGATGTGAGTATCATTGAGCTCGACAGGGTATGGTACCGCAGGTTTGGGAACACCGGGAGGAAGTGAATCAGCTAACATAGTGATCCTCAGGCCGGTAGCAGAGTCGAGGATGACTGACCTAGGCGTTGGTGTCCCCTCTTGGACAACGTAGTACCCACAATCGCAGGAAGTATGAGTATAGCCACCAGCCTTTGCCCTACCGTTGGCGTCTGCTTCATCATAAGTCTTCAATTTCATTGCCACGTGGAATCTGCCCGGATTAACAGCCCTGTATGTGGCACTCAGCGTATAAGTAATGCCTTTCTCGAATCTGCCAAGTAGTGTGGTGTCTCCAGCGATGAATTGCTGTTTTGGAAACGTAATCAACGTCGCTCGACCGCCAGCTCCCTCATGGTCCATATAATAGGTTTCATCCTTCAGCGAGAAACTTGCACTGACTGTGAAATACTGACCGTATTCAGGCGCAGGGGCCACACTGCACTCGAAATCTATAGCCTTCGAGGGTACCGCAATCATAGTGCCCAGACCAATTGCCGGCGTAACCAGCAATAAGCCAAAAAAGAAAATGGATTTAATGCTCATCTAAATCACCCCTATTTTGACTTGAAAATTTTGGTTAACAATTCCAGAGATTTACTTCATAATTCCCTCCTATTATTATTGCAAATTCAATTGCCTCCAGTCCCGCTATAGCATTTGCCTTGCCTTCGCAATTGTCAAGAACTTTCTTGTCCCCCTGTCCAAATCCGTTTCCTCACCAAGAATCACTCACTACGGGTATCTTTATACCTTTCAACTGTCTCAATATATTCTACAACAAAGCGACCCAAAACTTCCACGCGCTATATGGCATCCTCCACCCCCCCCTTGACCTCCGCCCCCTTCCCCCTTACCTTATCCCTTGAAACTCAAGGGAGTTAAAGAAATACCGAAATTGTCCGATAGAGATATCGTATGGATAACGACTTCCTGCTAAGAGAATTTCAGCAAATCGATACGCCGACGGTCACCACTGCCCCGCCGCTACGCCAGCGCAAGAAAAAACCGCTCTGGCGCGAATATTTCGAGGTGGTCATGATTTCGCTTGGCGCCGCTATCTTCCTGCGCCTCTTCGTCGTCTCCGCCTACCGTGTCGATTCGTCATCCATGGAAGATACTCTCTATGAGGGCGATTATATCTTCGTCAACAAACTGGCATACTCCTTCGGCTCGCCCAAAGAGGGCGATATTGTAGTATTCCAATCCCCCCTCAATCCGACCAAAGAGTATATCAAACGAATCGTGGCTCTTCCAGGGCAGACGGTGGAAGTCGTTGATAAGGTGATTTATGTGGACAACCGGCTGGCGGAAATCTACCCCCATATGAAAAACTCCGACCCGAAAATTCTTCCGATGCAATTATCTTTTCGCGATAATTTCGGGCCTATTCAGGTTCCCGCCGGCGAATATTTTGTCCTCGGGGATAACCGAGATGAAAGCCAGGACAGCCGCTTCTGGGGCTTTTTGCCCGAAGACAAAATCCGCGGCAAAGCCCTCTTTGTTTACTGGTCCTGGGTCCCCGACCCGAAATCGCCTAAGTGGAGTTTCCCCTACATCCATTCCGTCATCCAGATGGGATTTTACTTTATAGGTAATTTCCCCTCCAAGACCCGCTGGGAGCGCCTCTTTGCCGCGCTCTGAGAATGTCGCTATCGCTCTATATCCATTTTCCTTTCTGCGCCAACCTTTGCGGCTACTGCGATTTCTATAAAACCACCTATCATACCGAGCAGGAGCAGATTTACCTCGATGCCCTTCGGACAGAGTTGCGCCTGGCGGTCAATGATGTCCCGGTCGAATCTCGCGTACTGGACAGTATCTACATCGGGGGAGGAACCCCCTCGCTCGCCTCTTTCCATTTTCTTCGCGACCTTATCGATGACATAAATAATTATTTCCGGCTCGCCCGCGACCTCGAATTTTCCTTCGAGATAAATCCGGAATCACTCGACAGCGTCAAACTGGAGTACCTTAAGAAAATCGGAGTGAATCGACCGATATTCGGGATTCAAAGTTTTAACCTCCGTCTTTTGAAAACACTCGACCGGAAACATAAACTGGAGGATTCCTTCCGCGCCGTCTATCTCGCCCGCGCCCTCGGCTTCGCCAATTTCGGCGTCGATATGATCTTCGGTTTGCCGCGACAATCCGCAAAGTTGCTGTCTGATGATTTAAATCAGGTCATCGCTCTCGAGCCGCCCCATATTTCGTACTACCAGTTGACCGTCGAAAAAGGGACCCCCCTCGAGAAGAAAGTCACCGCCGGCAAATTACGCCTTCCCGATAACGACCTGTTGGCCGCCATGTACCGCGGCATCAGCGAAGAGATGAAAAAACATGGCTATTTTCGGTATGAGGTTTCCTCTTTCGCCCGTCCCGGTTTTGAATGCCGCCATAATCTCCGCTACTGGGAGGAAGGCGATTTCTTGGGCTTGGGTCCCTCGGCGCATAGTTTTATCGGCAACCGACGATTCGCCAATCTCTCCGACCTGAGCGTTTATATCCAAAAATTATCGAAAGGGGTGCGCCCCCTGATTTTCGACACCGATAGTATCGACTCCCGCATCTCCGAGGCTATCATGCTCGGCCTTCGCACCGCCCGCGGTATCGAGAGAGAGCATTTCGCGAGACGTTTCGGGATGCCGGTGGAAAAAGCCCTCCGCGAGGAAACCCTCCGCGCCCTCATTGACGCCGGCTTCATCGCCCCCGATAGTTCGCATATCCGCCTCACCGACTCCGGCCTCCCGCTGGCCGATGAGATAATTAGACGGTTGGTAAAGTGAATGTATCCCCCGATTCGTCGGTTTCGATAAGTTGAAACCCTCGTGGTTTCCGTTAATCGTTCAATTTGCCCAAAAAATGATTTGCATTTGAAGCTTTTATTCGTAAAGATATACACATGGCTAGAATTAACATGGAAAAAGAGCAAGTCCAGATTCAATTGAAATATTCGGGGCCAGACGTCGATGACGGTTCTATGTCGATTGAGGATATCGTTCCCATTTTGCAAGGTTTTTCCAGCGCGTATGGAAAAATTGCCGCAAACCTTGACCCCAGCTCTATTCACCGTTTGAGAATTGTAGGGGTTCGACCGGGTTCAGCAAATATCATATTGGAAATTTGGAAAAAACTTGCTGAGAATGCGGACTCATTGACCGCTATCAGTATTGTTGGTAGTGCTGGATTCCTCATAATAAGAAAGATATTGGGCGTGATCAAGATTAAGCGACACGTAAAGAAACAACCGTTCAGTGATTCTATTGCAGCAAATAATAGCATTGTAATAATTAATTCTGATAATGTCCGTCTAGAGGTTCCATTGGAGTTATTTGAACTATTCAAGAGCAAAACTATTGATTCTGATATAAATAAAATGATAAGACCATTAGATAAAGATCGCATCGATGAGGCGGAAATCTCTGCGTTTGCACCAGACGGAACGATCCTCCAAGAGAAAATAACTGTTGACGAACGACCGTATTTTGAAACGGAAGAAATTACATCAACCACGACTCAAGAAACTTGGTTAACTGTAAAACTCAATTCTTTGACCAAGACCACAAATAGTGGGTATGCCTTTTTGGGAGATGGTAGCAGAATCTTCTATCGATATGTGGGTAGTGACCCCTTGAAGCTGCATAATTTATTTCCCTATGACGGGCCTCTCAGAGTCTTCTGTATTGCACAAATGGATGAAAATCTTAAAGTCAATACATTAGATATTCTTGACCTTGAAAAAATGCAAGACAGTTTATTCGATTCACATTGAATAAGTGTCTCAGTAGCGGTGTCAGTCCCGCTTCAAGCGGGATTTCCTGACACCCAAATTTCGACTCCGTCAAAATCAATCTCCGCTCTTACCCTGGGCGCAGGGTTTACCCCTGCCCTTAACGCGGTGTCAGGAACCCCTTCCTGACACCCAAATTTCGACTCCGTCAAAATCAATCTCCGCTCTTACCGTAGGCGCAGGGTTTACCCCTGCCCGCGAAATCCCGCCACGCGGAATTTGAATCGGGCGACCGCAAGGGTCGCCCCTGCAAAATCAAATTCGCCATCAGACACCAATGTCGGGGTTTTCGTCCTCTCAATGCCCCTTGCCTTCGCGGTTCGGACTCAGAACCCGACCTACCACTTTTGCCTTAGTTATATTATATTGTCTCTGGTCTTATGGAACTTTTTGACGAGCAAAAAACGAACCATTCCGGCGATTCTACCTTCGCCGCTCCTCTCGCCGACCGGATGCGCCCTCAAAATTTCGACCAGTTTTTTGGACAGGAAAAACTGATCGGCAAAGATACGCCATTGCGCCGCGCCATCGAGCAGGACCGGGTTGGTTCGGTAATTTTCTGGGGTCCCCCCGGCTCCGGCAAAACCACACTGGCAGAACTTATCGCCAAAGCCACCAGCGGACTCTTTGTTCCATTTTCGGCGGTGACCTCCGGCATCAAAGAAATCAAAGAGGTCATCTCCAAAGCCCGCAACTACCGCCAGATGTCGGGACGGAAAACCTATATCTTCATCGATGAAATCCACCGCTTCAATAAAGCCCAGCAGGATGCCTTCCTGCCTTATGTCGAAAAAGGGGATATCGTCTTAATCGGCGCCACTACCGAGAACCCGTCATTCGAAGTCATCTCGGCGCTGTTATCACGGGTGAAGGTTTACGTTCTCGAACGTCTCACGGAAGAATCCCTGTCTGGAATCATTAAGAATGCCCTCGCCGATTCCGAGCGTGGCCTCGGTGCGATGAGTCTTAGAACCGACGATACTGCTATCTCCTTCATCGCCTCTGTCGCCGATGGCGACGCCCGCCGCGCCCTGAATCTACTGGAAGCCGCCGCTGAGGATGCCGGAAAAAATGGCCATATTACCGCCGATAAAGCGGCTGAAATTCATCAGAAAGGAACCTATCTTTACGACAAAGCCGGAGAAGAGCATTACAATCTGATTTCGGCGCTTCACAAATCGGTTCGCGGCGGCGACCCCGATGCCTCTCTTTACTGGCTGGCGCGGATGCTCGCATCGGGCGAGGACCGTCTCTATATCGCCCGTCGTCTGATTCGGATGGCTATCGAAGATATCGGCCTCGCCGACACCAACGCTCTCACCGTCACCCTCAACGCCCGCGACACCTATCACTTTCTCGGCACCCCTGAAGGGGAGCAGGCGCTGGCTCAGGCGGTAATCTATCTCGCCTGCGCTCCCAAATCGAACAAAGCTTATATCGCGTTTTTAAAAGCGACCGCCGATGCCGCAGAGAAAGGCTCCCTTCCTGTCCCGCTCTGGATTCGCAACGCCCCGACCAATCTGATGAAAGCGCTTGGGTACGGCAAAGGGTATAAGTACGCTCACGAGTACGAAGACGCCCTCACCGACCAGGAATATTTCCCGGAGCCACTTGCGGGGACAGTCTATTACGAGCCATCATCGCACGGCAAAGAAACCAAGATCGCCGATTATCTGGCAAAATTTAGGGAGTACCGGAAGAAGGTGAGGGGGAAGAAGGGTATTGGCCAATAAGTTGACGATCACCAAATCGATTTGCGCACTTTGCTTACAAGAGAAGGACCTATGCAGATCGCACATAATACCTGAGTTCTTCTATAAAGTAATGTATGATGAGAAGCGGCGAATTCTGCAGATTGAGGCAAGCGAAATCAAGAGAGAAAGATTTAGACAGCAGGGGCTTTATGAGAAACTGTTATGCACCGATTGCGAAACAATTTTCAGTACCTTTGAAAAACATGTAGACCATGTATTTTTCAAGGAATTTTACCATCAAGAGACCAATCGCCCCGGCGAGATTATGATTGTTAATCTTGACTACGCCAAATTCAAGTTATTTCAGTTGTCTGTCATATGGAGGGCAAGTGTAGCGAAGCATCCATTCTTCTCAAATGTCGCTCTTGGTCCACACGAGGAACGTATCAGGCTGATGCTTCTTGCCGGAAATCCGGGGAAATTCTACGAATATGGTTGCATGATTTTTGGACTCAAAGCTGACCCCGGCCAGGGTTTTGATTTGATAATCTCACCGGATCACGGCAAGATCGAAGGACATATGGCCTATCGCTTTATATTCGGAGGATGTCTCTGGGTATACATAGTCTCGTCCCATTCCCTGTCTTTTTCGAGAAGCAATTATTTCTTGCAGGAAAGCGGAACTTTGATGATGCCTTTCTTCAAAGCAAAGGAAGTTCCTTTCATCAGAACCCTCGTACAGCAGATTTTTCATACAAAGTAGGTCGCGTTCCGAGCCACTTCTTCATCCCTGTCTCGCTTGACAGCGGGATTCGAGCGAGAAACCCGACATCCTCTGTGTAAAAACCTATCAGAAATGGGTTCCTGACGGCTCAGAAGCCGACGTAGGTCAGGATCCCCGTGATCCTGACTGTCATTCCCGCGAAAGCGCTTGCCCGCCTGTGGCGGGGGAATCCAGAAATTGTCATTCCGGACTTTGGTCCGGAATCCAGCTGATTGAGGCGAAACCGTAAAGGTTTCGACCTACGAAAGTAACCCGTCGTAGCAAGCCGCCCACAACGCCAGATAGCTGTCACATCACCCTCAAAAACACCCAGTACACCACCGCATTTATGACCGTCAGCGGAACCCCCACCCGCGCGAACTCCCAGAACGACAACGTAATGCCGGCGCGTTTCTCGGCATTCTGTATGATGATAATATTGCTCGCCGCCCCCAGAATCAGCATATTCCCCGCAATCGTGCTCCCTGCCGCCAGCGCAATCAGTTCGTTGTTCGCCGCCCCGGCATGCTGAAGCATCGGCATATAAAGCGCCACCAGCGGGACATTGGAAATCATCTGGCTCAACACGATGCTCAACGTTAGTATCATCGTCAGTTTCGTAATATCCAGCATCATCCGGTCAATCCACTCCTGGAAAAAGTAACTGTCCCAGACCGCCGCCATCAGCACAAACATCGCCGCGAAAAATACCAGCGTGCTCCAGTCAATCTTCCGAAGCATCTCGAATCGACGCGGGCTGAACAAAACAATCGGCGCCGCTCCCAGAAGCGCGATATATGTCAAGCGGTACTGCACTGTCCCGCCCCAGAATACGGTCGCTATCTTAACCGCCACCAGGGCGAGAATAACCAGAAGCGAAATCTTCGATAGCCGAGCCAGTCTCTTATCTCTTATCGGCTCCTGTGAGTGATTAAGACTTTCGTTATGGAACTCATCCGGATAAAAATATCTCAATACCCAGAGTGTCAGCACCAGATTCAGGACAGTCGGCAAAAGAAGATAGCGGAAAAAGGTCAGGAAAGGATTCCGAAAATCGCCATGCAGCGCAATCAGAAGGTTCTGCGGGTTGCCAATCGGGGAAAGAACCGAGCCGATTGTCACCGCAAACGCCAGCGCCAGAAGCAGAAGTTTCGGCGACATATTATGTTTCCGCGCCAGAAGCAACATCACCGGCGTTCCGATTATCGCCAGGGTGTCATTCATCAGAATTGCCGACGCCGCTCCCATCCCGAACAGAATATAGAGCATCAGGTAATTTACACTCTTCGCGCTTTTGAAAATCTTGTACGACAGATGCGCCAGATACCCGCTCTCCTCCAACGCTTGCCCCACTACAAACATCCCGAAAAGGAATAACATTACGTCAATATCGACCGCCTTCAGCGCCGCGGCGGGTCTGATTTCACCGCTGATTAACGCCGCCCCTGCCCCCAGTAACATTATCTGCCAGATTTGAAGATAAATATTCCCGATTCGTCGGATAATGATAAGAAAGAATACTGCCAGAAGGATAAATATTGATAGCGGCATCGATGTAAGAACTAAGTCTTCCTCACGGGCCCGGTAATCCTTAATCCTCTATCTTAAGCGCCGCTAGAAACGGCTCCTGCGGAATTTCCACCCGACCCACCTGCTTCAGACGTTTCTTCCCTTCTTTCTGCCGCTCCAGAAGTTTCCGCTTCCGGGTAATATCCCCGCCGTAGCATTTAGCGGTGACATTTTTCCGCAGCGGTTTCACTGTTGCCCGGGCCAGAATCCGTCCCCCGATGGCCGCCTGGATTACCACTTCGAACATCTGCCGCGGAATCAGGATGCGCAACTTTTCGGTCAAACTGGCGCCGTACTTGTAGGCTTTGTCCCGATGAATAATCACCGAAAGAGCATCCACCGGTTCGCCGTTTATCAAAATATCAAGTTTTACCAGATTCGATTTCATGTAGTACGGGATGTCATAGTCCAGCGAAGCGTATCCGCGTGAAATCGATTTCAGTTTATCGTAAAAATCAAAAATTATTTCCGATAGCGGAAAAGCGTAACTCAGCACCGCCCGCGCCGGGGTCGGGTACTCGGTGTTTTTATAAATCCCCCGACGGTCTGTGCAGAGGCGCATGATTGCGCCGAGCGAATCGGGCGGCGTGATTATTTGGGAATCGACATACGGCTCCTCGATATAGTCAATCTTCCCGGCGTCCGGCATCTCCGTCGGCGAATCAACCGTCACCACCGTCTGGTCTTTCAGATAGACGAGATACTCGACATTCGGGACGGTATTGATTATGGTCTGATTATATTCGCGCGACAACCGCTCCTGAATAATCTCCATATGGAGCATCCCCAAAAATCCGCAGCGGAAGCCAAAACCCAGGGCCGTCGACGTTTCGGGTGTGAAAGAGAGCGAGGCATCATTCAATTTCAGTTTCTCCAGCGCTTCCCGCAGTTCCGTGTAATCTTCGGCGATAGCGGGATAGAGCCCGGAGAAGACCATCGGTTTCACCGCCACAAATCCGGGCAGGGGGGCATCGGCCGGATACTGCGCGAATGTTATCGTATCGCCGACGCGAGTGTCTGAAACTTCTTTAATACCGGCATAGAGGTACCCCACCTCTCCGGCCGAAAGCGATGGCAGCGGCATATTTTGCAACCGACGGCAGCCGACCTCGTCAACTTCGAACTGCTTCCCGTGCGAAAAGAATTTAATTCGGTCTCCTTTTCTCACCGAGCCTTCAACAATCTTCAGGTAAACGGCCGCGCCGCGATAAGAATCGTAAACGGAGTCGAATACCAGGGCTTTAAGCGGTTTGGTCGGGTCCCCCGGCGGCGGCGGTATTTGCTTCACTATTGCTTCCAGCAATTCACCAATCCCCTGTCCGGTTTTTGCCGAGCAGTACAGAATCTCTTCTTTCTGGCATCCGATCAGGTCGGTAATCTGTTTTGCCACTTCCTCCGGTCGCGCCGAGGGCAGGTCGATTTTGTTCAGCACCGGAATTATCGCGAGGTTATTCTGAAGCGCCAAAAATAGATTGGAAACCGTTTGCGCTTCTACCCCCTGAGCGGCATCGACCACCAGCAACACCCCTTCGCACGCCGCCAGGGAGCGGCTCACTTCATAAGTGAAATCGACATGCCCCGGCGTGTCTATCAGATTAAATTGATATAATTGGCTGTCGGACGCTTTATAGTCAAGTCGGATAGCATGCGCCTTGATGGTAATTCCGCGCTCACGCTCCAGGTCCATATCATCCAGCACCTGCTCTCGCATCATCCGTTCCGAAACCGCAGCGGTCGCTTCCAGAAGCCGATCGGCAAGAGTCGATTTCCCGTGGTCGATATGCGCAATTATCGAAAAATTCCGAATATATCTCTTATCTATCATAAACAACCGTAAAAGTGGCAGCAATAAATGATATCTTCACCCTTTTGTCAAATGCACCCTTTCTTATATCCTCTTGACTTTGAACCCCGCAGCAATATATTCTCCATCTACCAATTATGGCAGAGATTAACAAACTCAAACGTCAGTTTTACGAGAGTTCCACCCTCGGACTTGGCAGATTCTGTCTGAAACTGGGGTTGACGCCCAATCTTCTCACCGCTATCTCACTGGCGAGCGCCATTGTTTCCGGAATCTATTTCTGGAAAGCGGAAGTCTGGTGGGGGGTCATCTGGATGCTGATAACCGCCATCACCGATATGCTTGACGGCGCCACGGCCCGCGCCGGCAATATGGGGACTCCCTTCGGCGGTATTCTCGACCATGTTTCCGACCGCTACGGCGAATTTTTCATACTTGCCGGTATCACCCTTTCCAATATGGTGCATCCCGGCTGGGGGCTATTTGCCCTTTTTGGGATGATTATCGCCAGTTATACCCGCGCCGCGGCGGAGTCTATCGGCAAAATCGAAAACTGCGCTGTCGGTATTATGGGACGATTGGAAAAATTCACCCTCATTATCATCGGCGCCCTGCTCGAACATTACTACCCCAAAATGCGCATCCTCGAAACCGCTCTCATCATTGTGGGACTTACTTCTTATATTACCTCGGTCCAGCGTCTCTTCTACGCGCATAAACTGCTCAACCAAAAGAAGGATTGACATCAGGAATGATTACCGCTATCGGCAACCCGGTCTATGACTATATCAAAACGAAAAAAATCGAAACCGAAGGGCGCGTCCTTTCCGGCTGCAGTACCAACGCCGCCCTGGCGCTGGCGAAACTGGGCGAAAAAGCCCGTCTCGTCGGTGCCATCGGTAATGATTTCAAGCAGAATTTCCGGCAGAAACTTAATGAATATGGCATCGAACCGGTAATCTACTCCTCCAAACAGAGCGGCGGTTTTTCTCTGATATACTATGACGACTTCGGCAATCGCACGCTCGACCTGCTGGGGCGCGCCGCTGATATCGAAAATATCGACCCGGCGGTGTATGAAGAATCAAAGGCGGTTTTGATTGGTCCCATTCTGGGAGAGATTTCGCTTGATGAAATAGCCGCCATTCGAAATATCTACGACGGCTTCTATTTCTGCGACCCGCAGGGGCTTCTCCGCAACGCCGACCGCAACGGTCGGATTCACCATGAGAAAGTTGACGGTATCGAAGAAGCGCTGGGACTGTTTACCGTCGTCAAGCCGAACGAACTCGAAGGAAAAGTTCTGACCGGGCTTGATTGCCGCAAAGAACCGTACAAGGCGGCGGAGATTATCAGAAGTTGGGGACCGGAAATCGTCATCGTCACCCTGGCGGAACTCGGCTCGGTCGTCTATGACGGCGCCGATTTTATCGATATTCCTCCCTACAAAGTGGACCTGGTCGATGCCACCGGCGCCGGCGACACCTATATGGCGGGATTTACCTTCGAATTTCTCAAAACCGGCGACCTCCGCAAATCAGCCTGTTTCGCTTCCGCCGTCTCCTCCATTATGATAGAGCAGGTCGGTCCCGATTTCAAATTGACCGAGACAGACGTCCGCCGCCGGCAGACAGTCCTTCTCAGCCAGTCCGATTATCGTATTCCGGTTACTTACAGCATCGCCTGAGACTGTCAGGCTTTCAACCCATCCCAGATACCGCTTGCAAACTCATCCGTCAGGTTCTCAAGATACTGTCTGCTTCTTGAAACCGTCGGAAGTTCTCCCGCAAGCCGCTCCAGATATGAAAGCAGCCCATCCAGCATCAGCACCACCGATGAATCCTCCAAATCTTTTCGAATCTGACCGGTCTCTACCCCCCGGCGCACTATCGTTTTCAGATATTCCAGCCGCATTTCGCGAATCTTTGAGAGAATCGCTTTTGTCAAACCGGAATCATTTTCATATGCCAGTTTGAGATGAAAACGAAACTGCCCCCGCCCTTTTTCCCAGTACTCCAGATGCCCCAGGATAAATTGCCTGATTCTGTCTATCGAACGCACCGCATTCTCTCTTGCGAAATAGTCCTCGAGGAAAACGCGGTACTCTGACAGATAGACCTCCGCTACAAATTGAAACAGCCCCTCCTTGTGCCGAAAGTATTGAATAAGCGAACCCTTTGATATTCCGGCGGCGCCGGCAATTCTATCGAGCGAGGCTTTCTCAAATACCGCCTGCGCCAGTTCCGACAAAGCGGCGCCGTAAACCGCCGCTTTTTTCGCCGGACTCAATTTGCGGAATGTCGCGGTCACTATTCCCCGCCGTTCCAACTCAACAACCAGATTCTCGTCTATAACCATATGAGTATCGTCAATGACTAATGAGTCATAATCAATATAGTGTGATTGTATATAATGGCAACTTTTTTCTTGACCCGTCGGGAGAATTTGATATACTTTCCTCTGCTTAAATTATTAGAAAGGATTTTTTGATGGGAAAAGTTCGCGTAGCCATAATCGGTGTCGGTAACTGCGCCTCGTCTTTTGTTCAAGGAGTGGAATTTTATAAGAAGGCGCGGGAGGACGAACAGGTCCCCGGCATCATGCATGTCAATCTCGGCGGATATCATATCAATGATATCGAATTTTCCGCCGCTATCGACATCGACAAAAACAAAGTCGGCAAAGACCTGGCCGAAGCGATCTTCACCAAGCCGAACAACACTTACAAATTCTGCAGTGTCCCCAGAACCGGTGTCATTGTCCAGCGCGGCATGACTCACGACGGGCTGGGAAAATATCTTTCGGAAATCATCGAGAAGGCTCCCGGCGATACGGTCGATATCGTCAAACTGCTCAAAGAAACCAAAACCGACGTGGTCGTCAGTTACCTTCCGGTCGGTTCCGAGGAAGCCACCAAATGGTATGTGGAGCAGATTCTTGAGGCCGGTTGCGGATTTATCAACTGCATTCCGGTATTCATCGCTCGCGAGCCATACTGGCAGAACCGCTTCATCGAGCGGAGACTTCCTGTCATTGGCGACGATATCAAATCTCAGGTTGGCGCTACTATCGTGCACCGGGTGCTGACCCGTCTCTTCCGCGACCGCGGCGTCCGGCTCGACCGCACCAGCCAGCTCAATATCGGCGGCAATACCGATTTCCTCAATATGCTCGAGCGGAGCCGTCTGGAATCCAAAAAAATCTCCAAGACCAACGCCGTCACCAGCCAACTCGATTATGAAATCGGAAAAGATAATGTCCATATCGGGCCGTCCGATTATGTCGCCTGGCTACTTGATAGAAAATGGGCATATATCCGGATGGAGGGCACCACTTTCGGCAATGTCCCGCTCAATGTGGAAATGAAACTGGAGGTCTGGGATTCCCCCAATTCGGCCGGCGTGGTTATTGATGCCGTCCGCTGCTGTAAACTTGCCCTCGATAACGGCCTGACCGGCTCCTTGAAAGCCCCTTCCTCTTATTTCATGAAATCGCCGCCGGTTCAGTACACTGATGAAGAAGCCCGTCGTATGACGGTGGAATTTATTCTCAAGTACGGCTGGAAAGGCGCGACCAAAACCGCCAAACCGAAACTGGTGATAAAAGGCACTACGGAGAAACCGCTGGTGACCGCTTCCAGAAAGAAAATCGTGAGGAAAACTCTTCTGAAAAAGTAGTTTCCAAACCTTTTGGACTGACTTATAATGGAAGGCGAGCGATAAGGCTCGCCTTTATTATTGCTTATGAGAAAAAAGGGATTTTTCATTACCTTCGAAGGGATTGACGGCTCCGGCAAAACTACCCAATTACGGCTGACCGAAGAGTATCTCATACAGAGAGGGCGTGCGGTTTTGGTCCTGCGGGAGCCCGGCTCTACCCCCGTATCCGAAAAAATCAGGGAGATTTTGCTCGACAGAAGAAACCGCCTTTCCGCCGAAACGGAGTTGCTTCTCTATGAGGCGGCGCGGGCGGCGCTGGTCCGTGATGTCATCGCTCCGGCGCTGAAAAACGGTCTCATTGTCCTTTGCGACCGTTTCTACGACTCCACCACCGCCTACCAGGGATACGGGCGCGGCATCAACCTGTCGCTCATCGACAGACTTAACCGGCTCGCCGTCGGCAAGACTCATCCCGACCTGACTTTCCTGGTCGACGTCGATTACAGTACATCCCTCCGCCGACGCAAGAAAGAAAGCGATCGTCTCGAATCGGAATCGGCCGCCTTTTTCCGACGTGTGCGCAACGGTTTCCTGGCGCTGGCGAGAAAAGAGAAGAACAGAATCGTTGTGCTCCGCGGCGACGGCTCCGCGGCTCAAACTTTTACCGAGGTGAGAAATTGTCTTCTGCGTCGCCTCAAAATCAGGTAGAGCCGTTACCACCGACCCGTTCCCCTCGTCCTTTTCTCTGGGCTGTTATTCTGTTTTTGATACAAACTGCCCTGATTATCAGCCTTACCGTCTATCTGCTATCTGACGACGACCTTTATCATCCCTACCGCGTCATTACCGCCCTTGCCTATATCGACCGCTACTTTCCTGAAGATGTAAACAAGAAAGAACTACTGCGACTTGCCCGCGATCAGATTTTTGCCTCTCTTGACCGCTACTCCGGATATCTCGACAAAAAAGAACTCGACCGGGTGGTGGAGGAATTTGGCGGCAGTTATGGCGGTATCGGTATCACCGTGGTCGGGCACAAAGATGGGCTGATGATAATGTCGGTGCGGGAGGATGGTCCCGCCGGCAAAGCCGGAATGAAAACCGGCGATATTATTCTCGCGGCCGATTCGGTCAGTATGAAAGGAAAGAACCCGTATGAGGCGACACTCTATCTTCGAGGCCCCGAAGGCTCCCCGGTTACAATAACCCTTATTCGGGAAAATCTGCCCGGCACGCTGACTTTCAGGCTGACTCGTGAGCAGCTGCGGCTGATTCATATTCCATACGCCGGTCTGAACGAGAACGGTATCTTTTATATCAGGATTCTCGATTTCGAATCAGGCGCCACTGAGGAACTGGCACAAATTCTCGATTCTCTCTACCTTCCGAATCAGGACAGTGTGAAAGGAGTAATCCTCGACCTGCGCGGCAATCCCGGAGGGCTTCTCAATGAGGCGCTAACCGTCGCCAATCTCTTTCTCGATTCCGAGCGCCTGATAGTCGGTGTTAAAGGACGCAGCCGCTGGCGGCAGGTGGAATATTACTCTTCAGGAGACGATTTTACCGAAAACCGGCCGCTCGCCATAATCATCGACCGCGGCTCGGCGTCGGCGGCAGAAATTGTCGCCGGCTCTCTCCGCTATGCCGGCCGCGCCCTGCTGGTCGGCGACACCACTTTCGGCAAAGGTCTGGTGCAGGAATTTGACGGTTTCAGTGACGGCTCCGGCATTCGCCTCACCACCGCCCGCTACTATTTTGAAGGAGGGGTCTATCTCAATGACCCTTCGGCCAAAAGTAAAGACAGCGCCGCCGGAATTCCTCCCGATTTCTATGTCAATTCCGGTGAGACGGATGATTTCATCACGGCGCTGGAAAGTTCCCTTCTACTGCGCGATTTCGCCCTGCGATTCAAAGACAGCCTTGCCCCGACGCGGGCGACACCGCTTCTTTCAGGAGCCTGGCTCGACCGCTTTGCCGCATTTGCCGATTCAATGAATTTTGAATATCATTCCACCCTGACCCGGGAATTAGAAATGGCCCTGGAACTGATAACTTTTGAAGGCGGAAGCCGAGAACTCTTCAATGAAGGAGAGAAACTGTACACTCTGTCTCGCGAACAAGACCGCGGCTATATGGAAAGATACCGCGACTATATCCTCCGCCGTCTCTATCAGATCACCCTTGATGCCAATTTCGGCGCCGCTGTTTCCTATCCGCGGGCAATACTGCCGTATCGTCAGGATATCCGACTGGCGGAATCTCTTCTCTTGAGCACACCGATACCATGAATGAATTCCTGATGATAACCAGCGCCTTTGTCTCCGGGCTGCTGGGCGGTCTTTTGGGACTGGGAGGCGGTGTCCTGCTGGTGCCGTTTTTGACTCTGGTTTTTTTTATGCCGATGCAACAGGCGGCCGCCCTGTCGCTGGCGACGGTTATGGCAAATTCGCTGGTCTCCTCCACCGAATACCTCAAAAGCAATCTCATCGACCTGAAATTGGTGATTCTGTTTTCATTCTTCGCTTCGGTTGGAGCCATCGCCGCCGGCGTGATCGGACATTATATCCCCGGAAATTATCTGCAGATTGCCTTTGCCTTGATGCTAATCCATGCTACCATTCTTATCCTGAGACGTCGCGATGAATCCCCCCATCAAAGAGCCCGCAACCTGCTGGCGCGGCCCTTTATCACCATCGGAATCTCCCTCGCCACCGGGATATTATCTACTTTGCTCGGAGTAGGAGGTGGCATCCTGATCATTCCCGCTTCCTATCTCATCTTAAATTACCCTATGAATATCGCGCGAGGAAGTTCCACCTTCGCCATCGGCATCATTGCCACGGCCGGCTCGGTGGTCTATCTTATTCACGGCACCCTTCGGGTGGAGTGCGCCGGTCCTATTATGCTCGGAACTATGGCTGGCGGTTGGCTCGGCGGACTGCTCGGAGTAAAAACGAAATCAGGAATTGTCAGACCGCTGTTTGCAATCCTTTTTGTATATCTGGCGATAAAAATGTTTTTGGGCGGTATTGCCTATGAATTCTGAGAATCAACTCTCCGGATTGTTACGTCTCCAGCATATTCTGACCTGGGCCGTAGTCATCGCCTTTGTCATCGCCATTCCGGTCTATCTCTGGAACCGGGAATTCGGTATAAATTTATGTTATATAAGTATGTTTCTTCTGATGTCATCCGCTCTGATAAGACTGGGCTGGATTAGCCGCCACTTTCGGCGAACCGGGCAGCGGAAATCCCGGTTATTAACCCTGGCGATTATCGCCTTAATCCTTTTGAGCATTTTGCTGACTTTAACACGATGACTCTAAAGAGCGATTTGATAGTATTTTCCGATTTCGATGGCACCTTCACCGCCAGAGATATCGGCAACCGGATTTATACCCATTTCTCCGGGGGGAGAAATCGGCCGTTGGTCGAAGACTGGAAAAAAGGACTGATTTCTTCACGGGAATGCCTGACTCGCGAATCGGAACTGATTACCGCTACCGCCGACGATATCAAAGCATTTTTGAATCAATTTGAACTCTCGGCTGGCGCTCTGGAGACATACAAGGAATTGACCAATCATGGAATTCCTTTCTATATCCTCTCGGACGGCCTCGACTTCTACATTGAATATATTCTGCGCAAGTATCATCTGGAGCAGATTCCGTATTGCGCCAACCGGGCAATTTTTGATGGAAACCGGCTGCGAATCGAATTCCCGTATCAGAATGACAGTTGCCCCCGTTGCGGCTCCTGCAAGGGAGTTCGCATAAAAGAAATTGTCGGCGCGCAGCGCGAGGCGGTCGACGTTGTTTTCATCGGGGATGGGCTCTCCGATATCTGCGCCCTGCCGCAGTCCGATTCCATTTTCGCCCGCGGCGACCTTTTGACCTACTGCCGGAATCACCATTTTCCGGCTATTGAATATAGCGACTTTTTTGATATATTAACCTGGTTCAAAGAAACCGGAAAAATCACCGATTAGACTTAGTATATGGAATGCTTCGGCATTAAAGGGAGATTTCTATGAAGGCTATCATTATGGCGGGAGGATTCGGCACCCGCCTCCGCCCTCTGACCATAAATATCCCCAAACCGATGGTCCCTATCGGCAATATTCCGATGATGGAGCATGTGGTCAATCTCCTGAAACAAAACGGCTTTGATGACATTATCTCTCTTCTTTTTTTCCAGGCGGAAGATATCCAGAACTATTTTAAGGACGGCCGAAAGTTCGGCGTCAAAATGGAATATCTCCAGCCGACTGAGGATTACGGAACCGCCGGCGCCGTCCGATTTGCCGATACTTTTATCGATGAAACCGTCTTAATCATCTCCGGCGACCTGATTACCGATTTCGACCTCTCCCGGGCGATTGAGTGGCATCACCAGAAAAAATCGGAAGCGACCATTCTCTTGACGCGGGTGGAAAATCCGCTGCCTTACGGAATTGTCATTACCGAGGACGATGGCCGCATTGTCCGCTTTCTCGAAAAACCGTCCTGGGGAGAGATGTTCTCCGACACCATCAACACCGGAATCTACATTCTTGAGCCGCACACAGTCCGTTTGATTCCACCCAAAACCAATTTCGATTTCTCCCAGAATCTCTATCCCCTGATGCTTTCGAAGAAAATGGGGTTGTATGGGATGATTGCCGAAGGGTACTGGAAAGATGTCGGCAATATCGATGAATATGCCCGCGCGCATGATGACCTCCTTTCCGGCAATATCAATCTCGACCTTGGTCTGGAGAGAATGGCGGTAGGCGACGGCACTCTCTATTTCGGGAAAAATGTCTCCCTCGGAAAAGACCTCAAAGTCGGCGGGGTGGTCGTGGTCGGAAGCAACGCCGTTATCGGCAACAACTCCGAATTGAACTATTCCGTTATCGGCTCCCGCTCGAAAATCGGCGAAGGAAGCGAAATCAATCATACCGTCATCTGGACCGATTCCTGGGTCGGCGCTCACTCGCAACTGGAGCGCTCTATTGTCTGCGCCAGCGCCCGTATCGGTGACAATGTCGTTCTTCTCGACAATGTTATAATCTCCGACGACTGCACTATCGGTTCCGGAGCCACTATCAAAGCCAACTGCAAGGTCTGGCCCGGAAAATCGGTCGATGAAGGCGCTATTCTTTCCACCTCGCTGGTCTGGGGCGATAAATGGAACCGCGAACTTTTCACCCAGTCGAAGGTTACCGGACTGGCCTTAACCGAACTGACCCCCGAAATGACCGTTAAACTCGGCGCCGCTTTCGGCGCCTATCTCGGTCCCGGCAAAACCGTGGTAACCAGCCGCGATGCCTCCGACGTCTCCCGCCTGCTCAAACGCGGTCTCATCTCCGGATTCCTCGCCGCCGGCGTTGACGTCGACGACCTCGAAATGATGCCGATTCCGGTGGTGCGATATGCCCTGCGTAACGGCACCTACGGCGCCGGCGTCTATGTCCGCCACAATCCCGATGACTACCGCTTGATTGATATCATCTTCTTCAACGGCGACGGCCTCGATATGCCGACCGCCACCCTCAAAAAAGTGGAACGGCTCTATTTCGGCGAAGATTTCCGCCGCGCCACTCTGGATGAAATCGGGCATCTCGACATGCCGCAGGGTGTGCTCGAAAATTACCGCTCCGATTTCATCTCCGTCCTCAAACCGGAGGTCATCCGCAAAGCCGGTTTCAAAGTGGTGATTGATTACGCCAACGGTGGCGCCTCGCTGGTCTTCCCGACCATATTTTCGCAATTAGGAATCAACGTCATCGCTCTCAATGCCTATCTCGACCCGCGTCAGTTCTCCCGTCATCCCGATGAAACGGCGGAGTCTATCGTGCAACTTTCTTCCATCGTCCGCTCTCTGCATGCCGACATCGGTTTTCATATCAATCCCGCGGCGGAGAAATTGACCGTAGTCGATGAAAACGGCAACCTGATAGATTCGCAACTGTTACTGCTTTTGGTAACGGACCTCTTCCTTCGCTCCCATCACTCGCGCCGCATCGCCGTGCCGGTGTCGGCATCAATGGGAGTTGAGGATATCGCCTCCCGTTACGGCGTGGAAGTCCTCCGAGTGCGCAACACTCATCTTTCCATGATGGAGGCGTTCGCCGCCGGCGGCGTTGACTATGTCGGCGGCACCCTCGGCGGGTTCATCTTCCCCAGTTTCCAAATGGGAACCGATGCCATCCTCGCTATTGCTTTTATTCTGGAAATGATGGCAAAAGAAAAAGTCCGTCTCGGCGAAATGCGCGGCGAATATGAAAAATACCTGCGGAAAGAAATCAAAGTCCCCTGCCCCTGGTCGAAAAAAGGGCAGGTGATGCGCAAGATAATCACCAGCACCAATAATAAGAGCCGTCAGTTAATTGACGGGGTCCGGATTTTCGAATCGAACGGTTGGGTTTTGATTGCCCCCGATAGCCTGACCGCCGCTTTTTCCATTCAAGCCGAATCCTCTTCGCGCGAAGCGCTGGAGGAACTGGTCAGCCATTACAAGGTGCTGGTCGAAGAAGCGCAGAATTGAGTGTTAATTCGACTCGTTCGCAAAGCAGATTGCACCGCGCTTTAGACATCCGGTTTTCTAACGGCTGACAATTTGGCGACTCCTTGGCTCAGGCTTCTGTCGGGGCGAGACCTGACGGGGCGAAGAATGACGGCGCAAAATATATAATTTCGTAGAAATGAAAAGTGTCAAGACCGCCCGACCGACAGGGGAATTGCCACTGGGTCGGGGGTCTTGACCTACTTGACTTAGTGCATACACCTGAAAATCATCCGGACCTGCCAAGCTATCATAGATACTGCCAATCCTGGGATAAGTGCTTCGAATCTCCCCAATGTTTTGCCAAGGATTTGATGGGTCAAATAGAATCGCCACCTTGGTGGAGTCCACCAAGAGTGGAATCTGTCTGCCTTCAGAGTAATAATAAGTATCAAATGCACCACAAGATTGGACAATTATACCGAATATCACCAAAATTGATAGAACCGATTTCATAACAAACCTCCTATTATTATTTTCCTCTTGTTGATACCCAGCTCGGTATCCAGATAGAATCTGGGTCTTCGCTTATATCGAAGGAACCCAAATAGACTCTGTTGACTGGATCAGTTAGACCCAGACTGTAACTACCTAAAGGGGCAGAGCCTGTGACCAAGTACTTGCCATCCCAAGAGACAGCCAACTGCTCCGGTTCATGATAAGCAGAATCGGTGACCATAGAATCGATAATGCTGTGGGTGCGGGAGTCGTAAATATAAATCAACCTATTTGGTAAGCCACCCCACCCTGGGTGCGTAGTAACGAATATGGTCTCTTCGGATTGATCGCTTACATATGAACACCAGTAGGCAGGGGGGAGTAATCGCACCATCGTACTTGAGTCCGAGTTAAATTCTGATACCCACAGGGCTTCGATTCCGCCGACGGTTCCCAAAAAGAAAGTCTTGTCAAGAAGGTTCAATGCCAGTGGGAAAAATATCGTCAGTTCGTTGCCATTAAAGTACTTCTTTCGACTCGCAATTACCGAATCGGATGCAATATCGTACACAACCAACTCTGTAGAATAGGGATTTTGGGTCGTGTGCAAATATGCCATCAGCCTGGAATCAGCGCTGAAGCGCAACATTCGAACCATGCTGTCTGTGTAAATCAAATTCCCACTTTCCAGTTCCCGCAACTCCAGCATGTACGAGTACGGGTCACTCCACCTATTACCTAACGCAATGTATCTCGAATCGGGTGATACCCATGCCTCCACCGCATCGGGATAGGTCTGAACCGTCTGACGCGTTTTCAGATCAAAGATCTGGACAACGTCGGCGTTTATCGCCAATTTCTCGTCTTTTCCGATTACGTCCACCCTTACCCCCGGGGGGTCCGCCGGGAAGTAAAAGGAATCGACAAACTTCTTCTGTTCGACCGAAAACACCTTGAGATGTCCATCATAGTAAGAACCGACGTAGAACAAATGCTCTTCGGGGGGTGGCTCCGGTGGTTTGGTCGGTTCCTCATCACAACTACAAGAGACCACCATAATTGTCAGTAGATTGACACCCAAAACAAAGAACTTATGAAATATGCTCATTAATACCCTCCATCAATCGATAAGTTAAATACATCAAGGGTTACATTCTAAGAGACAGAATTACCCCCATCTCTGATTAATAAAACC
>DYGG01000004.1:39609-100289 GCA_020724775.1 Ignavibacterium sp. | reverse complement strand
AAAAGGGCGTCGACCATTTTGTCAACACCCTGCCCCACCCCTTGGGGTGGGTTCTGATAGAACTATATTCGCACTGCCAAACATCCATTGGTGCCCCACCCCTTGGGGTGGGTTCTGCAAACAGAATCCGTACTATATACTACCCCACCGCAAGTCGCCGTGGCGACCGGGACGGTGGGGCACCTGTCAACTTCAAATAATCATAGACTGTTTATGTCTATAGATAGAACGGTATCTTCAGAACCCTTGTAGAAACGATAGCTTGACCATTGCCAGTCTTCAGCTTTATCTACGAGACCTCGGTTTACCGGATTATTATGGCAGTATTGAATTTTCTCAAGGACAGATTTTATACTGCGACAATTGTGGTCGTAACACCTTCGTAACCAGAGAGACTTTCTTGCTTCCCCGTCTCGAATTATCTGCAAACTTGTAAGTCTGGATTCGCTCCTGCTTCTCCACCTTTCGATTATTCTTCTTGCGGATAAAGACTTAATCTCACCTATAACCTGTCCTAATTTAACTCTTCTTTGTGGTAATAACAGTAGATGCACATGGTCGGGCATCACGACGTATCCAAGCAGACTGATTTCATATTTGTGACAGATACTTTTTAGAGTCTCCAGGAATATCAATATGTCTTCCTGGTCAGTAAGTAATGAAAGTCGGTTGTGGCATCCAAACGTTATGAAACGACAGGTATCCCATTCATCGTAGTGCCGTAACTTGGTCATATCTCATGTTAACGTTGGTGCCCCACCCCTTGGGGTGGGTTCCGACAGAACTATATTCGCACTGCCAAACATCCATTGGTGCCCCACCCCTTGGGGTGGGTTCTGCAAACAGAATCCGTACTATATACTACCCCACCGCAAGTCGCCGTGGCGACCGGGACGGTGGGGCACCTGTATCAACTCTTTGTCGATTTAACTTCGGTCTATTCCCCCGCTACATCCTCCCCACGCATTCCGCTATCAATGCCCGCAGTTTTGGCTCGGCTTTATTGGCCGTGGCAATAATCTCTTCGAGAGAACAGGCCGTCAGAGCATCGGGAAGCCCCATATCGGTGATAATCGAAAACGCCAGCACTTTTGTCTGTTGATGTCGCGCCGCTATCACCTCCGGCACCGTTGACATCCCCACCACATCGGCGCCGATTATCCGCAAGAAACGGTATTCCGCCGCTGTTTCCAAATTCGGTCCGGCAACTGCCACATAAACCCCCTTGCGCACCGGAATCTTCAAATCGAGCGCCGCATTCTCCGCCATCTTCACCAGTTCCTTATCGTAGCAGTTATACATATCAGGAAAGCGGTCGCCGATGGAATCATCATTACGCCCGATCAGGGGATTGTACCCCAGAAGATTTATATGGTCGGTGATGAGCATGATATCGCCGCGGTTGAACTGCGGATTGAGCCCGCCGCAAGCGTTGGAAACAATGAGAGTCTTGATGCCGAGCGCTTTCATCACCCGCACCGGAAAGGTCACCTGCTGAAGACTGTACCCCTCGTAGTAATGAAACCGCCCCTGCATGGCAACCAGATTTTTTCCTTTCAGTTTTCCGAAAAGAAGCCGCCCGGCGTGCGACTCGACGGTCGAAACCGGGAAATGGGGGATATCACCGTACTCGACTTTGGCGGCGACCTCAATGCCATCGGCGAGGGAACCGAGCCCGGTGCCGAGGATGATGCCGATTTCGGGTGTAAGGGAGGTCTTGGTCTTGATGAATTTAGTCGCTTCATCTATCATTGTCTTCAAGTCGCTCATTGTTGTTGCTCTCCCTGGTTGTTCGAGTTCTCCGGTTTCGGCGCTATGCCGGCTTCCATCTGGAACTGCTCCACAATCCGGTCAATGTCGCTCAGCGGATTTTCTTCCCGCGGCAGGGCACTTTTCGCTTCTGACCCGGGCGACTCCGGCTTCGCTGTCACCGGGTCGAGATTCTCCAAAAGTTTCAGATGCGCCCCAATATCGGCGCGAAGTTTGGTGTAGAGCGAACGTCGGGTGAAATCCAATTCTTCAATGCGACGTTCCAGTTCGGCTGCTTTACGATGGCGCTCCTCGATAAGTTCATCCCGCCGACGTCGCGCCTCCGCGACAATCAGGTCGGCTTCCTTCCGGGCATTGGACAACATAAGTTCCGCCCCCCGTTGTGCTTCCATCACCGCCATTTTAATAGTCTCTTCGATATTCTTCAACTCCTGGTACCGCTGCGCCAGCGCCTCTTTCTCCTCGGTCAGTTTTATCGCCTGTACCCGGGCATCTTCCAGCGATGTTGCCACCCCTGCCAGAAAGGCATCAACCTCCGTCTTGCTGTATCCGCGGAAAGCCTGCGAAAATCTCTGATTACGGATTTCATTGGGGGTTAAATCCATAGGACACCTACCTATTTGAATTTGAAATCAATTTTCTACCTTTGTGTTTCAAACGCCGATATCTCTGAGCGGCCGCAAGAGAAAGAGCCGCTACTTTTTTCTCTCCCCGAAGAGCGCCGAGCCGAGCCGAATCATATTGCTTCCTTCCTCAATTGCCTTCTCGAAATCGCCCGACATCCCCATCGAGAGAACGGTGAATTGGCTGCCGGCAAGCGCCTGTCCCTGCTCCAGGATTTTCCGGGTCAACCGGAAGGACGCCCTCAGCACCGGCTCCTTTTCCGTAAGGGGACCGACTGTCATCAATCCGCGCAGGGAGATATGCCGAAGTTCCAGAATATCTTCGATAAGACGTTCCGCATCTGACGGTCTGACGCCGAATTTCGATATTTCGCCGGAGGAATTAATCTCCACCAGGCAATCGATTGTCTTTCCTTCCGCTTCCGCGGCGCGGTTCATCGCTTCGGCAAGTTTCAGGGAATCGACCGACTGAATCATATCGAACATCTTCACCGCTTTAGCGGCTTTGTTGGTTTGAAGATGTCCCACCAGATGCCAGCGGGTAACCTGCCCCAGTTCTTTTATTTTCTGCTCCGCTTCCTGCACCCGGCTCTCGCCGATATCGCCTAACCCGTAACCGACCGCCGCCTTAATTGCCGCCGAGGGGAAAGTCTTGGCAATCGCGATTATAGCGATATCGTTTTCCTGTTTGCCTGCTCTCTTCGCCGCCGCGGCGACCCGCGCGCGGACATTCCTTAGATTTTGCTCGATATATTTATACACAGTCGGCGCCTCTTAAATTAGCCAACAACCTAAATAATCGGATACCGCCGGGCAATTCAAGGGAAATGTTTCAAACGGACTTGATGCAGGCGAGAATCAAAAAAGGGCGAGAAAACCTTCTCGCCCTTAATATCTCCAAAATCGGCGGCGCTAATTGACCGTCGTCTCGAGACAGTACCGCTTCATCTTTGCCCGAAGAGTCGATTCGTGGATGGAAAGAATCCGCGCCGCTTCCGATTTGTTGCCGTTGGCCGCCGCCAGCGCCTCCATCAGAAGACGTTTCTCGAATTTCTCCACCTGCTCAAAGAGTGAATTGGTCGGCTCCTCCCGCCTGGAGTCAAAAAAGGAGCAGGCCAGTTCCACGATCGAACCGTCACGCGCCATTGCCGACAACGCCGCCAGTTGTTTCACCTTGTTTTCCAACTGACGGATATTCCCGGGCCAATCGTATCCGATAAATTGCCGCACCAGTTCCGCCGCAGGGCGGTCTCCCTCCGACAGCAGGCCTTCACGGCGCATAAAAAACTCCAGCAGGAAAGGAATATCTTCCTTTCGTTCCCGCAGCGGCGGAATTTCTACCGTAATGCCGGCAAGACGGTAATATAGGTCGGAGCGGAAAAGTCCCGCCTTCACCATCTCGGTCAGGTCGCGGTTAGTTGCCGCTATGACAATCAGGTCAAGTTCGAATTCTTCCGAGGTTCCCAGCGGGCGCAGTCTTTTGGTTTCGAGGATGCTGAGCAATTTTGCCTGAAGCGTCAGCGGCAGTTCGCCGATTTCATCAAGCAGAAGGACACCCCGGTTAGCCGCCATAAAAAGTCCGCGACGATTGTTGTCGGCGCCGGTGAATGCCCCCCGCTGATACCCGAACAGTTCCGATTCAATTAAAGTGTCGGGGACAGCGGCGCAGTTCACCGCCAGGTAAGGTCCGGTCGGACGGGCAATAGAATGAAAATACCGCGCCATAAAATCTTTGCCGGTGCCGGTTTCGCCGGTCAGAAGCAAAGGCAGGCTGGAGTTCTTCAGAAGATGCAGTTGTTTGACAATCCCCTCCATCCGCGGATTGCGGGTCGCAAACCCGACCGTCTCGGTCGTCGGCATAACCTCCGAGCCGGAGCGATTCCTGATATTCGGCTGCACCGATGAAATCAGGCGCTGCGCTTTTTCGGCTTTGATGCCGATTCCACAGGCGGCATATATCTCTTCGGCTCGGCAGAGATAAATGAGTCTCTTTCCCGGTTCGAAAAGATTCGAATTTCCGGCGGCCGTCAGAGATTCGGCTAATTCGAACTTGGCTTTCCGCTCCTGCAGAAGTTCAATCGATTCGAGATAACCGGCGCGTGCTTTGTCGGTCCGCTCCAGCGCTTCCTGACAGACGGCGATAATCCTATGCAAGGCGCCAACCTCGACAGCGTCATCAAGACGTCTCATAGCCACCATCGCCGCATTGGCGTAAACCAGCGCTTTCCGGTAATTCTCGCGCCGTATCCAGAGTTCAGCCAGATGGCGCACCGGTCGCGCCGCCAGGAGCGAATCGGGAGCAATCTTTCCCGCCTTCGCCACGGCCTCTTCCAGCCTCTGTTCGGCCTCTTCGTACCGGCCCTCTTTTATGGCGAGTTCTCCGGCATAGGTCAAATAAATGACTTCCTCATTAAGGAAATTCCCGCGCTGAATCAGTTCAAACGCATTCTCAAAACTCTCCGCCGCCTTATCCAGGTGCTCCCGTTGCATCTGCAGATACCCCAGCGACAAATAGGCGCGGGCGATCTCCAGGTCGTCGCGGAATTGCGTGGAGAGTTCGATATTAAGACGAATATTATCTTCGGCGGCCGACAGTTTACCCAGGAAGGTATAAACTCGACCGATATTGCCGAAGAGATATGCCAGACGACGGTTGTCGTTGACCCGGCGAGCCGCCTCTACCGCTTCCAGAAGATAGCGGAGCGACCATTCGAAATCCCCCTTGCGGAAAAGAATACCGGCAAGGCGATTCAAGGCATCGCCGGCTCGGGCAGTGTCGTCATTTCTGCGATGTATCGATTCGGCGTCACGGTACGCCTTCTCGGACTCATTGTAGTTCCCCATATCTCTCAAAATGTCGCCCAGTGTCAGATATCCATCGCCCAGTTCACCCGGTTCACCGGAGGACTGTGCGAGCGACATAATAGCGGTTCTTATGAGAGGAAGGGCTTTGGAGAAATCCCCCAATGAGCCGTAGGCTTTGGCACCGAGACGCATCATTATTCCGCTGTCAACTTCAGTCCGGTCGTTCCAGACTTCCCGGACCGATTCAAAATATCGCGCCGCCTCGGCGAAGTCCTTGCGGGCGACCAGGCCGGCGAGATATTTCTGGCAGGACAAGCGGAAATCGAGGTCGTTGGTGTTAACCAGACTCATGGTTCAATTTCCCCTGCGAATAAGGTTAGAGTTAACGGTGGTAACATTTGTGGTCACGGCGCCACTGGTAAGCGAACGCCCGTTGAGTATCAAACTGCGAAGAACGTTCCAGCCCCTTACAATATTAAGGAAAGGAATTACCCGCGAGTACTCGATGGTCGGCGCCGGCGCACCGATCGTGATGCTGTTGGTCTGCACGATGCCGCCGCCGTCATAAATGCTGTACAATTCTCCGCCCCAGGGATGGTCATCGGCATCCCTGATTTCGATACGGTTCGAGAACGGGTGATAATACCCGTACGACGGCGCTGCTAACAAAATCAGCAATAACGGCGCCATCATTGCCCAAAACTTTCCGATTTTCATTTCACCAACTCCTTGGTTTAATGTTTAAGAATTATGTAATTTAAATATTCTCTTATAAAGAGTAAGGAAGTGAAGGATAATGGTACAAAAAGCCGAGCACCCATCTCAATATAAAAGATATGCCCAACCCCTCAATGTGTCAAGTGAAATCATTATCCGGCAATGTCTTATACCTCTTTATCTTGTGTCGTATGAAGAGGATAGAAGAAATTTTAAATATTGCGGTCGCCGCTTTCCGCCGGTCTTGACAGCCGCCGCCATAATGCAGATATTGCCGCCATTATAAAATTAAACCGCAAAATCCCGATTTAGGTTATAAAAAGCATGGAATGAGGAATCGATGGTGAAGAATTTCGCCATAACCGGAGTCGCCGGTTATGTTGCCCCCCGTCATCTCAAGGCTATCAAAGAGACCGGTAACCGTCTGGTCGCCGCCGTTGACCCGAATGATTCGGTCGGCATTCTGGACAGTTTTTTCAAAGATGTCCGCTTCTTTACGGAATTCGAGCGGTTCGACCGCCATATTGAAAAACTCCGCCGCGCCGGAGGCGACCAGAGAATAGACTACGTAAGTATCTGCTCTCCCAATTACCTGCATGATGCCCATGCCCGTTTTGCCCTGCGGGTCGGGGCTGATGCCATATGTGAAAAACCGGTGGTGCTCAATCCCTGGAATATTGATGCCCTTCAGGAACTGGAAAAGGAAAGCGGAAATCATATCTACACCGTACTGCAGTTGCGGGTGCATCCTTCGCTTATCGCTCTCCGGGAGAAAATCAGAAGCGAAAAAAGCGACGCCAAGAAAGAAATATGTTTGACCTATATCACTACCCGCGGTCCCTGGTACCTCGTTTCCTGGAAAGGACAGAGTGACCGCAGCGGCGGCCTTGCCACCAATATCGGAATTCATTTCTTCGACCTTCTCATCTGGCTTTTCGGTCCGGTGCAGAGAAGCGATGTTCATATCTCGCTCCCGACCAAGACCGCCGGGTTCCTGGAACTTCCCAACGCCCGCGTGCAGTGGTATCTGTCGATTGACAGTAATGACCTTCCGGAAAAAGTCCGCGCCCAGGGTAAACCGACTTACCGCTCGATTACTATTGATGGCGCCGAAGTGGAATTCTCCGAAGGGTTCACCGACCTGCACACAATTATCTATCGGGAAGTCCTCGCCGGTCGCGGATTTGGACTGGAGCAAGCCCGACCCTCAGTGGAACTGGCGCATCAAATACGGGACGCCAGGCCAACCGGCAAAACCGCCGATTCCCACCCGCTCGTTCAAAATATCAGTTAAATGATAAAATGGGCTATAATGCAAAACGCCTCCGATGACTTATCGGAGGCCGCCTTGCAGGTAATAGGTTGGGAAGTGCTAAACTTTATCTTTATCGGCGACGATTCTTAATCAACATTTCTATTTAATTATACCTGCCTGCCGTAAATTTGTTTCAAATTCTTTCTGTTTTTCCGCCAATAATATCCTTTTTCAATCCATCATCCCAAGGCCGTCCCAAATCTCTTGATTTTGACTCGAAATGGCTTATTATTATGGTCTTAGGCATCCAGAAAGATCGTCAGCCGACCCCGAAAGAGAAAAAGAAATAGCCGGTAAAGGGGTGGCAAACCGGCGGAGGAAGAAGATGGATTATTTCAAACGAACCAGAATTTCAAAAATACTTCTCGAAAATGCCGTCCCTCTCAACCAAAATATAATTGTTCTGGGCTGGGTGCGGACTATCCGCGAATCGAAAGGGGTTGCTTTTATTGAGATAAATGACGGCAGTTGTATGGGCAACCTTCAGGCAGTACTGCATGACCCCACCAAATTTCCGGCGCTGGAAAAAATCCTTACCGGCGCCTCGGTGCGGGCGGTCGGAAAACTGGTCGAGTCGCCGGCGTCGGGTCAAAAGTACGAATTGACGGTCTCGGAATTCGAACTTGTCGGGGAAGCCGACCAGACCTTTCCTCTTCAAAAAAAGCGGCATTCCTTCGAATATCTCCGCGAAATTGCTCATCTGCGACCCCGCACCAATACCTTTGGGGCGGTGAATCGGATTCGGTCCAAAATCGCCTACGCCGTACATGAATTTTTCCAGGAGCGGGGATTCTATTATATCCACACTCCTATCATCAGCGCCTCCGATGCCGAGGGGGCCGGCGACCTTTTCCGAGTCACCACCCTTGATTTGACCAAACCGCCAATGAAAGACGGCATAATTGACTTTGATCTGGATTTTTTCGGCTCGGAAGCGTTTCTCACCGTTTCCGGACAACTGGAGGCGGAGATTGCCGCCATGGCGCTGGGGGATGTTTATACATTCGGACCGACTTTCCGCGCCGAGAACTCCAATACCTCGCGCCATGCTTCCGAATTCTGGATGATTGAGCCGGAGATGGCTTTCGCCGAGTTGGAAGACGATATGGCTATCGCCACCGATTTTCTGAAATACCTGTTTCAGTATGCGCTGGAGCAGGCCGCCGACGAGATGGCGTTTTTCGGTCAGTGGATAGATAAGGAGACACCAAAAACTCTCGAGCATGTTATAAATTCCGAGTTTGTTCGCCTCCCGTACAGCGAGGCAATTAAGACTCTGGAAGAATCGGGCGAGAATTTCGAGTTCCCGGTCAAATGGGGAATTGATATGCAATCGGAGCATGAGCGGTATCTGACCGAGAAAGTATTCCGCAAACCGGTGATAGTGTACGATTATCCTAAAGATATCAAGGCTTTCTATATGCGGGTGAATGATGACGGCCGCACCGTCCGCGCCATGGATGTTCTGGTGCCGAAGATAGGCGAGATAATCGGCGGCAGTCAGCGCGAGGAGCGCTATGACGTACTTCGGGACAATATGATATCAAAGGGGTTGAATCCGGATAATTACGGTTGGTATCTTGATTTGCGCAAGTATGGCACGACACCGCATGCCGGGTTCGGGCTTGGGTTCGAGCGCACCTTGATGTACATTACCGGCATGGCGAATATCCGGGATATCCTCCCCTTCCCGCGCGTGCCCCGCTGGGCAAAGTTTTAGGAAGAAATTGATTTGATGAAATGAACTGCAAATTGAGATGTACTTCATCATAGAAGAACAAGTGATTACTTGGTTTCGTCAGGTCTTAGGCTCCCGTTTCAAACGGGAGCCGTGACCTGACGATATTCCCTCAGTGCTCCACCGTCCTGGTCGCCACGGCAACTTCCGGTGCGTTAGTCTATATTATGAATAAAGCGGAGTAGGTCGAAATCCTTCTTAGGTTTCGACACCAGATTTTGCCAAAACCCAAGTCGCCACAGCGCCCAGGGAGGGATTTTGGCCTACTCAACAGACCGTCCCATCCCAAGGGGGGCACCAGGAGCAGGCTTCACTTCAGCAACAGCATTTTTGGTTTCGTCAGGTCTTAGGCTCCCGTTTCAAACGGGAGCCGTGACCTGACGATATTCCCTCAGTGCTCCACCGTCCTGGTCGCCACGGCAACTTCCGGTGCGTTAGTCTATATTATGAATAAAGCGGAGTAGGTCGAAATCCTTCTTAGGTTTCGACACCAGATTTTGCCAAAACCCAAGTCGCCACAGCGCCCAGGGAGGGATTTTGGCCTACTCGACAGACCGTCCCATCCCAAGGGGGGCACCAGGAGCAGGCTTCATTTCAGCAACAGCATTTTCTTGGCGCCGGTGAAGTCACCGGCGGTGATGCGGTATAAATAGATACCGGTCGCGACCGAGCGGCCCGTGTCATCGGTGCCATCCCAGATGACGGTATGCGAGCCGGACGGTTTCTCGCCCAGCTCAAACTTCTTCACCATCTGTCCGAGCAGATTGTAGATGGTGATAGTCACATTCTCTTTGCGAGGTAGGTCAAACTGAATCTCGGTGCTGGGATTGAAGGGGTTGGGGAAGTTCTGATGAATGCGGAGATTCTCAGCAAGGATACCATCGCCGTCGCTTGGGATATCGGTAGCGGGCATGGTCTGGATAGTGTCGATTTCCACTATTTCACCAGAATAGGTTCGGCAAAAGTCTGATTCGTAATTCGCCAATTTAAATTTGTATGCTGTACCCGGGTCAAGACCCCTTAATACAAATTCGTATTCAAAATATTTGATGAAACCGTCATTGGTAAGTTCGTCTGGATAGTAGGTATAAAGTGAATCAACATTGAGAGTCGACGGAAATGGCTGAAACGGATATACCTTATGTATGATGGATGTGTCATTTAGCTCTGAGTGATTGGCGCAGGCAGTGGTGAAATAGAAAATTGAATCGAGCCAGTGGAAGGCTGTTGCGGTGTCAGGATTATTATATTGTGAGATGTCAGAAATACCGTACGATGATATTATCTGCTCGGCCGTAATGGTTATATTCGGGGAAATCCATTTGGACTGGTTAAAGTCCCACGTCATTTTCCAGTAATCTTCCCTGTCGTATCCGGCGACTTGTATATATAGATTCGACTGGAGGGGGACTGCAATATAAACCGTGTACCCTTCAAAGTCATTTATGCCAAGCGTGTAATCTAACCGGGTTTCCGGAACCAGGCCATTCCATCGCACCCGGACGTCGACGCCATTTTCCAGCGAAAGCCGCAGCGATTTGCGGTAAGGTGAGATTCGCGGGACTTTCAGGTCCGGGACGCCATCACCTTCGTAGTAGATGGTATCCTGGTCAGGTTCGACACCGCAGAGGTAATATTTGCCCGCGTAACCATCGCTGTCAGTGTCATAGCCGGGGATATCATAGAGCCATTTTGCCTGAAGGGCGTTGGTCACAAATTCATCGAAATTGAGTTGGTCGGCAAATTCTTGCGGCGAATATGGGTCGAAGAGATTGGTAAAGGCTTCGCAATCGGTATGAAAATTCTCACCAGCGACATAGGCGAAGGCAAACGGGGCCGACTCGCCGGGCATAATATCGAAAGGACCGAAGGAGAGGAGATACTTTGTGTCGGTACCATCAGCAATATCGGGAGAATATACCGGCGGAGGAAGCCAGGCAGGCCACGGACCCTGAGAATAGGCGGCGAATAACTGGTCATAGTCAATTTCGGGATGACTCATAATGTAATATTTGTTCGGGTCGCCTTCGGGAGTGCCCAGAAATCCGCCGAAATCGCGGAAAGGGTCTTCCGGAGTGCCAGCCAGCCGAGGTCCAAAATCATAAAAAGGATCCGAATTTGTAGTCCACCAGTTAAAATTGGCTGTCATATCTTCATTGGGAGTTCGCAACAAGTAGATTCCTGTAACGGAGGTATGAGCTTTCCAATCATACGGGCAGGTGTCGGATTGCCAGTGCTTGCCGTCATTGTCAGCAATCCACGGAATAAAAACTGAATCTTCAAACTGACAGGCAAACGGAATCGTTACAGCGCGTTTTAAGCCGCTCACATCATCGGTATAATCCCCGCCGACATAGTCATGGGTGACATCACCATCAACATAGTATCCGATATAGACATCTTCCAAGGGGTCAATCCCAATATTCTTTACCCAGAATTCGAAAATCACGAAGTCGTCGGCTTCCGGATTGCTCCAGGCATGACTTTTCTGAGTGACTTCGATGTTCAGAGGAACATGAGGGCGGCTGTCGAAGGGGTCATTTATAACGAAGTTGTGAGCCGTCACGGTGTCGGTATATACCGCAATGAAATCCTGCTCGGAGACGGCGCCGGAGTCGTTATTATTTGTCGAAAGGACTCGCATCTTTCCATCAGGGCAGGTGTCAGGCCACATTTCCCGCAGCATATGCCAGCCATCATTACCGACACTGACCAGGGTATCTTCTCCCACAATAGCGCCAACCCAAAGCGCCCCTTGAAACAAGTATTCATGTTCGCTGGGATAAGGATACTGGCAGGAAGGCGGAAGGTCGTCAAACTCATTATAGACCAGCGGCCCCAGTCCAATACAGCCATTATTCGATATGGCCAGCGCCATTCTGCCTACATTATGAATTAGTCCTTGCCAGCAAGGTTCCGTAATCAATTTCTGCTCGGGCAACTTTGGCGACTGCGATGAATAAAGATTTCGCCCAAAAGCGGGAGCGGTGATTAACATGACCGTCACAATCAGTATGAATACAACCGCGTCAAAGGAAAGAATTCTTGGCTTACGAAATGGAACAATGGAGTTCATAGTTTCCCTCCTTAATCGGCGGATTGAATTCCGCCCCTGAACAATATTACAATCTAATCCGCATTTGGAATTTGTCAACCAATCTCCCTATTACCTATCTGATTGACAGAATTCCGACTGAATCTGTGCAATGGAGAATTTTAGAATCCCCTTGTGAAATTATTCACACTCGATGGTTGATTATTTGGGAATTTTAAATTATAATGCCATCGTAGGGGTCGACCCAAGCGTCGACCCTAAATGAGAAGGAATAAGAGTAGCGGTCGACCCATCTGTCGACCTAAAAATCGGGCGAACACGCGGGTTCGCCCCCACAAAGATAAATACGAGTAGGTCGAAATCCTTCCCTGGGCGCCGTGTGCGACTTAGGTTTCGACAAATATAACGAGAGGACGGCCACACGGCCTTGCCCCTACGAAGATGTCAAAACCCAAGAGGGATTTTGACCTGCAAAACCTTGACCATCAGGAGGGACTCCTGACGGCAAATAAGTGGCGGGATTTTGACCTACAAAATGAATACTACAAGTCAGGTTGCTTATGAGACGATTACTTTCCGGAAATGAAGCGGTGGCGCGCGGGGCGTTTGAAGCCGGGGTCAAACTGGCGGCCGGATACCCCGGAACACCTTCCACCGAAATCCTCGAGACGGTCGCCATGGAATACCGCTCGATATATTCCCAATGGTCGCCCAATGAGAAAGTGGCTTTCGAGGTCGGTATTGGCGCCTCGCTCGGCGGCGGACGGGCGCTGGTCACGATGAAACATGTCGGTCTCAATGTCGCCGCCGACCCATTCATGACTTTCGCCTACACCGGAGTCAACGTCGGGTTTGTGGTGATATCGGCCGATGACCCCGAAATGCACTCCTCGCAGAACGAGCAGGACAACCGCTTTTTCGCCAAGTTCGCGCAGATTCCGTTTCTGGAGCCATCCGACTCGCAGGAGTCAAAAGATTTCACCCTCAAAGCGTTTGAAATATCCGAGAAGTTCGACACCCCGGTGATGCTTCGGATGACCACCCGTATCTCGCATTCCAAAGGGATTGTCGAAGAAGGGGAACCGGTGACGCTTCCGGAATCCGGGTTCAAGCGGGATATGCAGAAGTATGTGATGATTCCGGCGAATGCCAAGAAGCGGCATGTCGTCGTCGGTGAGCGTCTGGAGAAACTTCGGCAATACTCCGAGGAGACCGACCTGAACCGAATCGAGAATAACGGCTCATCGGTCGGGATAATCACCGGCGGTATTGCTTATCAATATGCCAAAGATGTTTTTCCCGACGCCGACTATTTCAAGATCGGCTTCGGATTTCCGCTGCCGATTGAGAAGATTCGAAAGTTTGTTTCAGCACATAAGACAAATCTCATTGTCGAAGAACTGGAGCCGTACTACGAAGAGCAACTCAAGGCGGCCGGAATCAATGTTGACGGGAAAAAATATTTCTCCCGTCTGGGCGAACTTTCGCCATACCGAGTGGCGCAGGGATTGAAAGAGGCGGGAATAATCAAAGAAATTGTTGGCGCGGAGATTCCGCCCGAAGAACTCTTCCCTCGTCCGCCGATACTCTGCCCCGGCTGTCCGCATCGGGGAGCCTTTATGGCGCTCAAAAAACTCGGGGTGGCGGTGACCGGCGATATCGGATGCTACACCCTTTCGGTTCTTCCGCCACTGGAGATAATGGACACCTGCATCTGCATGGGGGCATCGATAGGAAATGCCATCGGAATGGAAAAAGTTCGCGGGCATAAGAAAGGGGTGGTGGCGGTAATCGGCGATTCGACCTTCCTGCACTCCGGAATAACCGGGCTTCTTGACGCAGTCTATAACAAAAGCAATGTTACGGTGATAATCCTGGACAACCGTATCACGGCCATGACCGGCGGCCAGCAGCATCCGGCGACCGGACATACCTTGATGGGAGAGAAGACCCGCGAGGTCAATTTCGTGGAACTGGCGAAAGCGCTCGGGGTGGAATCGGTGCGGGAAGTGGACCCGTACGACTACGACGGTCTTTTGAAAGTGCTGAAAGAGGAGATTGCACGGCCGGGACCATCGGTGGTCATCACCAACCGCGCCTGTGTCCTGATGCCTAAGCGGATAATGGATAGGCCGTATGTCGTCATATCGGAAGAGTGCAACGGCTGCTCGGCCTGTTTCCGTATCGGCTGCCCGGCGATAATGCCGTCGAAGGAACTGACCAAACATAACCAGCCGAAAGCAATTATCGATCCGGTCCTCTGCACCGGCTGCTCGCTCTGCGCCCAGGTCTGCCAACCAGAAGCGATTGTCCTTGCCCCCGAACCGGCGGGAGTGAAGTGAGGTGTATCATGGAAAATAAAACTACCAATATACTGATAGTCGGTGTCGGCGGACAGGGAGTGCTTCTGGCATCGGAACTCCTTTCCGAGACAGCGATGCAAGCCGGATATGATGTCAAAAAATCGGAAGTGCACGGGATGTCGCAGCGGGGGGGAGTGGTGACATCACATATAAAATATGCCAAAAAAGTCTATTCGCCGATTATACAATACGGTCAGACCGATATTCTGATTTCTTTCGAGCAGGCCGAAGCGCTGCGGGCGGTCGATTGGCTCAAGAAAGAGGGATTGGCGGTCGTTTCGCGTACTCGCCTGGTGCCGCCGATAGCAACCGGCAAGAAATTCCATTACCCCGATGACCCTGTCGCCGACCTGAAAAAAAAATTCCGGCGGGTGATTGATGTTGATGCCGATGCGATTGCCCGAGAACTGGGAGATTCGCGCCTGGTGAATACACTTCTCCTGGGAGTTGTCAGCAGTTCCCTGGAATTTGACTATGCTCTCTGGGAGACGGTCATTCGGAATCTCGTCAAGGCAAAATTCGTGGATATAAATCTCAAAGCGTTTGCGCGAGGGCGGGAACTCTCCGGCAACGGGAAAAAATAAACTGGAAATTTCGGAGCGGTCATGGATGAAGTTATAATTGTCATTAATCCCGGCTCGACGTCGACCAAGATGGCTCTCTTTCGCGGCGAAGAAAAACTGGCCGAAGAGAATGTAACGCACCACTCTGACCAACTGGCGCGGTTCGACAACGTAGCCGACCAGTTTGAACTGCGGATGAAAAACATCGAAGCGTGGCTTGCGCGAAACGGAATAAGCGAAAAAAAGGTCGTCGCCGTTGCCGGCAGAGGCGCGCCCCTTCGGCCGCTCGAGGGAGGAGTATACGGCATTAATGAAAAGATGTTAAGCGACCTGCGGACAATGAAATACTCCAACCATGCCTCCAACCTCGGGGCAATTATCGCCGACCATCTTGGCAAGAAATACAACACCATCGCGCTCATCGCCGATCCGGTGACGACAGATAATTTCACCGAGTACGCCCGTATCTCCGGCATTCCGGAAATCGAGCGGAAATGCCGGGCGCATACGCTCAATATCAAAGAGGTCTGCCGACGGGAAGCGGAAAAACGGGGAAAGAGCCTGGAACTGTGCAATTTTGTGGCGGTGCATATGGGAGGAGGAGTCTCGGTGGCGGCGGTCAAGAGAGGGCGGATTGTCGATGTGAATGATGCTCTCTTGGGGATGGGACCATTTTCTCCCGACCGTGCCGGGGCGCTCCCGATTGGCGGGCTGGTCAAACTCTGCTACTCCGGGAAATTCTCAGAAAAGGAGTTGGTGGAAAAACTTTCGCGCAATGCCGGTCTGATGGCATACCTCGGCCAGTCTGACCTGCGCGAAGTTGAAAAAATGATTGATGCCGGAGATAAGAAAGCGGAACTCCATTTTCGGGCGATGGCCTATCAGATTGCCAAAGAGATTGGCGCCTATGCTGTGGCGCTGAAAGGGAAATATGAAGGGATTGTTTTGACCGGCGGTATGGCGAAATCATCCCGATTGATAGAGATACTGAGAGAACATATATCATTCCTCGGAGAGATGATAGTTGTCCCGGGCGAATTCGAAATGGAGGCGCTTGCCGCCTGGGCGAGACGAGTGATTAACAGGCAAGAAATACCTAAAGAGTATTAACTATGACGGAACCGATACTGTCATCAGACCAGATTATATCCGCGGCGGCGCAACTGTCGTCAGGCGGTAAGCGCAAAATGGTGGCGGTGGCGGCAGCGCAGGATGCCGATGTCATCGGAGCGCTCTCATCCGCCCAGGCGGAGGAAATCCTGGATGCCACCCTTTTTGGAGATGAATCGCTTATCAAAAAGATGGCGTCAGAGGGAAACTTCGATATATCCAAACTTAAAATTGTCCACAATCCTGACATCAAAGCGGCGACGGCTGAGGCGGTCAGAATGGCGGCGGAAGGGAAAGCCGATGTCATCATGAAAGGGTTTGTCTCGACTTCGGCGCTTCTCAAGACCGTCCTTGCCAAAGATTTCGACCTCCGCACCAAAAATACCCTGTCGCATGTGGCGGTGCTTGATATTCCGGGGTATCATAAACTGCTGGCAATGACTGACGGCGGCATGGTGGTCAAACCGGACCTGGAGCAGAAATTTCAGATATTGGAAAATGCCGTTCTGGTGGCGCAGGCGTTAGGACTTAGTCCGGTAAAAGTGGCAATTTCCGGGACTACCAATAAATTCTGCGCCGATGACCCCACCTCGATTGAGTGCCAGCGAGTAATCGATAAAGTCCTGGCATCGGGAATGAAAGATATAAAGATTGAAGGCCCGCTGACTCTGGACGCCGCGACGTCAAAAGAGATTGCCGTCCGCAAGGGGTTGGCCGGTCCGGTGGCCGGTGATGCCGATATCTACCTGATGCATACCATCGAAGAATGCAATATTGTGGCTAAATCGCTCATTAATTTCGCCGATGCCGTCTTCGCCGGCGTCATTGTCGGGGCGAAAGTGCCGGTGAGCCTGGTCTCCAGAACCGATACAGTCAAAAACAAGAAAGCCTCGGTATCGCTTGCCTGTCTGATAGCGGAACATTACCGGCAAATCTCAGGAGGCGCGCGATGACAGCGATAACCGATTTCGCCGGGCTTCGTCAGGCGTCGCTTCAAAAAATCTCCGGCAAGAAACCTCTTCGCCTCGGAATCATATCTCCCCGAAGAAAGCATCTGGAGTTGGCTGACCGCGCGATGCGAATGGGCTTGCTGACAGCAGTCCTTTTTGGCACGGAGAAAATTATCCGCCAGACCGCCCAGGATGCAGATATCGACCTTTCTTCCTGCGAAATCAAAGATACGCAAACTCCCCTGCCGGAGGCGGTCACGCAGGCGCGCGAAAAGATTCTGGATATTCTCTTTAACGGCGGGATGACGGTTCGTGATGTTGCCCGGTTCATTGTCAAGAAAGAGGCGCAGTTTGTTTCCGACGGCAAATCCTTGTCTCATCTGGCGCTTCTGGTACATCCTCGGTACCACAAGATGATTTTTCTGACCGATGCCGCCGTGGTGCCGCAGCCGGATGCCTCCCAGAAAATCGCTTTGATTGAAAACGCCGCCGCGGTAGCGCGGGCGTGCGGAATTACCCAGCCCAAGATTGCCCTGCTGGCGGCGGTCGAGGCGATCTATCCGGCGGTGCCGGTCACGATGGAAGAGGCCGCCATCGCCAAAATGGGAGACCGGGGGCAGATAAAGAATGTTCTAATAGACGGACCCTTATCGTTTGATTGCGCCATCAGCGCCGAAGTGGCTTCTCAAAAAGGGATAAAAACGTCTCCGGTCGCAGGCGACCCGGATATTTTTGTGACGCCGACAATCGAAACTGCCAATGGAATCTATAAGGCGATGGTGCTCTACGCCGGGGCGCAGGGAGCGGGACTGATTTTTGGCGGCGTTGCCCCGATTGCCTGCGGATTTGAAGTCGATTCCGATGAGAATATTTTAAACTCCCTGGCGCTGGCGGCGCTTCTCCGGTAGCAATGGTAACGATATATTTAAGCGACAAAGGAAAATGAGGGCGCTGTCCCTGAAGGATGCCGCTATGCTGGCGGTGTCAATAACTGTCTGTCAAATGGCCGGGGTGATCGGCTCCATACCGAATATTGAAGCAATTCCGGGATGGTATGCCACCATCGCCAGGCCGTCATTTACTCTTCCTAACGTCGTCTTTGCCCCGGTCTGGATTACCCTCTACTTCATGATGGGAGTATCAGTCTTTCTGGTTTGGCGCAAAGGATTATCTGCCACCGGGGTAAAAGCGGCATTGGCCGCTTTTGCGGCTCAACTGGTTCTCAACACCCTCTGGTCATATATCTTTTTCGGCTGGAAACTATTGCTGCCGGCTTTCGTCGAGATAGTTCTTCTCTGGTTTGCGATAATAGTGACCATAGTGCTGTTCCGTCCGATTTCGAAAACCGCGGCATGGCTGCTGGCGCCGTATCTGGTCTGGGTAAGTTACGCCTCCGCCCTCACCTTTGAAATCTGGCGGCTCAATTAAGCCCCCCATTTTCTTGTTGCTCTTCAATGTTGCGGCAGTTCCGCTATCTGTTTCAACCGTTGCGGCAGTTCCTATTTCCGACTCCTGTAGGAATACTCTGTGCCCGCAGACGCCCTCGTCTGCGGACTCAGGATTCCCATCCGCCCTCAGTCCCCCCCGCGGGGTGATTCATACTGCGGCGACTTGTATATTCCCCTGACCACTTTTCCCCAAGTGCCTGAAAAAATCGCTCCGTTAAGACCGTGATTTTCCTGTTGCTTTTTTCCAATACTCTGCTTAATTTTGGGGCGTCAACGTTCAAAGTATGATATCTGCTATTTATATTCCGCCGGGTGTCGCCTGCAGGCAATGGGGATAGATGTTATTGTCCGGGCATTTGGCTATATGATTTAGTCTAAAATCGAAATTAGATTCAGCCGATATAGATTATATCGAGTAAACCTAATCAACTAACTTTTTGGTGTATGTACGACAAAAAAGGGTTCAAAGGAAATCCCAAGCAGACTCGCAAATCGCGCCGTCAGCAGGAATGGGAGCTGGCTCAAAGAAAAGAGCAGGCTCGCAAAAACGGCGACAAGAAAGAAGCGCGCCGACTGAAACGTCAACTCGAAGATGACGAGCGTGACTGGCGCGATATCCTCATGGACGAGGGCGATGAGCGATACAGCAATATTTGAGGGGATTGTAGTTCGCGCTCACGGTAATTCATTTATCGTCCGTCACAATAATCAGGATATCCCGTGTAAAATCAGGGGCCGTCTCCGCTTCAAGAGTGACGCCGTCGCCGCCGTTGCGGTCGGCGATGATGTCGCATTCGCGCTCGATAAGGGCGGCGCCGGAGTTATCGAGAGTATCAAGCCGCGGCGAAGCATGTTTTTCCGCCCGGCTAAAGGGAAAATCTCCAAAAAGCAGATAATCGCCGCCAATATCGACCGGCTGGCGGCGGTGGCATCGGTCAAAAATCCCCCCCTCAAACCGGGACTGATTGACCGTTTCCTGATCTCCGCTGATATCGGAAATCTGACTCCCCTGGTCATTATTAATAAGACCGACCTGGACAGACCGGAAATCCTTCAGGAACTGAAACGAGGGTACGAGGCTATCAAGATTACTATCCACTTTGTCTCTGCCAAAAGCGGCGAGGGACTGGAGGCTCTTACCGAGGCATTGGATGGGCATCGCACCATATTCGCCGGTCACTCCGGAGTCGGCAAGACGGCGCTGATTAATCGTCTTATCCCGGGATTGAATTTGAAAGAAGGAGAAGTTTCCGAGCATACCGATAGGGGGATACATACTACCACCGTGGTGGAACTCTTCGAACTTCCTTTCGGCGGCTTTGTGGTGGATAGCCCCGGCTTGAAAGTGCTCGGTATCTGGGACCTGGAGAAAGATGATGTGGTCAATCACTACCCGGAGTTTTTTGATTATGCTTGCGACTGTCGTTTTCCCGGATGCGCCCATGGACCGGAGCCGGATTGCGCCGTGAAAGCGGCGGTGGAAAGCGGCAAGATTCCCGAGTACCGCTACCGCAGTTACCTGGCGATACGGGAGTCGGTGTAGGAGATATTATCGGGGCGGCGGTCGAATACAACCGCCAGTGGCAATTTCCAGACTGTTGAAGATCTCCAGCGCCGTCACCCCGCCATGGCGGCTCTCCTGTCAGAAATGGAACTAACGGGTGTCGGGTTTCTCATTCTCGCTCTGTCGGAAACGGATTCGAATTCGGACATCGGGGAGGTTTTTTTTAAATCGATAATCTGTAGCCAGAGAAAAAATACTCACCCGTTGCGTGAGGCACCTGAGTGAATTTTAAATTATAATGGCTTCGTAGGGGTCGACCCACGTGTGTCGACCCAGAATTCAGACGAACCCGCCGCGGCGGGGTTCGTCGCTACAAAGATGCCAAAACCCAAGTAACCACAGCGCCCAGGGAGAGATTTTGGCCTACTCAACAGATCATTCTTGGTTTCGTCAGGTCTTAGGCTCCCGTTTCAAACGGGAGGCGAGACCTGACGATATTCCCTCGGTGCCCCGCTGTCCCAAACGCTCTCCTCGGCGAGTCCCCGAGCGCGGCGACTCGCGGCAAGATTCTCTCCTGCGCCCTATGCCATCTCTCCGCACAATGAATTCCTTCAGACAATAATCTGAGAATATCACCTAACCTACTCCCCATTCTTGGTTTCGTCAGGTCTTAGGCTCCCGTTTCAAACGGGAGGCGAGACCTGACGATATTCCCTCGGTGCCCCGCTGTCCCAAACGCTCTCCTCGGCGAGTCCCCGAGCGCGGCGACTCGCGGCAAGATTCTCTCCTGCGCCCTATGCCATCTCTCCGCACAATGAATTCCTTCAGACAATAATCTGAGAATATCACCTAACCTACTCCCCATTCCCCGGATAATAATGCAAATAAATTCCGGCCGAGGCCGCCCGAAAATATGGCACCGGCACCCTCTCCCCTTTTATATATAGCGCCAACGTCATCTTTGGCTCCAGCGCAAAGACCATATCAAGTTGCCCAAATACCCCATGTTTCGAGCCGCCGCCGGTTATCAAAAACGACGGCCATCCTTCCGGACCATCCGGATTGCTGTAAACTGCCTCCGTCTCATACGACGTCAGATACCAGGCAAGCCGACCGTAAAAGTTGTCGACTAACCTGGGCGAGTCCTCTTCATAATATTTTCCGCCAACCGCTAACGAAAAACGGGGAGTTAGCGGATAAATCGCTTCCAGCCCGGCAAGAAACCGCTGCTTCCCCGGATTGCGGTCCGGGAAATATCCTCCCGCCAGAGCCAGGAATACCGGTATCCCCACCGGACCATCCGGGCTTACCTTGCTCTGGTTTATAAGTGGATTGACTGTATAGTAAGAAAACTTGAGGCAATAAGAATGAACCACCGAATCTTCAATCAGGGTGCAATAATTGCCGCCGACCGTCACCTGACTCATCACGGGAATCTTGAATCCGAAACCGAGATACTGCCGGTCAACATAAGCGGTCCCTTTCAGCGCCGTGACCGAACTGTACTGCCCTATAATATGAAGGCTGGGATGCCCCAAAACTCCATCGGGGTGATATCTTATCCCTTCCGCGCCGTTTCCCCTTTCCGGCAGAGTCAGAGCCGCGAACAGGCCAAAACAACCGATAATAATGGACCGCATCCTTTGCTTCCTTGCTTGTGACAGTATAGTAATTACGGCGCGGGCTAATCAAGCCTGCGCCAATAATATAATATATGTTCCGGCCGGAAATACCCCCCAATTCCCATTTATATCAAAAAAAGTCCTTGACAAATTATGAGCATATGCTCATAATACCTTTGAAAGGAGTCAATATAATGCCCCGTCCCCATTGCGCCCGACGAGTTCGCGGCGCCCCACAGGTCAGTTATTTCAAGCCGCGAGGAGTCCCCTTGACCTCACTTGATGAAGTCGTGCTGGTTCTTGATGAGCTGGAAGCGGTGCGGCTGGCCGACCTGGACGGCTTATACCAGGAAGATGCCGCGGCGAAGATGAATATCTCGCGCGCCACCTTCGGGCGAATTCTCGATTCGGCTCATAAAAAAATCGCCGAGGCGCTGGTGGGAGGCAAAGCGCTCCGAATAGAAGGAGGTACTGTTGAAATGGCGGTAGAAAGAAAATTCCAATGCGCCGCCTGTGGACACCAGTGGCAGGTGGCATATGGCGGCGGACGACCGGCCGCCTGTCCCCATTGTCAAAGCGCTAATTTCCATCGAGCCGAATCTGACCGCGGCTATGCCCGTGGCGGCGGAGGCGGTCGCGGCGGTGGAAGACACGGTCATGGAGGCGGTGGACGATGGGGAAGATGACCAGGACCGGCGGACCCGGCTTGGGCCCGGGGGGATTCTGTGTCTGCCCCAAGTGCGGATTCCGCAAAGGACATTATCCCAATCTTCCCTGCATCGAAGAAAAATGCCCCAAATGCGGCGCCAAACTTCTCCGTGAAGGAAGCGAGCATCATCTGAAGATTGCAGAAAAGAGGTCAAAGAAAAATGAAGATAGCCGTAGCCACTGACGACCGCAAGAATATCGCCTCACATTTTGGACGAGCGAGCGGCTTTATCATCTACACCGCTCATAACGGCCAGATACTGACAGAGGAATTCCGCCCCAACCTCTTTACCGGTCACACCCTGGGTGCGGAAAAACATGGCTCAAACCATCACAGTCACGCCCCGATTCTTGCCGCTCTGCGCGACTGCACCGCGGTCATTTCGCATGGGATGGGGCGAAGACTCTATAACGACCTGGCAGAGGCCGGCATCGAGGCCGTCATCACCGAAATCACCAACTGCGAGCAGGCCGCCTCTCTTTACCTTAAAGGAGAACTGGTTAACCATCCCGAACTGGGATGTGACCACCGGCACAAATAAATCTCCCCTCCTTATAATCAGAAGAGGTTCGTTACCCCGAAGCGGCTGGGTGATTCGATTCACCGAGCCGCTTTGGATTTTTTGCTGGAGACGAGCGCTTCCCGAATCATTGCCACCAGTTCTTCCGGAACGATCGGCTTCTCCACAAATGCGTACGGCTTCGGCATCGTCACATGGTCCCGTCCGAAAAGTTCTTTATATCTCGTCACCCCGCTCAGAATGATTACCGGGATATCTTTGAATTCGGAATCCTTGACCAGTCTCCGGTAAAATTTCTGACCGGTTTCTTTCGGCATGATGACATCCAACGTTATCAGGTCGGGACGGAAAACCTTGAGAGCCTCCCACCCTTTTTCACCGTCCGATACCGCCATTGTCTCATACCCATGCTCTTTCAGAAGCGTTGTCAGAAAAGTCTGAATATCCGCTTCGTCATCTACTATCATGATTTTCTTCGCCATATTCATCATCCTTTCCGTCTTGTTGGTAGCAATAGATTATTCGTCCTTTTCCCCCGACAGGAGTTCATTTATTTTCTTCAAAGTTTCCGGGTCGGCCCGGTCCACCATGTTCTTAAGCCTGTTCTGCAACTCTACCGTTTCCGCCGCTTCTTTTTCCGCTCCCGTAATCTCCATCCCCAATATTTTCTTGACAGCCGCTATATAGTTGTCCGGCTTGACCGGTTTCTCCAGATAGATTCCCGGACCGGACATAGTCAGTTCTTTCAGGTCGGCTTTGCCGATTTCATCCCGGGCATGACCGGTGACAATGATAATCGGGATTCTTGCCCATTCTTTGTTCCGGATAAGTTCCCGATGGAACATCACTCCCGATTTCCCCGGCATCACCAGGTCGAGCGAAATGATATCCGGTTTATTTCTTTTCACTTTCTCCAGAGCCTCATTTCCATCGCAGGCGATTTCGACATTGAATCCGGCTTCCTGAAGGGCCACCGATAGAAAGGCGCGGACATCGGCTTCATCGTCAACAAGAAGCACCGTCTTATTCAGTTTATTGTTCATGAACTCTCCTTTACTGGAGTATTCTCATTCTCCGTTTGAGGGGAATTACCTATGTCCAGAAGTTGCCGCAGCCGTTTACGCGGCAATTCCATACGAAAACGGGCTCCTTTCCCGCTTCGCGATTTCACATCAATAATCCCGCCATGCTCCTGAACTATTTTCCGGGTCGTCAAAAGCCCCAGGCCGGTTCCCCCTCCCCCTTTCGTGGTGAAAAAGGTGGTAAATATCTTCCGCTTGATTTCGCAATCCATCCCCAGGCCGTTGTCGTCCACTTCGAATACAAGTTTCCCTTTTTCTTCAACCGTCCTGATGATGACCATCCGGTCCGGTCGCTCGCTCATTTGGCAGGCGTCAATCGCATTCGATACCAGATTGGTCAGGCAGGTATGTATCCCTTTCGGGTCGAGCGGCGCCGGCTTGACTCTGGCGTCAAGTTCCGCCTTCAATTCAATTCCGGCTTTGGCGGCAACCTCTTTATAGAGGTCGACTATTTCCGTTACCAGCGCATTAGGGTCGCTCATCCGGACTTCGGGGCGCTGTCCTTTGGCGAAATTGAGAAAATCTTTAACCAGGGAGGTAGTCTTGTCAAAATTCCGCTCCAGCATTTCCCACCCCTGCGATATCATTTCCGGCTGGTTCTTTTTGAGACCGACGCTGACAATATACTTGCCTCCCTCCAGACCCATCAGGATATTCTTAATGCTGTGCGCCAGTCCCGCGACCGTCTGGCCCACCGCCGCCAGACGTTCCGCCTCCAGCATCTCTTTTTCCATCGCTTTTATTTCGGTCACGTCGGTCGAGATTTCAATGACATGCTGAATCTCCTCTTCGTCGCGAGTCAGCGGAGACGTGGTTACTACATAATGCGCCGTTCGCCCTTTTCTGGTTATTCCCACCTGCTCAGCCGAGTGCGTCCCATGGTCGGCGAAACTCTTTGCCGCCGGACAGCGCGGGCAGCGGCTGGAACGCCGCTTATATATCTTGTAACAGTATTCCCCGAGTGGATTGCCGAAAGTCTCCTTGAAAAGATTGTTGGCGCGGATAATCTTGTAATCCCGGTCGATGATTGTTATGTAACAGGGGACGCGCTCGAAAAAGATGTCGTACTCCCGCTCCCGGTCTTTACTCTCGGTTATATCGTGCGACATCCCCAGAAGATACTTAATCGCGCCGTCTTCAATTCGAATCGGCGCTATATGACAGAGGTAATGTGCCTGACGCCCCTTCCGGTCCAGTCCCACTTCATCCATTACCCGCTCCCGACCGTCATCAAATGATTTCATTGCCCGGCAGTTGGGGCATGGCTCGCGGCGCCCTTTATATGCCTCATAGCAGTATTTTCCGCGCCATTCGCCAAAGGCGCTTTCAAAACGGCCGTTGGCGCGAAGAATTCGATACTGCCGGTCAATTATCGTTACATTGAACGGTATTATCTCCAGCAGACGCCTGTCGAGAGACCTTTTGAATTCTTCCGTTATCAATTCTTCCGGTGTCATATCAATCATCCGCCTTTAGCAAACTCTCCGCCCCCGGCATCATTACCCGGTTGAAATATGGTCTGTTCCCCAAAAGCGGCGCCCCGGGACTCATATACTCGGGCGGAACAGTTTCATGACACCGGGCACATCGCGCCAGGTCCCCTTTTCCCTCCAACGTCAGGGCTTTCTCTTTATGGCAATCGACGCAGAGGCGATGCATGGCATCGACATAGGATGGCGCAATATTCCGCTCATGCTTTATTCTGGCTCCATCGGGTAGCAGGTCCCGGTGACAATTATCGCACTTCTTTGCCGATGCCGCTGTTCTCTCCCGCCCATCCTCATGGCACTGTACGCAGGCTATATTGCCGCCCCGGGGAGAACTATGCCACTGGTGTCCGAAGGCGTCCGACTCCTGATACATCGATTTATGGCAGCGATAACAGCCGCTCTGTTTATCCATCGGAATATTCATATGATGACAGAGAACGCAGGACTGCTTCTGCCCGTTCTGCGAAATATGCATCTCATGCTTGAAAGCAACTCCATAAAGGTCGCGGTTGCCGTCGATAAACAACGTATCCCCTCCTCGAGCCGGCATTGTCGGCACCGTTACGGCTCCTTTACTCTGGATTTCATTCCCCGGAACAATCGCCACCGCCACGGCAAAACTGAAAAGAAACGCCAGGGAGTATTTGGTTCGGCCCGCAACCGATGGCGCGCCCAGCCAGACCTGAGAGACTCTGTCGAAGCGGGGACGGCTGGTCGGCTCCGCTTCCGGATGGCGCGGCGGCGTTTCCCAGACATGGAATCTCTCCACCGCAAAAAAGAAAACCAGAACAGCGGCCGATACCACTCCGGCGCTTATAGAAATCTCCATCCAGGACGGAAAATAACTGTCGCCCGTTATCCCCATCATGGTCAAGCCCCCCACATTTATTCGATTGAAGACCATACCGAAGACTACCATGACCGAACCTGCCCAGAGCCATTTTTGACTCCGGCGAAACTGAGGAATTGAGAAAATAACTATCGGAGCCAGAACCCCTATCGTTATTTCAACAATAAAGAGAATACTCTCCCAACTGCCGTTGAAAATCAGACTTGATTCTCCCGCGATAACAATCTCCGTAAGTTTTGTAAGAACGTAGATAGAGAGAACCCAGACCGACGCCCGGGCAAGTTTGGAAAGAAGTTCCGTCTCGACCTGCCGTCGATACAGGTGGCTTGTCACCAGGCTTTCCAGCGTAATCATCATAAGTCCCAGCGCCACCGCCGAAATGAAAAAGAGTATCGGAAGAATATCGGAATACCAGAGCGGATACGATTTGTACGGCATAATCAGAAACAGCGAGCCCAGCGATGACTGATGCAGCGTGGAGAGCATAATTCCCAGCATCACCAGAGGAAAGCGGAAACGAAGCAGAAAGGTTCGGATTTTAGCATACCGGCTGCTCGCTTCCAGTGGCACAGGACTGAATTCCAGCAGAAGCACCGTGGTATATAACATCACACACCAGCCAACCTCAAAGAGAGGGGAATGAGGATTCCAGAAAATCAGCATATGCCAGATATTCCAGGGGAGCCCCAGGTCAAAAAGAAGGCTGATAATTACCGCTATGTATCCGAGGAAGGCGGTAAGAACGGCCGGTTTGACAATCGGCCGAAACTCTTCTCGCTTCATTATATAGACAATGGCAGTAATGACAAATCCCCCCGCAGCGAGTGCCACCCCGGCCATTACATCAAAACCGATCCAGAGCCCCCAGGGCGTGGCGTCATTCAAATTGGTCGTGGCGCCCAAACCGTAAATCATCCTGGTGATGCCAACCGCGGCGGCAAAACCGACTACTACCCAGAGAATTGATTTGGCTGCCTGCACTCTATTCATACCTTCTCCTCCGGTTTCTCCGGATTCTCCTGACGCTCGCTTCGCCGCTTGATAATCCAGTGCAGACCATACATGAACGCCCCCATCCCGACAAACGCCACCGGCACCGATTTCATCGCCGCCGCCGTTGTCTGCGGCAGCGGTCTGGTCCCCAGATTAGATTTGTACGCCAGGAAATCGAGGTCAATATCGGAGATATAGAGAACCGATGTCCCTCCGACTTCATGTTCGCCAAAGACCTTATTGATATACTTCCCCTGATTGCTCTTGATACGCTCATGCGCCTCCTGAATAAGCGCTTCCCGCTCTCCGAATATGGTCGCCTTTGTCGGACAAACTTCCGTGCAAGCCGGCTCCTTTCCCTCGCTAATCCTCTCAAAGCAGAGAATACATTTACGCACATACGGCACCGGGCTTTCCCAATCGTAGCGCGGGATTCCATACGGGCAAGCCATCATGCAATAGCGACAGCCGAGGCATTTATCGCTGTCATAAACGACCGCCCCCAGTGTCGTCTGATGCAACGCTCCCACCGGGCAGGCCGAGGCGCAAGCCGGCTCCAGACAGTGACGGCACTGCTTCCTGATATAACGGAAACGCTGTCCCCCGTTTCCTGTCTCCGGCAAAAGCGGCTTCGGTAATATCGAGGTCCAGTTGTACGCCGAAAGACCGTCATTTTTCTGCCAGAGTCTCGGAATATCCATCGGCAGCCGGTTGGCTGACTTACAGGCGGAGACACATTCCAGACAGCCGATACATTTGGTGACATCGGTCAATATCGCTTTCATACGGGAACTCCCTTTTTGTTCAAGGATATTGCGACCGGCTCATCGGTATCGGGCGGGAATCTCCAGGCCAGGGTCGCCACAAACTGCGACAGCGGCATAAGCACGCAATGCGCAATCTTGGTAAACGGGAGCAGCGCAAATATCAACTCCGCCGAAAGGATATGAATCAGCATGAAGAACTGATAACCGGCAGGCGCGATTCCGGTGTTGGCGCAGATATAGCCGGTAATAAATGGCACAATTAGCGCCAGCGGCCAGATAATATCCTGTTTACGGCTTAAGAAAGACGACGCCCTGAACGCGACTCTCCCGATAAACAACGCCAGCCCGAATATTATCGTGCTCAACGTAAGATAATCCGCCCAGTCTTTGGGCAGAGTCACCCAGCCAAGACCGATACCGCTCTTCCATAATTCAACATGGGCGAAAAGAAAAAGCGGCACCAGTATTAAGCCTATATGAAAAAGAATTGAAAAAAGGCTGTAAACAGGACGACTCCCAAAGGCTTTCCCGACCGGAAATAACCATGCCAGACTCTTCCTGAAAGCCTGTCCCCAGGGAATATTCTTATCCCCCGCTTTCCGATAGGCTTCAACCGCGCCCCAGATATCGAGTATAAGAATCCGCAACAGCCCCAGCGCCATAATGGCAAAGGTCAGCCGAAACAATGGTCCTTGAGCTAATTCTAACAATGTCTGCACTATCCGCCTCGCTACTTCTTCTGTTGTTTCTTGTCAAATTTGATCGCTTTATAAATCAGGTCGTGCAACCCGACCACTTCACAGTCAATCTTCTGGTCCTCGACCAGTTCCCGCAGCTGCTTTTTGCAGTTGGCGCAGGGTGCGACCAGATAATTGCATCCCGACGCCCTTATCTGCTCCGCTTTGACTTTACCGGCGATGGTGGTGCGGTAAGGGCGAATCTCATCTATGGAGACCGTTCCCCCGCCGCCGCCGCAACAGATATTGTTCTCGCCGTGTGGCTCCATCTCAATGTAATTTTTGCAGAACGCCTTCAGTATTTCCCGCGGTTGGTCAATTATCCACCCCTGCCGGGCAATGTTGCAGGGGTCATGATAGGCGACTTTCTCCGTAACAATGTTTGGGTCGAGTTTAAGACGTCCCTCCCTTAAGACCTGGAGCGTATATTCCATTATATTTATGACCGGAAGCGCCCTCTCTCCCCCGCAATAGGTCGGCACAAAATATTTGGCAGAACGGGAAGCATGCCCGCATTCTCCTATCAGGATATTTTTCCCTTTCAGCCTTGCGGCTTCAGCATGAACTTTCTTGACTATCCGCTCCAGCATCCGGTCGCTGTAAAAGAGACCGTAATTGATGCCGTCAAAATACCCGGTTCCCGTTGTCCAGGAATCGCCGGTCGCGGCAAAGACGGCGGCAATGCCCATCAACGTGTCCGCTTCCATCAGGTAATCGCTGACCGCCGGAAAAAAAACATAATCGCACCCCTCAACGTCGAGCGGGAATTTTATCTCCACCCCTTTGGTTTCCCGCATATCATCCTGAAGGAATTCAAGAGTATCCAGAAGAGCCGGTACCGGGATAGCGGAAGTATTGCCGGTCTTCCCTTCCAGTTGCTCCCGCACACTCACCACCAGCGCCCGCGGAGCAATCCCTATCTCACTCAAAATGTATCTTCCCAGATGGGTAATAAGACCGTGGTCGATACCGGCCGGACATTCCATACTGCAGCGCCGGCAAGCAGTGCAGTTCCAGAACGATTCGGCTATCTCCTCTATCATCTCATCGGTCAGACCGGAATCACCCAGAACCCTTCCTTTCAACATGCCTCCCATGGTGAAATGACGACGATAAACCCCAAGCAGCAATTCCGAACGATAGCAGGGGATATCTTTCAGGTCGCCTGACGCCAGATATACCTGGCACTGCACCGAGCAGCGGGAGCACTTGGCGCTCATCCGGATAAAATGCTCCAGCGCAAAACGGTAATTGGAGTGCCTCAGAATAACGGCAAATGCTTCCAGGAACCGTCGCGGACGGTCTGCGACATCGTAATCTTCCACATGGTAACGAACCGGCAGCCTCTGCCGCTGTATTACCTCCGGTTTCTTGGTCGGTTTGAGCGCCCGGGCTCGTTCTTCTTCACTTACTCTGTTCTTGTTCATTCTATCTCCAGTTGACTCTATTTCTTGTACTATGCGATTCCTATTGCGGCCTCTTTCGCGGAGAGGTCGCGAAATCTTTCTTCTTACCCGATGCCTTCTCGTGTCCGCTGACCGAAAGACGCAAAAGTGGAATGCGTTTCTGCTTCTTTGACGGAAGCCCCGCTTCGGTACCAGGCTCAATCAACTCAATTCCATACTCGTTACAAATCTGGACAGCCCGGGGATTGGCAGGGTAGATATAAACCTGGGCATGAAAGTCGGCTGACGCCACCCGATGAAACAGGGTCAGTTCCTGCTCAATTCGATAAGTATGGCTCCCGCAACAGATCGCCACCCGCACCGGCTTATGACAGACCGGACAACGAATCTCGGCAATCAAGTCGATTGGAAAGGGGGCCGAACTTGCCGCCTTCCCGATATGATAACCGTGACTCCGAAACAGGTCTTTAGTCCAGCAAAGCATATCTTTTAGAGGGATTTTAGATTTCTCCAGAGCGCATTCGTCGGAATCTTCCTCCGCGCGAATTTTCCCCTTCAAGCATAAAAGAAGCGCCTCCTCAATCGGGTGCGTAATATTTCGATAAACTGTTATCCCCTGGGAGCGCAAAAGGTCATGGTAGAAACTCTTGATGCCGTCACAGATTAGGCTCTCAACCTCCAATTTCCGCAACAGCCGCACCCGCTCAAACCCTTCACAGCCAATGCACTCATATAACGCCCGGCTGAGAACAATACCGTCTCTGGCTTCAACAATCAGGAATTTCCCGGCGCTTTCAAAGCAAGGGGCGATTTCATCACCATATTTCGGAATGGCAACGGTCAACTTCATACAAAGAGTCTATATGAAAAACCGTGCCAAGTTGCTTGGATTAAGTCAATATGCTATGATTCAGAAGGTTACGCTTAAGTGAAGAATGGCGATGTTGCATTAGACGCAACATTTAATATTGAATTCATCCAAATTATGTTGCACAAATCAACATATATGCAACGGTGATGAATCAGGATTCGCGATACTTTTGGGGGTCGATATTATATCTTTTGAGTTTACGCCAGAGAGTTGTCTGCTCGATTCCCAGGGCAGCCGCCGTCTTCCCCTGATGTCCCCTGAACTGCCGCAAAGCATTTTCAATCCGGCTCTGCTCATCAATCGCTTTGAACAGCGGCGTTCCATCCGATACCGCCGAGGCCGGAGGCGACTGCTCGGCGCCGTTCAATTCGGTCGGAAGATGCTCCGGGTGAATTATGCTGCCGCGACAGATAACAAATGCGTACTCTATGATATTCTCCAATTCACGAATATTCCCCGGAAAATCATAGCGCATCAGGATATTCATTACCTCCGGACTGACACTGACAATATTCTTGCCGCGGCGGGCATTGTTTCTCTTGATAAAATGGTCAACCAGATAAGGAATATCTTCTCGTCGGGATGTCAATGGCGGCAGGTCGAATTTGACTACCGCCAGTCGGAAATAGAGGTCATCGCGAAATTTCCCCTGCGCCACCAGTTCACGCAGGTCTTTATTGGTGGCGGCAACAATTCTGATATCGGCATTGACCGCGCCGGTGCTTCCGACCGGCTCATACTCCCGTTGCTGAAGAAGTCGGAGCAACTTCACCTGCGTTGAGAGCGGTAACTCGCCGATTTCATCAAAGAAAACCGTCCCTTCCTCGGCCAGCGACAGTTTACCGGCTTTATCTTTTTTGGCATCGGTGAAAGCCCCCTTAACATACCCAAACAACTCCGATTCGAACAACTGCGGCGGAAGCGTTCCGCAGTTTATCACCACGTAATTACCGTTCTTGCGCGGGCTGAGATTATGAATCGCCCGGGCGAAAAGCTCTTTGCCGGAGCCGGAGGGTCCCTGTATCAAAACCGTGCTCTCACTTTCGGCGACATCGGGAAGTATCGAAAACAGTTTATGAATTATCGGACTCTTGGAAATGATATCTTCAAAGGAGTAGTTTTTCCAGAGTTCTTTCCGCAGATGTTCAATGGCCGAAAGGTCGCGGAAAGTTTCCACGGCGCCAAGAACTTTGCCGTCGTCATCCCGAAGAACCGCCGTCGAAATGCTTATCGGTATGGTATCGCCGCTGCTGTTTATAATGTTAACCGGCTGGTCGATCGATTCGACTCCGGTCCGAAGGGTTCTTTCCAGAAGACAGCCATGCTCGCAAATATCGGAATGAAAGACCTCATAACATCGCCGGCCGATCGCTTTTGAGGCCGCTATGCCGGTTATCCGTTCCGCTGCGGGATTGAATGAGGTAATAATCCTCTTGCTATCGACCGTAAAGACACCGTCGGCAATTGAACTGAGGATCACCTTGAAAAAGCGAAGGTCACTGCTCCCCGGCTCCATATATGGTCAATCCTTCTTTCGCACAAACATCAGCATTCCTCAATAATATATTGCGGAAGAGACGATTTTCATAGATGAAAATCGTTACAAAGCGTTCTCCGGGTTATATCAGTGGCCCCTTTTGAGGGAGCATTAAATCGCCTTGACAAACATGGAAAATAGATTATAATTGACCCGCCCTAGGCGATTTTTTTTGCTCTTTGACGATACTATTAGACAAGATTGCTTCACAAATTTTCGCTGAACCCCTTTTAGTCTTGATTGAGCGTCAGTGAAAAGAGAGCAAGTTCAAATTGCGAGTTACTCCCCTGTAGCTCAGTTGGTAGAGTCCCGCCACCGGCGGGATTAATCACCGGGCAACGGGTGCGAAAGGTAGTTGATGAGTTACTCCCCTGTAGCTCAGTTGGTAGAGTCCCGCCACCGGCGGGATTAATCACAGGGCGACGGGTGAGAAAGGTAGTTGATGAGTTACTCCCCTGTAGCTCAGTTGGTAGAGCAGGTGACTGTTAATCACCGGGTCGCAGGTTCGAGTCCTGCCGGGGGAGCAAAATTTTTAATTCCCATTACCTCTAATGCCTTTCTGGACATACATACTCCAGAGTGTATCCTCGGGTCGATATTACTGCGGCTCGACTGATAACTTAGACCGACGAATCAGCCAGCATAACAACCCCAACTATACCGGCACGAAAACCACCAAGAGATTCAAAGGAGAATGGAGGCTGATTCTGGCAATTCCTTGCGTCAATCGAGCCGACGCGATGTCGAAAGAACGCCAGATAAAGCGAAGAGGCATCGGCCGGTTTTTGAACAACTCAATCCAGTCTTGACTTCATCGGGCGGGATTAATCACCGGGTCGCCCGCCGGACAATCTTGACAATCCCCAAGTTTTCAATTAATCTGGCATCTGGCTCAACAAAAGGAAGAAAGTCTCTATTGACGCCATGTTAATTGTCCGAAATTCTATTGACCTCAAAGACTTGAAACAGATGTCGATTGCCTCTTATGGTAATCTTGTCAAAGCGGTCGTTGACATCGAGCGTGACTTGTTGGCACTTGATTCAGAACTTCATTCCGACCTGGAATATTTTCTAATTGAAGATGGTTCCAAGCAGTCAGACCTCTGGGGAATTAATCTCTATCCTGAACTGCCTGAGTCTGAATTCATTGAGTTTGATTCTCTGATGAATATCCGCCCCTGGCAGGGAAATCGGCGCCGTGAGGTGGAAGACCCCATCATAAGAGAGAAAATCGTGCAGACGGTCACCCGAAAGATTAGACGATGAATTTCCAGCACCAGGAATTGGCCGCGGGACGATGGCAGGAATTTACTTTCGCCGAGCAGATGGGCAACATCGGAAGCGAAATTGAGCGGGCTATAAACTGGAAGAAAAAAGAGAATGCCGCCTATTCTCAGATGGCTTTCGAGCGCGCCCTGGAACTTCTCTATTTGACCATAGATGACCCAAGAAATCGCCGCCGCTTGCGTGAACTGGTCCGGCTCAAGGAGGTCCTCCTCGACAGTTTTATGGGCGAAAATCAATATCGCTCCACCGATGAGCAGTGGCGTAAATATTTTCTCTTTTTCGCTTATGCCGCCCGTAAGAGATACTGAGACTTCTTCTTATCACTTTTATGCACACTAAATCTATCGAGCCATTTCGGCACAGTCATACTTTCGGGCAGGATATCCCCCGCGCCGGTGAAATAGCAAGGTCTGCCCTTGGGGCTTTCGCCGAAAAGCTGATTAATGCCCAGTTCTCCCAGCAGGAAGAGCGAGAGGCGGACGATTACGGCGTTTTGTACTCGGCGAACAGGGGGTATGACAGGCGATCGGCAATTTCCGCCCTGACCAAGCTGGCGTCCCTTGGCAGCGATCACTCTTTCCTGTCAAGCCATCCGGCCCCTGAAGCGAGGGCGAAACGATTACAGGAAAACGCATCTGCGCCACAACAGATCGAGGAGTCAAGACTTTTAAGACGGATTATCGATTGGTTGAAGGGCTTTTGGCCGTTTACGAGAGGGTAGTTAAGACCATGAACACAAAGGGAAATGAATCGATTCACTGGCACCAGTTTGATCCGAAAGAGGTGCTGGAGAAACTGCAATCATCCGATATGGGCCTTGTTTCCGAAGAGGCCCGTCGACGCTTCGAGCACTATGGTCCCAACGAACTGATCGAGAAGAAACACAAATCCTTGTGGATGATGTTTTTTGATCAGTTCAAGGATTTTATGATTATGGTGCTGATCGCCGCCGCCGTCGTGGCCGGCGTGATCGGCGACCCGGTGGATACCATCGCCATCGCCGTAATTGTGCTGCTGAACGCCGTGCTTGGGTTTGTTCAGGAATACCGGGCTGAAAAGGCCATGGCCGCGCTGAAAAAACTTGCAACCTCCTCGGCGACTGTCATTCGGGATGGACGAACCGAATCGATCTCAGCGGAACTCCTCGTTCCCGGTGACCTGGTGATCCTGGAGGCCGGCAACGTGGTGCCGGCCGATATCCGGCTGACGGAAACGATCCAGATTCGAATCGATGAGGCGACCTTGACGGGTGAGTCCGTGCCGGTGGAAAAGGATAGCGCTACGCTCAGTGAAACGGACCTGTCCATCGGAGACCGGAAAAACATGGCCTATAAAGGCACCCTGGTCACCTACGGCCGGGGGCGGGGCCTTGTGGCGGCCACCGGGATGCGCACGGAACTGGGACGGATCGCCGCCCTGCTCCAAGACCAGGACGAGGGACGGACGCCGCTACAGAAACGGCTGACCTCTTTCGGTAAGAAGCTTGCCTATGCGGTTCTGGCCATTTGTGCCATCGTTTTTGTTGCGGGCCTCCTTCGAGGAGAGCCTCCGCTCTTGATGCTACTCACGGCTATATCGCTTGCGGTGGCCGCAATTCCGGAAGCCCTGCCTGCCGTCATCACCATCTCACTGGCCCTGGGCGCCAAGAAGTTGGTCAAGCAGCACGCGTTGATCCGAAAATTACCGGCCGTGGAGACGCTGGGATCGGTAACCTATATCTGCTCCGACAAGACCGGAACCCTGACTTTGAATCGCATGACCGTGGAAAAGGTCTACGCAGGCGGCAGGCCGTTCCCAACCAAAGAAATGCCGGCCGTGGGCCGAGAGGAAGCCGCCGCGGTTTCGCTGTGCGGCACGAAACCCTCAGAGTTGCTACTCAACGCCCTGGCCCTTTGTAACGACGTCCGTGTTGATGCCTCAGGCGGCGTGATCGGTGATCCGACCGAAACGGCCTTGTTTGACCTGGCCCGGGAGAAAGGCTGCCTTCGCGAGAGACTTGACGAAAAACACCCCAGGCTGGCTGAAATCCCATTCGACTCGGATCGAAAACTCATGACCACGTTTCATCCCTGGGAAAACGGCCGGATCGTTTCTTTCACCAAGGGGGCGGTTGAGGAAATAATAGAGCGCTCCGAAAAGGCCTTGACCTATGAGGGTATGGAAGAAGTCAATCGATCGAAAGTCTTGGAGACTACTGAGCAGATTGCCGGCGACGGGCTGAGAACATTGGGTTTCGCCATGCGGGTGTGGGAGGCTCTGCCAGAGCCGCTGACTTCGGAACAAGCGGAAGCAGGGCTGGTGTTTATCGGGATCGTCGGCATGATGGATCCGCCACGGCCTGAAGCGACGGAGTCGGTTGCCATGTGCCGGTCCGCAGGCATCCAGCCGGTGATGATCACAGGGGACCACCCGCTGACCGCCGGGGTTATTGCCAGACGGGTCGGGATCATCAGCGGGAAGGGAGAGGCCGTCATGACCGGCCGGGAGCTCGCGCAGCTTCCTTTGGAAGAATTTGAACATCGGGTTGAAAAGATACGGGTCTACGCCCGGGTCGCTCCTGAACAGAAGCTCAAGATCGTCAAGGCCCTGCAAGATAAGGGGCATTTTGTTGCGATGACCGGGGACGGGGTCAATGATGCTCCGGCTTTGAAACGGGCGGATATCGGGGTGGCCATGGGTATTAACGGTACCGATGTATCCAAAGAAGCCTCCCACATGATTCTGCTGGACGACAACTTTGCCACCATTGTCAAAGCTGTCCGGGAAGGCCGGCGCATCTTCGACAACATCCGCAAGTTCATCAAGTACACCATGACCAGTAATTCGGGCGAAATCTTCACCATTTTTCTGGCGCCCTTCCTTGGTCTGCCCATTCCCCTATTGCCGATCCACATCTTGTGGATCAACCTTGTCACCGACGGCGTCCCCGGTCTGGCCCTGGCCGCCGAGCCGGGAGAAAGCAGCATCATGCGCCGCCCTCCCCGGCACCCGAAGGAAAGCATTTTCGCCAAAGGTCTCGGCACCCACATCATCTGGGTCGGACTGCTCATGGGCGCCGTTTCCATCCTGACCCAGGTTTTGTTCATTGACAGCAGCCAGACCCATTGGCAAACCATGGTCTTCACCGTCCTCTGCCTGAGTCAGATGGGACACGTGCTGGCCATTCGATCCGAACAGGAATCTTTCTTCAAGCAGAGGACCAACAAACCGCTTCTCGGGGCCGTCCTGCTGACCTTCGCCCTTCAGATGACCACGATCTACGTGCCGTTTCTGAACCCCATTTTTAAAACCGAACCGCTCACTGCCAGGGAGCTTGCCATAACGATTCTGCTTTCAACCATCGTCTTTCTGGCGGTGGAGATTGAAAAGGCAATTAAGCGGTCGAGAAATAGGGATACAGAGGCGTAATGGATAAGGTGAAATGGGGCTTAACGCCGCTTCCGCCTCACCTGCAGCGGGCTGATTTTTGATATCCGATTGATATCAATGGTTCTCGGTTAACTGCTGGAGAACGAGAACGGTTATGAAAAGGGTTGCAAAAGGGGAGCTTTTATTTCCAGATTATAGCTCGGCTGGTAGAGTCCCGCCACCGGCGGGATTCTTCACCCGGTCGCCCGCCGGACAATCTTGACAATCCCCAAGTTTTCAATTAATCTGGCATCTGGCTCAACAAAAGGAAGAAAGTCTCTATTGACGCCATGTTAATTGTCCGAAATTCTATTGACCTCAAAGACTTGAAACAGATGTCGATTGCCTCTTATGGTAATCTTGTCAAAGCGGTCGTTGACATCGAGCGTGACTTGTTGGCACTTGATTCAGAACTTCATTCCGACCTGGAATATTTTCTAATTGAAGATGGTTCCAAGCAGTCAGACCTCTGGGGAATTAATCTCTATCCTGAACTGCCTGAGTCTGAATTCATTGAGTTTGATTCTCTGATGAATATCCGCCCCTGGCAGGGAAATCGGCGCCGTGAGGTGGAAGACCCCATCATAAGAGAGAAAATCGTGCAGACGGTCACCCGAAAGATTAGACGATGAATTTCCAGCACCAGGAATTGGCCGCGGGACGATGGCAGGAATTTACTTTCGCCGAGCAGATGGGCAACATCGGAAGCGAAATTGAGCGGGCTATAAACTGGAAGAAAAAAGAGAATGCCGCCTATTCTCAGATGGCTTTCGAGCGCGCCCTGGAACTTCTCTATTTGACCATAGATGACCCAAGAAATCGCCGCCGCTTGCGTGAACTGGTCCGGCTCAAGGAGGTCCTCCTCGACAGTTTTATGGGCGAAAATCAATATCGCTCCACCGATGAGCAGTGGCGTAAATATTTTCTCTTTTTCGCTTATGCCGCCCGTAAGAGATACTGAGACTTCTTCTTATCACTTTTATGCACACTAAATCTATCGAGCCATTTCGGCACAGTCATACTTTCGGGCAGGATATCCCCCGCGCCGGCGAAAAACGGACCATGGTCGTCATTATTGTCACCGCCATCACCATGGCGGTGGAAATCACCGCCGGCATCATCTATGGCTCTATGGCTCTTCTGGCGGACGGCCTTCATATGGGTTCCCACGCCTCCGCCCTCGCCATAACCGCTTTTGCTTATTTCTATACCCGACGGCATGCCGCCGATAAACGGTTCAATTTTGGCACCGGAAAAGTCAACTCCCTGGCCGCCTTTGCCAGCGCCGTTCTGTTGATAGTTTTTGCCCTTATCATGGCGGTTGAAAGTATCAAGCGGTTGTTCTCCCCGGTTCCGATCGAATTCAATCAGGCAATCTTGGTGGCCGTAATAGGCCTGGTGGTCAATGGCCTCTCCCTTCTAATCCTGCGCGGGAACGGTCATTCCGATAATCACCACGGCTCGGGGCATTCTCACTCAGAGCACCATCATCACGCTCATAAAAAACACCACCACTCTCTTAAGTCCGACCATAACCTCTGGTCGGCATATCTTCATATTCTCGCCGACACTCTGACCTCACTTCTGGCAATCTTTGCTTTGCTGGCGGGGAAATATTTCGGTCAGCGATGGCTCGACCCCTTTATGGGGCTGGTCGGCGCCGCTCTGGTTACCCGCTGGTCGCTGGGGTTGTTGCGCGCCTCGGGACATGTCCTGCTCGATATGAAAGTCCCGCCGGAGATAAACGAAAGAATTCATGAAGCCATCGAGTCCGGCTCCGATGCCCTGATTTCTGACCTGCATATCTGGGCGGTCGGCCCGGAAATATATGCCGGCGAAATAGTGATAATTGCTTCCAATCCCCGCGACTCCGAACATTACAAAGGCCTGCTTCCAGAAGACATCGGGCTGGTGCATACCACCATACAGGTCGAAAAATGCCGGTAGTCGGCGTAAACAGTATCCGTCTTTCTCCCCATTTGGCACCGTAAGTCATTTAAATTCAATCGCATAGCGTTTTTGCGTTTTTTTCTGGAACTTTTCCCTTGACATTTCCGTTATAATGATTAAATAACTGGATAGTTAAACTAAATAGTTGGATAAAGCAATGGAGCAACAGAAAATTCAGCAGACCGAGAAGATCCTCGAAAAAGAGAGCGCCCAGAAAATCTTCGAGGCGGCTCGTGACGAGTTCGCCCGATACGGGCTCGAGGGTTCTCGCGTCGACCGTATCGCCGTCAGTGCCGGAGTCAATAAAGCAATGCTCTATTATCATTTCCGGAGCAAAGAGAATCTTTATCAGGAGGTGATTCGAGAGCATCTGACCCATATCGGCGCCTTTGTCGAGCAGGTAGTCATCGAAAGTGATTCTATTGAAGAAGCGCTGCGCAAGATCGCCACCTTTTATCAAAGAGCGTTTGACCAGCGCCAGAAATTCATCCCCATATTCCTGCGCGAACTGGCTTCAGGAGGGGAGAGGCTTCGCTCCGCCTTCACCTCCGAAATCATGCAGCGGGGACTTTCTCAACGTCTGCGAAACTTCATCGAGAAAGGCAAAAGTACCGGTCAAATAAGCGACCGCGACAGTACCCACGCCATAATATCGTTTATCGGAATGAACATTTTCTACTATATGGCAGCGCCAATTCTTAACTCTGTTTGGGAGATAAAAGATGAACAGGAATTCCGTGATAAGCGGGCGAAGGAAGTGGTGGACCTTTTCCTCTACGGCCTTATTGCCCGATAGGATGGTGATTATGAAATACCTTGTCGCACTATTACTGCTGATGCTGGCATCAACTTCCCAGGCGCAGGTGAAACTGACTCTGGAAGAGGCTATCACGATGTCGCAGGAGCACTCTTTCAGTCTGAAGTCCTCCCGCTACGACTCTGCCGCGGCCGCCTCCGAACACCAGGCGGCCCGTTCCGGACGATTCCCCGTCATTTCGCTTAATGCCGCCACTTTTTATATCGATGAACTTCAGACTGTCTCACTCCTTCCGACCCGAACTATTGAGTTAGGGTCGAATGAGAATTATCAGACCGACGTGCGCCTCTCGCTGCCGTTGTACACCGGCGGACGGCTCTCGGCTCAGATTGACATTCAGAAAGAAAATCTGAATTTTCGCTCCTACGGGCTGGAAGCCGAACGGCTTAACGCCGCTTATATGGCGCGCCGGGCTTATCTCGGCCTCATCATGTCGAGTCATCTGGTCCGGACCGCCGACGCCTCCCTTCAGAGAATCGGCATCATTCAGAAAGATGTCGATAATCTGCATGCTGTCGGCATGGCCGATTCGGTCGATATCCTTGATGCTTCGCTCGCCTACCAAAAGGGGAAACAGACCCTGGTCGAATACGAAACCACCTTCCGCAACAGTTCCATTCTGCTGGCGCAGGTTACCGGACTGGATGCAGAAAGCGAGATTCTACCGGCTGAGGAGATACCGCTCCCGGATGAAACCCGGACAATAAGCCCCGAGAAAACAGAAATCGTTCGCCCGGAACTGAAGCAGAGCGACAGCCGGGTGAAAATCTCAAAACATCTGGTCGGCATCAACCGCGCCGGTCTCTTCCCCACCGTCAGCGGCTACGTAGGATATTCCGCGGGAAAACCGAATCGCGATTTATTCAACGCCGAATGGAACGATTATTTTCATGCCGGAGTGACTCTCAACTGGGAATTCAACCTGGGGGGAAAGACCATTCATTCCACTCGCTCCGCGGGACAGGCAATGTTCTCATCACAAATGGCTCGCGAAAAAGTCAAAGAGCAGTTGACCCTGCAGGCTGACCTGGCGCGCAACAATCTCAAGCGCGCCTTTCAAAACTTCGTCATCTCAAGGACCGAGTACGATATTGCCACCCGCAAATATCGACTCGGCCAGGAAAAACATAAAGCGGGCGAAATCAGTATCAATCGCCTTCTGGAACTGGAAGCGGAACTTACCGCCGCCGAGCAGTTATACCAGGTTTCAGTCATAAATTATTATCTGGCTGAATCAGAATACCTTTACGCCGTCGGCGACAGCCGCATTTTTGGAGGATTCACAAATGAGTAAGAACAGTCTCTTTATAATCATGACATTGCCGCTGGCATTCCTGCTGTCTTCCTGCAGCAAAGATAACGAAATCCCCGGCGGCTCCGGGCTCATCGAAGCGACCGAGGTAACCCTCGCGGCCGAGACGGCCGGACAACTGAAAGCCCTTTTCTTCGAGGAAGGGGACAGCATTGCGACCGGCGATACCATTGGCATAATTGATACCATAACCATCCGACTCCGACTGCAGGAGGCCGAGGCTGTCAGAAAAACGGTAGCGACCCGTCTCCGCACCGCCTCCCTGGCTATCGAGCAGGCCGACCAGAATCGGGAACTCGCCCGGAAAGAATTCGAGCGCGTTTCGGCCCTTATCAAGAGCGGCTCCGCCAATCAACAGCAATATGACAAAGCCGAAACCGCTTTCAATCTGGCACAACTGGCGCGCCAACAGGCGGTCGCTGCCTATGACGCCACCGCCGCTGAATTGACCCGCGCCGAGGCCTCTATCGACCTGCTTAAAAAGCAGTTCTCCGACTGCTTTCCGGTATCGCCGAAATCCGGAATCGTGGTCAATAAGTATGTCGAAGCCGGCGAATTGGTCACTCCCGGCAAACAGTTGCTCCGTATTGCCAAACTCGATACCGTCTGGGTCAAAATCTATCTGCCGCCATCGGAACTCACTCGTTTCTCCCTCGGCGCCGCCGCCTATATCGACCCGGAGGATGGTCGCTCGGAACCGCTGAATGGATTTGTCTCCTGGATATCTTCCGAAGCGGAGTTCACCCCGAAAAATGTCCAGACCAAGGAAGCCCGCGCCGACCTGGTCTATGCCGTCAAAATCATGGTTCCCAATCCCGAGGGAGCCCTCAAGATAGGAATGCCAATTTCCGCGGAGATAAAATGAACGTCGTCGTCGTCGAAAATCTGAGCAAGCGATACGGCTCCATCATCGCCGTCGATAATTTCAACTTCAGCGCCAACGAGGGCGAAATACTGGCGCTGGTCGGTCCCGACGGCGCCGGGAAGACTTCCATTTTCCGCTCCGTTTGCGGCTTGCTAAACTACGATAGCGGCTCTATTGCCGTCTCGGGATATAACGTCTCCCGCGAATTTGATAAAGTCAAACCGCACCTGGGATATATGCCGCAGAACTTCTCCCTTTATCCCGACCTTTCCGTTGAAGAGAATCTCTTTTTCTATGCCGGAATGTTTGGACTAAAAAAGAAAGAGTTCTCCGAGAAGAAAAAGCATCTCTATCAATTCTCCGGACTGGGACCATTTTATGACCGTCGCGCCGGCGCTCTTTCGGGCGGGATGAAACAGAAACTGGCTCTCAGTTGCGCCCTGGTGCATGACCCCAAGGTCCTTATGCTCGATGAGCCGACTACCGGCGTTGACCCCCTTTCGCGACGTCAGTTCTGGGATATACTGAAAGAACTTCGGAATAGTGGCTCCACCATCATTGTTTCTACTCCCTATATGGATGAAGTGGCTCTTTCGGACCGCGCCATTTTTATCTTTGATGGGAAAAAACTTGCCGAAGGAACCCCCGCCGAACTGCCCCGTCTATTCTCCGGAAAAGCCTATCGCGCCGATGTCACTCCGACACATGAACTGATGGAAAAACTGGGCAAAATTGACGGGCTGAGTTCGCGACGGTTCGGTTCTTCGGTGCATATCTATGTCGCGGAGAATGACGCCCTTGAGAATTATGACTCACAACTTGAGACGCTCGGAATCCAGCGCGATGCCCTCCACGAAATCCCGCCCGACCTTGAAGACACCTTCATTCAACTGATGGGGAGATAAATTATGGAGCATGCCGTAACCATCGATAAATTAACCCGCAAATTCGGCGACTTCAAAGCGGTGGACGAAATCTCTCTTTCAGTTGATAAGGGGGAGATTTTCGGATTTCTTGGCGCCAACGGCGCCGGAAAAACTACCGCCATCCGGATGCTCTGCGGATTGCTCTTGCCCACCTCCGGCTCCGGCACCGTCAACGGTCACAATATCTTCACCGAAAGTGAGAAAATCAAACAGAGCATCGGTTATATGTCGCAGAAATTCTCCCTGTACCGCGACCTGACTGGACGAGAAAATCTTCTATTCTACGGGTCGGTCTATCAGATTCCCAACGGCGACCTGAAAGAGAGAATCGCCGAACTGAGCGAGAGCCTCGACCTGAAAGAATTTATTGACCGCCCTACCGAATCTCTGCCGACCGGCTGGCGCCAGCGGCTCGCCCTGGCGGCGTCATTGCTTCATCGTCCCCAGATTCTCTTCCTTGATGAGCCGACCGGCGGCGTCGACCCGGTCTTCCGCCGAAAATTCTGGGAGATATTGTACCGTCTGGCCGACGAAGGCACCACGCTTTTCGTAACGACTCATTATATGGATGAAGCCGAGTTCTGCCGCCGGATTTCAATCATGCACCGCGGTAAGATAATCGAAATCGGCAATCCCCAGGAACTGGTCAAAAAATACAACCAGCCCGACCTGCAGGAAACTTTTATCTCACTTATTTCGCGAGGGGAGAGCAATGGATAAGATAAGATATATCGCCATCAAAGAGTTGCGCCATATCCTTCGCGACCCCCGCTCGCTAATCATCGCCATCCTGATGCCGATTCTGATGACCTTTCTATATGGCTACGCCATTAATCTTGATATCAAAAATATCAAACTGGCGGTGCTCGATTTCGATAACTCTTTCGAATCGCGCGAACTGGTGGGGTACTTCTATAACAGCGGTTACTTCCTCAAATCCGAAGCCGCGCCAAACCTTTATGACCCTGAAAAAATACTGAAAACCGGCGACGCCAATGCTGTGCTGGTCATACCCCCAGGGTTTGCCGATGCCGTTGCCAGCCAGGAGGAATTTGAACTGGGATTGTCCGTCGATGGAGCCGATGCCAATATGTCGGCGGCAACCTCCAGTTATTCCAGCATGGCCCTGATGCGCTTCATCGAAGCCAAACTCCCCCCCGGGATGGAGATTCCCGGGGTCACTCTCTCCACCCAGGTTCTCTACAATCCCGACTTGAAATCATCGCATTTCTTTGTCCCGGGACTGATAGCCGTGATTCTGATGATGATTTCCGCGCTGCTGACCTCCATCACCATCGCCCGCGAAAAAGAGACCGGCACCATGGAGCAACTTCTGACCGCCCCGGTAACACCGCAGCAGGTGATTATCGGCAAAGTTATTCCATATATCGGACTGGCGTTGCTCGACGGCATCTTTATTCTGTTTTTCGCCGTTTTCCTTTTCGGCGTTCCTTTTAACGGCTCGATTCTGCTCATGCTTTTCTTCGGAATTATCTATATCATCGCCGCTCTCTCGATAGGTATCTTCATCTCCACTCTCGTCAAAACCCAGCAACTGGCGATGATGGCGGCGCAACTGGTCACCGTGTTGCCCTCCGTGATGCTTTCCGGCTATATTTTCGAAATCAAGAATATGCCTCAGATTCTGCAGTATCTCACTTATATGGTCCCGGCAAAATACTTCCTTATAATCATCCGCGGCATCATGCTCAAAGGGGCCGATTTCACCATCTTGTGGATTCAGGGAACCTTCCTGATTTTGCTGACCATTTTTCTTCTTACTATCGCCACTAAAAAATTCAGCCTGAAGATAGGGTAGGTAATTATGCGACGCACTATTCTGGCACTGATGAAAAAGGAGTTCTTTCAGGTTATCCGCGACCGGAACATGCTGAGGGTCATATTCGTGATGCCGGTGGTGCAACTGATGGTCCTCGGTTATGCCATCAATGTCGATGTGAAAAACATTTACACGGCCGTTTATGACTATGACCGGAGTGAATTGTCGCGCGAGTACCAGAAATCGCTGGCGACGGGAAATTACTTTGTGGTGGAGTCATCCGACCTGCCTCTCCTCGATGCCGCCCATGGATTGGAAGACAACAGTTATAATGTCGCCCTGGTAATACCGCCGGGCTTTTCACAAGACCTGTCTCTCTCCAAATCGGTCAAGGTCGGTTTTATTGTTGATGGCGCCAATGCCAACTCCGCCTCCATTGCCACCGGCTACGCCAATGTCATCACCAGCCAGTTTAATAAGAAAGTTACCGGTTTCATTCCCCCCCTTTCTATTCGTCAGAAACGACTCTACAATCCCGAAGGTGAATCGGTTTACTTCATGGTGCCGGGGATTGTGACGCTTCTTCTGACGATGATTACGGTCATGCTGACCTCGATGGCAATTGTGCGTGAACGGGAAATCGGAACGCTGGAGCAGTTATTGGTGACGCCGATTAAAACCCCGGCGCTGATTCTCGGGAAAACTATCCCCTTCGCGATTATCGGATTTCTGGAAATGTCGCTGGCGCTTTTTATTGGAATTCTTTGGTTTAATATCCCCTTTGCCGGCTCCTGGGCGCTTCTGTACGGCCTTTCTTTCTTATTCCTTTTCACCACCCTCGGCATCGGAATGTTCATTTCGACCGTTTCGAAAACCCAGCAGCAGGCGATGTTCTACGCCTGGTTTTTCTCGGTCTTTGCCATTCTTACTTCCGGCTTCTTCACCCCGATAGAGAATATGCCGCAATCAGTGCAGTATATAACTTACCTTAACCCCCTGCGCTATTTCATGAAAATTGTCCGCGGTATTATGATGAAAGCCGCTACCCTCGAGCATCTCTATGTCGAGGTCGCCGCCATGATAATTTTCGGACTGGTTATCTTCACTTTTTCCTGGATGCGTTTCTCCAAACGGACGAAATAGGCTCATTTGCTTCTGATAATCATAATGAAGTAGGTCAAAATCCCCGCAAACTCCGTCCACGGAGTGAGCGGGGTTTTGACATCTTATAATGCGAGATTGTCTGTCATCCCGCGCTTGATACGGAATCTATCGCCTCCTCCGGTCGCATCTTCAACTCGAAAATCTTAAGTCAACTCCCCCGAGATTCTGTATCTTCTGTAGGTCAGGATCCCTGTGATCCTGACAATTGAAACCGAGGGGCTTCAGACTTGCCGCAACCGAGTCATGACCCCTCTTCGGCTTTGACGCTTCCTTCCATTATCGCCTCCTCCGGTCGTATCTTCAACTCGAAAATCTTAAGCAACGTCAAAAATATCGCGGTCACCAGCGGCCCGAGAACCACACCGACCAGGCCAAATGCCACGATTCCGCCCATTATCGAGAAGAATAGAAGCAATGTGTGCATCTTAGTTTTCCCCCGGAAAAGCATCGGCCGGACAAAATTATCTATCTGACTTATCACAATGGTGCCGATGGCAATGATGATTATTCCTTTGATGATTGAGCCGCTGAGAATCAGATATAGTCCCGCCGGGATATAGATAAGGAACGGCCCGATCAGGGGGAGAAAAGCGAGAAATGCCATGATTGCCCCCCAGAAAACGGCCGAGTCGATTCCCATGATGGCAAAGAGAATTCCCCCCAGCGCCCCCTGTATTATTGCCATCGCCACCCCGCCATACATCGTCCCCTCGATCACCTCTTTCAGATAGGAGTATGTGATATTTATATTGTCCGGCTCCAGCGGAGTCAGCCGCTTGAGATAAGCGACAATTTTGTCGCCGTCACGGAAAAAGAAAAACATCGCAAACAACGTCAGTATAAACTGAAAAAGAGTCTTGGTAATATCGGCAAGCACCGAGGTCGCCTTGGCGCCGATTATCTTGCTGACTGTGGCGACCGCATCCTTAATCACCGAATCAAAATCGATATTGGCTAAATCGGGATAAACTGAGAGCAGACGGTTCTTTATTCCTTCGACGAAAGGAAGATACTTGGAAAAATAGGTTTTCAGTTCGCCGCTCTGATAAGCGCTGTTGACTCTCGTGAAAGCATCGGAGGTTTCCCCGACCAGCGACGCCAGAAGATAAACCGCCGGCCCGATTATGACAAAGAAGATTATCACGCAGGTTACAAAAGATGAAATATTTGGCGACTTGAATTTCTTCCCGACCCATCGATACAGCGGGAAAAAAACAATCACCAGCACTCCGCCCCAGACAACCGGGGTAAAGAACGGAGCCATCAGTTTATAGAATAGAAAAAAGAAAATGCCGGTAACCAGAAAGAAGAGGGCTATGAGGAAATATTCTTTTTTCATAACAGGTCTGATGCTTCAATAATGATAATTGAAGAGTCCTCCCGTTTAATCAACAACAATTTTCGCCGCCGGCTCTCCGCAACGACAAGGTCAGACTCTTCCCTGAACAACCAGGTCAGGCTCTCACTGAACGACCAGGTCAGGCTTACGTTGCGTCAGTTCCTATTTCCGACTCCTGTCGGAACGAGAACTGACGCCTCGGTGCCCCACCGTCCTGGTTGCCGCGGCGACTTGCGGTGGGATATAAAGAATCACAAGTTCTATAGAGCCTGGCAGCGTTTCGTGCCTGGCAGATGTCCACATTTTCTATACGTTGCGTCAGTTCCTATTTCCGACTCCTGTCGGAACGAGAACTGACGCCTTTCTCGTCCAGAACCACTTACTTTTTTTGCCTTTTCTCATTATCTTATGCGACGGTAACCATTATGGAATCTCTCATCCAAACCAAACTCCGCCTCCGCTACCCGCCGGTGGCGATAATCTTCAGCAACATCCGCCCGGAGAAAGCCACTCAATTCAAGAAGGATAAATGGGGATGTGTCGCCGCCATGATGAACTCTGCAGTCCGCGGCAAAACGGTCGTTTTTGACCGCGACACCTGCGGATGTATCGGCGGCAAAGTAGGACTCTGCTTCGGGAATGCCTATGTCGATTTCCCCGGTGGTATCGACTATTTTCTTTCAACTGGCCGCGAAGGATTCCGCGAAGGGGAAGCATATATTAAGACCGTGGAACTGGCGCGTGAAAAAGTTGACCAGATGCCGATTGTTGACATCCCGTTCGAGTTCGTGACTTTCAAACCGTTACCGAATGTCAACATCGAAAAAGAGAAACCGATGCTGGTCTGCTTCTTCGCCAATCCCGACCAGATTTCCGCTCTTTTTACGCTGGTTAATTATAGCCGCCCCGGGCTCGATAATGTCGCTGTCCGCTTCGGCGCCGGATGCCATCAGGTCTGCATGCTGCCATACCATGAATCACAACAGAAAAATCCCCGCGCGATTCTGGGGATGTTTGATATCTCTGCCAGGCCGCTGGCGCCGTCGGATATATTGTCATTCACCGTTCCGTTCAAAATGTTTCAGGAGATGGAGCGCGATGTCCCGGGAAGTTTCCTCGAAAAGGAAGCCTGGCTCAAGGTCCTGGAGCGGATACCGGAGAACTGAATTTCTCTTTATAGGTCGGAACCCGCCTTCGGCGGACTGTTCCGACCCATAGAACTAATCCGGTAATGGCAATTCCTTGCTTGGTTTAACATTTATCCAATTTAGAACGAGCAGATTTCTGATGGTCAAAGCCAGCTCCTGTGCGTCCAGAGCCGGTTTCCTTCTGTGTTTCCAATCTAACACTGATTGCCAAACATCAAGTTCCGATACCTGCTGATTGTGTTTTTTTTCCAATTCTTTATATACGAATAACACCGAGGAGACAATTTCGGCTTGACTGGTGCTCATTCTCAGACAAAGGTCAGCAATCTTTGAAATCTGGTCTTCCCATCTTCTTAGATACGCACCATAGGCTTCACGTGCGTCCTGAAAAGTACGTCCGACTTCTATAGCAAGCATTCGTCCGAGCTTCTTTTCAGTAATAAGGCCATTATTGATAAGTTTTGTAACTACTCCTTTGACTTCCGATGAAAATGGACCATAGCTCCCCCTTTGATATGTTAGTCCGGTTGGTAGATTTTCAATAGTTGCCAAATATGCAATTTTTTGAAATCGTGTACGCCCTACTGGCCAGTGATAAGGTTCGCTTTCAATTCGATGTAGTATGTCCACAAGTGCGATCCAAGCGGGATCTATTTTCAACTCCGTAGCGGGCTTTCTTTCAGCATGAATCTGCGATCTCTCAAGAAGGAAATCTAATTGCAGTTCCTTCTGTGGTGTTCCGTGTGGTGCATACAATTCGATGGGAATAGTCAACTTCGAGAGATATCTGAAAAGTGTCGGTCCCACGACCTTCCACTCGAGCTGACCTTGCCCGCAGCCTAAAGGAGGCACTGCTAGTGAGCGAATACCCCAACTCCCATAATTACCGATCAGAAATCTCAGCCCTCTCTCGATATCGTCTATATTAGATGAACTCCTCCAGTGGTCCTTGGTGGGAAAATTTAATATCCAAGGACCATCCGTAGTCTTGAATAGATATGGATATCCTAGCTTGACCTGACCATCATTACAGCGCAAGACATAGTCTTTGTACATTTCCGGAAATCTCTTCTTAAATTCAAGAGCAATACCTTTACCCATAACACCCACACAGTTAACCGTATTTATAAGAGTCTGCATTTTGGAATCGAGAATATTCCCTTCTCGCACTTTGATATTATTTCCGATATTTAGCATGATTGGAAAAAGATATAAGGGTTTATTGTCACTTCACAATTACTCGATATTTTTCTGAAATAATTGGCTGAATGAGAATTTGAGCAATATGCACCCAATAGATATTTCGTTTCAACCTTGCCCGGAACAAGAACCTCTGCACACATACAAGATTTGTGTTCGAATTCAATGGCTTGATCTTCCGGGTGAGTCCAGTATCTAGCAAATACCTTTATTCTATCAATATATCTCAATCCATCTGGAGAATAATGGAACCTTACAAATGAACTGGACGCATTTCTGTCTGTTATTATCACACCCGGTAGTCTAAGGATATCCTTATTAATTCGGAATATAGCCATCTTCTCATGCATCTCTTTTCTCTTAAAGAGCGCTGTATTCCGCGCATTTATATATAGATTGACGTAATCATGAAGCTTCCCCGCACCCGGCACAATGACATTCCCCCGCCGTTCCTGAATTTCCTCCATAGCGAATGATGTGTGTTGTATTCGCTTAGCCTTATTGTATGGCAAAATGCCTAATTTCATGATTGAGGCAACATTGTCAAAATGAGCGATATAATGCAGTTCTTCTAGTTCAGAATACAGCATTAGATATTGCCACTATTTTCCAAACTCTCATTGGGTATACCTAATTTATCACAATAATAACGTCTTCATGTCCACATCCGCAAGCGCTTTCCGTTGCGTCAGTTCCTATTTCCGACTCCTGTCGGAACGAGAACTGACGCCTCGGTGCCCCACCGTCCTGGTCGCCGCGGCGACTTGCGGTGGGATATAAAGAATCACAAGTTCTATAGAGCCTGACAGCGTTTCGTGCCTGGCAGATGTCCACATTTGTTGGTAAAGCAATCTTTCCTGTTGCGTCACTTCCTCCCCCGCCTCTCCCTGTACAACTGCCCAATCTCCGCCCCAACAATAAATATCACGCAGGAATAAAAAACCCACAACGCCACCACCACCACAAAAACATAAACCCCATATATCTGCTTCAGATTGGCCATGTTGGTTATGTAATACCCAAAAAGCCTTCGCGCAATCTCCCAGAAAAGAGTCGCCCAGAATGCGCTCACCGCCGGCACTTTCAACCCGAGACGAGCATACGGTATCAGGTAATAAAAGATAAAAAAGCAGATGAAAATGATGAGGAAGGAGACAGCGGCGATAAAAAGACTTTCCCCCTGCCCGAAACGAAACAATTTCAGCCACTCAAATCTGCCTGCCATCCCGCGGGAGATATCCAGAAGCGGGAACAGTAACGTCGCCACCAGAAAGAAGAATATCACCAGAAGCACCATCCCCAGGTCTTTCAGTTTTCCCAAGAGAAAATGCTCCTCCCGGTCGATTTTGAAAATGCTGTTAAGGACGGTCCTAAGACTGCTGAAAAGCCCGCTGGCAGCAAAAAATAACCCGACCGCCCCGACCAGCCCGGCCACTCCGCGGTACGCCTTGAATTCCTCAATTCGTTGATAAAGGAAACTCTTCACAAAGGTCGCATACCGGTCATAAGGAATCATCCTCTCAATCGCGGCATTTATCTGCGCCTCCAGCGCGGCATTTTCCAGAATGGCGCCAAGTATCGAGAAAATTATCAGGACAAACGGAATAACACAGAGAAAAAGCGAAAACGCCAACCCACCCCCTAATAGAATTACATGACGCTCATCAACTCGCCGAAAAAGCCCCACGATATAATGCTTCAGAAAATCCCGTATCGTTCTGAGGTCCACTCGCGCCATTTCCCGCTCCGGACTTTAATTGCAAATTCCCCTGCAATATATGAAGTCACTACCGAGATGCCAACTATTCAATCCCCTCGCCGGCAAACAAAAAACCGCCGCTGATTTTATCAACGGCGGTCTTCCGATTCTGCTTCGGATGCACTTACTTTCTACGGCGCATCAATCCTAAACCGGACAGCCCCAGCCCAAAAAGAGCCAAAGTGGCCGGCTCCGGAACGACATTGGAACTTCTGTAATCTAACATCAGGCAAGCCTGATCGATGCGAAATTTCCGCTCGCCGGCATATACCGTTACATCCAGAGGACTGTTATTCCAGAAGTCCTGGACATCAACATTAGTCAAATCGAAGTAACTGTCATCATACGACCAGCTGTTGAGCGGGTCCCAATTCCAGGTTCCTTCAATGCTAATAACATTGTTGTTTTCGTCCACCAGTGCCGCATTGACCCAGAGTTTCGCCCTCACGATAACATCAGGCGGAACCCGCAAACCCTCAGGAAGAGTATGCCCCCAGGTCAATGAACTCGGATACCCGTTGTAACCGTCGCCGGATATGAACGCCCCAATACGGTCAGGATTGGCCTCCGGATCGTAAAAGGTAACACAAGAAGCGAACATATAACGATGATTGTCTTGGTAAAATCTCCAATTCCTGGAAATCTCCTCAACCATCACCGGAGCGGCAAGAAGTTGCGCCGGAATGGCCAGTACGAAAAGAATCAATACCAGTTTAACCAACGATTTGGCCATTATATTTCCCAAATTAAAGGTAAATAGTATTTCTCAAATAAGCAAGTCCCGTACCCTAACATAACCAATTAACCTTCAACAAGATAACTATTCCAACAGTAATGAACTGTTCATTTTTTGAGCAAACTCAGTAATATATTATGCAAGAACATGCGCAAATCACTGCTGCTCGTTAAGGTAAGATGCTATCGGTCATCATAGTAATTAGAGATATATACGACTCTCGCTTTTAATTCATTACAATATTTTGACTCGTTTGCGCAAACTGAATTCTATTTGTCCATATTTTGCACTTCCCTGCCACCTTCAGCGTCACAGGATATCTCCCCATAAGAGAGCAAACCAGTCCATTATAAGAGCCTTGATTTTCCCCCTGACTACCGCTATCATTGTACCCATTAGAAAGGAGTCCTCGATTCAACTCAGGAATGACGACACCATAGCGGCAATAATCACCCCACCGGGTGACGGCGGCTTAGGCGCTATCCGGATTGCCGGTCCGGAATCGCTCAAAATTGTCAACCGCGTTTTTCGTCCTCGTGACCGCCGCGAATCCGCCCTTCAGCCCTTTCATCTCTACCACGGCTATATCATGGACAAAAATGGCGCTGTTATCGATGAGGTCACGACGGTGGTCATGCCCGAAGGGCGCTCCTACACCGGGCAACTTCAGGCGGAAATCTTTTGTCACGGCGGACAGTTTGTCTTGCGGCGGATTCTCGAGGAGATATTACGGCAAAACGCTCGCCCCGCCGAGCCGGGAGAGTTTACCCGGCGAGCCTTTCTCTCCGGACGGATCGATCTGGCGCGGGCCGAAGCGGTCGCCGACCTGGTGGCATCAAAGACCACCTATGCCTATAATGTCGCTCGCAATAATCTTCTGGGTCGCCTCTCTCAGGAAATCGACTCGGTTCGAAATAAGATAATTGACCTTCTGGCTGACATAGAAGCGGCCGTCGATTACCCTGAAGAGGCTCTCGAGACCGCGGGTAATCAGACCCTCGAAACTTCCCTCCGCGAAATCATAGGGAATCTCAAGAATTTGATTGAAAGTTACCGAAGCGGCAGAATTATCAAGGAAGGTTTTAAAATCGCTATCACCGGCCGCCCCAATGCCGGCAAATCATCGTTGTTCAATCTTCTCCTCAATCAGAATCGCGCCATTGTTGCATCAATTCCCGGCACCACCCGGGACTACCTTTCGGAATGGATTGACCTTGACGGTCTCGCGGTGCAGTTGACTGACACCGCCGGTCTGCGCGGCAAAGCCGGCGTCATCGAAAAAGCGGGGCAGGCATCGGCGCAGAAAATCATTGAAGAATCTGACCTGGTTATCTGGCTGGTCGATATCACTCGTAAAGGCTGGAAAAAAGAGATACCGGCCGACCTGAAAAATCTCTCAAACAGAATTATCTTATTGTTATATAACAAGATAGACAAAGCAAAACGCGATGTCAAAGCGAGTCTGAAGTCAATCGATTTCTCCGTTCCCTCTTTCCCGGTTTCCTGTCTCACCGGAGAGGGGATGACCGATTTTCGCAGGTATCTCAAGACCGTCACAAGCGCCGAATTCCCCGACCTGACCGACCGTCTTGTCATAACCTCAGAGCGCCATCAGGTGAAACTGAAAAACGCCTCCCGGCATTTCAAGAAAGCGCGTCTGTCGCTCAAAAAGCAACTCTCCCCCGAACTGACTGCGTTTGACCTCCGCCAGGGACTAAACGAGATTGACGAAATAACCGGAAGAGTATATAATGAGCAGGTTCTCGACCGTATTTTCTCGAGATTCTGCATAGGAAAGTAGATTGTTTGTCGTGAAACATTTCGATTTTGACATAATCGTGGTCGGCGGCGGGCATGCCGGAGTTGAAGCCGCTCTGGCGGCGTCCCGGATCGGAAAAACGGTCGCCCTGGTAACAATGGACCGAGCCCGCCTGGCTCTAATGTCCTGCAATCCGGCAATTGGTGGACTGGGGAAATCCCATATCGTTAAAGAGGTTGACGCCCTCGGCGGCTTGATGGGAAAAGCCATCGATGCCACCGGCATTCAGTTCCGCAGACTGAATCTCTCCCGCGGTCCGGCGGTCTGGTCCACTCGCGCCCAGGCCGACCGAATCGCCTATAATGATTTCGTCTGCCGGTTTGTGAACGCCGATAAAAATATCTCTGTCATTGAAGACACCGCCGGTGCCTTCCTGGTCGAGAATGCCCGGGCCATCGGCATAGAAACCGAAGAGGGAGAAAAAATATTCTCCCGGGCCGTTATAGTCTGCTCCGGGACATTCCTCGGAGGTCTGATACATATCGGAGAAAAGCAGATTCCGGCCGGTCGCCGGGGCGAAAAAGCGGCATATAAACTGAGCCAGTCTTTCCGGTCGCTCGGCTTTGAAGTAGGGCGTCTTAAAACCGGAACCCCTCCTCGCCTCGATGGCAGAACCATCGATTTCCGTCGCTGCGAGGCTCAGCCCGGGGATGAGCCTGTGCCGTTTTTTTCTTATACCACAATACCTTATCGGCTTAGTCAGATCCCCTGTCACTTGACCTATACCACCGACAAGACCAAAGAGATAATCCTCGAGAATCTGCATCGCTCCCCGATGTTCTCCGGTCAGATAAAATCCCGGGGACCCCGCTATTGCCCGTCAGTTGAAGATAAAATTTTCCGCTTCAAAGATAAGCCGCGCCATCAGATTTTCCTTGAGCCGGAAGGGAACGGCACCGACGAGATTTATCCCAATGGCTTCTCCACCTCTCTGCCGGAAGATGTTCAGGAAAAAGCGATTCGTACCATTATCGGGCTGGAGGAAGTTCAGATAACCAAACCGGGGTATGCGGTGGAGTATGACTATTGCCCCTCACATCAGATTAAAGCCTCTCTTGAAACCAAACTGGTCGAACGTCTCTTCCTCGCCGGGCAGATCAACGGCACCTCCGGTTACGAAGAGGCGGCCGGACTCGGAATCATGGCTGGAATTAATGCCGCTCTTGCCATCGATAATGAGCCGCCTTTTATTCTTGACCGTGCCACCGCCTATATCGGCGTCATGATTGACGACCTCATTACTCATTCTACCACTGAGCCTTATCGGATGTTTACTTCCCGCGCCGAATATCGTCTGGGCCTGCGTGAGGACAACGCCCGCGACCGTCTCTTCCCCTATGCCAGGAAATATAATCTGATTCCGCCGGAAGATTATTCTTGCTTTGAGACTCTTCGGAATCAGACCGAGGCGACCATCAAATCTCTCAAAAGACAGTCGCTTCCGGTTTCGAAACTTGACGGAATGGCGCGATATTTCAGCAAGAGAGAAACCGTAACCCTGGCCGAGCTGCTCAAAATCCCCGGTGTTTCCGTGGCTGATATCCGCCCCTATTCCAATGGTATTATTGATGATAATGAGTTTTCTGCAGAAGTCATGGAGCGAGCCGCCATTAAGATAAAGTATGACGGCTATATCCAGAAACAGGAGCGAGAGGTGGAGCGTTTCCGCAAAATGGAGGATGAAGTTATTCCACCGTCATTCTCATTTGAAAATCTGACCGGTCTCCGGAATGAAGCCAAAGAGAAGTTTGTCCGCTATCGCCCCAACTCCCTGGGGCAGGCAAGTCGTATCGAAGGGGTGACCACCGGAGACCTCGCCGTCCTCTCCATCCATATCAAAAAATTCCGCTCCAGCCTCCGGACCTGAAGGGAATCTTTCTTGCCTGATTCAGGAACGATGCCATCCCATACGCCCCCTCTTTTTCTGACAGAGGGGATTCTCGCCAAATACGGCCCCGACGCTATTGATTCCGTCTTAAATGATATTCTCGAATTCAACGCCAGAGTGAACATTGTTTCACGTGAAACAAATCTCTCTAATCTTCGAAAAATTGCCGCCGATTGCCTGATTCCTTATGAATTCCTTCCTCCACCGCAGGGAAAATTCTTCGATATCGGCAGTGGCGCCGGATTCCCCGGTATCATTCTTCTCTTGACGTTCCGCGGTCTCGAAGGGGTCCTCTTTGAAAGAACCGCCAAGAAAGCCCGCTTCCTCGAATCGCTTCTGAAAAAGTACTCTCTTCCAGCAAAGATTATAAATGCCGACTTCACGGAAAAATCCTCATCTCTGCCACCTTCTTCCTTCGATACCGGCCTGATGAAATATGTCCGTCTGGAAAAATCTATCCTGACCCGAGCCCTTCCGCTTCTCCGCCCGCAAGGACATTTTATCTATTATTCTTCAAAGGACTCAAAGATTTCTGCCGCTGCGGCGCTTCAACCTGCTGTCTATCATTATTATCTCGACAACAAAGAGATTCTCCGGTCTTTCACTCTCTTCACGCCGACACTCTAAAAGATTGTCCTTGCCCAATTGATTTAAAACCATTTTAATAGTCACCTAAGTATAATCTTAGTCGTAACAACATTTGAGGTTATTGTGGCGCGGATAATGGCAGTGGCTAATCAGAAGGGGGGAGTCGGCAAAACTACCACGGCGGTGAACCTCTCCTCCTGTCTGGCGGTGGCCGAAAAGAAAACCCTGCTCATCGATATCGACCCCCAGGCTAATACCACCTCCGGGATCGGCGTCGACAAGGCGAAAGTGGCATCATCGGTCTATGATGTCCTCATTGGCAGGAAGACCATGCTGGAAGTAATAATGCCGACCGAATTGTCCTTCTTAAATCTCGCCCCCTCCTCCATTTCTCTGGTCGGCGCCGAGGTGGAACTGGTCGCGCTGTTTTCGCGCGAGCGGATTCTGGCGCAGGCGCTGGCCGCTGTCCAGGAGCAGTACGATTATATCATCATTGACTGCCCGCCGTCACTGGGACTTCTGACCATCAACGCCCTTACCGCCGCCCATTCCGTCATCATTCCAATACAATGCGAATATTACGCCCTGGAAGGGCTGGGACAACTCCTGCACACCATACAACTGGTGCAGAAAAACCTCAATCCGGGACTGGAGATTGAAGGGGTCCTGCTGACCATGTATGATGGGCGCCTCAATCTCTCCCGTCAGGTCGCCGAGGAAGCCCGCAAGTTTTTCAGCCAGCGCGTCTATAACACGGTTATCAATCGAAATGTCCGGCTCTCCGAAGCCCCCAGTTTCGGGAAACCGATAATTCTCTACGACATTCTTTCCACCGGCGCCGAAAACTACCTGGCGCTGACCAAGGAGGTACTCAGCAGATGAGCGGCAAAGTGGTTCTGGGACGGGGGCTGGAAGCCCTGATACCCTCCCAGGAGGAATCAACCGCCGGCGGTTCCTATCGCCAGATACCGGTCAATATGATAATCCCCAATCCGGCTCAGCCGCGGCGAAATTTTGATGACATCTCTCTCCAGGAACTGGCCGAATCGTTTAAGACCCAGGGAGTGCTGCAGCCGATTATTGTAAAGAAAAAAGATAACGGATATATCCTGATTGCCGGTGAACGACGATTCCGCGCGGCACGCTTGGCCGGACTGGAGAAAATTCCGGCAATATTGATGGATGAAACAAACGAGACCGACATGCTCCAGATGGCCCTGGTCGAGAATATTCAGCGTGAGGACCTCAATCCGCTGGAAGAAGCGGAAGCGTTTCGACGACTGATGGATGAGTCGCGACTGACTCAGCAGGAGTTGGCGGCGCGGGTCGGCAAAAGCCGCACCGCCATCGCCAACATCGTCCGTCTGCTGAATCTACCCGAAAAAGTTAAAGAACTGATTCGCGCCGGAAAACTGACCGAGGGGCATGCCCGCGCCATACTGGCGCTTGATGACGAACTTTCCCAGGTCAAACTGGCGGAGCGGATTGTCGCCGACAATCTCACCGTCCGGATGGCCGAAGAATCAATAAAGGTCTTGAGAAAACGGAAATCTCTGCCGAAAAAGAGACTACCGGCAATAGTGGAACTGGAAAACCTGCTCAAACAGATTCTCGGAACCGCCGTCAAAATCACTCCCGGCTTCAAGCGGGGGAAGATCGAAGTTGAATTTTACGGCGAAGAAGACCTGGAGCGGCTTTTGGAATTGTTCAAAAAGATTCGTCAGTAAGATGGGACAGGTAAAATATTACAGCCTCATGATCGTCCCCGAAGGGGTGGAAAAACCGTTCGGCATCAGAGTGAAATCATGGATATTCAAAGTCCTGGTTGCCGCCGTGGTCCTTCTGGCGGTCGCTTTGATTATTATATTCACCTCTTACGGACGAATAATGATGCGGGCGGCCGACGCCGACCGGCTGGAAAAGGAAAACGAATCGCTCAAGTTGTATAAGTACAAATTGGCTCTACTGGAAGAAAATATGCGCGATACCCGCGCCGTGGTGAGCCGGATCGCCTTGCTGGCCGGTATCAATCTGGAACTGCCGGAATTGCCGCCTGATTCGGTTATCTTTGCCGAACTGGAGGAGCAGATGGCGGAAAACGAGGATGGGCAACTCGAAATCAGCCGGGAGTCGTTCGGCGGAATGCCGCTTAAAGGATATATGACGCGCGGCTTTTCCGAGGGAGAGACCGATTTTCATCCCGGCGTCGATATCGCCGCCGCTATCGGCACTCCCGTCTATGCCATCGCCGGCGGAACCGTTACCTACGCCGGATATGACTCCACTTACGGATTAATGGTGGTTCTGGAACATCACGACAATGTGGAAACAGTCTATGGTCATAACAGCGAACTCTTTGTCGCGGTCGGAAGCGAAGTCTTCGCCGGAACGCGAATCGCTAACTCCGGCAATACCGGCAAATCGACCGCACCGCACCTTCATTTCGAAGTTCGCGTCAACAGAAAACCGGTTAACCCTTTAAAATATATTGCGGAACATGAAATATCAAACCAGTAAACCAGAGGGCGGAATAATGAACACCCTTATCGGCAAAGATACGGTCTTTACCGGGACCCTGGATATCAAAGGCGCTGTCAGGATTGACGGGACCGTCAAAGGAAAAGTCATCTGCTCCGATACCGTGACAGTCGGCGCCGGGGGATTTGTGGAAGCAGAAATCGAGGCAGTCACCGCCGTGGTCGCCGGGAAAATCGTCGGAAATCTGGTCGCCTCCGAGAGAGTCGAACTGCAGGCTAAATCTGATGTGGAAGGCGATATTAAGACCAAGTCTTTGGTCGTTGAACAGGGAGCGATCTTCTGCGGCTCCTGTCGGATGAAAGATGGTAAGCCTGGGTTCGGATTCCTTCCGCCGGAGAAAGAGGAAGAACCGCTTTTTACTGCCGGCAAGAAGCAAACTGATGACAAATAACCCCCTTCCAGGGATATCTACATTCTGTGGATAAGCGCCAAAAATTGTGGAAAAGCCTCTAATCCTCTGATTCCCTGAATATTGGGCTATCAGAATGAATCCCGCAATTGCCTTCTTTTCCACAACTGATAATCTTTTTTGGACTTATCTATAGAAGAACTGATATAATCATATCGAAGCCAGGGGAGGTCTTTTCTTTGATAATGACCGACCTGCGTATGAAAAGCCGTCTCATAGAAAGGTATAAATGGTTGTAGCCAATAATAATGACCTCGTTGCCGTTGAAGAACTTAAGAGGTCCCACGAGGCAATCAGGAAGGAAATCGCGAAGGTTATCATCGGCCAGGACCGAGTCATCGAGCAACTCTTGATTGCCCTGCTCTCATCCGGTCATTGCCTGCTGGTGGGGGTTCCCGGCTTGGCAAAAACTTTGCTTATCTCAACGTTAGCCAACATCTTAGACCTCAAGTTCAATCGCATTCAATTCACCCCTGACCTGATGCCCTCCGACATCACCGGCACCGAAATCATAGAGGATGACCATTCGACCGGCAAGAGGGCTTTTCGTTATGTCAAAGGCCCTGTCTTCGCTAATGTCATTTTGGCAGATGAAATCAACCGAACTCCGCCAAAAACGCAGGCGGCGCTACTTCAGGCGATGCAGGAGCATGAGGTCACTGCCGCCGGGCAGACTTTCAAACTTGATGAGCCGTTTTTTGTTCTCGCTACCCAGAATCCAATCGAACAGGAGGGAACATATCCTTTGCCCGAAGCCCAACTCGACAGGTTCATGTTCAATATCTTTGTTGACTATCCTTCGGAAGAGGAAGAACATCAGATTGTCAAGACCACCACGGTCACCACTCAGCATACTCTGGGCAAGATTCTGAATGCCGGCGAGATAATCTCGCTCCAAAGACTGGTGCGACGGGTGCCGGTCTCCGACCATCTCATCCAGTATGCGGTTGATATCGCCCGCGCTACCCGTCCTGATAACGGCTCGGCTCCCGACTTTATCAAGAACTGGGTCTCCTGGGGCGCCGGTCCTCGCGCCTCGCAGTATATGATTCTTGCCGCCAAGACCCTGGCAATTCTGGATGGAAGGCCCACCCCCGGTCCTGATGACGTCCGCTTTGCGGCGCTTCCGGTGCTGCGACATCGCATTGTAACCTCCTTCAATGCCGAAGCCGACGGGGTCGATACTATAGCCATCGTCAACA
>DYGG01000004.1:0-39599 GCA_020724775.1 Ignavibacterium sp. | reverse complement strand
CTCGAGAACGTCAAAGTCCGCGGGTAGCCCGATTTGTTTAATCATGGAAATATTTCGGAACGGAATCCAATAAAAACAGGAGTGGACCATGTTTAATGATTTCAATCTCACCAAACTTCCCCCATACGGTAAACTCTTTGTCGGCATCTTTACCTTTCTGATGCTGGCGGTCTTCCTCTGGGCGGCAACCCTGGCCACGGTGGAATCAGGAGTCTTTGGAGATGAAAAATCAGAGGAGTACGACTATCAGGCCGATATGGAGACAATTCTCTCCGATGACCAGGCGGTTACCGCTCCCGACTGGTCCGATTCCGGTGAGCAGGAGCCGATTGATGAATCTAATGCTGAGGAATTCAAGGAGCCGGGGGAGGAATCTGCCTGGGAGACTTTTGAAGATAATCTCAAACTTTCCCATGTTCATCTCAATGGCCATACGGCGCTCTTTTTCGGGCTGGGGGCTATCTTTCTGTTTAGCACGGTGGCGCCCCGCACCAAAAAACTCTCTCTCTGGATTTTCGGCGTCGCCATTTTTCTGCACGCCGTCGGCCTGGCCGGACTCGATTCCTGCATTTACGGCAAAATCCTCAGTTACATCGGCGGCATCCCGCTCCTTGCGATGATTCTCTATATGTCGCTTAGAATCTTTGCGGATTTGAGGAAGAGATAGAACCTGGCCACCTTCGACCAAGAAAATTGTGTGGAGTAGGTCAAAATCCCTCTTGGGTTTTGACAGAATGACCTGGGGTAACAATTATGATAACCGTGTGCGACCTGGATTCTGACAAAACAATAATGAATAACACCTGGCGAGTAGGTCAAAATCCCTCTTGGGTTTTGACAAAATGACCTGGGGTAACAATTATGATAACCGTGTGCGACCTGGATTCTGACAAAACAATAATGAATAACAACGAAAGCGCAGGAATATCGAACCGCCTCGATTAACCCCCCTATGCCCGCCTCCTACCGCAAATATCTTGACCCCGAAATCGTCGGAAAACTGAAAGGGATGGAACTCCGCGCCCGGATGGTGGTCGAAGGGTTCATCGCCGGTCTGCATAAATCCCCCTATCATGGCTTTTCTGTCGAATTCGCCGAGCACCGCCAGTACATGCCGGGCGACAATATCCGCGATATCGACTGGAAAGTCTTCGCCAAATCCGACCGTTACTATATCAAGCAGTACGAGGAAGAGACCAACCTCAAAGGGTATCTTCTTCTCGATTGCTCCGCCTCCATGGGATACTCCAGCGGCGGAACGGTCAAACTCGATTACGCCTCCCTCCTTGCCGCCTCGCTGTCGTTCATGATGCTCAAACAGCGGGATGCCGTCGGGCTGGTGACTTTCGATGAAAAAATCCGCCGCTACCTGCCGCCGCGAAGCAAATCGGGACATCTCCATATTCTCCTTCAGGAATTAGCCAGTCAAACTCCCTCCGACAAAACCGATATCTCCCTCGCCTTGCACGAAATGGCGGAACGTATCAGCCGCCGCGGCTTAATCATCATCCTCTCCGACCTCCTGGATGACCCGGAAAAAATCATCTCCGGACTCAAACATTTCCGTCACAAGAAGCACGAAGTAATCCTGTTCCATATCCTTGACCCGCGGGAACGGGATTTCGCCTTTCCCACCGAGGCGATTTTCAAAGACCTCGAGACCGGCGAAGAACTGACCACTCTCCCGTGGCAGATAAAGAAACATTTCGCCCGTCTGTCGAAAGAATTCTCCGAGCAGATCGCCTCCGCCTGTCGTCAGAGCCGAATCGATTACCATCTGATAGATACCTCCATCCCCTTCGACTACGCCCTTTACGCCTTCCTCGCCAAAAGAGAGAAACTGTACTGAGCGCACCGGACAAAGGTCTTATCCCGCTCAAAATTTGACCAGTCCCCGGGCCGCCTGCCGACCGCAATTTTTTGACGGAACCTCCTCTGATGACCCTGCGTAAAACTAATTGCGTGTAAAAAAAACAATGGAGGAATTTATGAAGCGACTGACCAAGTTTTTGACGGTGGTCTTGTTTCTGGCATTTCCGGCGCTGAGCGTCGCCGCCGACGGCTGGCTCGGTGTCTATTCCCAGACCGTTGACCCCGACCTGAAAGAAGCCTTCCATCTGGAGAGCGATTACGGCGTCATTATCAATCATGTCGTCGATGATTCCCCGGCTGATAACGCCGGCCTGAAACAGGGGGATATTATTGTCAGCATTGATGGCACCAAACTGACCGGCTCCGACCAACTTTCCGAGATGATTCGTAAGTATCAGAAAGGCGACCAGGTCAAAATGAAAGTTCTTCGCAAAGGCAAAGAACTTACTCTCACCGCCGCTATCGGGGTCCGTGACGATGACGATGCCGTCACGATGATGGGAAAAGGCAAATCCCCCAAAGCCTACAAGAAAAGTCTCTCCTATTTCTACGACAAATCGTCATTCTCTAATTCCTACATAGGAATCAATCTGGAGAGCCTCAATGCCCAACTCGGCGAATATTTTGGGGTGAAAGATGGCGAGGGAGCCCTGGTAACGGAGGTCATCGATGATTCTCCCGCCCGGAAAGCCGGACTCAAAGCCGGTGATGTCATAGTTTCAATTGACAGCGAACCGGTAAAATCTCCTTCCGACATTCAGAAGGCGATTCGCAAGAAAGACAAGGGAGACAAAGTCACTATTGGCGTCCTGAGAGAAAAGAGAAATCTGGAGATGGCGGTTGAGATTGACGAGCGCCCCGAGTTCTCCTTCGATATGCCGAATATTGTCATTCCTGACGTTCCCGGCTTGGACAATTTCGATTTCCATTATCTGCCCAAAATGAAAGGGTTGTATCACGGTGATTTTGACGACAATCTCCCCAGCATGGAGGGGCTTAAAGAATCGATGAAGCAGTTGCAGGAGCAGATGAAAATTCTTCAGAAGCAGATGGAGGAGATGAGGCTCAAGTCTGAAGACAAAGATTGACCTTCTGAGGGATGAACTCAGTAGCTCGCTGATTGCAAACTCAGCAGACCGTTGAAAATAACTCCGCAGACTGTTTCCACCGCCCCGGCATCAGTCCGCCGCGGCGGACTCCTGACGGAATCTCAACTCTGTGCCCGCAGACGCCCTCGTCTGCGGACTCAGGATTTCTCCCGTTGCGTCATCTCCTAATCCCGACTCCTGTCGGAACGAGAACTGACGCCTTCCCCTAAGCGGTGTCAGGAACCCCTTCCTGACACTCTGTGCCCGCAGACGCCCTCGTCTGCGGACTCAGGATTTCTCCCGTTGCGTCATCTCCTAATCCCGACTCCTGTCGGAACGAGAACTGACGCCTTCCCCTAAGCGGTGTCAGCAACCCCTTCCTGACATATATAAGGTCTTCCAACAAATAAGCCCCATCACCTCTCCACTTCTTTTTTCATTTGCTTCCCGCATCACCATCTCATAAATTGAACTGAACCAACTTTTTCGCCTCGTCCCGCCATAGGCGGGACGGGGTGCGGACACAAGGTCAATTTATGCCGGAACTAACTGTCGAAAAACTATATAAAGACCGCAAAAACTACTTGGACATGACCCTTCTCAACTCCGAAGCCGGTCTTAAGAAAAGAATCACCAATTCAGAAATCCATCGCCCCGGGCTGGCGCTGGCCGGATTCACCGACCGCTTTGCCAGCCAGCGCACCCAGGTGCTCGGCGAAACCGAAATGACCTATCTTATCAAAATGGGGCACAGCACTCTTCTCTCGGCCGCCGAACGGATTCTTGCCAGCGATATCCCCCTCATGATTATTGCCAAAGGTATCACTCCGCCGCTTGATTTCCTCGAGATTGCCGACCGCCACAAAACTGCCGTCTTTTCATCCCGCTTGACCACCTCCGATTTGACCAACCGTCTGGCGGCATAGCTTGACGCCTACTTTGCCCCGTCTATGACCATGCATGGCACATTGGTCGACGTCTATGGTGTTGGGCTCCTTTATGCCGGCAAATCCGGTATCGGAAAATCCGAAATCGCGCTTGACCTGGTCGAACGGGGGCATCGGCTGGTGGCAGATGACGTCGTCAAGATTATCCGCAAAGCCCCCGACCTGATTGTCGGCACCGGTTCTGAACTTCTGGGGCATCATATGGAAGTCCGCGGTATCGGGATTATCGATATCGAGAAACTTTTCGGTATCCGCTCCATCCGTCTGCAGAAAAGGATTGAGGTCGAGGTGCATCTTACGCCCTGGTCCGATGACCTCGAATACGAGCGGCTGGGGATAGAGGATACCACCACCACCATATTGGGGGTTTCGATTCCGCAGGTCAATGTGCCGATTTCCCCCGGGAAAAATATCACCGTGATTTCTGAGGTGATAGCGATGAACCATATGCTTAAGGTTTACGGTGAAAATTCGGCTCTGGAGTTCTCCCGCCGCCTTTCCGAGCGTATGCACCGCCAGGAGATGACCGAAGACTACCTGGAATCCGATTATGAGTAAAAAAAAGACTGACAGCGTTTGTCAGTGGATTCTAGCATATTAGACTTGTTACCAGAGATTGGTTGATGGCTCTCTAATTGACTGAGGTAGTTAGATAGTAACCGAACTTGAGTCCGCAAATTAGGCTTCTGCTCTACGGAGAGTAAACAAGAAAGTTAATTCTGATGAGAATTGGAGTAGAAATCGAGATAGGGGGTGGGGAATGAGTTCAAGTAATCTGCAGAAGGCGGCTGAGATAGAGAATTCTGGAGTTGCACAGAAGAGATATTTTTCAAGCAGCAGAGAGACAATAGACCTTTTGGGAGGACTTCCGAGAGATTATCCAAGGTCTCCTTTAAGATATCCAGGGGGAAAAAACAGGGCAGTTAGAGCAATTTTTGCCCGAATACCGCATAATGAAAAAGTGCTTTGTTCTCCGTTTTTGGGCGGTGGGTCAATAGAGTTGGCGTGTACGACAAGGATGAAGGTCTATGGTTCAGATATTTTCCGACCGCTCATTGACTTCTGGGAGGTCCTATTAGGTAAGCAGACAAAACTTGTGCAAAGGGTCAAAAGTTACTTGCCATTGTCCCGGAGGCGATTTTATGAACTTCAAAAAACTTATCTTGAACTGGATGATCAAGTAGAACGCGCGGCGGCCTTTTTTGTGCTGAATAGGTCGTCATTCTCGGGCACCACGCTGTCAGGGGGAATGTCGCCAGGTCATCCGAGATTCACGCATTCAGCGATAGCGAGACTAAGCAGTATTAAGATTGAAAACTTGCAGGTAGAGTGTGCTGATTTCCGGGAAGTCATACCAAAGCACAAGACTGCATTCCTTTATCTTGATCCGCCATACATGAATGGACAAGCCCTATATGGGGTCAAGGGTGACACTCACACAGGTTTCGATCATACTGCACTTGCCGAAATGCTGAATGAGCGCGGACGCTGGATATTATCTTACAATGATTGTGAGAAGATTAGACATATGTACAGGAAGCATAATATAGTCTCGCTTGCTTGGATTTACGGCATGTCAAAGGAAAAACGGTCTCGCGAAATCTTGATCTTGAGTAGCGATTTAAAGGTGTAGATCTATGCCTGCTTCACAGAATGAATCGGGGAGGGCATTTGAATACGGATTAGCGGCAGCCCTCAGCGTCCAATTGCAGTCACCAATTGAACAAAACGGTGCCGTGGAAAGGGCGAGGTTATGCTTTGAAGGGCGTAGTCTAAATGAGCAACAAAATATATCTGAAGCGGCCCGGGTCGCCGGAGAATTCTTAATTGAACGTGACAACACCCTAGTTCAATGTCAATGTTCAATTAGGATTCAGACAGACCGGGTCGGAATGTCAGGCGATGTGAGAGATATTATTGTCACCAATATAGTCACAAATGACCTTGTAGGCATTTCTGCCAAGCATCGTCATCATGCATTAAAACACTCAAGGCTCTCTGACAGTATAGACTTTGGCCATGATTGGCTCCAAGAGCCATGTTCAAGCGAATATATGAATGAGATTCGTCCATTATTCCAAGAATTAAGGGATCGACAACGGAATGGAGAGCTTTGGCGTCATATATCGGATAAGAGAGCTCGATATTATTCGCCAATACTGCTTGCATTTGATCGGGAAATTCGCCGCCTCCTTGCTACTGAGAGCGAGATAAGAGCAGGACGACTGATACACTATCTTCTTGGAACATCTGATTTTTACAAGATCATTAAAGAGAATGGAGTTGTAAGTGTTTCTTCGTTCAACATCATGGGGAGCCTTAGGTGGGGCAATCGTATTCCACTTCCAACTAGGATAATTGAAATAACAAGAAAGCCACGATCGACTACCACACTCATTATGACGCTGGACAATGGTTGGCAAGTGTCATTCAGGATTCATAGCGCTAGTACATTAGTGGAACCTTCGCTCAAGTTTGACATTAATCTTGTAGGTGTGCCCAGCATGCTCTCGAGAAATGAAATGAATTATAGTTTTCGCTAGGACTTGAGAAATTGCTATCTGCAAAAAATAGAATTATAGTTTCGTAGGTCGAAACCCTTGCGGTTTCGAGTAGATAAGTTATGACAAGGAAAATTACAATGAATATCCAGAAAAACAGACACATGGAGATTCTTGCGAACGTCATCTGCGGTGATTGCAGAAATGAACTGCCTAAAATGGCATCAAATTCCGTTGACTTGATCATCACTTCCCCCCCCTATGCGGATAGACGGATGAAAACTTATGGGGGCGTCAATCCTAATAAATATGTCGAGTGGTTCCTGCCGACAACAAAAGAACTATTGCGCGTGCTGAAGCCGACAGGCACATTCATACTTAATATCAAGGAGCGCGTCGTTAATGGCGAACGCCATACCTATGTTCTACAACTAATCCTCGAAATGCGGAAACAAGGTTGGCTCTGGACGGAAGAATTCATTTGGCACAAAAAGAACTGCTATCCAGGCAAATGGCCTAATAGATTTAGAGATGCCTGGGAGAGATTACTGCAGTTTAATAAGACAAAGAAATTCCACATGTATCAGGATGCCGTAATGGTCCCTATTGGTGATTGGGCGCAAGACCGTTTGAAAAATCTTAGCCAAACTGATAAGAGACGTGACAACGCCAGGAATGGCAGTGGGTTCGGAAAGAATATATCTCACTGGCTCAACAGGGAAAAAGCCTATCCGCCGAACGTGCTGCATATGGCTACGGAATGCAGCAATAAGGACCATAGTGCTGTCTTTCCGGAGAAATTGCCTGAGTGGTTCATTCGGCTATTCACGAAGGAGGGCGACTTAGTCTTAGATCCTTTTATGGGCTCAGGGACAACTCTTGTCGTCGCACAGAAACTCAGAAGAAATTCTGTCGGAATAGAAATTCTTCCCGAATATTGTGAGATTGTAAAAAATAAAGTAAGTCCTTTGGTTATGGACCTCTTGAAAGTCGGTTGATTTGATGAATCCTATTAGTCTGGGGGATGTAACGGAATATGTAGAGAGAAATATCGACTCATTTCACGGTAATCGTCGTAAGAGCCTTGAATCTCTCAAATTGGAAAAAATTATATGTAGAAAGAATCCGTATCTTTTTAGAGCGAAGCATTTATTGAGCGCCCCTGAGCTAGTAAAGACCCTATTAGATGCATTCCTGTCGTCTCAAGAAGAGACAATCTTCGGTAGATTCCTCGAGGGTTTGGCAATCTTCATCAATGGTCGGGTATATGGCGGCAGGAAATCATCCGCCGAGGGTATTGACCTTGAATTCGAGAGGGACGACATTAGGTACATTGTTTCAATCAAGTCCGGCCCAAACTGGGGGAACGCCAGCCAAATAAGAAAAATGAAAGAGAACTTCAGAAAGGCGAAATCCATCTTAAGGTCCAACATGTCGAAGCAGAATATAGTAGCAGTCAATGGATGTTGCTATGGAAGATGCCCCCAACCTCAGAAAGAAGAGTATATCAAGTTATGTGGTCAAAAATTCTGGGAATTTATATCCGGGAATAATGACCTCTACGTCCAAATCATTGAACCTCTCGGCCACAAAGCAAAAGAGAAAAACGATGCCTTCCAGGCCGCCTACGCAAAGATATTCACTAATTTCACTCATGAATTCACCAATGAATATTGCATTGACGGTGTCGTAAATTGGGAGAAATTGGTACAGGTGAATTCTGCCGCTATTAAACCTCGGAAGCCGAGACAGCCAAGAAAAAAGAGATAAATCCCTTCCAACGGCCATAGGAAGCGAAGACAAAATCGGCGACTACTTCGGCTGGTACGACGCCATCGACTCCTGCATCTCCGATTGTCTTGATATCGAACACACCGATGAAGACGCCGAAGATGATGAACAGGACGACGATTGAAAATACCTGCTCGCTCTGTCAGGTCCGTTACACGCGCAACCTGCCGCCTCTCTTCCTACTAACGGCCCCCCAACAAAATCACCAATAAATCAATGCTGACTGTGACGGGCAAATATATATGAAGGAGGTCCCCCGATACCAATTATGAACGCCGAAGCAATCTCAGCCCAGGTCAGATGGAAAACGCTTCCCCCGCGACAGGAACGCTTCCAACTTATTCAATATACCCCAAAACAAAGACCGCAAATCTCAATTCCAAAACGAATACGAACCTATTACCTGTTGTCATTCAACCACTTAACTCTTCGAACCCGGCTTTTCCCTGCTCATTCCACCCGCAACACCAAATTCCCCTCATCCTCGTAAACCGTTTCATAAACTTGACGGTAGGCTTCGACATCCACACTGTCCGGCGTGAGAGAGCTCTTATGTATCACAATATACCCCACCCCGTTTTCCAACAACTGCGCTCTCTGGGTTGCCAGGTTCGTCATCTCCAGACGGTCAATCAGGGTCGAATCAACCTTGCGCGAAACATACCCCTGCACCAGCGGCAACCGGTGGCTGGTTTGAAACATCATATACCGGGCGACATTGGCGTAACCCGACGGCAAATCGAGCACCGCCGCTTTGGGGCTCTCTTTCTTTATAATGTCATAACATACCGGCGTCTTCGGTGACGCCGCCGCCTGATTGAAGGAATAGTAATCGAGCAGCAAGAGAAGGGCTAGCCCGGCAAAGAGCAACTTTCCGTACCTTTTCAAATGCAGATGATTATATGTTACCGTCATCGCCAGCGCCACCATCACTGCAAAAAAGAGATAGAGATAGATGAAATGGCGCGACGGCGCTCGCATATTGGAAAGAAACGGTATCTGCGACAGAATATAATATGGCATCATTATCGCCTGACGGTTCCCCAGGACTGTCATCCGCACCCCCATCGCCAGGAAAAGAAACGGGAGAACGGCAATCAGATATTTGATGGAAACCGAAAAGATCTTCTTGAAATTGAAGACCACAATGAGCAGCGCCACCACGCCGAGATAGACCGTGCTTTCCCAGGGGTTGCCATGAAACTGCCCGTTCAGCCATTTGACCGGAGCGCTGCCGCCGAGAAGATGATGCTCCGGCGGCGCAATCAGCCCCGCCAGGTCGGCAATGAAGCCGTCATGCCCACCGCCGGATGTCGTCGGGTGCGAAAGTCCAATGACAACCATCTGGTAAAGCCAGGGACCGAGAAACAATAGCGTCACGCCGACTGTCACGGCGCTTTTCCAGAGAATGTCCAAAAGGATTATCTTCCGCCGCCGTATCGCCAGGTAGATATAGGCAAAAATCATGAAATAAAGGCAGAAAATCATAAAGGTCCAGTCACAGAGACTATTGAGAAGGAAAAAAAGTGCCGCCAGCGCCACATTCCCGAGCGATTTCCCCCGCGCCGCTTTGATATAGTACAACACAAAGAAAGGGACAAATTGAATGGAACTGATATTCAGATGATGATATATCCGTTCGGCATGAGCCGGGTTGAAAGCAAAGATAAACCCTCCCATAATCGCCGCCCAGAAGTTGCCGGTCAGATACCGAATCAGAAGAAACGCTCCCAGCCCGGCAACTGGGAAAGTATGCAGCAATAGCAGATTGCAAGTTGCCGTCAGCCCGAAAAGCGCCTGCAAAGGAAGCGACAAAAACTGGTTGTAAAAGGTCTGAGCATGATAATAAAGCGAAACCCCTTCGGGAAAACAGAGCATATTAGAAAAGGTCAGGCTCCCTTTTCCCTCGACCAGCGCCCGGTATCCCCACCAGAGATTATGGATGCTTAGCATATTATCTTCGGCAGGACCGATAAGATAAGTCCCCAGGGTGGGAAGATAATGGAGATAATAGACCACCGTTATAGCCGTATATATCCCCAGAGCGGCCAGCCAGTCAAAGCGAAATTGTCCGGAATCTGAACCGCCATGAATCTCCGGCTGAGGTTTGAGTCCTCTCTCCTCGTCCAACTTCCGCAGTCGCCCGAAAAGATTTCTTAACAGCCGGTACACGGCGAAGAAGAATAAGAAAGTAGCGGTTGATTTCGGGATAAAATGCCGCCAGAGGAAATGGTCTATCCGAAGCAGTTCCAGCGGCTCGCCGGTTTCGCCGACGCAGGGAAACAAGCGGAGCAAAAAGGGGAGCGAGCGCCCCTCGCAGATGTCTTTGATAATCATCTGAATGCCGGGGAAATAGAGGGCCGCAAATCCGCCGACAATCAGGCCCGTGATAAGAACAACTTTCAGGAAAAGCCGTATTTCGGGATTGGTTCTGATCGAGCACTCCCTTGTTCAAAATAACCTTTGCCAAAGTTGCCGCTCCAATATCCGCCTAAGGGACATTTAAGTCAAGGAGGGAGTTGAAAGAGGGATTTAGTCTTTACTGATGACTTCTCATTCTACTTGAACCTACCGCTCGCCTATTCCCCCTCTCAATTTTCTCTTTACTTCACCCGATAATTCCCTTAAATTAACAGGCTTAAATTTTGACCGATTTCACCCCGCCTTCGGCGGGGTCATTGTGACTTGGGAATATGAAGTTCGAGCAACCTAAAGATGATTTCTCCATCCCTGAGATGGAAAAAAGAATCCTGGAATTCTGGGAGCGGGAACAGATTTTCGAAAAATCGCTTCTTGCCGCCCGGGAACGGCCCCAGTTCGTCTTTTACGAGGGACCCCCGACCGCCAATGGCCGCCCCGGTATTCATCACGTCATGTCTCGAACTATCAAAGACTTAGTCTGCCGGTACAAAGCGATGCAGGGATTCCGCGTCGACCGCAAAGCCGGCTGGGATACCCACGGCTTGCCGGTCGAAATCGAGGTCGAAAAATCCCTCAACCTCGACACCAAAGCCAAAGTGGTCGAATATGGCATCGACAAATTCAACCAGAAATGCAAAGAGTCGGTTTTCAAATACCTCGACGACTGGAATGAAATAACCCGCAAGGTCGGGTATTGGATTGACTTATCCGATGCCTATATCACCCTGACTAATGATTATATCGAATCGGTCTGGTGGATCCTGAAAAATTTCTACGACCGCGGTCTTATCTACAAGGGGTACAAGACCGTCTCCTTCTGCCCCCGCTGTGAGACTGCACTTTCCAGCCACGAGGTGGCACAGGGGTATGATGAGGTCCCCGACCCGTCGGTTTTTGTCCGAGTCAAAGCGGCTGATGATGATTTCTCATACCTGGTCTGGACCACCACCCCCTGGACACTCCCTTCCAACGCCGCCTTAAGCCTGCATCCCGATGCGACCTACGCCCTGGTCGAATATAAAGGGGAGAAACTGGTAATGGCAGAGGCGCTTTTAATGAAAGTCCTGGCAACCGATTTTGTCGTTCTTGAAGCCAGGAAAGGGGCGGAGTTTGCCGGAAGGAAATACCTTCCTCTCTTCGATACCTTCAAAGACAAAGCCGACCAGGCATTTTATATAATAAACGGCGACTTTGTGACTCTTGATGATGGCACCGGCATTGTGCATATCGCTCCCGGATACGGCGCTGATGACTATGAGATAGGGCAGAAATATAGCCTGCCGGTTCTTCAGGCGGTTGCCGCCGATGGGCACTTTGTCCCCGGTTCCGGCAAATATGCCGGCAAATTCATTAAAGATGCCGACCCGCTGATTATTGAAGATCTGAAACGAGACGGAAAACTTCTCAAGAAAGAGACCTACATCCACAACTACCCCTTCTGCTGGCGTTGCGATTCGCCGCTTATATACATATCTCGTCAATGCTGGTATATCAAGACCACCCAGTTTAAGGAGCAGTTGATTAAGAATTCCAATATTACCAAATGGTATCCGGATGAAATCCGGACCGGGCGGATGCTCGACTGGCTGGAAAATAATGTCGACTGGGCTCTCTCCCGTGAGCGCTTCTGGGGGACACCCCTTCCGCTCTGGGTCTGCGACAATGAAAAATGCGGTAATATAACTGCGGTAGGCTCAATTGAGCAGTTGCGCCGGGAGGGAATTTCAGTCCCGGAAAATCTCGACTTGCACCGGCCGATGATTGATGACATCAAACTCCGCTGCGCCCAATGTGGCGGCTCCTTGACTCGCGTGCCGGAGGTCATCGACACCTGGTTCGATTCGGGAGCGATGCCGTTCGCCCAGTGGCACTACCCCTTTGAAAATAAAGATTATATCGATAAAGGGATAAAATACCCCTGCGATTTCATCTCCGAGGGGGTGGACCAGACCCGAGGATGGTTTTACTCTCTTTTAGCCATCTCGACCCTTCTGTTCGACAAACCGGCCTATAAGAATGTCATTGTAATTGAATTGATTTTGGACAAACTGGGCAAGAAAATGTCCAAACATAAGGGGAACGTGGTTGACCCCTTTGATATTGTCAATAACTTTGGCGCCGACGCGCTTCGTTGGCATATGCTTACATGCTCCAACCCCTGGGCATCGAAACGTTTCGACGAGGAGGGGTTGGCTGAAGTGCAGCGCAAATTCTTCGATACCCTCAAAAACAGCTACAGTTTCTTTGCTCTGTATGCCAACATCGACAATATCGCCGAACGTGCCGACAAGGACGGGAAAACAGTCGAGCAGTTCCTAAACCAATTTGCCGGCGAACCGGAAAGAATCGACCGCTGGATTGAGTCCCGTTTCAACTCTTTGACCAAAAAAGTGACCGAACGGCTGGATAATTATGACTTAACCCCGCCGGCGCGGCTGATTAACGGCTTTGTCATTGATGACCTCTCCAACTGGTATATCCGGTTGAACCGTCGCCGCTTTTGGGGACCGGGGAATGACCCCTCGAAAATGCGGGCTTTCTTGACCCTGTACCGGATGCTGCACGGCGTTACCCGATTGATTGCCCCCTATACTCCCTTCACAGCGGAGTACCTCTGGCAGGAAATGGTAAAGCCGGGCAACGGCAAAAAGATAACGTCGGTGCATATGGTGGACTTTCCAAAGTTTGACGACTCCACTATCGACACGGAACTGGAAGAGTCAATGGCGCTGGCGCAGAAGGTTGTCTCTCTGGGGCGCGCCGCCCGAAGCCGCCGCAATCTGAAGGTTCGTCAGCCGCTTAACGGAATCCAGGTGCACTTTGCCGATCCCCATCAGTTTAACAGGTTAAGAACCGAAATTTCGGTCATCCTTGACGAACTCAATATCAAAGCGGTTGAAGAACTGAAGACCGCCTCGGCAGTTGTCAGTTACAAAGCCAAACTGAATTTTGCCGTCGCCGGCAAAAAATTTGGTGGCATGGTCAAGGAACTTGGGCCGCTGGTGGCCGGTTTATCAAGTGAGAAACTGGAAGGTTTCCTTGCCGGCGGCGAAATCTCGTTGAACGCCGGCGGCGCGGAGGTGAAACTGACCGCAGAAGAGATGGAAGTGCAGAAACTGGAAAAAGAAGGGTTGGCGGTTGAAAGCGACGGCGCCGTCACGGTGGCGCTCGATACCACCATCGATGAAACCCTTCGCGACGAAGGTTATGCCCGGGAAATGGTGAACAAAATCCAGAATATGAGAAAGTCTTCGGGCTTCAACGTAACCGACCGTATCAGTGTACTGGTCAAAACCGAAGAGCCGCTGCAGTCGGCGGTGCGGAGACATAGCGACTATATCTGTCAGGAAACCCTGGCAGACCGGATAGATTTGACCGATAATATGCCGAAAGACAATGGAGCCAAGGACTGGAATATAAACGGCATCAATGCTGAAATAGCCGTTATCAGGAAATAGATTGGAGACCGGATGAAAAAGGAAGAACTGGAAAAGTACGAGAAACTTCTGCTTAAGAAACGGGAAGAACTGATGGAAGAATTGAAACTGCGGAAAACGCAGTTGGACGAAACCATCAAAGATGCCACCGGCGACCTCTCCAGTTACTCGTACCATATGGCAGACCAGGGTACCGACGCGATGGAGCGGGAAAAAGCGTTCCATTTCGCGTCCAAATCGGGACGGCTGCTGTATCATATTGATGAAGCCTTGCGGCGGCTGCGCAAAGGGGAATACGGTAATTGCCAGAGTTGCGGCAAGCCGATTCAGAAAGCCCGCCTGGAAGCGGTGCCTCACGCGCGCCTTTGTATCGAATGTAAGGAAAAAGAAGAGGAGGCTAAATCTGGTCGGTGACTATCTGCGGCGTCTGGCTTTCCCGTTCATCCTGCTCACCGTAATTGTCATCGCTGACCAGTTGACCAAACTCTGGGTCCTTGCTAATCTCGAGCCGGGTGAAATTTACCCGGTCTTAGGGACCTTTTTCCAACTCCGATTAATCTATAACATCGGCGGGGCAATGGGAACCGCTCTCGGCAGCGGCACTTTTTATCTCATTTCCTCGCTCATCATTCTCGTGGCGGTCTTTTACCTGATCATCACCAACAAAGATAATCTCTGGACAAAATACTCCCTGACCCTGATTGCCTCGGGAGCCATCGGCAATATTATCGACCGCCTTCGTGTCGGAATGGTGGTCGATTTCCTTGACGTCGATATCCCTGATATAAATCTCCTCGGCTTTCACCTGGAGCGGTGGTGGACTTTCAATATCGCCGACTCCGCTATCTCAGTCGGCATGGTTATGTTAGTGCTCTACATCATTTTCCACTCACGCAAAAAACAGGAGTCTGCTCCCACATCTTCAACGTCGGTCTCTGACAGTTAGGAACTATCCAAATTCTTTCAGCGGCGCCTATTGCGGCTCTTTTTCATCCGGATATTTCAAGAATTCCCAATCTGTCCGTAGCATTTTGAGGAACAGGGTGTATATTGGAAAGTTATACTGATTGAATAAAACTCGCGAGGTTAGATATGATTGATAAGTCCGATGTGATGAAAATACTGGCGCAGATCGATGACCCGGAACTGCGTAAGCCGCTGACCGACCTGGATATGGTCAAATTCGTTGATATCGACGGCTCTAAGGTGAAAGTCGGGATTTCATTGACCATTCCCGGCTGCCCGCTAAAGAAAAAAATCAATGATGATATCACCCGAATGGTGGGGGAACTTCCCGACGTGCAAGCGGTGGAAGTCGAATTTGGCGTAATGACCGACCGGCAGCGGAAAAATCTGCCGGTCCGACTTTATGGAAAAGACCACAAGCAGGCGGCAGATGCCGATGGCAAACATCCTGTAACGGCCGGCGATTTTGCCGACCGGGTAATTGCGGTCGCCTCCGGCAAGGGAGGGGTTGGAAAATCGACCGTAACTGCCAACCTCGCCGCCGCGCTGAGCAAACTCGGATACAAAGTCGGCATAATAGATGCCGATATTTACGGATTCTCCTTTCCGCGAATTATCGGCGTTCACGGGCAACCGACTCTTATCGATGAACATATCGTGCCGCTTCGAAAAGAAAATATGCAGATTATCTCCATGGGTTTCTTTGTCTCCGAAGATGCCCCGGTCATCTGGCGCGGACCACTTCTGCATAAAGCAATCAATCAGTTCCTGGCCGATGTCCTCTGGGATAAATCCGATTTTCTTCTCCTCGACCTGCCGCCCGGCACCGGTGATGTAACTCTGACCATCGCGCAATCGCTGCCCAATGCCGAACTGCTGGTGGTTACCACTCCCCAGCCGGTGGCGTCTCATACTGCCGGAAGAGTTGCCAGATTGGCAGAAAAAACCAAACTGCAGGTCCTCGGTGTTGTCGAGAATATGTCATATTATGAAGTGGACGGTCGGAGAGAATATATCTTCGGAAAAGATGGCGGCAAAGAGCTTGCATCGGAATTGAAAGTGCCGTTTCTCGGAGAGATTCCGATTAAGCAGGAGATAAGAGAAGCGGCTGACGACGGTCATCCTCTCGCTTATACTGAAAATGAAACGCTGGCGAATTATTTCCTAAGAATCGCCGAAAAGATTGCAAAGCGGAGCGAGTGAACTGTACTTACTCTGTACTTATTGCCCCTTCACGCCTTACAACTTTCGAAAATTTATTTGAGACAGCGGAAATCGGGTGGGTATTTTTGGCGACGCCAATTGACTGCCATAATTATTAATCGGATAAGGAGTTCACTTCTCCCCATTATTTAAATTTCCCCCTCTTGACGTCCCGCGATTCTATGCTTTTATTCCTCCTGTCAAAAGGCAATAACAGAGACATTGTTAATTGAGTGTGGAAAACCATTGACCGTGGGGATGCCGACAATTATGCTACAACAACTTAGTTGTTCCTACATCAAGAATTCCTGTGAATTACTTTGTTGAATTTCCGTAGTCATAATTAACCACATAAAATTGTAAAAGGCGTACTCCGCCTTCGGGCGGATGTCCCGGAAGTTTATTTTCGTAAGGATGGAACCTAAAAAGCTTCTTTTGCCCGTAATAATGCGGGATTTTAGATCGGGGGAAAAATGTCGTCATCTGGCAAGAGTATCAACTGCAAACTGTGGGAAGATTGTCTCAACTATATCTCCCTGCGAGCCAAAAAATCTTCATTTCAAACCTGGTTTAAGCCTACGCGAGGTGAATTAAACGGCGACGGCGAACTGAAAATATTTGTCCCGAATCAGTTCATTGCCGATTGGCTGATGGACCGTTACCATGATCTCATTTCTGATGCCATAAAGGAAGTGCACGGCTCGCCGCTTCTTTTTCAACTCTTGGTAATGGATTCGCAGGAAGCCAAGGCGCAGACCGAAATCGAATTTCATCGCCGCCCCTTGACCCTGGTTAAACCGAGCGGCAGCGGCTACGGCTTAAACGAGCGATACCGCTTCGAGTCGTTCGTGGTCGGAAATTTCAACCAGTTCGCTCATGCCGCCGCCGTTGCGGTCGCCGAAGCCCCGGGGAAAACCAAATACAACCCCTTATTCATATACGGGGGAACAGGACTGGGAAAAACGCATCTGATTCAGGCCATTGGAAACTATATCTACGAAAACTCCCCCAATAAACGGGTTATCTATGCCACCTCCGAAAGGTTTACCTCGGACTTTATCAGCGCGCTATCCAACGGCACCGTTACCGGTTTCACCACGCAGTACCGAAGTGCCGATGTCCTTCTGGTCGATGATATCCAGTTCTTCTCCGGCAAAGAATCGACTCAAGAACAGTTCTTCCATACTTTCAACGACCTGGACCAGTTGGGTAAACAGATAGTTCTGACTTCCGACCGTCATCCTAAAGATACCAAAGGACTGGAAGAACGTCTCCTTTCCCGTTTCTCCTCGGGGCTGGTGGCAGACCTTCAGCCTCCCGACCTGGAGACAAGAATGGCAATCTTGCGCCGCCGGACAGAGCAGGAAGGGATAAAACTGCCGGAAGATGTCCTTTTCTTCATAGCCGATAATGTCACTTCCAATATACGGGAACTGGAAGGCTGCCTGACTCGACTGTCGGCATACTCTTCACTGGAAAAGACGGCTATTGACCTCGATTTCGCCATGCGGATTTTGGGAAAAGAGATAATCAGGCCCAAACGGGAATTAACCATCAGCGAAATTAAGAAACGCACCTCGGAATTTTTCCATATCGACCCGGCCATGATGACCGCCAAGAAGAAGACAGCCGATGTGGCTCTTGCCCGTCAGGTGGCAATGTACCTTTCGCGCAAGCATACCGCCTGTTCCTTGAAGGGAATCGGCGAGTCTTTCGGCGGGCGCGACCATTCTACGGTCATTCATGCTTGCACCCTTATTGAAAAGAGGGTCGCCTCGGAATCGGAATTCCGCGAAAAAATACGCCACCTGACCTCTCTTCTTTTAAACTGATGGAATGTAGATAAGATGTCTTCAGGTCTGTTGGCAATAGGTATAAAACGGAACGATGTGGAGGAACCGGCGGGATGAAAACTCTTGTTGACAATTTATCCCCGCTCCAATTATTCTTAGAGGCGCTGATTAAGATTGTCTGAGATAACCATATAGGGAAGAAATTATACAGATTTTACGGTACAACTCACATTTTAACAGGAACTATTATTACTCCTATTTAAATGATAAAGGGTAAGTAATTATAAAGAGTTGTGGAAAGCAGCTCCGGAGGCACTGGGTAATGAAATTTAATATCTCCAAGTCACGATTCAGCGGGTATCTTCAATCTGTTCTACAGGTAGTTCCGACCAAATCGACGATGCCGATTCTCTCTAATATTCTTATCGAAGCGCTTGAAGATAAGTTAAAAATATCGGCCACCGATCTGGAAGTTTCTATAACCGCCACTTTTGATTGTGCGGTAACCAAAAAAGGATTGGCGGTCCTGCCGGCAAAATATATCTCCGATATTGTTAAAGAACTTCCCGAAACCGAAATCTCGATTGAAGGGACTCCCAGCCGGGTGGAATTGAAAGTCCCCAACGGCTCCTATAAGATTGGCTGTTTTCCGGTCGATGACTTCCCCAAACTACCGCTGGTTAATCCCAAAAAGCAGATTAATATCGAAGCGGGCGACCTGGTCACGATGATTAAGAAGACTACTTTTGCCTGCTCCACCGATGAGACTCGCCCCGCTTTGAATGGCGTCCTCTGGTCAACTAAGGGGGATTTAATGAGTATGGTGGCGACCGATGGCCATCGGCTGGCGAAAGTCTCAATAGAGAACAAAAAACTCAAAGGAATGTCGGAAGACATTATTATTCCTCCTAAAGTTCTCAACATAATTCCTAAATTTGTTAGCGAATCAGATGGCGATATCGGCATAATTTTCGGGGAGAACAATATCATTTTCAACCTCAATGACGTCGTTTTGAGTTCCCGTCTCATCGAAGGACCATACCCCAATTACGAGCAGGTAATTCCCGCCGATAACGACAAGAAACTGACTGTTAACAAGGATGAACTTGCCGGCGTGGTCAGACGGGTTTCAATCTTATCGAGCACCCTGACCCACCAGGTGAAATTCTCCGTAAAAGGAAGCAGTCTTTCGATTTCGACCACCAATGCTGAAGTCGGCGGCGATGCCCGTGAGACTATCTCCTGTGATTATTCCGGCGACCCTATTGAATTGGGATACAATGCCACCTATATCGGGGATATCCTCGGGAAAATTGACGGGGAAGAGGTTATCTTCGAACTCTCCACGCCGATTGCCGCCGGGGTCATCTTTTCGCCGGCTGTTCCCAAAGACAATTTTCTCTGCCTGGTGATGCCGCTGCGGCTGGCTGATTGACAGATATTTAGAAAAAATAGCGCACAAGCCCCTGCTTTATGCCGGGGCTTTTTTACAGATGCAGGTCAAAAACGTCAAGATCATCTCTTTCCGCAATTTCAAGTCGGCCGAGACCGAGTTCAGCGCGGGCGTCAATATCTTCTATGGAGAAAACGGCTCCGGTAAGACCAATCTGCTGGAGGCTCTTTTCGTGCTGCTATTAGCCCGTTCCCCGCGCGGCGCCAAAGATGCCGTTATGCTTAAAGAGGGGACCGACGTCTTCCGCCTCGAAGGAACTGTAACCGCTGCCGGGCGCGACCATCAGGTTGCTGTTGCCTATCTCGACGGCGGTAGAAAAAAAATTACACTCAATAAAAGCAGCATCCGTACCGCCGAACTTTATGAGCATTTCGCCGTTGTCTCAGCGGCGCCGGATGATTCCGAAATTCTCTCCGGCGCCCCCGCCCGGAGGCGCGATTTTATCAATATCTATCTCGCTCAGGCGTCGCTAAAATATCTCGCGCTCCTTATCGACTACCAGAAAGCCCTGGAGCAGAAGCGCTCCTTCTTGCGGCAGAAATCGAGCGAGAAAGAGACCCCCTATGATGACCTGCTTGTCCGATATGGCTCACAGATGACCCTTGAGCGAACGCACTTCATTCAAACGCTCAATGAGACGGCGGCGCGTCATTATGAAAAAATTTCTGATGGTCAGAAACTGCAGATGCTCTATTCCCCGTCGGTGCCGATTCCGGACGGTTCCTCTTCTCTGGAAAAGATAGAGCAGTCCTTTCGTGCCCGTCTGGCAAAGTACCGCGAGCGGGAGCGGGTTCTGGAAACCTCCCTGATAGGACCCCATCGGGATGAGATTGAATTTTCCATAAACGAATATCCGGCGCGCACTCATAGTTCACAGGGAGAACTGCGCACAGCCGCGATTGCGTTGAAACTGGCCGTTTTTGAATATCTCAAGAAATATCGTGAAGAACCGCCGCTTCTGCTGCTCGATGAAATCTTTGCCGAACTTGATTCGGGACGTCGCGACCGCCTGATTGAGTCATTCGGTCAGTTCGGACAACTGTTCCTGACCACGGCGGCCGATATTCCCGACCGTCTGGCGCGCCAGGCGCGAAGATTCCATATTGAAAAGGGAGTTGTCATTCCGGAGTAATGGCGCTATCATTCCGATATGTCCGCTCTGAAAATAAAAAACCTTTACAAGAAGTTCGGCGGTAAACCGATTATCGAAGATGTCACCATTGAGACCTGCGACGGCGAACTGCTGGTCATTCTGGGACCGTCCGGGTGCGGTAAATCGACCATTCTCCGGCTGATTTCCGGGCTGGAAACGCCCGACTCGGGAGAGATCTTTATCGGCGACCGCCGCGTCGATTCCCTGCCGCCGCAGAGAAGAAATGTCGCCCTGGTTTTCCAGAATTATGCCCTCTATCCTCATATGACGGTCGAAAAAAATCTCGCCTTCCCCTTGAAAATAGCCGGAACCCCCAAAGATGAGATTAAGAAAAGGGTGAAAGAAACCGCAGACCTGCTTGGCTTGGGAGACCGTCTCCACGCCCGGCCGGCGGAACTCTCCGGCGGCCAACGTCAACGAGTGGCGCTGGGGCGGGCGATTATCCGCAAGCCAGATATATATCTTCTTGATGAGCCTCTTTCCAATCTTGACGCCGACCTGCGTTCGCGGATGCGCCGGGAACTGGTCGAGTTGCAGAAGAATCTGGGGACCACTACGGTTTATGTCACCCATGACCAAACCGAAGCCCTCACTATGGCCGACCGTCTGGCGGTTATCTTTTCCGGTAAAATCCGTCAAGTTGGCGCTCCTGAAGAAATTTACAGGCGGCCTGTCGATACCGAGGTGGCGTCATTCCTGGGAAGTCCCAAAATCAATCTCATCACCGGCGCCATAGATAACGGAGTGATTAAGCCGTTTGGTTTTCCGGTTTCTTCAATTGGGAATGATTATAAAGAATCGGCGGTATCTATCGGTCTGCGCCCCGAGGATATTCTCTTTTCCGAGAATGCCCCTTTTGAAGCGGTTGTCCGGAGCACGGAATACCTCGGCGACCGGCTGGTGGTTGTTCTGGAGTTTGCCGGTATCGAACTGACCGCCACCGCTTCATCCGGTCAATTCGGCGTCGGCGACCATCTCCGTTTCTCAATCAACCCCGACCCGCTGTTATTCTTCCACCCGGCGACAGGAAGGCTAACAGTTTCTAAAAACTGATGGAATGAGAAAGGCGGCACTACAGCCGCCTTCTGTTGTCAATAATCGCTGTATTTTGAGCCCTATGTCTGCACCGTCATATCGGTCGAAGTCTGCGTCTTCGGTTTTGCTAACAACTGCTCCAGGAAAGAGAATAGCGAAAAACAGGTCCAGTAAAGAACCAGCCCGGCCGATGCCCGATAGAAGATAAAGCCCATCATAAGCGGCATTAGATATATCAGAATCTTGTTTTTCGGGTCGGTCATGGTCATTTTCTGCTGCACGAACATCAGCGCCATCATCAAAATGACCATAATGATATACGGGTCAGTCAGCGACAGCGCCCCGCGCGAAAGGTCATCCCACCACAAAATAAACGGCGCCTGGCGGAGCAGAATGGTCGCGCTGAATACGGAATAAAGGGCGATAAAGAGCGGCAGTTGCGGAAGATACGGCAGGCATCCCGAGAAAGGATTGACCCCCGCTTCTTTATATAATTTCATCATCTCCCGGTTCAGCGCCTGCGGATTGTTCTTATGCTTCTTCTGGAGTTCCTGCATTTTCGGCTGAAGTTCCTTCATTGCCATCATCGATTTGACCGTTTTCTTCGATAGAGGCCAGGTCAAAACCTTTACAAACAGAGAGAAGATGATAATGACAAAACCGTAATTGGGGATGAAGTCGTACATCCGCGGCAGAAGCCACATTATCGGGATAGCAAAAATCTTGATAATCCAGCCGACAAACGGAGTGGTGCCGATATCGATGATATCGGCGACACTATGGTCAAGGCCGCGCAGCAGGTCGTAGTCAATCGGTCCGGCGAAAATAGTGAAACTGTCGCGAATCTGTTCCCCCGGCTGAATATCCATCATCAGACCGACCGTGACCCGTCGCGCCTGCACCGCCTCGCGAGCCGTCTGAATCGTTTCTTTCACCCCGGTCGATTGAGCACCGGAGGCCTCCCGCGAGCGGGGAATCAGTATCGCCGCAAAATATTTGCTGCGCGAAGCAATCCATTGCGTGACCCCTTCATTGCTGACGCTGTACTTGTTGTCGGTATAATCGTCATATTTGACCCGGTCAGTTCCCATGAACGACATCGACCAGGTCGAATTAAAATCATCCATTGCCGAAATTTCAGTCGGCGCCAGCGGATTATTCCACTCGAGCGAATAACGCCGCTCAAAGCCAAGCGCCGAGCGGGAGTTAATCTCTATTATAAGGTCGTACGAGTAACGGTCCGGATAGAAGCGATATTTCTTAGATATGGAGCCGCCGTTTTCATTGGTAAAGGTGTAGAGCAGTTCAAAGGGGGAGCCACTGACGTCATATTTCCCCTTCGGATGCGAGCAGGTGTAAATCAGAGAGTTGGCGTTAAAGTCCCCTCCACTGAAGAGGAATTCCGGGGTCGCCTGACGGCAATCGGGAAGCATCTCTACCAGCCCGGTATCGGTGCCGGTTTCGCCGGAGCCGCGGCTGGGGTACCTATATTCTTTCAACTTTAACGAAACCGGTCCGCCGCCGTAATTGGAAAAGGTGATTAGCCCGAGTTCGGTTTCGATGATAACAGAATCTTGCGGTGGAAGCGACTCATTCGTATTCTGCGCGACAAACAGAGGCGCAGCGGTATCGGGAAGAGGCGCCGGGAGAACGACCGTGTCGCGCTTAATTGTCTCCGGTTGCGCATAGACCGTGTCAACCTGCTTGGTAGGTACCGGTCGGGGAGGCGCCGGTTTGATTAGGCCGAATTTGGTCATTATCGGCATCCAGAAAATGACCAGCGCCGCCAGCAGGACAATCAGTATGACAGTTTTCTTTTCCACGATATTCCCTCATCAGTTTATTCGGTATCAGATCCCGGCACCGGGTCAAGGCCGCCTTCATGCCAGGGGTGGCAGCGGCAAATCCGTTTCACCGCCAGCCAGGAGCCTTTGAGTGCCCCATACTTTCGCAACGCCGTCTCGGCATAATGCGAGCAGGTTGGATAGAAACGGCACTCTTGCCCAACTACGGGCGAAAGTGTGTAGCGGTAAATCAGAATTCCCAAAAGCAGGGGATAGGCAAATATGGAGACGCCGTTAATTCTCATTTTTCAATGCCGCCGACAAAACCGCTTCCAGTTCGTCGGTTAATCTATGATGTTCGATTGCCGCTTCCGCTGTCTTGAACCGGACTATCATGGCGCCGGTAAGTTCTTTTTGCCGGGCTATCCGGCGCAGGTCCTCGCGGAGCCAGCGCCGCAGACGGTTCCGGTCCACTGCTCGGGGAATTTGAGCCGTGGAAACATGGAACGAACTCAGAAATCTTCCCGGCGCAACCGGATAACTCTTATCCAGATAGACCGTCAGGTTCGAGGAGTGAAATTTCTTGCCGTTCTGTAGCAGAGAGCGAATCATTTTTCTGCTTTTGATACTCTGGCGCGGCAATCTATTTTCTTTTCTTGGCTCCGACAGTCAGTCGCTTGCGCCCTTTGGCGCGACGGCGCGACAATACCTTGCGTCCATCGGCGGTCGACATCCGTTTCCGGAAACCATGGTCGTTGAGTTTCTTCCTGTTGGAAGGCTGATAAGTGCGTTTCATTCTGTTAACCCTTTATCTTGTAATATCAAAACCATAAATATACCGATAATCCGCCTATCGTCAAGGGAAAACGGGGAAGTTCTCGCCCCGGCGTATCTCTGCAGTAATGTAGAAACCGCGCATGGCAGGTAGAATAACCGGTTGACAGAATCGCCCTTTTGATTATAATGAAAATGCAGTAGATATCGCGGCTCCTCGCTCGTCAATTTGTATAAGAGATAGCGACGAACATAGAGAGGTGAAATATGACCCGCCATCTTTTCCGCTTCGGCATTGCTCTTACAGTCGTATTGCTCCTGCTTCCCGTCACGACCCCTGCTGTCGAGCGGCACCAGAGGGGCTATCGCGCTGATGGGACCGGATGGGAACTGGGCGCCGGACTCGGATGGGCCCATAACAGTTTTCATGAAATAAATGACTACTACCTTGACCGGGTTGCCATTCCAATTGGGATTTTCAATAAGAATCTTGATGACGGCTTCACCGGATATATCGAACTGGGCTGCAAGGTCGCTCCGCAGGTAACTGTTTTTGTGGGGTACAATTATCTGAAATCAGATATTGAGCGGTATGATAATTTCAACATCGGCGACTACGATGGCAACGAGGTTATCGCCCGCGCCAAAACCACTCTCAGAGGTTCCATCTCCGCCCCCTATCTCAAAATGAAAGTCAACCTGATGGCAAGCAAGCCGACTCTGTTTGTCACCTTCGGAGGCGCTCTTTGCTACGGCACCGCCGAGATAAGAACCCGCTTTCCGGAAGATTTCATTATTATCCCTGGGGAACCATATAGATACACCGCCTCCGGAAACGGATTATTCGGGACGGTCGGCGTAGCTGTGCCGCTTTCCCGGCATATTGATTTTATCTCCGAATTGGGATACCGGGATTTCCGGACAGATGACCTCAAAGATGAAAACGAGCGGTATTGGCTGGTTGATGCCCCCAACCCTACTCGAATGAGCCTGAGCACTGAGGGGGTCTATCTGCATGGGGGGCTTTCGATTGGATTTTAGAAGAAATTAGATTCGTTCTCTTCTCTGTAAGGCAAAATGATACGGGCAATATTATATATTGGGCTAATTGTCTCCACCTGTCTTTTCTTTGCCGGATGTGGTGACGAGCGGAATCTGCTCTACCCATACCGCGGCGCCGACGATTTTGCTGGCACCGATGATAGCGAGGTGAAAGACACCGTTCTCGCTTTTAGAATCGGTACCGTCCGCGATGTCCTGCAGGGACATCACACTCTCGTTCCCGTTACTAAAATCGCCGGCAAAGAACGAATTTATTACCTCGATTTCACCATTGGGTATGATTCCTATCCGTTGGCTTTCATGGGGGCAACCAGAGGTCCTCTTTACGACAGGCCCGGCGACTTTGAATGGGAGTATTTTGTCTATCGTTATGGACCGCTTCCGGGATGCGATTCCAGATGTCCGACCGGGCAAATCAAGTTTGTCTGCATGGCAGAGCAGAATGATGGTCCTCATCAGCCGCTTGAATACAGAGTCCCCGATGGCACTACTCTTTTCACTCTCGACTTTCTGGTTTCCAATGACCGAACTCTCGAATGTCAATTTATCCCCATTAATTTCTTCTGGATAGACTGCAGCGACAATCAAGTGGTCTATCAAGATGACACTCTGGAAACATATGACCCCTATCAATTAGGCATCTCCCGCTATGTATGGGATGCATTCAAAAGGAGAGTTGAATTTGATAATCCCTTCCCTTCTTATACCGGCGCCAACAGCGCCTGCGATTCAACCGATGAACAACATCCGGTAAGAAGATATGTCGATTTCCATAATGGCGGCGTTCAAATCATCTGCGCCGATTCGATAGACACCCATTCAATGGGTGATATAAATCTCAACGGAATACCGTGCGAAATCGGCGATGCGGTTATCTTCTCCAATTACTTTGTTGTGGGAATAGGTGCATTTTATATTAACATAGATGCTCAAACCGCCGCCACTGATATCAATGGCAACGGAATTCCCCTTGAATTAGCCGATTTTGTCTATCTCGTGCGAGTTATTGTGGGGGATGCCATACCGGTACCATCGCCAATCTATGAGCCGCTTTTCGTTGCCGTTGACAGCAACATAATTTCTATTTCTGCTCCCCATCCAGTCGGCGCTCTCCATGTCGTTCTCGAGGGCGATATCGCTGTAACTCTCACATCGAATTCCCAGGACTTAGCGATTAAGTCTGGATATGTCAATTCTCAGAGCAGGCTGTTGCTTTATTCCTTCGGGCGTAATGTCATCCCGAACGGCGAGATTCTGCAGGCTGATTCCGAAATTAGATTGGTCGATATTCAGGTCGCCTCTTACCACGGCGCGGCTTTCAAAAGTATCATCATCGGAAAGCCGGAGGATATTCTGAAAGGCGACTCGCTGACCGTAATCGCCAACCCCAATCCGTTCTCAGATTCCACCATCATCGCTTTCACACCTTCCGATTCCTCGAGTTGGCGTCTTCAGATTTACGCCACCTCCGGGCTGAAGGTCTGGGAATTTGACAGCCCTGCCGGCTCATATTTGTACCACGCCGTCTGGAAACCGAAAAATCTTCCTGCCGGAATCTACCACGCCCGCATCACCACCTCTTCCAAATCCGGCCGCCTGACCCTGATATATAAACTGTAATGAATATTCGAGTGGCATATATTTAATGAATCTCCGAGTAGGTCAAAATCCCTCTTGGGTTTTGACATCTGCGGGTAGAAGCGTAATCGAACGAATTTGTCACCTCAAAGCGGCGTCGGGAACCCTTTCCCGACGCAAAATCATCCGCATCCGGCGGCTGATTCCCGTCTTCGCCTTCTTCATCTTCTCTTCCGCCTTCACCCAGGACCGCTTCCCTCTTGATACTTTCGCCGACTCCCTTCCCCGCGACTGGTTCGAAGTGAGGATCCCCGTAATAAGAGATGCAGGAATCGGCCATCCGGTCGAAATTCCTATTACTCTCATTGGGACCGGCGAGGATCTCCTCGGTTTCGATTTCCTCATCGCTTTCGACACCATGCGCCTTCAATCGCCGGAAGTCAGGTGGAAATCCCGCGCTGACCCGCGCGACCGGGACCTCTGGCAGTTTTATCATCACGAAATCGGCCGCTTCGAAGGGTGCGACCAATCCTGCCCAAGCGGACTTATCAGAATTTCCGCCGCAAATAGTCCCGACCGGTGCTCACCTTTATCAAAGTCAGGCGCCAATAAGATAAGGAGAATTCTTTTTACACTGATATTTCAAATTCCTTTCAAAAGTGCCTTGGAGAATGCCACTTTGCCAATCAAATTCTACTGGCTCAACTGCCATAGCAACACCATAACCTATCTTGATATGACCTCTTCTCAGACCGGGATAAAGAGCACCGGAGTCATGAGCGCCCTTGTGGATTATGGATACAGCGCCAGTCGGGACAGTTCTCTGCCATCCCATTTTGGTATTAGTAATAACTGCGATTCTCTCCTCAAAAATACAGGTTCTATGAAACGCAACGTCCTCTTCCGCAACGGCGGTGTCGATTTGGCCGGATATCTGGACAATCAAGTGGCGGGAGATTTGAACATTAACGGCCTTCCATTTGAACCAGCCGATCTGGATATATTCGTTGACTATTTAATTACTCACGATAATTCGGTTTTCTCAGTAAATCGGCCGGCACAGATCGCTTCCACCGATGCCAACAAAGACCACGCCCCATTAACCATATCCGACCTCGTCTGGATCTCACGCTTCATTTCCGGAGAAAGTCCTCGCTTTCCACCAATTTATTCCGAAAAACTGGTAACTATAAAGAAGAACAAGGGTAAAATCTCGCTTACCACCCCGGCACCGCTCGGCGCGCTCTATTTGGTTCTGGCTGACAGCACCCCTGTCGCTTCTCTTGGCTCCGCTCAGGATATGGATATTAGAGTTGGATATTCTAATGATACCACTGAAATCCTGTGTAAAGATTCCGTAATTAAGCAATTGGCGGAAGACGACCCCAAAATAAAAATATTCCTACATCAGGCGGCGCTTACCGGCGCCTTTCTGATCTCCCTGTCACAGGATGAGACTTATCTACTGCCCGACACGTACAATTATCCCCTCTTTTTCAAGCAGATGTTCGGCGCGCCCCGGGAATTTAATGATATTGAGAAGGTGGTGACGCTTCGATATGATGTCTTCTTTGAGAATCCGACCTCGGATTGGTGGCTCCATATTAAAGGTTCGCCGAAAACGGTCAATTGGATAAGGTCAAGGCTGGGAAGCCCCGCTCTATAGAAATGATGATATCATATACCTGCCACTGAGCGACGGTAGCCCGTGACGTAACTGTTTTGGGTCTGTCAGATTAAGTCCTCTTCCCACCCTGCCGACAATTATGGAAACGGTATCAATATCGGGAGAGGCAGGTCAGTCATAATGAACCCGGCATATCTGGTTTTTCTTCTGGCGGCGCTGATTATCGCGATGGTCATCTTTTCGGTACGCTCCCACCGTCGGCATCAGGAAACAGTAGCGCGCACCTTTATGGAGTGCGGCTACTTTGAGGTTCCCCAGGTTGACGACGATATAAGAGCGGCTCTCCACGGTCCCTGGGCGACCGATGACAGGCGGCCGCGTAATCGCAGATATATCGGCAAAGCGTTTCGCTACAATACCGGCGGAATGGAACTCTATCTCTTTGACCCGGAGCCGTCAGAGTCAAACAATCGAACAATGGTTATCCGCTCCTCACAACTGATTCTACCACGATTCATTCTCTCACCCAAAATTCCGCTCGGCGGCAGACTGGGCCGGTTCATCAATCTTCTCAGCGAAAAAATCATCAGCCGCCAACTACCGTCAATCAGGTTAAATCTATCACCGGAATTTGACGCCAGGTATTATCTCTTTGGAAATCAGCCCGAGGAGATAAAGAAGGTTTTGGATGAGCCCATGCTTCGCTGGCTGGAAAGTTCCGACCGTCGTCTTATGCTCTCGGCCGACCGACATCTGTTGACTCTTTCCTATTTTGATGTTACAAGCCTGAAACAGTTAAGCAAGAAGCGCCCTCTCAGCGGCGATTATATCCGAGAAATGACCGCCATCGCCAGAGACATTTATCAGCATCTGTACCAGGCGAGCCGGCCTGATAAAGCCGTTACAACATAAATTGTATGCCGATTCCGCTCTAATAAATCGTAATCTTTCATCGTGAAGCCTTCACAAATTGCCCCCATTATGGCTATCGCCACAAAGGGATAGTCTCATAAAGATTTGAGTTGTCTACGGGTCGGGGAAAAGATGTAATGAAAGAGATGTCGATGTCGGAAACCTGTCCTTATTTTCAAGTTGTCGGTTCAGGACCGCCGGTGCTCTGTCTGCACAGCAGTACCAGTTTCTCCGTGATAGCCGTTGACCTCTACGGTTATGGCAAATCACCGCAATGGAAAGAGGAGCGGATGCTCACTCTGAATGATGAGGTCGCGCTGATAGAACCGGCGCTGGCAACATATGATGAGCCGGCGCATCTGGTGGGACGTTCATACGGCGGGGCGGTGGCAATGGCGTGCGCGCTGCTTCATCCCGACATAGTGGCCAGTCTGGTGGTATATGAACCGGTCCTCTTTCACCTTCTGTATGGGGATGTCCCCTGCTCGGCAGAGGCGCGGGAAGTCTGGGAAGTTCAGACCAGTGTCAGAAAGAATATGGAGAAAGAAGACCCGATGCAGGCGGCGGAAAAATTTGTTAATTACTGAACCGGCGGCGATAACCGGGGGGCGCTCCCGGATTGGCAGAAGAAAGCGGTCGCCGAGAGAATGACAAAGGTGCCGAGTGAGTTTGACGCCGCCATTTACAGCCAGCAATCGTTGTATGATATCGCCGGCTTCAGCAAGCCGACGCTACTTCAGTACGGTCTTGATTCCCCAGCATCAACCCAGAAAATAACCTGGCTTTTGGGGAAAACGCTTCCGCAGGCAGAAGTGCGAGGACTTCTCAACCTGGGCCATATGGCGCCAATGACCCATCCCGACTGGGTCAACCGGATGATTGAGCGTTTCCTATCGGCGCAACTAAGCAACGGGGCATATTCCGTGGCAGATTAGTCAGAGATCAGAGTCAATCGACCAGAGCGCTTCAGTATAACCGTACCGGTTCCACCTAAATGCCGCAATTTCTCCCGACTCTCTATTCCCAGAAAATGTACTCCTCATCTATAAGCCGTTATCAATTCAGATTGCCTTAACGAGGACTTTATACCTCCATAATCGCTGAACAAATCTTCAAATAGTAATATGGCTTTTTGCGTAAATTGTTAAACTTCAACCAATTAAATGGTATATGAGGGGTTATAATGGATAATATTAGTCGTAATTTTCTGGCACTTTTTTGCCGATAATTTGTTGAAAAGGCAGATTCATTTTCCAGATTTTAAGGGACGGCTTAACGGTCGTGTAAAATTATTGGCTATTTGCTAACGAATCTGTCTGCTTAATTGGCTTCTTTACTTGAGGCATAAAGGATGGCATATTGTGCCGGTAAATTCCGAAGTAGCAGTAAGTAAGCAAATGGCGCAGGAAATGACAAACCGGGCATCCGGACGCCGTATTCTCCCCTGGGCTATCTATCTTCTCTCTTTTGTCATTCTCATCGCGCTTTTTGTCGAGGCGTATTCATATTATTCCACTCCTTATGCGGAGCGTCCCCGTCATGAAGATTACCGGGTATTCAAGCCGGCCGGAAGCAGAGGGCTCACCTATGGGATTGTCGGCTCGGCGATGATGCTTTTGATGTTAGTATATTCCTTACAGAAGCGGCTCAACTTTTTCGGGAAGAACCGGACCCTGCGACCCTTTCTCGCCTTTCATATCTATATGGGGGTAATAGGACCGCTGTTCATCGTTCTGCATACATCGTTCAAGGTCCAGGGGCTGGTGGCTATCAGCTTCTGGTCGATGGTCGCGGTGGCGCTCAGCGGGTATTTCGGACGGTATCTCTACCGCCAGATTCCCCGCAATATACAGGACAATGAACTCAGTCTGAGCGAAATGGAAGAGAGTCTTGAAGCGCAGACACGGCGGCTCAAGGAGCGGTTTGCCATCGAAGAGGAAAAACTGAAATTCCTCTATACCCTCTTCGAGAAAGAACTGGAACCCCGGGGAAAGGGGACCGTCATGTCGGTGCTACGGCTTCTCTTTGACGATATTCGTCGCCCGGTGATAAAGAGCCGTATCCGGCGCCGGCTGACGGAGACACTTAACCTCGGGGGGGAAAGTTTTGAGGAACTCTATAATCAACTCTTTCGACGGGCGTTACTGCACCGCAAAATCGCCGCTTTGGCAGATGTGCAGAGGGTTTTTCATTACTGGCATGTGATACACAAGCCATTCGCTATTATTATGTACATTATTATGTTCATCCATATCGGCGTGGCTGTCTGGACCGGTTACGGCTGGGTCAAGTGAGGGACAATGACTGACATCATTTCAAAATTTCCGTTGTTTATCCGCCACGTAAGCCTGCTCCTCATTGCCGGGGCACTCCTGATTTCCGTGGCCCGGGCGCAGATTTCTCCCGGCGAACTGCACCGCGCTCATGCCTTTCTGGAAGGAGTTGATAACTGCAGCAAATGCCATGGCGGCTCGACCGAGCAGATTCCTTCCAAATGCCTCGCCTGCCATACCGCAATTGCTGCCGGACAGGCCGAGCAGAAAGGACTGCACGGCAATCCTGACTATAAAGAATGTCAACTCTGTCATGTCGAGCATCAGGGGCGGGATTATGAACTGATATATTTCAAAGGGGGAGAGAAAGCCTTTGACCACTCCGAGACCGGCTTTTTGCTGGAAGGAAAACATGCCGCGGCCGACTGCCGGAAATGTCATCGCAAGGAATTGCTGCGCGACAAAACGGCTCTGGAAAAAGACCGGACCGACCTTAGCAAAACATATCTGGGACTGAATCGCGCCTGCAACAGTTGCCACTTTGACGAGCATCGCGGGCAGTTAAAGTCCGACTGCTCTCAATGCCACAATCCGTCCGGATGGAAACCGGCTCGATTTGGTCACAGCCTGAGCGGATATCCCCTGCTCGGAAAGCATGCCAACGTTCTCTGTGAAAAGTGCCATCCGGTCTTAGCCGACCAGACCGTCTCTCATGATAAATCGTACACCAAATATGTTTCTATTCCTCATGCGCAGTGTACCGATTGTCATCAGGATGTCCACAAAGGGCGCCTTGGACCGGTCTGCCGGAACTGCCATACCCCGGACGGCTGGCGCACGGTGAGTACCGCCAATTTCGACCATAGCCGGACGCGGTACCCGCTGGAGGGGAAACACAAAAATATCGCCTGTGAGAAATGCCACAAGCCCCGGCAGACGGCGACTCTCAAGTTTGCGGCATGCCTTGATTGCCATAATGATTACCATCAAGGAGAATTTGCGCATCGCGCGTCCCGTGGGGAATGTGAAGAGTGTCATACGGTCGCCGGCTTCACTCCGGCTAATTTTCGGTTGAGCCAGCATGATTCTACCGACTATCCTCTCACCGGGGCGCACCTGGCGGTCCCCTGCGTCGCCTGCCATGTTGTCAACGACCGCGCCACCCTTGTCAGAAGCCACCGCTTTCAATTCAATTCCATCCGATGTCTGGTCTGTCATGCCGACCCACACCACGGAGCGGTGGATAGACTTGTCAGTAAAGATGGATGTGAATCATGCCATATCGAAGAATCCTGGGCAAAGATCTCCTTTGACCATAGTCTGACGGAATTCGCGCTGGAAGGAAAACATCAAACCGCTCCTTGCATTAAATGTCATCATATGGAGAAAAAAGGGAGTGATGTCAACATCGCCTTCGCCTCCAAGAAAAAACTCTGCCAGGACTGCCACAACGACATTCACGAAGGGCAGTTTGCCGCCGCTGATTCGCCCGAATGGACCGACTGCGCCCGTTGCCATACGCCCAATAACTGGACGGCGGAAAAATTTGTACATAACCGTGATTCGCGTTACCGGCTGGAAGGAGCGCATCAGAAAGTCCCCTGTGTTAAATGTCACATACCGGTAAAGAGAGACGACAGACTGTTTGTTCAATATAAACCGCTGGATACAACATGCGTTTCCTGCCATGGCGGAGCGGAGTTTGACGAAAGGAAAATGCGACTATGAAACTTGTAATGACGGCTATAGCGCTTTTTTCCGGTCTTTTTGCGGTGGTGGTGGTTAGCCAGACCGGGAGCAATCCGCACGGGAAACTCAAATGGGACTGTCAGGATTGCCATACCTCAGAATCCTGGAAACTGCTTCGAAAACCGATGGCTTTCAACCATGCCGAAACCGGCTTCCTGCTTGAAGGAGCGCATGGGGCGGTTCCCTGTATCGCCTGCCATAAAGAGCCGGTTTTCAGTCACGTCGGCGTCAGTTGTGCCGACTGTCACACCGACCATCATCAGGGACAACTGGGGCTGGCCTGCCAGAACTGCCATATTCCCCGCGACTGGCAGAATCGTCAGGATGTTCTCTCTCTCCATGCCCAGAGGGGATTTCCGCTGGTTGGAATTCATGCCGTTGCCGATTGTGAATCCTGCCACCGCGGACACCAGCGCCAGGAATATGCCGGCACACCGACCGACTGTCAATCCTGCCATGGCTCACTGTTTGCCGCTACCACCAATCCGAGCCATTCCCGGGCCGGTTTTTCTATGAATTGCGAACCGTGTCACAGCGCCGCCGGCGGCACCTGGGATAACGCCACTTATACTCATCCGGCGACTTTTCCTCTGACCGGCGCCCACGCTCTTCTGGAATGCATGGTCTGTCATGATGCAACATTCGCCGGAACTCCGACCGATTGCTATGACTGTCACAGCGATGATTATATGGCGGCGGCAAACCCGAATCACGTTCAGGGTGGTTTTCCTCAAACCTGTATGGTCTGTCACTCGACCGTAGCCTGGCAACCGGCCTCCTACGACCATAACGCCACCGGGTTTCCGCTGACCGGGCGACATCTGACCGTCGCCTGCATCGATTGTCACAGCGCCGGTTATTCCGGCACGCCGACCGCCTGTGTCGCCTGCCATCAGGATGAATATGACGCCACCACTGACCCCAATCATGCCGCGGCGAATTTCCCGACCGATTGCCAGACCTGCCATTCCACTTCGAACTGGAGCGGGACCACCTGGGATCATGACGGCTTGTACTTTCCTATCTATTCCGGGGCACATGCCGGAAAGTGGGATAACTGCGCCGATTGCCATATCAACCCGACCAATTTCGCCAACTTCGAATGTATCAACTGCCATGAGCATAACCAGACCGATATGGACAATAAACATTCGCAGGTGAATAATTACCAGTATGCCAGCGCCGCCTGTTACAGTTGTCATCCGCAGGGGAAACATTGATGCGTCGCTTCATTCATATAATGGCATTTCTCCTTTGCGTCGCGGCGCCGCTGTTTGCCTCCGAGACAGAGTTCCGGGTCAAATATCTCTCGGCGGAGAATGTTTATATTGATGGCGGCCGCGCCGACAGCCTTGTAGTCGGCGATAGATTGAGCGTCAAAAATCCTTCAGGCGCGACGGCGGACCTGGAAGTCGTTTATGTTGCCGAGCATTCGGCGTCATGCCGGATACTGTCGTCGTCGGGAGCAGTTTCCGCAGGGGATTTCGCTCTGCTTGTCTCCCGGGCTGTTCCTCCGACGACCGCAAAGGCGGTCGTTCCGGCGGCAACTCCATCCGACACCGTTGTCACGCCGGTCACAAAGGAAATCTCTTACGCCCCCCGGCCTCCCTCACAGATAACCGGAAGCGTTTCTCTTCTCTTTTATCATTATGACGACAATGGTCGCGCCGGTCTCGATTTCACGCAGAGTACCGCCCGTATCAATCTCATGGCGCGGAGACTTCTGGGAGAAGAATTAACTCTCTCCATTCGCTCCCGGGGTCGCTATGATAATCGGCGCCGCTCTCCGGCGCCGGAAGTCTCCCGTCATGCCTGGGAAAACCGTCTGTGGGAGTTTTCACTCAGTTATGAAGACAACTCGGCATCGCTCAATTTTGCAGTCGGGAGAATTCTTCCCCGGCGCGCCGGAAGTATCGGCTATCTCGACGGCATCGTCATCGAGGGACGGCTGAAAGAAAACTGGCGTCTCGGTCTGCTCGGTGGTCTGCATCCCGACTGGCTATATAATAATCCGCGCGCTTCACTGAATCGCGGGGGTGGCTATCTGAATTTCACTCTGGGGGACCATCCGGGATTATTGATTGACCAGACCGTTGCCGCCATCGGGGAATATCATGGGAGAACGGTTAATCGCAACTACCTGCTGGTGCAGGGTCGGATTAACGTCGTTTCGCGCTGGGGTCTGTATCACACGGCTGAAATCGATATCAACAATGACTGGAGAAAAGAGAAAAGCGGCAAAACCGTGTCCCTGTCGAATCTCTATGTCAACAGTTTCTACAGTCTGAGCGGCTCTTTTCGGGTAGGGGTAAGTTACGACAACCGTCAGAACTACTGGAGTTACGAAACCAGGACTCTGGTCGATAGCCTTTTCGACGACCGCATCCGCACTGGAGCCCGCCTCCGTATCGATTGGAGCCTGCCGCGCCGTATCCGACTGGGGGGAGCCTTCGGTTTCAATGAACGAAGCGGCGACCGCCGCCCGACATATACCTATGCGGCTGATATCAGCCGGCATGGTCTCTGGGGCGGAAAAATCTCCACGTCAATTTTTGCCTCCGGATTCAACGGCGAATTCGAAAAAGGGATAAATTACTCCTTTAGGCTCGAATTCCATACCGCTCATTTCGGGCAACATGGAATCACCCTGGGGCGATATTTGTACAAGCCCTCTTCCGGCAACGCATATCGCACCAATCAATGGGCGGAGTGGCGCGGCGATATCAGTCTTTCGGGCAACTATTTTGTGGGGGCGGCGTTCCAACTGGATGACGGTGATGATATCAAAGGGTGGCGAGCCCAGGGCGAACTGGGATATCGCTTTCGTTAAAAACAGGCTTTAGTTATGGAACAGACTTATATCTGGCTGGCAGCGCTCGTTTTGATTCTAACAGTCTTTGTCCCTTACCTGCTCAAATTTCGCCGCAGTCAGAAAGAAACCGAACGTCGCAGGAATGAGGCAAAGGAACTGGGGATAGACCGTCCGCGGGCGCAATACCCGCAAGTCAACCGCTCCTTATGCATCGGATGCGGCTCTTGTGTGCAGGCCTGCCCGGAGGGAGATGTGCTGGGTGTGGTATGGGGGGCGGCAGAAGTAATCAACGGCGAAAGATGTGTCGGTCACGGATTCTGCGAGATGGTCTGCCCGGTGGGGGCGATTAAAGTCGGACTGGGGGATATCAAGAGCCGTCCTGACATTCCGGTATTGAGCGAAAAGAATGAAACATCGGTGCCGGGATTATTTGTCGCCGGTGAGTTGAGCGGAATTTCTCTGATTCGCCACGCCATCTCGCAGGGAAAGATGGTAGTTGATGAAATCGCGCGGCGTCGTCAGAAGGAATCCTGGCAGGAGGGATATGACGTCATCATTGTCGGCGCCGGACCGGCCGGTTTAAGCGCCGCTCTGAGCGCCATTGCCCATCGGCTCCAGTATCTGGTGCTGGAGCAAAACGAAGTCGGCGGAACTATCAGCCATTACCCGCGCCGCAAACTGGTTATGACCCAGCCGGTCGAAATCCCGCTCTACGGATGGCTTAAAGAGGAGGAATACTCCAAGGAGTTTTTGCTGGAGGCGTGGTACGATATTGTCAGCCGCTTTCAGGTCAATATCGCCACGGGACAGAAAGTAGAGCGGATAGAGCGACTTGCCGACAGATTTCAGGTCAATACTACGGCGGGAAGTTACCAGTCGGGGGCAGTAGTGCTGGCGATGGGACGTCGCGGCTCTCCGCGAAAACTCGATGTCCCCGGAGAAGAGTTGCCTAAAGTGATCTATCAGTTGGTCGATGCCCAATCGTACAACGACAAGGCAATTCTGGTGGTCGGTGGCGGCGACAGCGCCGTTGAAGCCGCGGTCGGGCTGGCGCGACAGAAGGAGAATGAGGTGACCATTTCTTACCGCAAAAAGAACTTCTTCCGCATCAAAAAAAAGAATGATGAAAAACTTAAGCAGATGATAAAAGAAAATAAAGTCCAAGTGCTCTTCGAATCGCAGGTCAAGGAGATTCGCACCGATTCTGTTCTCCTGTCAACGGCACAGGGAGAAATCGAAATCCCCAACGATTTTGTAATTATTCAGGCCGGAGGGATTCCTCCATTCGAGATGCTTCGTCAGTGCGGTATCGCGTTTGGGGGCGACGCTATCAGTTTTGTTGAAGCCGACCGGCGGTTCTTTCAGCCGGCCGCCACCGCTTGAATTATCTCCAGACGGCAGACTACCTTAAACGCCGGAGTGGGTTTTGATAATATTGTCTATCTGCTCCATGGTGAACTGAGTCAAAAGAGTAACTTTGGCATCCTGGCGGAAGGCATGCGGCACGACTGAGCGAGCCTCCTCTTTGCTGTCAACATCAACAATAATCCAGGCTTTGTGCTCGCCGTCTTCACAACCCCATTCGGCGTTTGCCAGGAAATGAGAGCCGGTGGCGAGAAAGACCTTGATGACTTTGGCGCAGGCGACGATTTCTTCTTCATGAGGGACTTCAATCAGGTATTTCGGCATAAATCCTTATCTCCTTTTTCTTTCTATCCGGTCAGAATTACAATTGTTAAACGAAGTTAACGGCGAAATCTTGGAGTCTAAATTCTGTCATGACAACTTTATCCGGAAGTCGGAGAAAGCCGCTGCCGCAAATTGATTCAGCCCTTTATATGCGCAATGAAAACAGACCAATTTGTATCTGTTCGCCTCGATATATTTACTACAGACGGCATTATCGCAGTCGTATCAAATTCAAGTCTCATAGATATTGCAAAATGTCGGACAGGTCATATCTCAGTATTGCCCCGATTTCGCGGCGCGCCTTTCTTGCCTTAAGCGCCGGCGCCGTCGCCTCACTGCCCGGGGTCAGCCTTTATGGAGGAGAAATGAGCAAAGGAACCACGACTCTGATTTTAGGGGGAGGATTTGGCGGCATCGCCACCGCCTGGCATCTGCGGGGAGCGCTTTCAACTGAGCACAGAGTTGTGGTGGTAAGCCGGGAACGTTCCTTCCAGATTGGAGCAACCAAGACCTGGGTGATGCTGGGTCAGGCGGAACAGGACAAAGTCACCCGGTCACTTGATGCCCTCAGCGCCCACGGGATTCGACTTCTACATACTGAAATCGAGCGAGTTGACCTCTCTAACATGCAGGCGATAACATCCGACAGCCGCCTGAATGCCGATTATATGGTGATTGCACTGGGGGCGGAATTAGATATGAGCCTTGTTCCGGGGCTATCCGGCGCCGCTGAGACTTTTTATACCCGCAGCGGGGCGGTACGTCTGCGCGGAATCCTCAAAGAATTCAAAGGGGGTAAAATTATAATCATTATCCCCCAACTTCCGTTTCAATGTCCTCCCGGTCCGTACGAAGCGGCCATGTTAATCAACGCCTTTCTGGAAGGGCGTAATATTAGAAACAGGTCGAGCCTTGATATCTACACGGTCGAGAAGGCGCCGATGGCCACCGCCGGACCGGCTATCGGAGAGTATATCGTTGGGCTTCTGAAAGAGCGCGGTATTGGTTTTCATCCGCTGAGCCAGATTCAGGTGGTTGACGGTTCGGGGAGAACGGTTCTGCTTGCCGATGGGACAAAAGTGCCGTACGACCTCCTTCTCGCTATACCGCCCCATACGGCTCCACGGGCTATCCGGAAAAGTGGGCTGGTAAGAGAGTCCGGCTGGATTCCGGCTGACCCCAAAACTCTGGAACTGACCGATACGCCCCATCCCGGAAAGATTTTTGTCATAGGGGATGCGGCATCAGTTCCTCTCCCGGAACGTTTCGCGCCCGATATCCCTCTGGTTCTGCCTAAAGCTGGCATATTTGCCGAGCGCCAGGGTAGAGCGGTGGCGTCACGGATTGCCGGAGCAATCCAGGGGAATGGAACAAGCGACAGTTTTGATGGCAAGGGATTTTGCTATATCGAGATTGGAGACGAGAAAGCGCTCCGGGGCGAAGGCTCCTTTTATGAGATGCCCCATCCTGTTATGAATCCCCGCACTCCCGACCACATTCAGTATGCCGAGAAAAAAGCCTGGGTTGAATCCTGGATGGCTACCTATCTGTAACTCTTTATTTTTCTGATTATTATTGTGAAGAATGGTCAGTGCGGAATCCCCCTGACCGTTCCACTATCCCGGGTAGTGTAAATTCTTTTGTGTAAATTTGGTATTGGATAAATAAGATTAACGGGC
>DYGG01000081.1 GCA_020724775.1 Ignavibacterium sp. | reverse complement strand
CGCGAGGGCGGACGCACTGTCGGCGCCGGCGTCGTCACCGAAATTATTGAGTAATAAGCCTTGCTTCTAAGGAAGTGAAATATAGAATATGACAGGTCAGAAAATCAGAATAAAACTGAAGGCGTACGACCACTACTCTTTAGATAAATCAACTAAAGAGATTGCTCGCACCGTCCTTCGAACCGGTGCGCGAATTGCCGGACCAATCCCCCTGCCGACCAAACGGACTGTCTATACGGTTCTGCGTTCGCCGCATGTGGATAAGAAGTCGCGCGAGCAGTTCGAAACCCGGATACACAAGCGGATGCTTGATATCTATGACTCCACTCCGCAGACGGTGGACGCGCTCATGAAGCTCGACCTTCCCGCCGGCGTTGATGTGGAAATTAAGACGTGATGGTGATGCCGTTATGAAAGAGATTATTGGGAAAAAGATTGGTATGACCCGCATTTTCGGGAATGACGGTGAAGCCATTCCGGTGTCGGTAATCGAAGCGGGTCCCTGCGTGGTGGTAGCAAAGCGCACCCCGGAAAAAAACGGATATCGTGCCGTGCAGGTCGGTTATGATGCCAAACGGCAGAACCTGTTTAACAAACCGATGGTCGGTTACTACAAAAAAGCAAACATTGAGCCGCGTCGCTATCTCCGGGAAATTGACTTTGAGGGAGAACTCGAAGTCGGCGCTGAACTGAAGGCTGATATATTTAAGAAAGGCGAGAAAGTCGATGTAATCGGCATTTCCAAAGGACTTGGTTTCCAGGGTGTCATGCGCCGTCACAACTTCAATGGCGCCAATATTACCCATGGACAGTCCGATCGCCAGAGAGCCCCCGGCTCGGTGGGCGCGTCCTCCTTTCCTTCACGAGTCTTCCGCGGACAGCGCATGGCCGGAAGGATGGGAAAAGACCGTGTGACAGCATTGAATCTGGAAGTAGCTCAAGTTATTGGTGAGCAAAATCTGATACTGGTCAAAGGCTCCGTTCCCGGCAAGAAAGGGACATTGCTGCGGATCAGATTGACCAACCGCGGCAAATAGATGGGCAGGATGAGATGGAAGTAAAAGTATATAATCAAGACGGCGCCGAGGTCGGCGTAGTCACACTGAACGAAAAAGTTTTCGGTGTCAAGCCGAATCCGAAAGTGGTTCACCAGTACGTCGTTAACTATCTGGCAAATCAGAGACAGGGCACCTCAAGTTCCAAGGGCCGCTCTGAAGTCTCCGGCGGCGGCTCCAAGCCCTGGCGTCAAAAGGGAACAGGCCGCGCCCGCGCCGGAACCATCCGGTCCCCTCTCTGGCGGGGCGGCGGAATCATCTTCGGACCCGAGCCGCGCTCTTATTTCAGCAAGTTTCCGCGAAAGATGAAACGTCTGGCGCTCGTCTCGGCTTTATCCGATAAGGCGCGGAACGCGCATCTGGTTGTAGTCGATTCTCTGCAATTGCCGGAAATAAAAACCAAAAAAGTTATCGGCATCCTGGATAAGCTGGGTCTGGACGACAAGAAATGCCTGATTCTCGATGAAGGGGCTAATTCCAATCTGATGCTTTCCGTGCGCAATATTCCGAGAATCAAATATTCACGGGCGCCGCTGGTTAATACCTATGATGTCGTCAATGCCGATGTGCTTCTGGTAACAAAAGCCGGCCTGGAGAAAGTAGAGGAGGTATTTGCCTCATGAAAGAACCGCGTCGCATTTTGCAACTGCATCTCATGACCGAAAAATCAAACGCTTTGAAAGAACAGATTAATGCCTATGTCTTTCGGGTGGCGCGAGATGCCAATAAGAAAGAAATCAAACAGGCGGTCGAAAAGTCCTTTGGCGTCAAGGTGGCAACTGTGCGCACCATGACCATGCCGGCAAAACCGAAAAGAATGGGCCGATTCGAAGGCAAATCTACGGCCTGGAAAAAAGCAATAGTGAAACTGAAGGAAGGCCAGCAGATTGCGGCTTTTGAAAATGTCTGATGAAATACAGGTGATATATGGGAATAAAGAATTATAAACCGGTCACCCCCGGTCTGAGACACCGCGCTGTTCCGACCTTTGAAGAAATCACTTCTACCGTGCCGGAGAAATCGCTGCTGGTAGCGTTGAAGAAAAGCGGCGGAAGAAACAATAAGGGTAGAGTTACCGCCCGACATCGCGGCGGCGGTCATAAACGATTCTATCGAATCATCGATTTCAAGAGGGACAAGCACAATATCCTGGCGCGCGTGGCATCTATTGAATATGACCCTAACCGCTCGGCATATATCGCCCTGCTTCACTATGCCGATGGCGATAAACGTTATATTCTGGCGCCGGAAGGACTGAAAGTTGATAATCAGATTATGTCGGGTGAAACGGCCGAGGTTCGCACCGGCAATGCAATGCCCGTCGGAATGGTGCCGCTGGGAACATTTCTGCATAATGTTGAACTTCAACCCGGAAAAGGAGGGCAAATCGCCCGCAGCGCCGGCTCTTATGTGCAGTTGGTCGCCAAGGAAGGGGATTTTGCTCACCTGAAAATGCCCTCGGGAGAAGTGCGGCTGGTGAAACAGAACTGCTACGGAACCATCGGGCAGATTGGCAATGCCGACCACAAGAATATCTCCATTGGTAAAGCCGGAGCGTCCCGCTGGCGCGGTATTCGCCCCCATGTGCGCGGCGTCGCCATGAATCCGGTTGACCACCCCATGGGAGGCGGCGAAGGAAAAAGTTCCGGTGGTCGTCATCCCTGCTCCCCCTGGGGATTGAAATCCAAAGGCCTCAAGACAAGAAGTAAACGCAAATCGAATAAATATATTGTTGAACCACGCGGAAAGAAGAAATAATCGCGGAGGATGGAATGCCACGGTCACTGAAAAAAG
>DYGG01000047.1 GCA_020724775.1 Ignavibacterium sp. | reverse complement strand
CGAGACCTGACGGTTACTTCTGTCATTCTTCCTATCCCCACTCTTTCCAGACGGTCACCGGTCTATCCTCTCTGCCTGAATAATCCGCCGCGCTTGACCAGAACCAGTCATTGGGAAATTCTGCCAGCCCGGACTTCACGGGATTATTGTGTATATATTCTAATTTCTCGCGAAGAACCTTTTCCGTATTCAGCTCAACTCTATCATATCGCGACATCCATATTCCAGCCGAGCCAATTCCCAGAACATGGCGAACCTTCTGACCGATAAATTTCTTGAAATCCCTCATGAGATTTCCGAGTTCCTGACCGTCGATAAAGATGACCAAGTGTATGTGAGTGGGCATCAAGACATAGCCGGAGATTCTCGCGTTATATTTCACCGAATAGAAATTGAGCGACTCAGCCAGTGCCTCATAGAAGCCGTCGGTTTCGCCAAATGGAGACCAATCCTTGAAAGTCGAGGTCACAAAGAAGCAGTTTCCGGAGTTTTGCGCTGGATATCTGAGACCCAATTTGTCACTCTCATGTATGGCGTCAGGTCTCGCCTCCCGTCTGAAACGGGAGTCTAGGACCTGACGGAACGGTTGAATGCGTAGCAACCTCCCCAGATTTCCATGTCCCCTACCCCCTTATTATCTTCAATATCTCCTCCACCTTCTTCTCCAAAAGCGCTTTCGAATTTGCTTCGACATTCAGGCGAATCAAAGGCTCCGTGTTGGAGGGGCGGAGGTTGAACCAGAAATCAGGATAAGATACGGTCAGGCCGTCAAGACGGTCCTGCTCGCCATCGGAATAATATTTGGCGACGGCCTCGATTTTCTCGCTCGCGGAATCGACCCGGCTGTTAATCTCGCCGGAGCGGAAATAGGGGTCAATCTCTTTAATCTTCTCATGAAGCGGTTTGGCGGAGCGGCTGAGAAGTTCCAGCGCCACGAGAAACGCAATCAGCCCGGAGTCGGCAAACCAGTTGTTGCGGAAATAGAAATGCCCGGAATGCTCGCCGCCGAAAATGGCGTTATGCTTTTTCATTAGCGGTTTGATAAGGGCATGCCCGACACGGGTCTTGAGGGGGCGTCCCCCTTTCCGCTCGATTAGTTCCGGCACGGCGCGCGAGCAGATAAGATTGTAGAGAATAGTCTCGCCCGGGTTTTTATCCAGAAGATTATCGGCGACCAGGGCGGTGGTCATATCGCCGCCGACCTGTTTGCCGTTTTTGTCAACCAGGAACATCCGGTCGGCATCGCCGTCGAAGGCGACTCCGAAATCGGCTTTCTCCTCGGCGAGCTTCTTCTGCAGTGCGACCAGATTTTCAAGTTCGATAGGTGACGCCGGGTGATTGGGAAACGAACCATCGAGTTCAAAAAAGAGCGGGACAACTTTCAGCGGCAGACGTTTAAAGACCGGCGGAAGAGTCAGCCCGGCCATGCCGTTGCCGGCATCGACGACAATTTTGAACGGCTTGATGACCGATATGTCGATAAACGACAGGCAATGCTCGGCGTAGTCGCTTGAAATATCTTTTCTGACTATGTTCCCCCGCTGGGGGGATTTGATGATTATATCGTTTTCGAGCGCCTCTTTGACCTTGTCAAGCCCCTCCTGTCCGGAGAGGGGAAGCGCCTCAGCCTTGCAGACTTTGAATCCGTTGTACTGTTTCGGGTTGTGGCTGGCGGTGATCATGATGCCGCCGTCGTAGCCGAATTTCCCGACCGCGAAATAGAGCCCATCGGTGGAGACCAGGCCGAGGTCGATGACATCGACACCGGCGTCGGTGATGCCGCGAGCGAGGGAGTCGAAGAGGAGGTCGGAGGAGAGGCGCATATCGCGCCCGACCGCGATAGCGGTCGGCTTGAGGTAGCCGCAAAGAGCGTTACCGATACGGTAAGCGAGTTCTTCGTTGAGTTGTTCCGGCACGGTGCCGCGGATATCGTAAGCTTTGAATATGGAGGTGTCGAATTTCATAAATCTTTCTCTGGTGATGAGTTAATATATTGCAGGGCATAGCCCGATGTCAAATGTAATCGCATCGCGCTGTCGGACACGGTTTAAGCAATCATATTCGGATATATCGTCAGACAGGGGAGAAAATGAAACGAGTGCGGTATTTTGATTTAGTGAGCATGGGTGCCCCAACTCCCGGGGGACGGTTTTCCGGACAGATTTGTACTATAGACTGCCTGCCGCTATTCGCCGCGGCGATCAGGAGGGTGGAGCACCTGACCCTTCGACAGGAGTCGGTGGCAAGGTCTGACGCAACGTCAAATTTCCACCCCATGGGGTGGGGTACCGGTGCAATGATTTTCTCTTACCGCACCCGCAGCCCGGCTATCTTGACAGCGCCCCGATGATACCCGTCCGGGAAAAGACGCTCCAATTCATCCAGGTCAATGCCGCAGGCTTCACAGGTTTCATAGACGGTCGGAACCCGGTCATTCTTTTCAAAATATTCCCGCAAGAACTTGATTACTTCCCAATGCTTGTCGTTCAGTTTTCCGCCGGGGATTTTCATATCCTGGGCGCGAAAAGCGGCGAAATACTGGTCCCACTCGTCGGCATGCACCAAAAATCCGCGCACATCCGTTTCATAGGTTTTATTAGCGGAAATATTATTGAGGTCCTCTGCCGCTGCCAGAGAATAACCGTTACCGGTCTGGCTTTCCCGGTATGTTATTCCGGCCAGTTTACAGGCTCCCCGCAAATATCCGCTGGGAAAGAGGCGGCGAAGGTCTTTGAGACGAAGCCCGTTCTGACGGCAACAATCATAGACGGTCATACATTTTCCGGTCTTGTGGAAGTGGTCGCGCAGTGAAGTGATGACATCCCAGTGTTCCTTGGTCAGTCCGCCCACCATACCGAGGTGCAGAGCCATCCCTTCGGCGAAAATCTCCTCCCAATCGCGAAAATCTGTCAGAAACCCCTGCGGGTCAATCTCCCACATCTTGCTTTTGAATGAGAATTGACTCATAACGTCCTCCCGAAGTTTGAAAATGGTACCGCCAATATAAACATAGTAGCACCAGTCCACAATGAGAAACCTTGCGCCGGGTGAAAATTGCTTGGTGAATGCGGACAAATCATATATATTTTTGCTGTGAAATCGGGACAAAAAGGGATATCTATCATTCGCGGCTTGCGCCGCGTTTGGTGATATGGACAATAACGGCAATTAGGATGAAATCAATCAGATGTAGCGGTAACCCTCGTGGTTACCCATGAACGTACATCCTTGAACATTAGATTTCTGGGCGGGGATAAACCCCGCCCCTACAAATCCGATACCTCAATAATATGACCGACATTGGTGGAAGAAGGTCCATAAGGCTCGAAGATTTCGATTATTCACAGGAAGGGGCGTATTTCGTAACTATTTGCACTCATAATCGCACTCTTCTATTTGAGCAGTATTCTGCCTTAAGACAGATCGTGCTCACTAACTGGACAGGTCTTCCCAATCGTTTTCCATTCATTAATCTTGACACATTTGTAATAATGCCCAACCATCTCCATGGCATCGTGGTCATCAGCCAAGAGCGCCCTTATATCACTGCCGGAAGTCTGCCTGATGAAAGAGAAATGTCCGGCATGGAATTTCAAGAATCAGTCACCCTGGGGAGAGTTATTGGAGCATTTAAGTCGCTATGCACTAAAGACTGGCGCCATCACTGCCTAATTCAGCGCCTGTCCGCCGAAATGCGACTCTGGCAGCGTAACTACTATGAGCACATTATTCGAAATGACCGAGAATTGATTCAGATTCGAGAATATATAATTGAAAATCCTTTGAAGTGGGAATTGGACCCGGATAATCCGTCGAATTTTACCCTCTGATCCCGCTACTATTCTTTTCCATTTTTTTCTATATTGAATATATGATAAACCGCCGCAAGATTGACCGGATAGCGCTTCTCGGTTACGGTTCGCAGGGGCGCGCCTGGGCGCTTAATCTGCGCGACAGCGGTCATAATATTATAATCGGGCTGCCACCCCGGTCGAAATCAATCAGGATAGCGCGCCGAAACGGATTCAAGGAAATTGCCGCCGTATCCAATGCGGTAGAATTATCGGATATCGTAATATTCGCTTTCCCTGACCATCTGCATGGAAAAGTTTACAAGAAAGATATTAAACCATATCTGAAACGGAAAACGACCCTTGTTTTTCTCCATGGTTTCTCCCTTCATTTCAGAACCGTCATTCCGCCAAGAGTTAACGATATCATTCTTCTGGCGCCGCTGGCGCCGGGCCTGGCGGTGCGCGAGAATTACCTTAAGAAGAAGCCGGTTTCGTATTTCTATTCCATTCATCATGATGCCACCGGCCGGGCAAAGGCGACACTGACGTCGTTGATACAAGGTCTCGGGATTGACCGACGGAATCTGATAGAGACCACGGTCGCGGAAGAAGCGCTCGGCGATATCTTTGGCGAGCAGGCAGTGCTTTGCGGGGGACTCTCGCAGTTGATAAAAGCGGGGTACGACACCCTGGTTGAGGCCGGGCTGTCATCCGATAAAGCCTATCTGGAAGTCGCATACCAGATAGACCTGATTGTTGAGTTGATAAAAAAGTACGGTATTGAAGGGATGCTGCGTCGGATATCAGTGACGGCACGGGTCGGCTCGCTTCTGTCGGGACGCCGAATCATTGATAAATCGGTCAGGTCGCAAATGAAAAAAGTTCTGGCGGATATTAAATCGGGGAAATTCGCCCGGAGGCTGGCTTCCCTGGACGAGAAGAGCCTTAGAAAATTGGATACGGCGGTCAGGAAAATGTCCTCTGTCAGTTTTGAAAAGTCAGCCCGTAAGTTTGCTTCGAGATAATATGCGTCCACTTTTGTAGTTGACGCTTCCTCCACAAACCATTAATTCACTCGCATAATATCAAGATTTCGATGGCGGGAGTGAAATGATGCTCAAAAAAATTGCCGGAGCGGCCCTGGCGATACTCGTAGTGGTTCTGGTCGTTCTGATCTTCTATTATGACCTGCTCAATCTGCGTGAAGGCAAAATCGATGCGCTGGCGAATATTATCGAACTGGAAGACACCCGCTTTGCCTCTGACCGACTGGTCGGATATCTCAACCATGATGACCCGGTGATTCGCGCCCGCGCCGCGCTGGCGCTCGGACGAATCGGTGACTTTTCGACGACTGATAATCTATTCAGACTTCTGGCAGACAGTTCTGTTGATGTTGCCGCGACCGCCGCTTTCGCTATCGGGCTGACGGGTAGGCCAGAGCACGCATTTCGTCTTCTCGAAGAAACACCGGAGGCCTCGCCGGATATTCTGGCGATGGCGATACAATCGGCGGGCCGTCTGGCTGATTCATCAATGACCGATTTTGCGGCGGCGCTGGCAGGATTTCTGAACCATCCGGACCATCGGGTCCGTGAGCAGGCGGTATATGCACTCTGGCGCGCCGGCGCCAGGTCGGCCTCGGAGCAACTATTTGCAATCGGACGGAGCGACCCGGTGCGGGCGGTCCGTGTCGCCGCCCTTTATGCGCTGGCGCGAATGGGAATTGCCGACCCGGGGGATTTCTATATGCAGTATCTTCCTGACAGCGACCCTTTTGTGAGAATGACCGCCATCCGCGGGCTGGGATTGCGCAAAGACGACAGTCAAACCACACTGGGGGCGGTAGGATTGAACGACCGCGACAACAGTGTTGTCTCGCAGGCGATATCTTCGCTCACCTCCATCGGCAGCATCAGCGCTCTGGAATTTCTGCAGAACAAATATGAGGGGGAAACCGACGAAAAACTCAAACTGCAGTTGATAGAAAGTTTCACGCGACTGAAAAGCGATTTCATTCTGGATGAAGTTTCCGTTGAAATCGATTCCCTTAGCAGTTCCGGTTTCAAGGCGGCGGCGGTGGTATATTTTGCCACGATACAGGGAGGTGAAGCCCTGGCGCTGATTGACACGTTGCTGGGACGGGATGACCGTCAGATAAATGCCGCCATCTGCCAGGCGCTGCAGGTTATCGGCGGGGAGTATGCCAAGCCGCGCCTCAGTACACTCCTGAACGACAGTATGCCGGAGGTGCGGCGAGCCGCCTTTGATGCCCTGTGCGTGGTCGACCCGGTCAATGTCGATTACTATATCAACACCGTCATCAATGACACCGACGCCACCGTGGCGGCGCAGGCAATCGACAAGATTGGGCAGTTGAAAGCCGGGCAGTTTCTTCCGCAACTGAAAGCGATGATGCGAGGGCAGGAGTTGGTTGAGGTCGATATTCAGCGGGCGATTGCCGGCGCGGCCGGCGAGTTTCTCGCTCCCGATAAGGTCGATTCCCTGGCTGAAGAAATCTTGTACCACTGCCTGCTCAGTAAGAAATACCTGGTCAGTAAGGAAGCGGCCGATATTTATAAGAAGAAACTGAATCAGGACAGGAGCGAATATATCACGCGACCGGAGGGGGGAGTTTCAAAGAGAGAGTTGAAGAAGTTCATCAGGAAGTACACCAGTAATCCTCACGCTCTAATCACTCTTTCCTATGGCGAGGTCGATATTGAACTTTATCCGCATGTGGCGCCTCTGACGGTTTACAATTTCATCCAACTCGCCCGTGAGAGATTCTATGACGGCTTATCCTTTCATCGGGTGGTGCCGGCTTTTGTCGTTCAAGGAGGAGACCCCCACGGCGACGGCTGGGGCGGTCCCGGATATTATATTCGATGCGAGTACAGCAATCTTCCCTTCGAGCGGGGCGCGGTCGGAATCGCTACCTCCGGCAAAGACAGCGGCGGCTGGCAGTTCTTTATCATGCTGGCGCGCTCGCCGCATCTCGATGCCCGCTATACTCTCTTCGGGAAGGTGGTCAAGGGGATGGAGCATATCGACCAAATAATCAGAGGCGATATCATCCGTTCCATAAGAATAATTGAGGTAAAATCAAAATGACAAAATATAGCGGTGCCGCTTTCATGCTAATTCTGGGGTTTGCCGGAGGAGTGTTTGCCGAAGAGGCAATTGAATTGACACATATCCTCGACTGCGCCACGGTCACCTATGACCTCGCCTTCGAAAAGGTCAAAGACCTTACCTTTGACGCCACTATGTACGAAAAAAGGCTCGATGGTGACGGCAATATCAAAGAGACAAAAAAATATGAGAAGAAAATTTACCTGAAGAAAAGCGAGGCGGGAAAGTTTCATTATCACGAAGAATATCTCGGTTACTATCTGGACGGCGAAAAGAGAGAGAAGGAAGACTTGAAGAAACTGGCAAAGGACCGAGAAGAGCGGAAGAAACGTCGCGGCGGCAGAGATATCTCCTTTGATATTGTCACTCCCCTGAAGTCGGTTAATAGAGAATTATTTGAGATTAAGAATAAGGGCGTTGAGGAAGAGCCATATAGCGGGATGGATTGTTACGTACTGTCGGCTCGCCCGATTCTGGAAAAATTCGAAGGGGATGCGGTTGATACGCTGGTCAACTATCAGTTTTATATTGATACGTCAACTTTCCATATTGCCCGGATTGATTTCGAACCGGCCTCGCTTGCCAGCCAGTTCATGTTCAAGATGAAAGAACTGAAAATGTCGATTCGATATGAGCCGTATGATGAGGAACTCTGGCTTCCGGCGCGATTCGAAATTGAAGGAAAAGGGAAGGCGATGTACTTTATCGGCATTGATTTCAAAGCGGAAGAACTCTACTCCAACCCGGTAGTAAACGGAGGGATATCCGATACGCTATTCGAATAATGGACATTCGAATAGGTCGCAATTCTTCTGACTTCTCGGCTGATAGCGGTGAACGAGCAGGGGCATTGACAAATATGTAAAGATGCAATTGAAGGAATATTATGAGTAAACAGCATTATCTCTCCGGCGTCAAATGGGAGCCGATTGTCGGATATGCGCGGGCGGTTAAAGCCGGCAAGACTATATTCGTAGCCGGGACAACCGCCGTAGGAGAAGATGGCGAACTGGTTGGGAAAGGGGACCCGGCGGCGCAGACTCGTCAGATTATCAGGAATATCGAAAAGGCGCTGGTGGCGCTTGGCTCCTCGCTTCAGGATGTCGTTCGGACCCGTATCTATGTGGTCAATATAGACGATTGGGAGAAAGTCGGACGTGCCCACGGCGAATTCTTTCGCGACATCAAACCGGCCTGCACCATGGTCGGTATCAAACAACTTGTTTCACCCGATATGTTAGTGGAAATCGAAGCCGAAGCGGTGGTGGGTTAGAAGATTGCCGCGGCGACGAGGACGGTGGAGCACCGAGGGAATATCGTCAGGTCACGGCTCCCGTTTGAACCGGGAGTTTAGGACCTGACGAAACCAAGAAACCAAGAATGGTCTTTTGAGTAGGCCAAAATCCCTCTTGGGTTTTGGCAAATTCGGGTGTCGAAACCTAAGTCGCCCACGGCGCCCAGGGAAGGATTTCGACCTACTCCGCTTGATTTATAATATAGACAAACGCACCGGAAGTTGCCGTGGCGACCAGGACGGTGGGGCACCGAGGGAATATCGTCAGGTCACGGCTCCCGTTTGAACCGGGAGCCTAGGACCTGACGAAACCAAGAACTTATTTGTGTCAGGAAGTCCGCCGCGGCGGACAGACACCGCATTATTGAACTTTTTATTGGACGGCTCAAGAAACTGCTTGACAAAATGTAAGAAATACCATACATTTTGTTATGTCTATATAACACGGTCTCGAATATCTTGTGAAACTTATTAACAATATAAAGCAGCATCGCGCGCGTCTCAATATGACTCAGCAACAACTTGCCAATAGGGTCGGTGTCGCCAGGCAGACCATCCTGTTCCTGGAGAAAGGTGAGTATGTCCCTTCAGCGCTCTTAGCGCTCAAGATTGCCAAAGTCTTCAAGATGGAATTTGACCAATTATTCGAGTTAGGAGAGGACCAAAATGAAGAATGAAATGCAGATAATGCGACTTGACGAGCGTCAAGAGATTTGCTGGCTTTTTGCAAATCGGCTGACTCTTATAACATTAGGTCTTGTCTGGATTGGGATTATTGCCTATGAGTTTATTCGGGGGAGGGTCCCTTACTTTTTCATTGCCATGGTTTCGGTCATAGCCTTTGTCCGTCTGATTGGATTCTATTTTTACAGTCGAAGACCGCCATCTCTTTGAGCCATTGGCCGGCGTCTTCCATCATCAGTACGGGTATACGTGTTGCAGTCGATGCCCATAGCGGTCGACCCGTATGTCGACCTCGGAATCATTCACGCCGAAGGCGGGATTAATTCCAGCTTCATCATTACGAAATCATTTCTTAATAATAATCCCCTCTTCAGAACTCCAGATTCCCGGCTGTTGCCAGCACAAAATTCTTGGTGTCAAAATAGCGGCGGGCTGTCCGCAGCACCAATCCCCGGTCGATCTTTCGTATCTCGTCGATATAGATATCATCATGGTCGTATCCCAGCCCGAGATATTCATTCACTCCCATATAGTAGGCCTGATTAATTCGCGAAAGATTGGCGGTCAGATTCGAGCCCCAGAGGGAGTTTATCGCCTCTTCCACTTCCTCTTTGGTCGGCATTTCGGTCTTAAGTTTTTCGATTTCGGCAATGATACCGTCGCGGGCTTTTTCAAAGTTTGCCACCCCGGTGCCGATAGCGCAGATAAACCAGCCGAAATTTTTGTCCAGTGTCACCCCGGCGCCGACGGAGTAAGCCAGCCCCTGCTCTTCCCGGAGAACTTTCTGGAGACGTTTTGAGAGAACGGAGGCGGTGACATCAAGCGCGGCGGCATCGGGCGATTTTGCCGACGGCAGCAGATTTCCCAGGTAGATATAAACCTGCTCTTTCTCCAACTTATGATGAGCGGTTTTGATGCCGCTCGGGTTTGCCGGTCGCGTTACCTCGACGGGGGTAAAACCGCTTTTTGGAATCCGCTCGAAACTGATTTTGAGAAGCGACATCACTTTCTGCGGGTCATCATTGGTGCCGACCGTGATTATCATATTCTCCGGCGAGTAAAGGCGGCGGTGGTGCGCTTTGAGGTCATCGATAGTGATGGAACCGATACTCATCGGGGTCCCCTCAATACTCTTTGCGTAAGCCGTTCCGGAAAAGAGAGTCGAGTAGAATTTGTCCCGGGCGATTTTGTAGGTGGAGGCGGAATTGCGCCCGAGAAGCCCCATAATCTCCGCCCGTACCTTTTCAACCTCGGTGGAATCGAAAGCCGGGTTGGCAATCATATCGGAGAAAAGTTCAATCCCTTTGACGGTGAATTCATCAATCGTCTCGAATTTCATAAAGGAGAACTGACGGGTGGTGTAGCGGTCATCGTAAGGTATCCAGGGGTTGTCGTAGAGAGTAGCCCTGGCGCCGATAGAAGCCAGTTCCTGCGAGAGTTGCTCGGCATTGCGGGAGGCAGTGCCTTTTTCAATCAGTCGATTTACGAAATCGGTAATCCCCTCTTTCCCCTCCGGCTCGGTGGCGCTGCGATTTTTTCCGATAACATTGAGGGCGAATACCCGGCTGTCGGGATTTGATTTCACTATCACGGTCAGACCGTTGTCAAAAATCTGACGGGCATAACGGGCGTATCGCTTTTCTTCGTCGGAAAGAGCCCGCACTTCCGGCATTTTGAACTTCTTGCCGAGATTGAGGTCATGAAGATTGGGGGGATTTGCCTGAAAATGCGCCAGCACTTCATCGGCAGAAGGTTCGACCGCCTGATAAACGGCCTCGGTGTCGGACGATTGGGGATAAACGACGGTGACCAGGTAACTCATCGGCGAGAAATATTTCCGGCAGGCGGCGACTATCTCGGCCGGTGTCACCGAATCGATGCGATTCTGGAATTGCCGGAAGAAATCCCATCCGGTAATAGCCATTAGCGGCGCCACCGTGAAACCGTAGTAATGAAGTTTCTCGGACATATAGATTTCTTCGCATCGTCGGCTGACTTTATATCCGTTCAGGAGGTCTTCCGGAGGAGGATTGTCGCCGAGACTTTCCAGTACCGAATCAGTCAGAGCAATTATGCTGTCGGCTTTCTCCGGTTTCTCGGTGATGATTTCGATGACAAAGCGGGAAAATTCTTCTTTAGTGTCGATATATGCCGAGACCGAAGTCGCCAGCATTTCTGCGCCAGAGGTAAGGGTCCTGATTAGCGGGGAATTTTCCTCATCTGAGAGATAATCCTGTAGGAGAGCCAGGGCGAAGTATGCCGAATCGGTGTAACGAGGGGCTTCGATAGAATAATTGATGTATGATGATTTCGTTTTGGCGGCGGTTTTGAAAACCTGCTTGCCGGAAAGCGGCGGCACGGTAATGACCGGCGCCGGCGGAAGGTCTGCCCTGGGGAATTTTCCGAAAATCGATTGCACCATCTGCTCCATTAGAGCCGTTTCGAAATCGCCGATGATGAGAACGGTCATGTTATTCGGTCCGTAAAACCGCTTCCAGTAGTCAATGACCGCTTCCCGCGGAATATTGGCGATGATTGATTCGTAACCTATAACGGGACGAGCGTACGGGGTTCCGGAGAGGCTTTTTTCGGCGAAGAAATTCTCCGCGACCGTCCCTTCGGCGTCGTTATCTTTTTTCATCTCCTCGATTACGATTTTTCGCTCCTTGGGAAATTTTTCTTCCGGGAAAATGGAGTTAAAGAGCATATCCGCCTGGGTCGCCATCCCGAAATTGATATAGTCTTTCGGCATCAGCACCAGATAAGCGGTGAACTCCTTGCGAGTGAAGGCATTTATATATCCGCCCAAGCGCTCTATTCCCCGTGAAAGTTGCTCCTGGGTATTGGTGGCGGTGCCGTTGAACAGAAGATGCTCAAGAAAATGGGTGGCGCCATTGTTATAGGCTGACTCATATTTGCTGCCTGATTTGACAAAAATAAGCGAGGTTATCATCGGCGAGGCATGATTCTCTTTCAGGATTATCTCCATTCCGTTGTCCAGAAAATATCTTTTTACCTTCTCCTCCTGTCCGAAGAGAGACTGTGAGAGCAAAAGAATCAGGCTGAGAACGCCGGCGACCATCAGTTTTGGGATGCGATAGCAATCATGATAAGGCTTCATAGTATTCCTCTAACTGTTCAAAATAAAGACATCATATCTGACTTATACGTTACGGAGGGCATCTGGTAACCCTATTTATTGAAAGGTCTTAACCTATTGGAAAAGGATGGCGCTGTCAAGACGAGAATACAGTTTAAAATTGACAAATGGCCGATTTCCGATATATTGTAGGGAAATTTTTATGAAAAATTCGACCGGGATAAAGTTCCTTTCAATTTTCGGCAAAGCCAGTGGGATACTGCCGATTTTTCTATTTCTTCAGTTGTTGCTGTTATTTCCGGTCGTGAGCGGTATTGTCGGGCAGTCTGGCGGCTCGCAATCTTTGGAGTCCCTGAGTGCTGCCGCCCCGTTGGGCGGCGATTACGGTATGACCTCCGGGGACGCTCGGGAAGAGGGGACGGCGGTATATATGAATATGCCGGCGGTAATTGGGGGGAGCAATATCGACACCAGCCGCCCCGATACCCGCGCCGAACTGCTTCGCTTATCCCTGAAATTTGACTTTGCCTATAATGACCTATTGACTACAGCCGCGGTAATCTCGCCGGAGAAAGCCTCGGAGTTTACGCTGGTTGGCGCTAAACCATCGGGAACGATGTAGTTCTCTTCTTCCGCTTTTATAGAATCTCTTAAAAATTAAGACTTGAACATTATTATTAATTTTTATTAAAGGTATTTTATATGAAAGGACAAACCTGGCGATTAGTGCTGACGATAGGGCTTATCGTGCTTGCCTTCATCGGGTTCTGGAATACTCTCCGTTACTGGACGCTCACTGAAGCCGACAAGGAGAGGATGGAAATGCAGAAACCGGGTTCCGTTCAGGAGCTTCAGAGAAAAGCGATGCGTCTCGGTCTGGACCTCCAGGGCGGAGTTCATATCATCCTGCGGGTCAAGCTGGAGAAAATCGAGCCTTCAGCAAGAGCCGATGCCGTTGACCGGGCGATTCAGATCATTCGCAATCGCGTTGACTTTATAGGCGTTGCCGAGCCGGTCATCCAGCGACAGGGGAACGACCGGATTATAGTTGACCTCCCCGGCTATACCGATGCCGCCCGGGCGGAAGAACTTATCGGGCAGACGGCGCAGTTGGAATTTAAACTGCTGGAAACTAAAGATAACGCCAACCTGATTCTGCAGAGAATCGATTCGGTGATGGCGGAAATCAACAAACAGGAAAAGGCAACTTCGTCGGATGAGCCGAAAGCAGTCGAAACAGAAAGAGCCGCTGGCGATACTGCCACCGCTGATACCGCCGCTAAAGACATTTTTGCCGACATCCTGGGGGCAGATACGTTGGATATGGTCGAAGGGGATAGACCGTTTACGCTCTACCTTGACCCTTTCTTATTTAATTCTTCCAATAACGCCCAGTGGCCCGGATATGTGGTGGCGGCGCGGGACCGTCGTTCCTTGGAGAAAATGCTGGATAGGCCGGAAGTGAAACGGATGATACCGGAAGATGTGCAGTTTGCCTGGTCAACGCGCCCGGAGATTGTGGCGGCTCAGGAGGTTTACAAACTGTATATTCTTAAGAGCCGTGTGCAATTTTTGGGGAAGCATCTGGAGAGAATCAAACTGGGCAAGGGGCAGTATCAGGAAAACACGGTTGATTTTCGTCTTTCCGGTGAAGCCTCGGCCGCTTTTGCCCGTCTGACCGGCGCCAATATTGATAAACCTCTGGCGATTGTCATAGATAACAAAGTGGAATCGGCGCCGTTTATTAACTCCCGCATCCGCAATGAAGGGCAGATTACGATGGGCAGTTCCGCCACTATCAAGGATGCCCAGAATCTGGAAGTGGTTCTCAAAGCGGGCGCGCTTCCGGCGCCCATGGAGATTATAGCCAAGAACGTAGTCGGGGCTACCCTCGGTTCCGACACGATTAAGAAAGGGTTCTACTCGGCTATCGTGGGATTGTTTCTGGTGCTGGCTTATATCGCCTTTTACTATCGCCTTTCGGGTCTTATTGCCGATATCGGTCTTATCTTCAACCTCTTTTTCCTGCTGTCGATAATGGCGGCTCTCGAAGCGACTCTGACCATGCCCGGTATCGCCGGAATCATACTGACCATCGGTATGTCGGTGGACGCCAATATTCTTATATTCGAGCGGATAAGAGAGGAACTGCGTTCGGGCAAGACGGTGCGGGCGTCGATAGACGCCGGCTATCATCGCGCCTGGGCCGCGATTCTTGACAGTCACGTCACCACCTTGATTACCGCCGCGGCGCTATATATTATCGGCGCCGGCTCCATCCGCGGCTTTGCCGTGTCGCTCTTCTGGGGTGTTCTGATATCGCTGTTCACCGCATACGTTATCACCAAACTGATATTCGATATGCGTAAACATAAACAAACCTTGAGCATTTAGCAGGCGAGGCGAATATGTTTTCATTAATTGGCGTACCAAATATAGATTTTATCGGGAAGAGGAAAATATCTTTCATGGTATCGTCGCTGCTGGTGGTGCTCGGCATCATCGGATTTATCATGGTCTCTCTGGGCAAAGCCAATATCGGTATCGATTTTGCCGGCGGTGTCATGGTTCAGGGACATTTTTCCCAGCCGGTCGGGATTAACCAGTTGCGCGATGCCATCCGTACGGAATTTCCCGATGCCCAGGTCAATGAAGTCAAAGACTTCATTTTTCCCAATGCGTTTATTATCAAGACCAAACGTCCCGGCACTGATGCCGAAGGAACCTTGCGCGCCAAGAGGATGGAGGAGATTCTCAGCACGCAGTTTCCCGGCAACGAGTTTACCCTTGATTCTGAAAGCGTCATCGGACCGGCCGTCGGCGAAAAATTGCGCCGTGACGCCGGCTGGGCGATTCTGGTCTCCCTCATCGGAATTCTGATTTATATTGCTCTGCGATTCGATTTTCGCTCCGGCGTTGCCGCTACCGTCGCCACCACGCACGACGTCCTGGCGGTAGTCGGAATATTCTATCTGCTCGGGCTGGAGTTCGACCTCCTTACTCTCTCGGCCCTGCTGACCCTGGCCGGTTACTCCCTCACCGATAAGGTCGTTGTCTATGACCGCATTCGCGAGAACTTGAGGAAATTCCGCGCTAAGACCGAGTTCATCTTCTGCGTCAACCGCTCCATCAATGAGACTCTTTCGCGCACTATCAATACCTCGACCACCGTAGTGGTGGTGGTGGTGATGGTCTTGCTGGGCGGTGAGACTCTGCGGAATTTCGCCATTGCTCTTATTCTCGGGGTGATAATCGGAACATATAGTTCCATTTTTGTCGCCAGTCCTATTGTAGTGGAATGGGAAGCCCGTTCCCCGCGGCGATTTAAGAGATAGTCGCGCCAAATCTAAACCAAGGGCGGTTCCCCGGAACCGCCCTTCTGAGTTTCGGCAGTTCGGTCATGTTCTCTCAGGAAACGGAAATAAAGGTTGACCTCGCCGTCGAGGAGAACCGGAAGAAACTTCTCGCTTTTTTTCCGGGCGAGAAGAAGGTTCTGGAGCAGGAGAATTACTTTTTTGATACGGCCGAAGGAATGCTGTCGCAGAGCGGCTGGGCGCTGCGCCTGCGGCTCGAAGAAGAGAGGGCATCGCTTACGCTCAAAGGGACGACATCGGAGAGCCGGGCCGGGCTGGCCATCCGTCCCGAAATCAGCGCCCGTTGGGATTATGAGAGGGCACGCCAAGCGTTGGCGGAGGGGATATCATCGGTCGAAATCCTTCCTTTATCCATAGCCGAGATGGCAAAATTGCCGGCTGGCGGCGTCAAACTGGAAAAGAAGATACATTTCAAGAATTACCGCGTATCAATACCGCACCGGATGGCAAATCTTGACCTCGTCCTGGAAATTGACCGCACCGAGTATGATAACGGCGAAGTCGACTTCGAACTGGAGGTGGAAATTCCGGATGCGGTTCTTTATGATTCGGTCATAGAGGGGCTGGAGAGTCTTTTGAGGCGGCTGGAAATACCGCTCCGGTATCACGCCCGGAGCAAGTTCGCCCGGGCTTTAGCGAAAGTAGGCCATCAAAATTAGCCGAAATAAAAGGGAGGCAGAATTGTATAATAGGTCAACAGTGGTAGAGCAAACTCATATTATGAATTGATGGAGGAGCGAATGAAAATAACTATTATGGTGATGACTGTCATTATGCTATTGACTCTCAATCTGAACGCACAGCAGCCTCCCAATCCGCTATTCCCTTTTTCGATGTCGTTTGATGAAAAACTGACCCTCTTGCGGGTTTTTGACACCCCTCCCGGATATGAGCGGTATCCGGCCGGTCAGATGAATGAATTCCAAGCCTGGGTAACTAACCTTCCCTTACAGGCGCGGCACAAATGGGTAGTCCAATGGAACGGTCAGATGCTCTACCCTCCCGATTCCGTAGCGGGTGTGATTGATTTCGGGGTCGGCACCGAAGCCCAGCAGAATCCTGATATTCCGATGCAGATGGTTATGGAGTATTTAAGGGCGGTCAACGCTCTGGGGGATTTTCCGATTCGACTTGGCAAGACCGATACGGTCACCTACAACCGCTGGCTTGGGGGCGAATATAGTTTCAGCGCCCGCGGGGAATTAATCTATACTCCCGGTGAGAAAAGAACCGCCAACGACAAAGAATATTACAGGTACCTTCATTTTGTGCTCTCTCAGATGACCGCTAAGAAACTTCTCCTGAATCTCAAACCGGTCGATGAAAAGAATCTCGCCCCGGCGAACCTTTATATTCAGTTTCGCCCGGATGATCCCGACTCGGTCGGGCATTGCGCGGTAATTTTCGATGTCGGCATCAATAGGAAAGGGGAGCAGGTTGTTATGGCCGGCTGGGGAGGGGTCCCGGCGCATTCGTTCCTGGTGGCGCGACCCCGTCGTGAGAGCCGTGGTCCCTGGTTTACCATACCGGAACTGAAAGAATATCTGAAAAAGCATGGTGAGGGACGATTTTACCGGTTCGCCGAGTGATTTTTTTGCTTGCCGTAATCGCCCCGAATGATATAATTGCCGTTGAATAAGGATTAAATTCTGAAAGGCGGCAGTTTGCGCCCGGTAATCCTGAGGCTACTGTCAATCTGTTTAATACTTCTTCCTCCGGCGTCAGCGCGCACCCTGACCATCGAGCGGGGCGATGACCTTCAGGCGGTAATCAATTACGCCTCCGACGGGGATACAATCAGAATCAGCGAAAAGGTAATCGAAGCCGCCCCGGTGGCATTCACCGATTCCCTTTGCGGCAACTGCCAGGAACATGCCACGCCGGTCAAAGCCCGCTATGGTTTTATTATTCGGGGGAAATCGCTTCATCTGATTGGCGAAAGCCGCGCTAAGTCGGTGCTTCATACCAACGCCGGCTATGGCGTTTTTTTCGTCAACTCGCCCAATTCTTCGCTGCAAAATCTGACTGTGACCGGTGGAATCCGTGATATTGACGGCAACGCCACCGATGGGGCAGTGGTAGCGCGTAATTCCCGTGTTCATATACATGGAGTCGATATTGTAAACAATGACCATCGTCATGATTCAGTGGTGGTCGGAATAGGCGGCATAATCGGGCGGGAAGGGGCAGAGTTATATATCGAGCGGTGCAACATTATCAATAACGGTTGGGATGGGGTCGCCCTTTATCGGGGGGCTCTGGCTGTCATAAGCGACTGCACGATAAAGGAAGGTCGCGGCGCCGGTATCGGGGTTACCTGGGATGCCTCCTGCTTCGCCTACCGCAATATTGTGACCGGATTCTGGAAAGGAATTGGCGCCTTTGGCACCTCCTGGGTCGTGGCTCATAATAATGCTGTCTATGATAACCTCGGCTGGGGGATTATCGCCACCGGCAAGGCCTTTATGGATATAGCCAACAATGTTGTCAATCATAACGGAAACTGCGGGGTTGCTCCCTGGTCAACCGAAAGCCGGGGACGGATTATAAATAATATCATTACCAACAACGGCTGGCGGCGGGAATGGGTCTGCCCCTGTGTCGGGGTCTGGAACTACGGCGATTGGGCAAAATGGGAATTCTCCCACAATATTGTCTGGAATAACAAGGAGGGCAACTATAAAGATATCTGGGACCAGACCGACCTGAACGGGAATCTTTCGGTTGACCCCCTCTTTGTCGGAGAGAATATTTTCATTCTGAAGCCGGAATCTCCGGCGATCAATACCGGGCATCCGGAAGTATATGACCATGACGGTTCCCGCTCCGATATTGGGCTATATGGCGGACCTCAGGGGCGAAGCAAGTAACCTGTTGAGTCTCATTAAGTAAGCCAATTTCTCAAAGCGCCTTTTTACCTTCAGTTGCGGCTATTTCTGTCCGATAATAGATGGTAGTGGGTACAACAGAATAGCAATTGCAGGAGGTATTATGCGCAGATTGTTCTTATTGGCAATGGTCATGACTCTCGCGGCCGCCCTCGTAACGGTCACCGGTTGCGGCAGCAAGTCGACCAAGTCAGAACTGGTTGCCGGCGACACCACGGCGGTGGAGTTTCAGATAATGAAGGAACTTGTCGGCCAGGGAATGCTGGAGCAGGACCAGTATCTTATCGACCTTTCGCTGGCGCTCATGGAAGAGGCGGATGGCGCGGTGGGCAAGCGGGCTTACAAGCCGGTCGCCGACAGCAGTTATTATATTCAGATAGTTACTTATGATACCTCCAACTACTGGCATATTTTTGGTTTTACCGCCTCCCTCAGCCAGTCGTACGGCGATACTGTTTTCTTTGAAGGGCACGACTCGCTTCGTTTCAGCAACGGCACCGGTTATATCGCTCTTCCTGATTCGACCGTAACCGGACTCAATGTCCGGGCGCATCATCAGGTCGGAATCGAGTTTCCCGACGGAAGCATCTCTCTTCGCAATCATGCCTCCGTTGACTTGACCGGAACCTATCAGGTAGAATTCACTCTTAACGGCACCACCAGCGATTCGGCCTCCTTCTCGTTTTATGAAAGCGATACCGCCTATTGCAACCTCGATGCCGCCATCAACCAGAGTTTCACCGACCTCTATTTTGACTCGGTGGCGCTCAATCATGACGCCTGGCCGGCAGGTGGGACAATTCATGCCGAAGCCAACCTGACCCTGGAATGTGTCGGCGGCAGCGGCCTTTCCGATTCGCTCAATATTGCCGGCGGCTGGACACTCAATATCGAGTTTGTCGAGCGAACCATGCTTGCCTCTTTTATCCATGGCAACGTAGTCTGGAATATAGTGGAGGAATGCGGTCCGGAGCAGGGGACGGTCAAATCCCGGTGGGATAACCTGATGGGAAAGATTCGGGATATTAAGGATTAATTTTTCTAATTCATAGGTCGGTTCTCCTCGGGGAACAGTGGGAGAGTGAGAACCGACATAGTAGTCTGAGGCGCCGGTAATCTCGGCGCCTTTCTATTTTGGGAAATTCTCTTGACGATGGCGGCCGTTATTCCTTTATTCAGCCGGGAGAAATGATCCGGAGGGATGGCTGAGTGGTCGAAAGCGGCGGTCTTGAAAACCGTTGTCCGTGTGAGCGGACCGTGGGTTCGAATCCTACTCCCTCCGTTTGAATTGGTCAGGGGCGATGTCCTTACAGATTTGTGGAATCGTCGGAATGGTAAAGCCGTCAGGAAAGGGTTCCTGACGGAGCTGGGAAACCGTCAGGTGAGACACCTGACGGCGTAAATCTTACATCCGGTATTACCTAAAGGAATTGATTTTATGAAAAGGGCAGCGCGAAAGATGGTTCCTCGGAACTGCGACCGGGAGATGGTGGCAAATTTTGATTATTCACGGCTGGACGTCCAGTTCAGAGTCCTGGCCCGTCCCGCCCAGCGCGCTCTCGTTAATAATGGAATTTTCACTCCCCGGGACCTCGCCGGAAAGCGGCTTGACGAAATCTCGCGTCTTCATGGTATTGGGGTGTCGGCACTCGCGACATTGCAGGCAATTCTCCGCAGGAAACGCCTGCAATTCAAGCAATGAAGATAAGAATTACTTCGAAGTTTCAAAGGAATAAAAATGAAATCTATAATGCCTTGTCTCTGGTTCGACAACCAGGCGGAGGAAGCGGTGAATTTCTATCTTTCCGTCTTCAAGAACTCCAAGATTCTGGATATTGCCCGCTTCACGGAATCGATGGCGGCCGCTTCCGGTCAGCCCAACGGCTCGGTAATGACGGTCGCCTTTCAACTCGAAGGCCAGGACTTTCTGGCTCTTAACGGCGGTCCGCATTTCAGTTTTAGCCATGCCGTATCGTTTGTCGTGCGATGCGACTCGCAGAAAGAGATTGACTATTGCTGGGAAAAGTTGTCGGAAGGAGGGGAGATAGAGCAGTGCGGGTGGCTGCGGGACAAATATGGTCTCTCCTGGCAGATTGTTCCCTCCAATATCGGCGAACTGCTCGACAACAGGAACGGCAGTCGGACCGAGAGGGTGATGAAAGCGCTTCTCGAGATGAAAAAAATCGATATGAATACTCTGCAGAAAGCCTACCAGCAGGTCTAAAAAAATCCCCTTCTGGCACAGAAGAAACCGGGGGAGGAAAATCCCGCACCTGTCTGAAAAGTGCGGAAACTGCCGTGAGCGTTTGGTGTTATCATAAAATACATATAATAAATCTCCAAATGTCCGGCGTATGGCCGGCATGCACCGCCTGATTCGAAAGGATGTGGCAGATGCTTCTAACTTCACTTGACAGGTTTCGGGATATCGGACTTTTGATACTTCGTCTCGGCTGGGGCTGGGCGTACCTCTGGATACATGGCGGACCGAAAATTTTCGGCGGGGTGGAGCGCTGGGAGAAACTGGGAGGCGCCATGAGTTACCTTGGTGTCGATTTTGCGCCGGTCTTCTGGGGATTTATGGCTGCTTTATCGGAATTCGGCGGCGCCATATTGCTGACGCTGGGGTTTTTCTTTCGTCCCGCTCTCATATTCATGTTCATAACTATGGTGATGGCGGCCGTTTCTCATCTGGGGCGCGGCGACGGCCTCGGGATGGCCTCGCACGCCATCGAAAATGCTATCGTCTTTGCATCGCTCTTTCTGGTAGGACCGGGAAAATATTCGTTGGATGAAAGTCTCCGAAAATGACCGGTATCATTCACTACAATTTCTGCTGAATGATATCCAAAATCGCTCTCGATGATGCGGCCAGCCTCGGGCGTAGTCAATCTTCATTATTCGAATAAACAGGAATCTCCTGCATACAGGCGAATTGCGGGGTCATTTTTACCCGCGGGGTTAAATTGACTTGTTCGGAAATTACTTAACACGGATAAATTAGTATAATATTAACTTGACAGTTTCGGAACGATTAATATAATGGTACTGTCCTGAACAGATTTTTTCTTCAGCAAAATTTTAGAACCGGGAAAGACAGCGTTTTTTGTTTTTCTGGAAAAGAGGTGATATCTGCCCGTAGAACCGCTCAATGCGGTATTCTTGACAGTTTCAGTCTGCGGGGAACAAGTAGAATCAAATCAATAATCAGTCCGGGATAAATGGTTTGACTTCACAATGGGGAGCCAATCGCTTACCAGCCGCCGCGACTGCTTTTGAGCACCAGGCAGGGCGCGGTTACCGGTGAAGAAACTGTCTGCACTATCGGTGCCTCACGAAGAATTCTAAATCAATTATCATGATTGGTCGGCCTGTCTCTGGCATCAGAAATTTCCGTCTACCAGTCACGGGAAGAATGCCGCACTGCAAGGGGACGCTTGAGTGAAATGTCTTTGGTACATTGAGGTCAAGATGAACTCTGGCAGGCGAGAGGAGGTACATCGGGACAATCCCTGCCGTTTGTTTAATTTTGGGAGACGAATATGCTTGAGGCCGTAACTAACTTAATCGAATTAATTGTGCGACCAATCAAAAATCCTTTTGGGAGGAAATTTTATGATTAATCGACACTGCAAACTCAGTGGCGTCGTCATTGCCATGCTTTGTCTTCTGGGAGTGCTGTTAGCCGGTTCCGCTTCGGCGAAATCGATGTATGTCATCGCCAATCATCATACCGGGCAGTTCGACGCTTATAACATCGCTCCTCCCGGCTCGGTGCCGCCCATCGCCTATCAGGCGCGTTATAACCTGACTCATGCCGGTGACCCCGGAGACGTCGCCGTCTGGATTGACCCGACTACCAATCCGCCGGAAGGCGCTCTTTTTATCACGAGTGAATTTGATTACGGCGTAGAGTTAGTGGATGCCAAAACGATGACGTCGCTGGGATGGGTCACAGGCGGATATGGCCTTGCCGGAATCGATGTCGATGATGTTAACAACCTGGTTTATACCGTTGACCGCGCCTCGGGTAATCTTTATGTTTATGACTGGAATCCGACCGCCAAGACACTCACTTTGAAGGCGGGATTTCCGCGGGCACTTCCCGGCTTAAGGTCTGCTTTCGGAATTGCCGTTGATGAGTTCACCGACAGGCTTTATGTGGCTGACGCCGGCTCCTGGACTCCCGCTACCGGGTATGTCCGGGTCTATGATGTAAATACTTTCACGGAACTTTTCAATTTTCAGCCCAGCATTCCGCCGGTGGGTATTGCGATTGACAGATACAGAGGTCATGTCTATACCAGCGCTCCCGACGGTTATTGCGCCAGTTCCCCAACCGGCTACACCCTTTTAAGCAAATACGACCTTAACACCAGCACTGAGACGGTCGTCAATATGGGTCACGGCGGCATGGGAATCGCTGTTGACGAGGCGACGGGCATGGTTTATGTTACCGGCGGATGTTACGGTGACGATATCAGCATCTGGAACTCCAATCTCGTATTCCAGTATTCCACCGGTTCCATCGGCACCCCCGCCGGAATCGAGATTGCCAATGTCAGTTACAATCCGCTCAATCTTGCCAAGAACGATATGGTGCAGGGGTATGGCCTCTATGTCGGTCAGACTTTTCCATACCTGATTACCTACTCCAACACCAATTCTTACGACATAACCGGTGTCATTTTGCATGACGACCTTCCGCTCGAAACCGACTTTATTTCCGAGACGGTCGGTGGTGTTCCCGGCACCGGAGTGTATGACCCCAACACACATTCGGTCACCTGGAATATCGGGAGTCTTGCCGCCGGGCAGGCAGGACCGGATATACAGATGGTCGTACGGGTCAACGGCAATGCTGTTCCGGGAAGCACCATTCTTAACTACTGCACGATTGAAAGCGACCAGACGCCGCCAACCACGGTAATCGGAGATGACCCGGACAACCCGAACCCGAACGAGCCGGGGAATATTATCATAGCGGGCGCTCCGGTGGCGGTCGATATCAAGCCGGGTTCATGTCCCAATAAGTTATATATTTACAGCACCGCCGCGAATAATGACGGCAGCAACCAGACTGCGGTATCAAAGGTTCTGCCCGATGCCACCGGCGGTGAGCGCTGGGTGCCTTCGACAGCCGTAGTTGACCTGGTGGTCTCTATTATAGGAGGTCCCGGTTTCAATGTCTATGACATCGACCTTACCACCGTGCGGATGAACGACATCCCCTGGCTCAAGTATCGATTCAAAGATATTTCGACACCGGTTGCTGATGGTTCTCAGGAATGTGTCTGTCACGAGTATCTTCCCGACGGTTATGTTGACCTTATTCTCAAGTTCGATCAGAATGCCCTTGCCGCGGGACTGAGCGAGATAATTCCGGGACAGGCAATTCCGGTGACCTTTACCGGCAATATGAAGGATGGTAGTCCCTTCTCCGCGACCGATTGCGTAATCTTCATAGTGAAACCGGCTCCGGTGAAGTTCTTGCCTGGTGTTGATGATGATGGCGGCTACAAGTGGGAGGAAGATATCGAAGCGGCGCAGCCGATGGTGCCGACGTCGTTTGCGCTTTATCCTAATTCACCCAACCCGTTCAATCCATACACCGAAATCAGCTTCAGTCTGCCGGCGGCATCTGATGTTTCCCTTGAGATATACAACATTCTGGGACAGCAGGTGGCGACTGTGTACCAGGGATATCTGGAGGCAGGATATCACTCCTTCCAGTGGAGTGGCTCATCTTCTTCCAGCGGTATTTACCTGTATCGTCTGAAAGCCGGCGCGTACACGCAGACCATGAAGATGATGCTGCTCAAGTAGAGGGTCTGACCGGTGAGTCTGTACTTCTGATCGACCTAAATCAAGAGCCCGCCTCAGGCGGGCTCAGGGTGTTGACAAAATGGTCGACGCCCTTTTTTT
>DYGG01000080.1 GCA_020724775.1 Ignavibacterium sp. | reverse complement strand
GATATTGACGATGAATTGATGTCGAAACCTAAGAAGGATTTCGACCTACGGAGACAGGAAATATGAATTGCGTCAGGAGGGATTCCTGATAGAAGATGAAGCCGCAGACGAGGGCGTCTGCGGGGCACGAAATCTAAAGATATTGACGATGAATTGATGTCGAAACCTAAGAAGGATTTCGACCTACGGAGACTGGGTTGTCGAAACCTAAGAAGGATTTCGACCTACGAAGAATTGAATTGTTGAGAAATAGAGAGTATGGCGGAAAAAATTAGGGTTCTTCTGGCAAAACCGGGACTGGATGGGCATGACCGCGGCATAAAGGTTATTGCGGCGGCGTTCCGTGACGCCGGTTTCGAGGTTATTTACACGGGACTTCGGCAGACGCCGGAGATGATTGTCAATGCGGCGATTCAGGAAGATGTCGATGCCATCGGGGTGTCGATTCTCTCCGGGGCGCATATGACGCTATTCCCGGCGATAATGAATCTTCTTCGGGAGAAAAAAGCCGACCATATCATTCTTTTCGGGGGCGGGATAATTCCGGATGAGGATGTCGCTGCGCTGGAGAAGATGGGGGTGTCGAAGCTTTTTACGCCGGGGGCGACGACCGAAGAGGCGATAAAATATCTGCGCGAGGCGGTCGCCGGAAGAAGTCAGAACGAGAAGATAATTTAACTTTTCTTCAGAGAGGACCGGCGGTCGTTTCTGAAGAGATAAACATCCTACTATCTCGGGAGGAGAGATGCGATATAATATTGACCCACGGCAGCAGGCGGTAAGGGATCGTGTCAAGGAGTTTGCGGAAAAGGAAATAAATCCGGTATTCAGAGACCTGGACCGGGCGCTGGAGAAATTGCCGGTTGAGTATTACCGCAAACTGGGCAAGGCGGGCATGATTGGATTTGCCATGCCGAAGGAGTATGGCGGCGAAGGGCGGTCCAATATTGAGTATATAACTCTCATTGAAGAACTGGCGTACTGGGACCCGGCGACGGCGCTTCTGGCGGCGGTGCCGGAGTTGGCGGTTTACCCCATCATACATTTTGCCAGTGACGAGCAGAAAAAGAAATATCTGCCGGCGGCGGCCTCGGGAGAAAAGATTCCGGCCTTTGCGCTGACGGAGCGGATGGCCGGCTCGGATGCGGCGAACCAGCAGACCATTGCCAAGATTGTCGGTAATGAGTTTGTTATCAACGGCGAAAAGATTTTTATCATGCACGGTGACGCCTGCGATTTTGCGGTGCTCTTCTGCCGTATCGGCGATGAAGATGAGGGGCGCCCGAAAGTCTCGGCGATTATTATCGATGCCGACCGGCCGGGGTTCAAAGGATTCACCCTCAAGCATAAAATGGGAATGCGGGCGGCGACAACCGGAAGAATCGAGTTGAAAGATTACAAGATTCCGGTCTCGCACCAGTTGGGTGAAGTCGGCAAAGGGTTCCGTTATGCCATGGCGACACTGGATGGGGCGCGTATCGGTGTGGCGGCGCAGGGAGTCGGGATAGCCCAGCGGGCGCTGGACGAAGCGGTCAGTTACGCCAAATCCCGCATTGCCTTCGGTGCGCCGATCGCGAAACTTCAGGCGATACAGTGGATGATTGCCGATATGGGGACTCATCTGGAAGCTGCCCGGGCGCTGACGTACAAGGCGGCGCAGATGCAGGATAAGGGAGAGAAATTCACGATTGAGGCATCGCAGGCGAAACTGTTTGCCTCGGAAGCGGCGCGCTTCTGTGTCGACCGGGCGATGCAGATTCATGGCGGTTACGGCTATATCGGCGAGTTTTCCATTATTGAGAAACTGTACCGCGACCAACGGGTGCTGGAAATTTACGAAGGGACCTCGGAAGTGCAGCGCCTGGTGATTGCCGGAAATTATCTTAGATAGAATGAAATTCGGAAAGTTCGAAATAATTCCCTTCGTCGAGCAACGGTTCAAACTCGACGGGGGGACAATGTTTGGTGTCGTTCCGCGAAAGATATGGGGGAAACTTTTGCCACCGGACGAAGAGAATCTGGTGCCGATGGAGACCAATCTCTTTCTTTTGAAAGCGCACGGGAAGAATTTTCTTTTCGATACCGGACTGGGGGATTGCCTCTCACCGATGGAACGAAAGATTTATGCTTCCACAGGAGAGACCGAACTCGATTCGGGGCTTAGGAGCCTGGGGTTGCGGCCATCCGATATCGACTATGTTCTGCTGACTCATCTTCATACCGACCATGCCGGCGGTACGGTGAGAAAAGAGGGTGAAACCCTGGTGCCACGATTTCCGAAGGCAAGGTATATCGTGCAGAAGATTGAGTGGAATGATGCCACCAATCCGAATGAAAGGACATCGGCGGTCTATATTCCCGACCGTTTACGCGTTCTGGAAAGGGCGGGACAGTTGGAGTTGGTCGATGGAGATGCCGAGGTCATGCCGGGAATCAAATTGACCCGCACCGGCGGACATACAGCGGGACATCAGGCAATAGAGGCGACCTCGGACGGGTTCACGGCGGTGTACTACGCCGACATTGTGCCGTCATCGCATCATATAAGAATACCGTATGTGGCATCGGTGGACCTCTTCCCGCTGGAGACGATGGAAGTGAAGCGGAAGTTGGTGGAGCGGCTTCTTGCCGGAAATATGGCGATTGGTTTTGACCATGATATTGATATAAAGATTGGCCGGGTGGTAGATGAGAACGGGAAGGTGCTGGTGAGGAAGGTGGAGTGAGGGAATTTTGATTTCCTGGCGGACATGAAAAGAGTGTCAGGAATGGGTTCCTGACACCGCGATGTGGTTATCATGCTTGCCGGTGGCGGGGATGATGAAGTCGAAATCATCCCGCTTGCGGCGGGGTTTCGACCTACGGGAACTGGAAATATGAATTGCGTCAGGAGGGATTCCTGATAGAAGATGAAGCCGCAGACGAGGGCGTCTGCGGGGCACGAAATCTAAAGATATTGACGATGAATTGATGTCTACGGATTAAATGGCTCAAAAGGATAGGCGAGTAGGTCAAAATCCCTCTTGGGTTTTGACAGGAATTGGATGTCGAAAT